>NZ_JBAQCR010000042.1:0-51221 GCF_049294395.1 Prosthecobacter sp.
AGCTTTGGGCCTGCTTGTCATTGCGCCGCGATAAACTTGCCTTGCACTTCACCTCTCTGTTGGCTTTTGCCGCCGTCATCGATTGGATGCAGCCTTTCAAGAAGTTTTAAAACACTGCCTAGTTAGTCTGCTGTCCTTCACCCCTGGTAGGCAGGCAGAAACCGTAGCGCAGTGAATTCAGCCAGAGGAACAAAGTGAGGCCATGCCCGTGATAATTACCAGTGAATATCATGCGATAGCATCTACTGGCACGTCATTCAGTACCCCTTGAGTCATGCCACTACGGGAATCCCCACGTGTAAAAAACACTCCCCCTTTTTAAAGGAACCCTCAAAACCATCAAAACCCTCAAAACCTCCCGCCCCCAACCGCCTGGGAGCTCAGAAAAAACACTCCCCCTTTCAAAATGAGCCTCCAAAACCTCCGAAACCTCCAAAACCCCTCGGTTGGGGGCAGCGTCTGACAAAGCTGCCCTGGTCCTGTGGAACAAGGAGGCGCGCCGCAACCGCAAGGCGCATGAGGTTTCCTAAGAAGCATGGATGATGCGGAGCCGAACGTTGTTGCACAGCCACAAGGCAACTTGGGGCATGCAATTCTTCACCTGGAGCGATGAAAAAAAGGCTCCCTCTTTCAAAACGCACTGACAGAACTGACACAACTGACTGAACCCTCCCCCAAGCGGGTTGCAGCGCTTCGCAAAACTCATTTCCGTTTAGCAGGCTGCTTCTTGCTCGAAGATCGTGGGCTCCGACGGCGGCTGGCTGAGGACAGCCAGCCCTACCTGCGCTGGATATGAGAGCGCCCAGCGCGAGGTAGGGCGGCTTGTCCTCAAGCCGCCGCGAGCGTCGCCACGCTCGCTTTCCAGAAATCCGTTTCGCAAAACGCCATGCCGCGAGGCCACCAAGCATCTCGCCACTCACCCAGCCCTCCGCCATTCCCCTGCTCGCAGCTCATTGCAGCACCACGCATCCCGGTTGCGCGTGGGCCGTTTCCCGCCCACATCTTCCGCCACCACGGGGCCCATCCCAATCGACGCCTCCGCACCACCCTACCCACCGCAGTCACCATGAAACGCTCTTCATTGTCCTTCCCCCTGTCCGCCGCACTCCTGCTTCTCATGACCAGCTGCGAGAGCGGCAAGAAGTCCGAGCCTGCTTCACAAGCCGCCGCCACTCCGGCCATCAGCGGCGCGCCATCCACCGATGGCATGATCTCCACCCCGAGCGGGCTGCGCTACAAGGTGCTGGCATCCGGGCCTGCGGACGGGCGCTCCCCCACGCTCTATGACTCCGCCACGGTGCACTACAAGGGCACGCTGACCAATGGCACCGTGTTTGACAGCTCCTACGAGCGCGGTGCCCCCGCCACCTTTGGCGTGAACCAGGTGATCCCCGGCTGGACAGAGGCGCTGCAGCTCATGAAGCCCGGCGACCAGTGGCTGCTCTACATCCCCGCCAATCTGGGCTACGGCCCCCAGTCCATGGGCGACATCCCGGCCAACAGCGACCTCATCTTCCAGGTGCATCTGATCCAGGTGCACGGCGCAGGCGTGTAATGATGCGGGCCCAGGAGACTCCCGTTGCACCACAACGGGAGTTTGGCCTGCCCCGTTGCGACGCAGCTGGACTGCTTCTACTTCCCTTCCCACACCCGCACGGAATCGATCTGGCAGGAGCCGCCATCCACGGCTTTGAAGTCGATCTGCGCCTGGCCGGTCATGTCGATGTTCTTGCTTTCAAAGACATGCTTCTTGCCGTCGATCTTGAGAAGGATGGTGCCTTTCTTCAGCTCGATGACCACGTCATGCCATTGGTTCAGCGCAAAGAGCGGCTCCGCCACGGGCAGGATCTCCACGTTCTTTTTGATCGCCAGTGTCGTGGCCTTCTCGCTGAAGCTCAGGGTGTGGAGGTGGTGACCGAGGTCGAAGAGCGGAAAACCTTTCTGGTAGGTCGTGGCATCGTAGCGAACGCGCATGGCGCAGACGAAACTCTCCGGCACTTTCTTGAGCCAGATGACGGGCTTCAGCCCCGCGTGGGAGGGATCGGCGCTGGCCTTCTTCTTGTCCTGAAAGTCCTTGGACGACGGGCTGCCGGTGAGCACGCCGCCCTTCACCACCCACGTGGTGCTCTGCCGCACCTCCCAGTGCTCCGTGTTCAGCGGGCCGTCAAAGTTGTCCGAATACACCAGCTTCAAACTTTGAAACAGCTCCGGCTTGTAGTCAGCATCCCCCGTCTGGGCATGGGATGGCAGGACGTTGCACGAGAAGGCAAAACACAGGGCGGCAAGACGAAAAGGCGTGGTCATGAGGGCGCTGAAACGCGGGCCTCAGGCGAAAATTTCAGCCGCATCACGCGCTTGACACATTAGGACATTTGTCCTAATTCGGCGGCATCAGGCCCGCATGAGCGCCCCGACCACACGAGACCGGATCATCGAAACCGCAGACCGTCTGTTTTACCAGAAGGGCTTCGAATACACGTCCGTCGCGGACATCGCGGCGGAGGTGCAGATCACGCGCGGAAATCTGACCTTCCACTTCAAGACGCGGGACGACATTCTGGAAGCCGTGATCGACCTGCGGCTGCGGCGCACACGCGGCATGCTGGAGCAGTGGGAGGCTGAGGGCTGCACTGCGGCCGAGCGCATCAGCAGCTTCATCAACATCCTCATCATGAATCGCACGAAGATCCTGCTCCACGGCTGCCCGGTGGGCACGCTCTGCACGGAGCTGGCCAAGCTGGAGCACGCGGCGCTCGCGCATGCGAACAAGATCTTCAGCCTCTTTCGCGACTGGTTGAAGCGCCAGTTCGAGCAGCTCGGCTGCGGCGGCGAATCCAGGGCGCATGCGATGCACCTGCTGGCCTGGAGCCAGGGCACCGCCACTCTGGCGCAGGCCTTCCACGATGAGTCCTTCATCCGCGCGGAAGTGCATCGTGTGCATGCGTGGCTCGGCAGCCTCGGCACACGGCCCGCCCGCCGCACCAACCGCTGATCTTTCCCTCTTCAAACCCCACACCTCACTCCACTCTCATGTTCATCGTCTTCCTCAAGTTCACGGACAGGAAAAGTCAGGCCGGCCAGTTCATGGACGGCCACAAGGCCTGGCTCAAACGCGGCTTCGCCGAAGGCGTCTTCCTGCTGGCGGGCAGTCTTGAGCCCGGTCTCGGTGGCGGCATCCTCGCGCACCAGACCACGCACGCCGCACTGCAGCAGCGCGTGAACGAAGATCCCTTTGTCGCCGAGGGCATCGTGACCGCTGAGATCCACGAGCTCGATCCCGGCATGGCTGATGAGCGTCTGCAATTTCTCGTCTCCTGAACCTCCATGAGCCTGACCCACACCTCCACCGACGATGGCAAACAACGCTGCCACTGGTGCGCCTCCGCACCGGAATTCCCCGCCTACCACGACACCGAGTGGGGCTTCCCCGTGGCGGATGACCACCGGCTATTTGAAAAGCTCTGCCTGGAGGGATTCCAGTCCGGACTGAGCTGGCGCACCATCCTCGCGAAACGCGAAAATTTCCGCCGTGCCTTCCATGACTTTGATTTCGACCGCGTGGCACGCTTCACGGAGAAGGACGTGGCGCTCCTGCTTCAAGACGCTGGCATCATCCGCCATCGCGGCAAGATCGAGGCCGTCATCAACAACGCACGGCGTGCGCAGGAGCTGGTGAAGCAGGAAGGCTCCCTCGCCGCCTTTGTCTGGCGCTATGAGCCGGATGCCCGGACACTCGCAGAACCGCAGACCGCGTCCACCTCGGCGGCATCCGTCGCGCTTTCCAAGGAGCTGAAAAAGCGCGGCTGGAAATTCGTCGGCCCGACGACGGTGTATGCCTTCATGCAGGCGATGGGTCTCATCAATGACCACGCGGAAGGTTGCTTCATCCGCGCCAAGGTGGAAAAGGCTCGCAAAGTCTTCCGCCGTCCCCATAGCTGAGCCTCCATGCCTTACGACACTTCACTTGCGGATCGCATCACCGATCTGCTCACCGCCCGACGCCTTCGCTTCACTACGAAGTCGATGATGGGCGGGCTGTGCTTCATGGTGAATGACAAGATGTGCCTCGGCGTGACGCAGGCACGCCTCATGGCGCGGCTGGATCCTGCCGTGGAGGCCGAGTCGCTGAAACGTCCTGGCTGCAGGCCGATGGACTTCACCGGCAGGCCCATGAAGGGCTATGTCTTTGTGGATCCGGAAGGCTACGATTCCGAGCAGGATCTGCGTCATTGGGTGGACCTCGCGCTCGCTTTCAATCCCAAGGCCAAGGCCTCGAAAAAACGCGCCCCTTCATCGAAATGAGCACCCGCGCCATCATCGCACGCGCCCTGCCCGACCTCTCTGCCGAGGAGCTGGGCACGTGGATGCAAGACCACGGCTTCAACACCGCGCACGCCCCACGCGTGATCCGCAGTCTGCTGGCTGCGCAGCCACCGAAAACCCGCACCGATTTCCTCTGGCCCGAGAAGCTGGAGGAGCAGCTCTATACCGCCTTTCCCAACACCGCCGCCAGCCTCGCCATGCGTCAGGTGTCTGAAGATGGCACGGCGAAGCTCCTGCTGCGCCTGCATGACGGCCGCACCGTGGAGTCCGTGCTGATGCCGGACTTCCACCCGGACCGTGCAGCGGGCTGCATCTCCAGCCAGGTGGGCTGCGCCATGGGCTGTGACTTCTGCGCCACCACGCAGACGGGCTTTGAACGCAACCTCTCCTCCGGCGAAATCGTGGAGCAGTTCATCCACCTGCGCCGCGAGGCACGCGCCGCCGGCCGCACGCTGCGCACCATCGTCTTCATGGGCATGGGCGAGCCGATGCTCAATCTCAAAAACGTGCTCGCCGCCGTGCAGCGCATCGCCGCGCCCACACTCGGTGCCTTCGGCTGGCGGCAGATCACCATCTCCACCGTGGGCATTGTGCCCGGCATTGATGAACTGCGCGAGGCGGATCTCGGCGTGCATCTCGCGCTGTCTCTTCACGCGCCCGATGACGCCACGCGTGCCGACCTGCTCCCCATGGGCAAACGCTTTGATGTGCAGGACGTGCTCGCCGCCGTGGATCGTTATCAGGCCAGCAGCGGCCGCATCACCACCATTCAGTACTGCCTGCTGGATGGCGTGAACGATTCCCTCGCGCAGGCCCGCGATCTGTCGCGTCTGCTGGATGGACGGCGCATGCATGTGAATTTGCTGCGCTACAATGCCACCGGCCTCAGCCTGCGTGGCCGCACCTATGCGCCGAGCAGCCTGGAGCAAACGGAAGCATTCCTCACCGAACTCCGCGCCCATGGCACCGTGGCCCATCTGCGCCGCGCACGTGGGCCGGACATCGATGCCGCCTGCGGGCAGTTGCGGAAGCGCGAGGCGGCGCATACTTCTGCAAGCTCATGAACCCCGTGCAAGGCTTCCATCTCATCACGCCGGATGATCTCACCTGGCGTCTGTCGAACCTCATGCGCATCCCGAACGCAGACTTTCTGGAGCGCACCGGCAGCGAAAACATGGGCGCACGCCTCTGGCGCATGCCGCCCATGAGCGCGAACACCCTGCACAAGCACCTCCGCGCCGAGGAGTTTTATTTCGTCCTCGAAGGAACGGGCCGCATACGCGTGGGCGATGAAACACTCACCGTGCCCAAGCACGGCGGCGTCCACGTCGGCCCGGATCAACTGCGCCAGGTGTTTAACGACACCGCTGAAGAAGTGCTCTGGCTCATCATCGGCGCACCCGAGGAAACCGAATTTCTCCCCGGTGCCACGACCAAGCCCGACCTCTCGCTCATTTATCCCACCGATCCCAAACAGCTGCCCAAGGAACTCGCAGGCGCGCAGTGGCCGCCGAAGGAGTGAAGCGCGGTGTGATATAAAATACCGGGCATGAAATGCACTCGGTGATGAAGCCGCAGCTAAAAGTCCATGGTGAGTTGATCTTTCTCGCCTGGCCTCCGCCGTCGGTTCTGAAGACGCTTGCCTTCAGGCACCAAACCAGCGTAGGCGGCCCAGGGCAGCCTGGTCTTATCGGGCAGTGGCATTTCGGTCAGCCATGAGTTCCAGACATCGTAAAGATTGAACGAGCAGGTCGTGAAACACCGCCCCATATCCTTGGGACGCTGCTCATACACATTGGGATCATAACGGATGACCTGAAGATCGCTGCTGGTGCAGTCAACACAGTAAAAAATTCCGCAGCCTGCATCAAGAAGGGGAAGCAGAGAGGGCGGCCAAAACCAGGACGGATAGCGCTTGTTCATGTCCACACGGTCCCGATAGGTTCTTGCCAGGCCAGTCTCAGAATCATCGGCTGACAAGGTTCCATAGAATGGGCCGACCCGCCCGCCCCCGACTTCGGTGTATAATCGGGTGATGAACGGTGGCGGAGTCAGTCCCATCACCTCGACAGTTGCAGCCCATTCAGTCACACTGACCGGCGGTGGTATGTCCAGCTTGATGAATCCTCCCGTCACGGACAGGAGGCCGGTCGTCAGTTGCCGGCCTTGTGAATTCAGCTTTTCAACACTGCCTGCTATGAGCTGATCTGCGTCCATTTTGAAAGTCGTTTGGTGCTCATTGGGCGAACAGGGTTCGATTCTGCGCACCTGTGCAGAGCCAGGGCCTATATGCCACAAGGGCAAAGGTTTTGGCAAGATGGAAGGCTGGAGACACCGGCAAAAAGGCCTGGAGAGTCTGCAGCCGACTCTGATTGCCTCGCCGCCCTTCCTGCGGCAGGAGTGAGGCAGTGAACCTTCCCCCCGACCCACGTCCTGCCTCTCCATCCGTGACATGGATGACTCCCGCCCAGTGCAAAACGATCGAAGCCGCAGGCACCAACGCGCATCGCCTCGCCTCAGGCCCCGGCGGCTGGGTGGAGCGTCTGGGAGATGACGTGATCCTTTCTTACAAGAGCGACGACGCCCGTGACTTGCTCGCGGCTGGACTCACCACCTGGTGCACGAATTCCGGCTGGCAGCCCGCGCGCGTCTTCCACCGCTTTCTGCCTTTGAAGAACGCCGACCGCGTCTCGCCCGTGCTGCACAGCGGCGATGCCTCGCTGCCACTCACCACCGTGGTCACGGAAGCCGGCATTCGTTACGGACTCGACATCGGCGCCAGCTACAGCCACGGCCTGTTTCTGGACCAGCGCCTCAACCGCGCCAAGCTGCACGCGCTGAAACCCAAGCGCGTGCTCAACACCTTTGCCTACACCTGCAGCTTCTCGCTGGTGGCGGCGCTCGCGGGCGCGGAAACGCTGAGCGTGGATCTGTCCCGCAAGTCACTCGATCGCGGCAGGCACAATCTCGCGCTCAATGGCGTCGCAGAAACGAAGCACCGCTTTGTGGCGGATGATGCCGCAGAGCTGCTGCCCCAGCTCTGTGTGCGCGGAGAGCGCTTTGACGCCATCATCCTCGATCCGCCCACCTTCTCCCGCAGCAAGAACGGCCGCCGCTGGCAGGTGGAAGATCACATTGAAGACTTGCTTGATGCCGCGCTGGAAGTGGCTGCGCAGAAATGCGCCATCCTGCTTTCCACGAACTGCACCAAGCTCGATCTCGCCAGCCTGGAGCGCAGCGCCCGCTGGTGTGCGAAGGGCAAGCGCCGCACCGCCGACTACCTCAAGCTCGGCACCCCCGTGGACTTCCCACCCGGCCACGGCTCCAGCACGCTGTGGATGATGCTGCGGTGAGAGGGGATATGCCACATGCTGAGAACGCGAGAGCGTCTTGGAGTGCGGTGGCATAGAGGCAAGGGCAATACCCTTGCCTCGACGACACCGCTTTCGCGGGGTTCAATGGGTTCTTCGGCCTAAGCCTGTCGTCCGGCCCGCGAAAGCGGCGTCGCGCCCAGGCTTGCCGCACGCACTCCAAGACGCTGTCGCGCTCTCGCGAAGCGGAGGACTACTTTGCTCCACCGCTACCACTGCAGCGCTTTCAACTTCTTCCCCATCACCTTGGCGATGGCATCATTCCCAGCGCCATCGGGATGCACGCCATCTTTGAGCAGGGATGAATCGGGCACGACTCCGAAGAGGCTGACAAACTCGCACTTCATTTCAACCGCAAGCTTCTCAAACGCAGCGCCGAGTTCACGCAGCTTGGCCTCGCGTTCGTTGGCGATGGGCTTCGTCGGCCCCAGCGCCGCCTTGTTGATATTGGAGGGCCCCACGAGCAGCACCGGCAGTTTCTCGCCATAAGCCGCACGCGCTTTCACAATCATCGACCGCACATTCGCCACCGCCTTGGGCACACACGGCGGCGTGATGTCGCGTGAATCATTCATGCCAAGAGCGATGACGAGCGCGTCTGCCTTCGCATGGAGTGTGAGCATCGCCTCAAACTCCGGGAGCGAATTCGTCGGACGCCCGCCTTTGCCTTCATTGATCAGTGTCAGCGCGCCCGCCGACTGCTGCTGCACCTGCGTCACCCAGAGATGCCCGCGCTCCGCCTTGGGCAAAGCTCCGCCGGCGGTGATGGAATCCCCAAACACGATCACCGTGTGAGGTGTGGGACTCTGAGCGAAGATCCCAAGGCTCAGGAAAAAAAGGATGAGGAGGAGGCGTGGCATGAGGCCTTCACATTAAACCGTCCGCGCAAAATACTGCCCGAAATAACAAAAAGCCCCCACCGCCAGATGAGAGCCGCAGGTGGTGTAAAACGTGCCCGGTGCGTCCGCACGCCGCACCATGCCACCGCGTCCCAGCGTCGTCCCGCTGAACAGTCCCAGCGCGCCGGCGCCGAGCATGAAGAGACCGAAGTTTGCTGCCATCTGGACGTTCTCAGGAGTTGCCATGAAGTACGATCACCGCAGCCACCGCAAACTGGCAACCCAAAAGGTCGTGAATACAAAACCTCACACCGCCTGTAACGGCGTCGCGAGCCTTACGTAGTCCGGCCGGTCCGAGGCATCGCGGTAGGTGTGGCCTTTGATCACCTGCCCATGATGCAGCAGAAACGCCCCGGGAAGCTGGAGCGGATCGCCCTTGATCCGCCCTGGCAGATGGCCTGCCACGGTGGACTTGAACCAGGCCCACAGCACGCGCGGACCCATGAACTGCAACATGCGCCCACGCTGCAGTTGCTTGCAGATCGCGCCGCTCACTTCCCCCACGATTTACTTTCCATCAGCAGCCTTGTCCGCAGCCTTCTCGGCAGCAGTGTCGGTTTTGACAGCAGGCACTGCGGGCTTGGGAGCGGTGAAAATCACCTTGGGGACGCGGACGCCCGACCACCGATCATTCTTGGTCTTGAAGGGTCTGGGGGCTCTGTTGCTGACTTTTTGGCTGCGCATGCCTTCCGATACTTTTAAAAAGCCCAATTTGCAATGCGCGCTTCAAGCCATTGCGCACACGCAGGCGTTTCTTGAAGGCCTGCGCGGGCCGTGCTTTGCTCCCGCATCATGGCACTCCCCTACCCCACCCTCATTCCCGGACTCCGCAGCCCTTTCGATCAAGTGAACGGCCTCGTCTATTTCGGCCGCATGCTGGACAAGATTCGCCTCAATGCCGCAGGCAAGCTGCCCGAAGGCTGGCAGCCCATGCGTGGCGCTGCGAAAGGCAGCTTTGACTGGCGCTGCTGCGAGTTCCTCAAGATCGACTACACCGCACTCGAAGCCGAAACGCTCAAAGGCGGCAGCGATGAAAGCCTGCTGGCCTGGGCCTACGCGACAGGCCGCCAGCCCACCGAGCAGGAGATCGAAGTCTGGAACGCCTTCATGACCAAGCGCGGCTGGCGCGATGCCGGCACCCAGCGCCTGAACGAACGCCTGGAAGAAATCGGCCTGCCACCCGGAACGGTGCAGACCATGTTTGAATACATCGAGATCGACGAAGGCCGGCTGGTCCCTGGCGCGAAGTGATTCTCCTCACGCCACCGCGATCACCGCGCTCTGCGCCGTGGGCGGCAGCGGATGAAACTCTGCATCGCGGAAGCCTGCCGCCGTGAGCATCTGCTGATACTCGGCGAAGGTGTAGGCATCCCCCTCCGGCGTGGTGCCGAGCATGACGAGGCTGAAGCTCGCAGCAGGTGGCGGGCTCACGCGGTCTGCATTCGGCACGAATTCCACGATCACCACCTTCCCGCCCGGACGCAGCGCGGCATGCGCACGTTTTAGAAAGCGCGTGCAGTCCTCGGTGTTGAAGTGATGCAGGAAATTCGGCACCAGCACGACATCGTAGTCGCTCCCGAGATCCACGGTGAAAGCATCGCCTATGATCTTGCTGAAGCGGTCCGCAATGCCAGCTGCCTGCGCGTTTTCCTCCGTCACAGCAAGCACGGCCTCCCAGTCCAGCGCGACGAGATGCGCACGCGGATTCTTCAGCGCAACGGCGATGCCATAGGCCCCATGACTGGCTGAGATGTCCAGCACGCGAGTGTCGCGGGCTGGGTCCAGCGGCACGAGCTCCGCCGCCCCTTGTGAAGTAGGTGCCATCATCGGCCCCATGGCGCGGGCAAATTCCACCCAGGCCGGATGATCGGCCGCCGTGGTGCCCTCCTCCGTCGTGTGCAGCCGCCCGCGACGAATGGTGGAGGCGAGATCGGTGAAGGCTTCCGTCAGACCGGGAGCGAACAGAAACTTCACGGCATCTCCCATGTAGGCAGGAGAACTTTCCACCAGGAAAACCGCCGACGAGGGCGTGAGCGTGTAAGACGCCCCCTCCTTCGTGAGAAATCCGAGAATCGTCAGGTTGTCCGCCAGGATGCGGATGCCGCGCTGCGGGCACTGGCAGAGCGTCGCGATCTCCGCAGCAGTCGATGGAGTATTGCCAATGGCGGCGAACAAACCCAGATCAATCGCGGCCTTCAAGGCCGCCGATTTCTGAAAGGCGTTGATCGTTTCAAAGAAGAGCTGGGGAGAGGGGGCGGTGGATATTTCAGACATAATAAAAGACAATATACGAGAGAGTACGTGGCTGCCACCCTAACGCCATCTTCTCCCGAAAACGCCCGGCTAAATAAAGTTTTAGTGGCCATGGAAGGCACACGCTCGCATCATCCTATCTGACCGGGTCCAAGAAATGCTGAAGGTGAACTTGCAGCCTTGGTTCCGTTCTATTCAAGGCTCAGTCGCATCCTTATATATCACGCCATCATGGAATCCCCCGCCCCTGAAAGCCAGACCAAGCCGCCGGTAAGCCGCCACGTCCTTTTCTGCCTTTTGCCCCATTCTCTCTTTGTCATGCTGGCCTTGGGTGTTTGGGGCGGCGGCTGGTGGCTGCTGCTGCCGATTGTCTTTTTGCAGGTCGCACTGCCTTTGCTGGACTGGATCACCGGCTGGCAGGATGACGCTCATTTTGACAAGTCCGAGTTCACCCCAGCACATCTGGCCGTGCTGCACTGGAACACCCGCCTTTACGCCTTGTTCTACATGGCCTCGGTCGTCTGGATGGCCATGTCCCTGGATCGCTTCAATGCCATGGAAATTGGCATCCTCATCGCCTCAGCAAGCCTTCTGGGCGGCATTGGTTTTGGCGCGGCGCATGAGCTGCTGCATGGGAAGGACGCGCTTGATCAAATCACGCAGCGGCTGCTCACCACCTTCTTGTTCTACCCACACTACAAGCTCATTCACATCCGCAGCCATCACGTCCACGCCGGAACGGATCAGGATGAGAACACCGCCTGGATGAACGAAAGCATCTACTCCTACATCTTCCGCACCATTCCCGGCAGCATGATCCGTTGCTGGAAAATGGAGGCACGCCGCTGCAATGGTGAGGGCCTGCTGAAGAACAAAATGCTCATCTACGCCCTGGGCCAGGTGGCGCTCCTGACCGGCCTGTTCCTGGTTTCAGGACCGAACGGAACGCTGTTTTATCTGGCTCACATTCTTGGCGCACACATCGTTCTGGAGTCGGTCAATTACATCCAGCACTACGGCCTCATGCGCCAAAAGACGGACGGTGAATATGAAAAGACCGGACCGGAACACTCCTGGGACACCTACCACTTTTTCTCCAGCTACATCACCTACCGCGTCGGCCACCACTCCTACCACCACATCGCGGTGAAGCCGTACTACCTCCTGGACCCCGAGCCCGAGGCCCCCAAGCTTCCGGTGGGTTACTTCTGGGCCATCGCCATGGTGCTGCTGCCCCCATGGTGGCGCCATGTGATCAATCCCAAGCTGAATGTAGCGGCTGCTGCGCCGGCCGCCTAGCTGACGACCTTCTTCACAAAGCAGGCCTTCAGGCCGATCGCGATCCCGTCCATCTTGCAGGAGATCTCGTGGTCGCCGTCCACCAGACGGATGGGCTTGGATTTGGTGCCGACTTTGAGCACTTCATTGGAGCCCTTGAGCTTCAGATCCTTGATCATCGCCACGATGTCACCGTCCGCGAGCACCGCACCGTAGGCGTCTTTCACCACGCGTTCAGCTTCCGGCTCGTCTGCCGCAGCCTCCTTCGGCCACTCGTGGCCGCAGGTCATGCATTCATAGCGGTCGGCGTGGTCCAGGACATCATTCATCTCGCACATCGGGCAGGCAGGTTGGCTCATAGGCAATGACCAAACACTTCGCGGGCATGAAACTCAAGTGCTGACTTAAGTTCGGCAATTTCAGCGCATGAACTCGCCAAATTTACTCGTTACCTTGCGCCCATGAACATCCGCCCCCTCCTTGCCCCTTTCCTCCTCATCAGTGCTGCGGCTTTTGCAGCTGACCTTCCCAAGATCCCTTCCAAGCCCATCGCCGAAAAGAAGGAACTGCTCTTCTCCGATGACATGAACGGCAGCGAGCACGACAAGCGCTGGCACCGCGTGGTGGACACCTTCGTCTTTGAAAACAACGCCCTCAAAGGCACGCAAACCCGCGTGAAGGACCAGCCCTCCAAGGATGGCAAGTCCGTGATCACCGCGCATGCCGCCGTTTACGGCCTGGAAGTGCCCACCAAGGACACCGTGATCGAGGTGAAGATGCGCTTCGACGGCTGCACGATGATGGATGTGGAATTCGACGACCGCAAATACACCGCCGCCCATTACGGCCACCTCTGCCGCGCCCAGGTGCGTCTCGACAAGGTGACCATCATGGATGAGCGCGAAGGCAGCCAGAACATGATCATCAAGGAACTGCGCAAAGACCCCGCCAAGAAGGACGAAGTGAACAAGCTCATGGCCGGCAAGAGCGCCACCTTCCCCGTGAAGCTGGAGCAGAACAAGGAATACACCGTCGTGGTGGAAACCGTGGGCGATGAAATGCGCGTGAGCATCGATGGCAAAGCCGTCGCCTTCCTCAAGTCGGCTGGCATTGGTCACGAAACGAAGTCCAAGATCGAACTCGGCGTCGCCGGCCAGAGCGGCTGGTTTGACGACATCAAGGTCTGGAACGCCGCCCCTGCCAAGAAGTAATCTTTCCTTGGAATTCTCACGAAGCGCGAGGTGCTGCACCTCGCGCTTTTTTAATGCTCGCCACCACACGCCAGCCAAGCAGGACAGCCAGCACCACCGCGAAGAAGAACGGATACGTCACATCCGACTTCACGATGATCCAGTAGTGCAGCACACCGCCGATGGTGATGTAATAGGTGAGGCGATGCAACTGCGCCCAGCGCGGACCACCGAGCTTCTTGATCATCGCATTGGTGGAGGTGACCGCCAGCGGCACCATCAGCAGAAAGCTGAACATGCCGATGGCAATGAAGGGCCGCTTGTACACGTCTCCCACCACGGTTCCCAGCTGCCAGTCACGATCATAGGCCAGATAGGTGAGCAGGTGCGCGAGACCGTAAAAGAACGCATACAGTCCCAGCAGGCGGCGCTGCTTGAGCAGCCAGTTCCAGCCATAGATCTTGCGCAGTGGGGTCACCAGCAGCGTGAGCATGAGGAAGACTAGCGTCAGCACACCCGTGGCGCGCGTGACGAACTCCACGGGATTGGCCCCGAGCTTGCCGCGCCAGCCGTCGATCAGGATGAGCACGGCGGGCAGCAGCCCATTGAAGACAAAGAGCTGCCGGTGAAATCGTGTGTCTGCGCTGAAGGTCATACAGGTCAAAAATCCACGCTGAGGTCCATTCCCTTGTACAAGTGCGCCACCTGCTCCGCATAGCCGTTGAACATGAGCGTGGGCCGCGAGCCCATCTCGCCGATGCGCCGCTCATGCGCCTGCGACCAGCGCGGGTGATCCACCTTGGGATTCACATTCGAGTAGAAGCCGTACTCCCCCGGATTGGCCAGACTCCAAGTCGTGGGCGGCTCACGGTCCATCAGTGTGATCTTCACCACCGACTTGATGCTCTTGAAGCCATACTTCCATGGCACCACCAGCCGCACCGGCGCCCCGTTTTGATTTGGCAGCGTCTTGCCATACAATCCCGTGGCCAGCAGCGTCAGCGGGTGCATCGCTTCATCCAGCCGCAGGCCTTCCACATAGGGCAGATCAATGCCCGCATAGCGTGAGTCCGGCATCTGTTTGATGTCATAATAAGTCTCAAACGCCACATGCGTTGCAGCGCTCAGTGGCTCCACCAGGTTCAACAATTTGGACAGCGGAAACCCCACCCATGGGATGACCATCGACCATCCCTCCACGCAGCGGAAGCGATAGGTGCGCTCCACGGATTCAAACTTGAGCAGGTCCGCGAGATCAAACGTGCGCGGCTTCTGCACCAGTCCTCCGACCTGCACGCTCCACGGATCAGTCACAAAATTCTTCGCCTTTGCAGCCACCTCGGATTTGTCAGTCGAAAACTCGTAGTAGTTGTTGTAGCCCGCGATGTCGGTGAACGAGTTCACCTTCTCATCCGCCGCCAGAGCCGTCTGCAACGCAGGCTCCGCCACCGTGGCGATGGCGGCTCCCGTGTTCGCCACCTCGGGCCGTGGACTGAAGGTGCGGTACAGCCCCGCCGTGGCCAGCATGGAGCCCGCCCAGATGGCGGACTTCATGAAGAAGCGCCGATTGAGAAAGGTCTCCTCAGGTGTGATCTCGCTGGAGGGAATGTGGGAACGATCTTTCATGGCGGACAAAGCATGCAGTTCCAGGTGTGAGGCGCAGGCGGCGGTTCTATTCCCGCACAACGAATGCCAACTGGCAAGTTGCATCCGCCACCATCATCTCGCAGGCTTTGTCCTTCCATGTCCCTCCTCGAACGCCTCTTCTCCATCGGCCCGGTCCGCAAAGCCATCTGGCAGCTGTGGTATCCCTACCTCACACGCCGGCTGCGCAGCGAAGAAGTGCTGTTTTTGAACTACGCCTTTGAAACGGATCCGCCCGTGGGCCTGAAGCTCGACCCCGCTGACGAACCGAATCGCGCCTGCATCCAGCTCTACCACCACGTGGCCACTCAGGTGGATCTGCAGGACAAGAACGTGCTGGAGGTGAGTTGCGGCCATGGCGGCGGCGCCTCCTGGCTCACGCGCACGCTGCGTCCCGCGAGCTACACGGGGCTCGATCTCAATCCCACCGGCATCGCCTTCTGCAAGAAGCGCCATCAGGTGCCTGGCCTCCGCTTCGTACAGGGAGATGCGCAGTCCCTCTCCTTCCCGCCGCAGACGTTTGATGCGGTGATCAATGTCGAAGCCTCACACTGCTATTCCGATTTCCCCGGCTTCCTGGCCAAGGTTGCACGCGTGCTGAAAACGGGCGGTCATTTTCTCTACGCCGACTTTCGCTTCCGCGATCAATGGGCCGAGTGGGAGCAGGCCATCGCCCAATCACCGCTCGATATCGTGCAGACCCGCGACATACGCCCTGAGGTGCTGCGTGGCATGGAGATCAATGCCGCACGCAGCGAGGCCCTCATCTGCCAGCGCCTGCCCAAGTTTCTGCACTCCCTTGGCCGCGACTTTGCCGGACTGCCGGGCGCGCGTGTGTATGAAGCGCTGAAGTCTGGCGAGCTCTCCTACCGCTCCTGGTGCTTTCGCAAGCCGTGATCAGGCCCCGATGGCCAGCCAGTTGAACTCCACGGAAAACACCCGCGACGCATCCCACGTGGAGATGACCGCCTGAAAGCCGAACTCCGTGACGTTCATGGCTTTCACCGTGATGCGCGAGCTTTCCCGCCGGTCCATGTCGAAACCCGTGAGGCCGAGATGCACGACAGGGATGGTCGAAAAGGGTGAATCAAACACGACATCCAGAACGAAACTCCGCGGTTCCGCAAAGTCCGGATAAACCACGTCAAGCGTCCAGCCTGGAGTGAGGATTCCGACACCGACATTGGCCGACAGGACTTTCCAGGGAACAGTGGATGAATACATGCGGCCAAAGTAGAGCAGCATCCGGGCCGGACACCACCCTCATTGTTGTCACACTGAAAATGAGGCCGCGCAGCAGCGTCATGCCACCACTTCCAGCAGCGCTTTCTGAATGTTGTTCTTCCCGGACTTCGGAAACGGTCGTGGCATCGGCTGGGCATTGCCGTTTTCATCAATCGTCCGGCAGCGCAGCTCATACTTTCCAGGCGTCAGCTTCACCGGCTTCGCCGTCCAGCGGCACAGCGTGTGGCGCAGTGGCCACTGGCGCGGCCTGCGAGTCGCCGGATCAAACTGCACCGGATGCAGCGGCGCTCCTTGAAAGCCCGCAATGCCGCTGCCATCAAACGGCACGATCTGCGCCTCCTGCCACGGCGCCTGGGTGAAGTGCGGATCGTTTGCAGGCAGCGGCTCATTCACATTGCGCACCCAGTACTGCACCCGCTTGAGACCCGAGATGCCCACCTGCGCATTGCCATGCAGCGTCAGCTCATCCTTCGTGCTGAGCTTGTCCGGCAGGTCGCCAAAACGCGCGAAGGTCTTGAGCCACGAATTGATGTCGTTGTTTCCGTTTGCGTAGGTGTCGTCGGACTGATGCGCATTCGTGAAGCCGATGCGCTGCAGCCACTTCACCGATTTAAATCCATAGGCCTCCGGCACAATCATGCGCACCGGCCCGCCGCGCTCACCGGTGAGAAATTCACCATTGAGCTTGTAGCAGAGCATCACCGGCAGTTCGCCGGGCGGATCTTCAAACACGCGGTTCATCGGCAGGTAGCATTTGAAGATCTGCTTCGGGTCCTCGTTGTGATGGCCGTGATACCAAACGTGGCGCAGGTTTTCCACCGGCCCGCACTGCCACAGCACATCGCGCAGCGGCACGCCTTCCCACAAGCCATGGCCCAGCGGATCGGAGAGATTGTTGCAGGTGATGACTTTCAAATAACTGACAGCCTTCGTCTTCGCGATCTCCATGAGCTTTTCAAACGTCAGCGCCGCGCCGTCACTGCGCAGCATGGGCCGCTCGATCTTCGCGTTGCTCGCAGCATCAGCGATGACTTCAAGCTGCCACGTCTCTCGCACCATGCCGATCTCCCGCTGCTTCTCGATGGGCAGCTTGTACGGCAGCGGATTGCCACGCTCCACATTGTAAAAATCCCCCGAAGGGGTGATGCAGCAACCGCCTTCCTCACACACAGGTCCTGCTTTCTTGCCTGCGGCCCGCAGCTCCGCGTGAGTCGTGAGCACCGCAGCGCCTGCAGTACCAAGCTTGAATAGATCACGACGGGAGAGTGCTCTGGCCTTCATGCCGATGATTTAAACCCGGACGACTGGCGAAAGACAAGCCCTCAGTCTGGCAGCTTGCCAGCTTCAGGAGAGGGAGAAGGCGCAGCGCCTTTCACCGTGACGCCGTTGCCTGCGTTTTCCAGGGTGGGATCAAAGGCAAATTCAAAGATGGCTCCATCCAGCTTGTTGAGGAAGTATCCCTGCAGCAGATCGGCGTCCTCAGAAAACATCGCTTCCAGCCAAGCCCGGCTTTCAGCATCGCCAAGTTTGCCAAATCCGATATTCAGCATGCCGTGCTCCTGCCCTCTGGCTACCTTGATAGCCTCCATGCGCTTTTCCAGCTCGTTCTGAAACTCGGGCGTGTCCATCAACTGCTCAAAGCGCTTCATCAACGTGGCCAGCTCTCCGCTCTTGTTCAGCTCCTCGGGAGGAACGTCTTTGTAGCGGCGGATGAAGTCATCCACCTTGCGGCGCACAGCTTCAGACACCTGCCTGGGCCGGTAATGCTTGGGCTTCGGCTCTTCCTCTTTGGGAACCGTTTCCGCACTCGCCGCAGGAGCAGCAGGCTTTACAGGGCCCGGCTTCTCAACCACCACGGAAGGCTTGGGTCTGGCTGGCTGCCAGTTCAGCCACACCAGCGCAAAGAACACCCCCGAGGCCAGCAGCAGCACAAGGTTCCTGTTCATAAGCTGTGAAGCGGATTATTTCGTCTGAAAATACCCGCGCTGCTTCGCGCTGATGGGCAGGCCCAGCTTTTCCATGACCTTGAGCATGTCCTCCCACACGGCGCGCTTGGCACGAATGCCGTCGCCTGTTTGCTCTTCCCGCAGCAGGTAGGAAGGATGGTAGGTGACCATGGTCGGAATGCCGCCAGTGCTGTGAAACTTTCCGCGCAAACCGCCGACCGTACCAGGAATGCCGAGCCCCTCAGCTGCCGTGGCACCCAGGGCCACGATGACCAGCGGCTTGATGAGATCAATTTCTGTGAGGACGAAGGGCAGGCAGGCGCGCATCTCCTCGGCGGTGGGCTTGCGATTGCCGCTGCCCTGGTTGTCCATGGCAGGACGAAATTTGCAGATGTTGCTGATGTACACCTTCCGGCGTTCGAGCCCCATGGCCTTGATGATGGCGGTAAGTTTCTGCCCCGCCGGCCCCACGAAAGGCTCGCGCAGTTTTTCTTCCTCCGCTCCGGGGGCTTCACCAACAAACATCAGCGATGCCAGCGGACTCCCCACGGCAAAGACCATCGTCTTGCGCAGGCTGCTCATGGAAAGCGCAGGCTCCCATGTCTCCGCCATCGCGCGCAATGCCGCGAGCTTTTCTTCGACCGTCTCCCCAGCCACTTCGAGCAGCTCCGCCTTCTTCGTTTCCGGCGGCGGCGTCTCGCGCAGGATGCGCGCGGCAGGCGCAGGTGTCGCAGCCAAAGATCGGGACGGCTCAGGCGCGGGAGCTGCACGCGACACAGGCTCACGTACGACACCCTTCAGCCTGTCCATCGTCCCCGGGCGCAGCGCGACGTGCGTCTTCCCCAGCATCTGGCGCTGCTGGAGGTGCTGCTTGAGGAGTTGAGAGGCGGCGGACATGGGAAGGAGTGATGCACGCAAAATGCAGAATGACGAAGGAATGTCGAACACAGAGATGCTTCACCCACGCAAATGAGGAATCAGGGCTCGATGATCACCAACCCGGGAAACCACGGGCGAAAATCCCCTGGATTGCGAGTGATGATGCCCTGAAAGCGCAGGGCAAATCCGCCGATTTGAATGTCGGCGATGGGACGCTTCAATATTCGACCGGCACGTTTCTCCTTCACATAAGCCGCCCAGCCATCGGCTGCGGCTTCAGTATCTGCATCGATCCAGTCGAGATGGTGCTGGATGCCGGACTGCTTCAGAAAATGCCTCACCTGAGCCAGTTGACCGCCAAACTGCGGCACAATTTCAATCTGACTGACCGGACAGGCAACGACACCGTCTGCCAGCCTGGAGGCCACGCACCGTGCTGATGCCACGCCAAATTGAACATCAGCCAGGGCGATGTCCAGCAGGATGCAGCTGTCGACCACCCAGGCCATCAGTCGTCATCCCCCGCGCGCAGTTCACGCATCGCTTCCTCCGTGCTGGGCACGGCACCCTCATGAAACTGGCGGGCGTATCCGATCATCGCCACGGGGCCCGGCACGACCGCAGTCGGCTCATCCATGATTTCCACGCGAAATTCATGATCGGAAACTTGGGAGCAGCGCAAATGGTTGACAGCCTCCGGCTTGAACCATTTCAGCAGGCTGGCGGGGATGGTTGCAGGCGCATTCATGCCCTAAAGTCTCACGCCTGTTGGACAAGTCAAAGAGGGTTTCTCGTCGCCACGGCTGCCCATGCCCCACACCTTTCGCCTCACGCACGGCGGCTAATCCGCATGTCCATCCACACGGCGAGAATCAGCACCACGCCGCGCGCGATGAACTTCCGCTCCGGCGGCACGGACATCAGCGTCATGCCATTCAGCAGGCAGGCGATGATGAGAGCGCCCAGCAGCACACCCAGCACATTGCCACGCCCGCCACGCAGGCTGACACCGCCGATCACACAGGCGGCCACGGCATCGAGCTCCATCAAATCTCCCACGGTTGTTGTGGATGAGCCAGCGTAGGCCGTCTGCATGAAGCCCGTGAGGGCCACGATGGCCCCCATGCCGCTGTAGGCGGCGATCACGCTGCGTTTCATCGGCACCCCGGAAATCAGGGCAGCCTCCGCACTGCCGCCGATGGCATATAGGTGCCGCCCCAGCGCGGTATGCTGCGTCACCGCATACACGATCAGCGTCACCCCGCCGAGAATGAGCGAGGGCAGCGGAATGCCACGAAACTGCCCTGTAACGAGCACAAACAGCGCGATGGCCTGCGCCGTGATGAACAGGCGCATGAACGCCATCTCCTTGTCCTCCACCGCAAAGCCATGCTCCAGGCGGCGTTTGCGCGCACCGAGCGTGGTGAACACCAGCGCGAGCACAAGCCCCGCCGCCAGCAACCAGCCCAGCTGCACGGGCAGGTAGTAAGTGGTGAGCAGCGAGTAGAGATTGCTCTGTCCGCCCGGTGCCACCGGCACAGTGGCGTTGTCGATCACCAGCCAGAAAAGACCTTTGAAAATCAGCAGCGCCCCGAGCGTGACAATGAAGGCAGGCATGCGCTCGCACACGATGAAGGCCCCCATCGCCATCCAGATCAAGACCCCGCAGAGAAATCCCACCCCCAGTGCAGCAGGCGCCGGCAGGTGATAATGAAACACCAGCACACTCGCAATGCCGCCGAGCAATCCGACCCCGCTGCCCGCGGACAGATCAATGTGCCCCGGCAGCAGAATGAGCAGCATGCCCATCGCCAGCGTGGCGGTGATCGAAAGCTCGGTCACAAGCATCGATAAATTGCGCGCTCCCAGAAAAGCCGGCTCCTTGATGGCAAAGAACGCACAGATCGCGAGAAGCGCGATGGCGATGGGCAGTTCTCGAAAGCGGAAGTTCACGCGGGCTTAGTTCTGCGAAGACATAAAGATGCCAAGGATGATCAGGGCGATGATGACCGCGATGGTGATCTTCACCCAGCTCAGCGGGTATTCACCACCGATCTTGCCCGTGGCTCCATTCACGGTGACTTGATAAGTCTTCGTGCCATAGGTGTAAGTCAGCAGCCAGACCGGCAGCAGCACATGCTTGAAGGTTTGCGCGCTGTAGTCCGGGGAGATTTGCAGGTTTCGGCTGGTATCTCCGGGAATCTGCTCGGTGCACTGGCTGCGCAGGATGTTATCCATGCGGTTTCGTGAATCCTGCGCCGCCTGCACAAGATCAATCTGATACTGCTCCACCACCCAGCCGGAGAGATAACCCGGATCATAGGGCAGCAGATCAGTAGTGGTGGGAAACGGCTGCAGCTTTTCGAGAAGCGCCGTGTGCACGCCTTTCGAAGCTGGAACCAGCACATCATCGAAGTCGCTGCTGACGTGACCAGAAGCGTACTCCCATCGCGTGTGCTGAGTGCGGTTCCCTTTGCTGTCGGTCGTGTAGTAATAATAGCCGGCCTCTGCCTCCCACGGGCATTCCGCATGCGCATCAAAGGTCCAATACGGCAGATACATGCCATGCAGCGTGTCCGTCATGGCCTTCTGCCCGAGGGCGTTGGGCGCCCAGAAGTGGCTGGCATACCAGCGGCGGATGTCCTCCCGCACCTGGCTTTCGGAAATTTTGAATGGCAGCTGGCTTCCAGGCCGGATCGGCGTGCCGACATCATCCACGGCGATGATGGCCGGTGAGCCGCAGAAGTCGCAGTTCTGCGCCACCCGCTTTTCATCGAAGACGGAAATGGCATGGCAGCTCTGGCACTTCACCGTCTTGCGTACCGCCGCCCAGCCGCGCTGGTCGTCTGGAATGGCCCGCAGCATGGCCACGAGATCATTCTCTTCCACCAGGGTGCCGTCGTTTTTCAGCTCCGCCGGAGACACCGTGCCGCAATACGGACAGACCAGGGCATGCTTCGCTGGTGTCCAGACTGCCTCGGCACCGCAGGCGGGACAGGCAAACTTGGAAATGGCGGTGACTTCAGACATAAAAGGCGCGTGGGTGAAAGCTGCCCGATTAACCGGAGAAAACCAAAGCCTGTCCATTCCAAAAACCGGCAGAAAATAAATCCCGGCTTGCCTTGGCCCCCGCCGACTCCTCAGAATGCGGGCATGAAGCAACTCCTGCTGCTCGCCTTCCTGCTCCTGATTCAATCAGTACCCGCCGCCACCGTCAAAGACCGCGAGGGCGCAGTACGCGGTGACAAGGCCCGGCTGGAAAACGATCCACGCTGGAACTGGAATGACGTCGATGGCGGCTTCCGTCTGGCCAAGACCACCGGCAAACCGCTGCTCGTGGTGCTGCGCTGCCTTCCCTGCATGTCCTGCGCTGGCATTGATGCAAGTGTGCTGGAGGAACAGGAACTCGTGCCTTTGCTGGATCAATTTGTCTGCGTCCGCATCATCAATGCCAACGCACTCGACCTCTCCCGCTTCCAGTTTGACTACGACCTCTCCTTCTCCGCGATCCTCTTCAATGGCGACGGCACCATCTACGGCCGCTACGGCTCCTGGCTGCATCAAAAGGATCCGCTGAACAAAACCACCGCCGGTTTCAAAAAAGCGCTCGAAGCCGCCCTGGCCATTCACCAAGGCTACCCCGCCAACAAAGCCGCACTCAGTGGCAAGCAGGGCGGTCCCACACCTTACCAGACGCCCATCGAATTCCCCGCACTCGCGGGCAAGTACCAGAGCAAGCTCGACTGGAACGGCAAGGTCGTGGCCAGTTGCGTCCACTGCCACATGGTGGGCGATGCCTTTCGGGCCTACTACCGGGGCCAGAACAAGCCCGTGCCGGTGGAATGGATCTACCCTCAGCCCTCGATCGAGACCCTCGGCATCACCCTTGCCACCGACGAGGTCGCCAAAGTGGAGGCCGTGGCAGACGGTTCCGCCGCCAATGCCGCCGGAATCCAGGCGGGCGACATTTTCACCCGTCTCAACGGCCAGCCCCTGGTTTCCATCGCCGACGTGAGCTGGGTGCTGCATCGCTCGCCGGACTCGGGTTCCCTCCCCGCCACAGTCCTGCGCGGCGGCAAGGAAACCACCGTCACCCTCGATCTCCCCGCTGGCTGGCGCTTGAAATCCGACATTGGCAAGCGCGTCGGCACCTGGCCCATGCGCGCCATGGCCTTTGGCGGCATGAAAATGGACGACATCCCCGATGAGGAGCGCACCGCCCTCGGCCTGGACAAGACCCAGATGGCCCTGCGCATCTTCCACGTGGGCGAGTTCGGCCAGCATGCCGCCGCCAAAAAGGCGGGGTTTAAGAAGGACGACATCATCATTCAGATCAGCGACCAGAAACAGCGCCTCACGGAAAGCGCCCTCATCGGCGATCTGCTCCTGCACCACCTTCCCGGAGAGAAAATCCCCGCCGTCGTGCTGAGAGGCCAGGAGCGGGTGGAGCTGAATCTGCCGCAGCAGTAGCCGAAACCAGCCCTTTTCCGGGCGTTTCCGGCCCATTTCCCCCCGAAAATTCCCGGTTGCATTCTAAAGACCGGCTTCCATACTCCCCGCCCCCTGCGAGTCGTCATCCATTCGCCGTTGGTCTCCGCGCCTGCCTCTCTTCGAGATGTGCAGGGTTCTCGCCCGGAGGTAACCCGGCCGTTAGTGTTAACACAAATCCTATGTCAGTACGTCTTGCCCGATTCGAGATGCCTTCCCGCCTTGTGAAAAACGAGGCCACGGCAACCGAAACATACGCCCAGTTCACTGCCGAACCCTTCGACAAAGGTTACGGTCACACAATTGGCAACTCCCTCCGCCGCGTCCTTCTCTCCTCCCTTGAAGGCGCATCCATCACCTCCGTGAAAATCCGCGGTGCGGAACACGAATTCACCACCCTCCCGGGCGTGCTCGAAGACGTCGTTCAGATCATCCTGAACCTCAAGAAGGTCCGCTTCAAGCATCACAGCGATGCCAAGGAGCCCCGCCTGCTTTCCATCATTGCTGACAAGGAAGGCGCCGTCACTGCCGGTGACATCAAGGACGACAACCACTACGAAGTCATCAACAAGGACCTCGTGATCTGCACGCTGGACCGCAAAACGAAGTTCGAATGCGAATTCGAAGTGCGCGTCGGCCGTGGTTTCTCCACCTGGGAAGAAAACAAGCGCGTTGACACCCCCATCGGTGTCATCCCGATCGACTCCATCTACAGCCCTGTCACCCGCGTGAAGTACGGCGTGGAAAACACCCGCGTCGGTCAGAACACTGACTATGACAAGCTGGTGCTCGACATCTGGACCGACGGCCGCATCACCCCGCAGGACGCCCTCCTGCAGTCCGCCGCCATCCTGCGCCACCACCTCGACGTCTTCGTCAACTATGACGACAAGGCCATCGAATTCGAAGCCGCACCGGAAGCCCAGAGCGAAGAAAACAGCGAGCTGCGCAAGCTCCTGAACATGAGCGTCAACGAGATCGAACTCTCCGTCCGCGCCGCCAACTGCCTCAACAACGCCAACATCACGAGCGTCGGCCAGCTGGCCATGAAAACCGAAGGCGAAATGCTTCGTTACCGCAACTTCGGCAAGAAGTCCCTCACCGAGATCAAGGAAAAGCTCGCAGAGCTTGGTCTGTCTCTCGGCATGAAGTTCGATCCAGCGCTGCTTGAGGCCACCCCTGGCGGTGTGTCCCTCCTCGCCCGCAGCAGCATGATCGGCGACGACGATGAAGAAGCCGACTCCCTCGACTTCACCAAGCTCGTGGACAGCCATCTGCCAGACGCAGACGACGAAGACGAGTAATCAATCACAGACAGAATTTTAGACTCATTTTAGGACATGAAACACGGAAGAAAAATCGTCAAACTTCAGCGCAAGCAGGATCACCGCGACGCGCTGCTCATGAATCTCACCTGCTCCCTCATCGAGCACCGCCGGATTCGCACCACACTGGCCAAGGCCAAAGCCCTCCGCCCTTACGCAGAGAAGCTCGTCACCCTCGGCAAGCGCGGCACCCTGCATGCTCGCCGCACCGCCCTTTCCTCACTCCGTCACAAAGACATGGTGAAGAAGCTCTTCGAAGAGATCGCCGTGGCCTCCAAGGACCGCGTCGGTGGCTACACCCGCATCACCAAGCTCGGCCAGCGCCGCAGCGACTCCGCTCCGATGGCCTACATCGAGTGGGTGGACGCCTACGTGCCAAAAGCCGCCGCAGCCCCTGAGCCTGAAGTCGCAGCCGAGCCTGTGGCCGAAGAAGCAGCGCCAGCCAAAGCTCCTGCCAAGAAGAAGGCAGCTCCGAAGAAGAAAGCCGCCGCTGCTGAATAAGCAGGCGTCTCTCATCGAGAAACCATCCAACGCGGGAGTCGCAAGACTCCCGCGTTTTTTGTGCCCTCTTGGTGCGGCTGCAGCAGCACTCCGTCTTCTTGCAGCGCAGGCCTCACCAAAACATGAGAACCCGGCATACCGGTATCAGCTTGACCTCTTGCATGCCGCCTGAGTTCGCGTTCCATGAGCCCACCATGGAATCCACCATCAAGATCGCCCTCGTTGGCGCCGGCATGTTCGGCGGAGATGTTCACGCGCGTGCTTACGCGGACCTGCAGCGCTTCGGCATCGCCGGACAGCTTGCCCGCGTCGGCCTCGACAAATACTCACGCGAACTCGCCGGGGTCAAATTCGACCTCGTCGCCGTCGCCACCCGCAGCGAAAAGTCCGCGCTCAAAGCCGCAGCGGCTTTCAAAGACCTCACCGGCCACGAGCCGCGTGCCTTCCATGGTGACGCCCCCTGGGATGACATCCTGGCCGCCTTCCCTGATCTCGATGTGATGGCCGTCGCCACCCCGGATCACCTGCACACCCAGCCCATTCTCGCAGCGCTGGCCAAAGGAGTGCACGTCTTGACCGAGAAACCCATGTGCCTCTCCATTCAGGAGTCGGACGAAATCATCGCAGCTGCCAAGGCCCAGAACCTCATCGTCGCTGTGGACATGCACAAACGCTACGACCCCGACCACCTGCGCATCCGCGATGACATTCAGAACCGCATCGGCGCGCCGCTCTACGGCACCGCCTATCTGGAAGAACCGCTCGAAGTCAGCACCAGCACCTTCAAGTGGGTGGAAAGCAGCGACCCCTTCAGCTACGTCGGCCCGCATTGGACCGATCTGATCTGGAGCTACTACCACAGCAAGCCGGTCTCTTTGACCGCCGTGGGCCAGAAGAAACGCCTGATCCGCGATGGCATCAATGCCTTCGACGCCGTGCAGGTGCGCGTGGATTTCGACAACGGCATGTCGATCAACTTTAATAACAACTGGGTAACTCCAGCCGATTTCGAAGGTCCGGTGAACCAGGGGCACGAAATCGTCGGCGCTGATGGCAAAGTCGAAAGCGACCAGCAGTATCGTGGTTTCCGCTGGTGGAATCAGGGCGGCGGCTCGCGCACGAGCAACAATCACTTTACCCGCGAAGTAACCCGCCCTGACGGCACCAAAGGCTACATAGGTTACGGAGTGGATAGTCTGACTGTAGGCTTGGTCGCCGTCTGCCGCGTCAAGTTTGCCAAAGAGTCCCGGGATGCCGTGGCCGGACTCTATCCGACCGCCGAAGATGCGCGCATTACCTGCGCCATCGTGGATGCCGCCGCACGTGTCCGAGACCTCAACTGGAAATACATGCAGGAGGGAAAAGGGGCGACAGTTACAGCACGTTTTGACCAAAACGGCATAACGATCATAGACCCAAATGCCGCCGAGGTATTCCAGAGCATCTACGATCAGGCTCTTTAAGTGCAAAATGGGGAATAGACTTAGAGTTCCAAGCTTGACTTTGGCCTAAGTTTTTCATAAACAAAGGATTGTACCCCCATAAATAAAACAAATGACTCTATCCTCATCCCAACTCCGCCGCGCCGCTGCTCTTCAAGAAAAAATCGAAGGCTTCCAGCAGGAACTGGCACAGCTTCTTGGCGGCTCTTCCAAGTCGTCCGCCGCATCAACAACTGCAGGTGAGAAGCCGGCCAAAAAGAAGCGCGTCATGTCCGCTGCTGCCCGCAAGAAAATCGCTGATGCTCAGCGCAAGCGCTGGGCCAAGCAGAAAGGCGAAACGCCTGCTGCTGAAAAGAAAGCCAAGTAAGCTCCTAGTTCACGGCTAACCCCGCGATAATAAGAAGGCCCCAGTTCGCAAGAACTGGGGCCTTTGTTTTTGAAGCTGCCGCTTAGGCAAGGAATTACTTACTTAACAAACATGGGATCGTCCGGATTGCCCTTGCTCAGCAGATAGGCCATGAGGTCGAGAATGTCGTCCTCCTTGAGCATGAAGAGCAGGCCGGGAGGCATCATGCTGATCTTGCTCTCCTCCGTTTTCACAACTTTGCGGGCATCCACATTGGTGAAGTTGTTGGGGTCCATCATGTTGGTGCAGACCATCATGATGTTCTCCTTCATGTTGGCGATGCGACCTATGACCGTGCTGCCATCCTGCAGTGTGAAGACGGTGCTGCCATACTGGTCGCTGATCTCCTTGCTGGGCTCCAAGATATGCTCCAGCAAATCACGCGGGCTGTACTTGCCGGCCACACTGGTCAGGTCCGGACCCACGGCACCACCTTCGTTGTTGAAGCGGTGGCAGGCGAAGCAGGTGGCGGCGCCGAACATGTTGCGGCCATTGGCAAAGTTACGGTTGCCCTCCAGCCCAACCCCCAGCGACTTGCTGAGTTCAGCCAGCGTCCAAGCTTTGACGAACTGCATGGGCTTTGCGGTAAACGATGGTGCTTTCACCTCCGGCTTCGCATCCAGCACATCCTTGATGGCCAGCTTTTCCTCTTCGGTCATGGTCGATAGTGCATTCTGCTTGATCTCGCCGATGAAGAGATCAAACGACGCCCCACCCTTGTAGTTCGCGGCGCGCAGGAACCAGCTGAAATAGTCAGCCCGCACTTCCTTCGTCCAGCCGGTCTTCGCAAAGCGCAGGATGCGGGCGTAGTCGATTTGCTCCTCCTGTGTCGGCGAGCCATTGACCCATGGCTCAGCCTTGGCGACAACGCTGGCGTCTCCCAGATAGACCAGCACTTCGCAGAGATCACGGTTCAAGGCCGGATCATTCGTGGGAAACAACGGCGCAAGATGCTTGATCACCGCCTCCTTCGTCGCCGCATCCGGCTCTCCCATGCGGGTGAAAGCGAGCATGTAATCGCGGACCAGTGTGACACGATCCAGACCTTTGAGCGCCTTGAAGTCGATCTTGTTCAGCGCAGCCAAAACCGGCTGCTGCATTGCTTTGTCACCTCCGCTGCTGCGGATGAGGCCCATCAGTGCCGTCAAGGCAGCGCGGGGATTGGACTCATTGAGCGCCTTGTCCTTCCAAGACGCGATAGGCTGATGCTCCAGCGCGATGCGGGCTGCAAAGCGTGTTTGGCGGTCAGCATCTCCGAGATAAGGCCATGCCGCATCAACCGCTTTGGGATCTTGCTTGCCATGAAAGGTTTCCAGTGTGCGTCGTGCCAGCGGCTTTACTTCAGGCTGCGGGGATGGCTGCACGGAATCCGCTCCCGTGTAAGTCACCCGATAAAGTCCCGACTGCACCTTGCGGCCGCCGACGCTCACATACATCGCTCCATCCTTCTTCGAGACTTCAATGTCCGTCAGCGGCAGCGGCGAGGCGCTCATGAACTCCTCGGTCACGCCTGTGTAACCAGCACCATTGGGCGAGAGATGAACGGCATACATTTTGCCATAGCTCCAGTCACAGATGAAGAGCGCGTCCTGATACTTCGCCGGGAACTTTGCGCCGTAGCCAAAGGCCACGCCCGTTGGTGAGCCGGGGCCGATGTCCACCACGGCTGGCAGGCTGTCCTCCCAGCGTGCAGGCCATTTCTTGCTGCAGGTGCGCCAGCCGAACTCGCCACCACTCTGCATGAAGCACACGCGAGTGGGGCGGTACCACGGCATGCCGGTGTCCCACTCCATGTCCGCGTCAAAGCCGAAGATGTCACCACTGCGATTCATGGCGATGTCGTAGGTGTTGCGCGTGCCGGTGTTCACCAGCTCCCACTTCCTGCCATCCAGATCCGTGTGCGCCAGCCAGCCGCCGGGGGCCAGCACATCGCGCATGAAGCCACGGCCCAGCAGCATGGGATAAAGCTGGTCTTCCGACCAATGGCGCGGCACCAGGCTGGTCTCACAGCTTGGCTCTGGCGTCTGGTTGCCACACATCACATACAGGCTCTTGCCATCCTGGGAGGCGATCACACCATGCGGCCCATGCTCACCAGCCTTGCCTGGGAAAGAGCGCAGCAGCTCCACAGTGTCGAATTGATCATCGCCATTAGTGTCCTTGCAGCGGTAGAGGCCGCGGCCCTGATAGGCGTCGTCATTCACCACCCCATAGAGCGCACCCGCATGATACAGCAGGCCCTGGCAGTGACCGAAGTCGATGCTGAGCTTTTCCACCTTCGTCTCACCCGGGCTGCCATTCAGCGCCGGCGGTGTGATGCGATACAGCGCTCCATACTGGTCGCTGCAAAGCATGCGGCCTTTGTCGTCCTGCGTCATGGACACCCAGGAGCCTTCCTGCGCCTTCGGCACGGAATACAGCAGCTCCACTTTGAAGCCTTTGGCGATCTTGACCTTGTCAGCCGGCGTTGCTTGGTCGGCCAGCTGCGCGAACGCTGCCGTCGCGCCGAGCAGAAGAGGAATGAGAATGGTTTTCATGCTTGGATGGTGATGAAACTGTCTGCCTTGCTCCGAACTACTTCATAAGCTCCTTGACCTTGCCTTCAATGGCGTCGGCCCACATCTGATACCCATGGGCGCTAAGGTGCAGCAGGTCCGGCATGATTTCCTTCGGCAGGGTGCCATCGGGGTTCAGGAAGGTGTTGCCGATGTCCATGTAGAAGACGCGTTTGTTGTCTGCGAAGCCGGAGATGAGGTTGTTGGTGGCCACGTTCTGCTTGCGCATCGCATCCTCCTTGGTGGCACCTCGTGGAAAGATGCCCAGCAGCAGCACCTTCGCCTCCGGGAGTTTTTTGCCCAGGATGTCGAGGATCATCTTCACGCCCTCGGCGGTCTGTTCGGCGCTGCTGGCGTACGCCACACCGCCATGCTCGGCAGCCGGGCGGCCTTGATGACCGGTGTTGTTGGTGCCGATCATGAGCACCACGAGCTTCGGCTTGATACCGTCAAAGTTGCCGTTTTGCAGGCGCCAGATCACGTGTTCGGTGCGGTCACCGCCAATGCCGAAATTCGCCGCCTTGAGCGGTTCCCACGTTTTGGCCCAGACGTCCTTGCCATTTTTTTCCCAGCCTTGGGTGATCGAGTCGCCCAGAAACACCAGCTGCGCCTCGCCCTTTTTGGAAATGGCGTTGAAGCTCTCGTGGCGTTTCATCCAGCCGGCGTCACGCGGCTTGGGGTCGATGGCAAGATTTTTGGCCGTTTCAGCAAAGCTGGTGGCGGCGACACAGAGGGAGGCGAGCAGGAGGGTATGGAGTTTCATGGTCAGAGGCGGCGATGATGCCGGGAAGCCATGAAACAGGCAAGCCGCGAATGTTATTTCACGCCTTCAGCGCCCAGTCGAGCAGCGCCTGCGCGTCACGCCAGACACCTTCGTGGCTGTCGTTGAGGATGACCACGATGCGGCGGCGGCCATTGCGCTCGCCGGTGGCCACCAGGCAGTAGCCCGCAGCCTCGGTGTAGCCGGTTTTCATGCCATCACAGTAGCTGGCGGTGCGCAGCACGCGGTTGGTGTTGGCCAGTTCGATGATCTTACCATCAGGCTTGGTAAACTTGAAGCTCTGCAGCTTCACGATCGCTCGGATGTCCGGCAGCTTGTCCGCCGCCTTGGCGATCATCGCCAGATCACGCGCCGTGGAGTACGGGTCTTCATCTGTGAGGGATGGCAGGCCGTGCGGATTGACGAAGTGCGTGTTCTTCAGGCCGAGCGCCTGCGCACGCGCGTCCATTTTTTCCGCAAAGGCGGCCACGCTGCCGGCATTGTCACGCGCCAGCGCCTGCGCGATGTCGTTGGAGCTCTTCACCATCATGGCGGTCAGCAGCATGCGGCGGGTGTACTGCTCCCCCACCTTGAGGCCGATGCGCACCGGAGCGCACTGGGTGTCCGCCAGTTCAATGGTGACCACCTTGTCGAGGTCTCCCGCCTCCACCACGAGCAGGCCGGTCATGATTTTCGTCGTGCTGGCGATCGCTCCACGCAGGTCCGGGCTCTTTTCAAACAGCACATCATCATTCTCAGGATCAATGACGATGCAGCGCCCGGCAGTGATCTGTGGAATGGAGCCACGCAGATTTTTGATCTCAATCTCACGGCGCACCTTCTTCGTTTTCTCGATCTCATCGGCGAGCTGAGTCTCCAGCTTCTTCTTCAGCTGTGCCACCGCCGCCTCACGCGCGGCGATGTCCGCCTTCGCCTGTGCGATCATCTGCTTCTCTCCAGCGAAATCCTGCTCGCGCTTGGCGATGGCCGCGGCCTTCGCTTCGATCTCCTCCTCCCTCCATTGCAGCTGCTGCTCACGCTTGGGGTCACCGCAGCCGGAGATGGAGACGCAAAGAAGACTGGCCAGCAGGGCGCGGCGGAAGGGGGGAGACTGACGAGGGGGGATCATTTCAGAGTTCAGAGAGGAGTTCTTTCAGGCGGGCGACGGGCCACTGGCCAGGAGCATTCGAAGCACCAATAAAGCCGTAATTCAGCAGGCTGCCACATTTAGCCAGCACCAGACGCGAAACACGTCCCCAGGGCCCCATGCCCATCACAGAAAGCCGCAGCCGATGCGTCTCCCCGGCCAGTTTCATGAGGCTCGCCAGATCCCCCTGCGTGTTCAGGTAGGTGGCGATCTTCACGGCATCCAATCCCGCCTGCTGGGCGAAATTCACCGCGCCACGCAGCACCTCCTCCGCCGGGGTGGCCTGAAAATCATGGAATGAACCCACCACCGGCACGCCTGCGGCACGCGCTTTCTGGATCGTGCCCTGCATCTGCGCTGCGCTGCGCAGTTCAATGTCGATCAACGTGGCGAGATCCAGCAGCGGCTCGATCATCGCCGCACGGGCTGCCGGGTCCTCAGGCCCCTGCCCGCCTTCCGCAGGATGCCGTGCCGTCAGCAGCAGCGGCAGGGTGTTGCCAGCCAGCCTGGCACGCAGATCCGCCGCAGGTATCTGCAGCTGGTCCAGCCTCAGCTCCGCCACGTCACAAAGGTTCGCGCGGGAGGCCGCATCCAGGGAGATAAAGTGCTCAAGGGCAGCAGAATCCGCCACCACCCCCACCGCAAGAGGGCGGGAGGAGAAAAGCAGGTTTTTAGAGGAAACAAGTTGAGCCATTGGCTAGGCGGAGTATAATTTTAATAAGTCTGAATAAGATTCAGTATCTTACTCGTCACTATGCTGGGCCGGAAGCAAGAAATCAATTTGCAGCTCACCGAACTGCTCGACAGCGCGCTCCTGGCGTTCTGCCTTTGGTTTGGGCATTTCCTGCGTGCAGATCTGGTTCCGGTCTTCTTTCCCGATGCGGTTGAGATCCCGCCCATGGAGAAGTTCTACTGGGTGATTGCGGTCGTGGCCCCGTTCACGCCCATCGTGCTGGAGGCCCGCGGGTTTTACTCCAACATCTACAACAAGACACCCGGGCGCTCGATCCGTCAGCTCGCGGAGGCACTTGCTGTCATCGGCATGTGCATCGCCTTTTGCATCGTCTTCTTCAAATGGTCGGTCGAAAGCCGTGCCGTGGTCGTTTTCTCCGTGGCTCTCGGTGCGCTCTCCTTGCTGCTGCGCGAGGCCTGGCAGCGTGAAATCCTGCGCAGGCAGATGGCCTCTGGTAAAGGCCGTGAGCGTGTCATCATCGCCGGCGCGCAGGCAGATCTGGCAGCCTTCCTGGCCAACATGACCACCGAGCAGCGCGCCGAGATCGAAGTCGTGGGCCAGATCGACATCATGCAGAGCCCGATTTCAGATCTCGTCGCCGCATTGCATGAGCATTCCATCAGCCGTGTGCTCTTTGCCGCGCAGCATGTGCATTTCAGCAAGATCGAAGAAGCGGTGCAGGCCTGCGAAACCGAAGGCGTGGAGGCCTGGATCGCGGCTGACTTCTTCCAGACCGCCATCGCTCGTCCGACCTTCGACGTGCTCGGCGGGCGCTTGATGCTGGTGTTCCATTCCACACCGCAGGCCTCATGGGAGCTGCTGTTCAAAGCCATCGTCGATCATGTCGGCGCATTGATACTGCTTCTGCTCTCACTGCCCTTGTGGCTCGTGGCGGTCGTTGGCATTCGTTTCGGTTCACGCGGGCCGGTATTCTTCAAGCAGGAGCGCGCCGGGCACTACGGCAAGCCCTTCACCATGTGGAAATTCCGCACCATGCACCAGGGCGCGGAAGCTCAGCGCCAGGAACTGGAGGCGCACAATGAGATGGACGGCCCCGTCTTCAAGATCACCAACGACCCACGCATCTTCGCCTTTGGCCGCTGGCTGCGCCGCACCAGCATTGATGAACTGCCCCAGCTCATCAACGTGTTGCGCGGAGACATGAGCCTCGTCGGCCCCCGTCCCCTGCCCGTCTATGAAATTCAGCGCATCGAAAAGCACGCGCAGCGCCGCCGCCTCAGCGTGAAGCCCGGTCTGACCTGCCTGTGGCAGGTCACCGGCCGCAACGGCATCAAGAACTTCGAGGAGTGGGTCGCGCTGGATCTCAAGTACATCGATAACTGGTCCTTCTGGCTCGATCTGAAAATCCTGGCCCAGACCCTGCCCGCCGTGATTCGCGGCATCGGCGCGAGCTAAGTATCAGGATACGTGCCTTTCGCACCGCATGTGATTGAAACGTGCCGTCCATGCCCCCCGTAATGGACTGATGCGCCACGTTCTCCTATTCTTCGCCGCCTGTGCGTCTTTGCACGCCGCCACTCCCGCCAAGCTCGATTTCGGCCCCGTCCGTGAAGAGCATCTCATGATTCCGATGCGCGATGGCAAGCGCCTCTCGGCCTATGTGTTCTTCCCGCCGGGCGAGGGCAAATTTCCCGCCATCTTTGAGCAGCGCTATGCAGACATCAGCAGCGCCGGATCGCGCAAGGCTGCCGCCAAGTTCGCGGAAGGCGGCTTTGTAATCGCTCTCGTAAATTACCGCGGCACCCATGAGAGCGAAGGCGTTTATCGTGGCTACCGTGGCCTGCAATGGGGGCCGCTGCGCGATGGCTATGACGTGTGTGAGTGGCTGGCCGCCCAACCTTGGTGCACCGGCAAAATCGGCACCTATGGCGGCTCGCAGGCGGGTTATGCCCAGAACTACCTCGCCGTCACCCAACCGCCGCATCTCGTAGCGCAGTACATGACCGACACGGGCCTGAGCCTGTATCAGGAAGGCTACCGCATCGGCGGTGCCACCAAACCGCAGCGCTTCATCAAGGGCGGCTCTGTGGCACGCGACATCAAAGACAACGAAGCCATGCTGCGTGAATGGGACCAGCACCCGGACTATGACGATTTCTGGAAGGACGAAGACGCCTCCCTGCACTTCGACAAGATGAACTACCCCTGCTTCACCATCGGCAGCTGGTTTGATTTCATGTGCCAGGGCAGCGTGGCCAGCTTCATCGGGCGCAACCAGCATGGCGGTCCCAATTCACGCGGCCATCAGCAGCTCATCATCGGCCCCTGGCTGCACGGCGGCTATCCAAAGTCGAACAAGATCGGCGACCTTCTCTTCCCCGAGAACGCCATGTTCGATGTCTATGCGCACATGACGAAGTGGTTCAATCATTACCTCAAGGGCGAAGACAACGGCGTCGAGAAAGACACCACCGTGAAATACTACGTGATGGGCGCAGTCGGTGAGGAAGGCGCTCCCGGCAATGTATGGCGTGAGGAAAAAGACTTCCCGCCCGCCAGTAAAGCCGCCGACTGGTTCCTGCAACCCGACGGCAAACTCGCCGCCGCGAAACCCTCGAATGAGAAAGCCAGCACCTCGTATCTCAGCGATCCTGCGCATCCCATGAGCCTGCCTTACGCTGGCTTTCCCGGTGCCAAGGATGCGCGAGCCTTTGAAGAACAGGCCGAAGTGCGCACCTGGACCAGTGAGGTGCTGACCAAGCCGCTCGAAGTCACCGGACGCATCAAGGCCGAAGTCTTCGTGTCATCCACCGCCAAGGACACCGACTTCTTCCTGCGCGTGACCGATGTATATCCCGATGGCCGCTCCATCCTGCTCGTGGACTACCCGTTGCGCGCACGCTATCGCGAGGGCTTTGATCATCAGAAGCTGCTCGTGCCGGGTGAGGTCGCCAAGCTCTCCTGGGACATCGGCTGGACCAGCATCATCTTCAACAAAGGCCACCGCATCCGCATCACCATCGCCAGCACTGGTGCCCCCTATTATGAGCCGAATCCGCAGACCGGCGCCCCCATCAGCCATTTCATCACCGAACCCGGTGTGCCTGCCATCAACACCATCTGGCATGATGCCACACATGCCTCACGTGTGATTCTGCCGGTCCTCAAGTAATTCCCATTTCTCATGCAATCCCACCTCCAATCCATTTCACGCCGTTCATTTCTGAGCACCGCACTCGCTGCTGGTGCGGCTCTCTCCGTTCAGGCCAAAGATCAGGCACCGCTGATCGCCTACGTCGGCACCTTCACTTCACCGCTGCAAAACATGAAGGCCACCCAGGTGGATCTGCCACCGGGAAACGGCCAGGGCATCCATATCTTTGAAGTGAACCGCAGCACCGGTGCCATGACACCCTGCGGTCTGTACAAAACTGGCGTGAGTCCCAACTGCCTCACCTTCAATGCCGCCAGGACAGTCATGTATTCAACGAATGAAACCGACCATCAGGGTGACAACGAAGCAGGCTCCGTCAGCGCCTTTGCCATCAATCCCAAGGACGGTCAGCTGACGCTGATGAACACCGTCAGTTCCGGCGGCAAAGGACCCACCTATGTGAGCCTTCATCCCTCCGGACGCTTTCTGCTGGTGGCGAATTACTTTGGTGGCTCGATGTCCGTGCTGCCAATCAAGCCTGATGGCAGCCTCGGAGAAGCCACAGACTTCAAGCAGGATGCTGGAACCATCGGACCCAAGAAAGCCACGAATGCGCCTCCCGGCAGCTTCGCCTTCAGCGGCCATGATGGGACGCATTCGCACATGATCGCGTCTGATGCTTCAGGACGCTTTGTGCTGTCTGTGGATCTCGGCCTGGATCAAATCCTCGTGTGGAAGTTTGACGACCAAAAAGGCACGCTGACGCCGAACGATCCTCCCCATGTCACCTTTCCTCCGGGAGATGGCCCACGCCACTTTGCCTTTCATCCCAACAACCGCTGGCTCTATTCCCTGCAGGAAGAGGGCTCCAACATCGTGCTGCTGGATTACGACCCTGAGAAAGGCCGCCTCACCTCACGCCAGACGATCTCAAGCCTGCCACCCGGATTTGCCGGCAGCAACTTCTGCTCCGAGATCCTCGTCTCTGCCGATGGCCGCTTCGTCTATGCCGGCAATCGTCTGCACGACAGCATCGGCATTTTCGCCGTCGGCAAAGACGGCACCCTCACCTTCGTCACCGAGGAGTGGACCCACGGCGACTACCCGCGCAGCTTCAACTTCGACCCCACCGGCGAGTTCTTCTACAGCCTCAACCAGCGCGGCGACAACGTGGCAGTGTTCCGCGTCGATCGCAAAACCGGTGCCTTAAACTTCACCGGCCACTACGCAGCCGTTGGCAATCCTTCGAGCATTGTGTTTCTGGATCTGGCAAAAGGCGGCTGATTCAGACAATCACGCTGCACCATCCTCGGCCACCGCACGTTCAATGCGGCGGTCGGGGATCAGCCACATGAGAGCCACGCAAACGTAAAGGCAGGCGGAAATCCACGAGTGGTAAAACGCGGCTGGAATGGCCGCGAGGTAGAACAAAGGCGACAGCTTGCCTTTGTAATCGTTTCCCAATGCTATGGCGAGTTTCGAGTTGCTGCCTTCATTCTTCAGGATGCAGTTTTGCAAAATGAAGTAGGCGATGGCAGCACAGAGCAGCACCCCGCCATACAGCGCTGTCGGCAGCGCAGCGATGTGGTTTTCCCCCATCCATCCTGTGGCAAAGGGAAACAGCGAGAGCCAGAAGAGCAGATGCAGATTCGCCCACATGATGGGGCCCGTGACCTTGCGGCAGGCCTTCAGCAGATGGTGGTGATTGTTCCAGTAAATGCCCACGTAGATGAAGCTCAGCACGTAGCTGAGAAACACCGGCAGCAGCGGCTTGAGAGCTTCCAGATCGGCGCCATGCGGCACCTTCAACTCCAGCACCATGATGGTGATGATGATGGCCAGCACGCCATCACTGAAAGCTTCAAGCCGGTTCGATTCCATGAGAATGTTTTATGCCAGTGACGGCACACCGATGCTGACGTCCACCTCGGCATTGTAGTCCACGCCTTCGAGGCCGAAGCCGAAGAGGCGCAGGAAACTGGTCTGGTAGCCTTCGAAATCACCCAGCTCCGCAAGGTTCTCGGTGTTCACCTCGGCCCAGCGTTTGCCCACAAGTTCCTGCAGTGCAGGCTTCATTTCCCAGTCGTCCACGCGGATGCGTCCGGCTTCATCCGGCTGCGGATTGCCATTGTAGAGGCGCTCGCGGAAGAGGCGGTCCATCTGCTCGATGCAATCCTCATGCGTGCCTTCGGCCTTCATCGCCTTGTAGAGCAGCGAGATGTAAAGCGGCACCACGGGAATCGCGGAGCTGGCCTGCGTGACCAAGGCCTTGTTCACCGAAACCCAGGCCTTGCCCTTCAGCGGGGCCAGCTTGCCGTCCAGCACGCGCTGCACGCGCTCCAGATCTTCCTTCGCACGACCGATGGTGCCGTTCTTGTAGATCGGCCAGGTCACTTCCGGCCCGATGTAGCTGTAGGCCACGGTCTGCACGCCTTCAGCGAGCACCCCGGCGCTTTGCAGCGCGTCGATCCACATTTCCCAGTCTTCACCGCCCATGACCGCCACGGTCTGTGCGATCTCGTCTTCGTTGGCAGGGTCGATGGTCACTTCATTGACCACGCCGGTGCCGGTGTTGAGGTTTTTGTTGGTGTAGGAAGCAGAGCCAATCGGCTTGAGCACGGATTTGAAAACTTCGCCGGTTTTCGGATGCGTGCGGCGCGGGGAGGCAAGGCTGTAAATGACGCAATCGACCTGGCCGAGATCCGCTTTGATCGCTTCGATGACCGTGGTCTTCATCGCATCAGAGAAGGCGTCGCCATTGAAAGAGCGGGCGTAGAGGCCGGCAGCCTTGGCTTCATTTTCAAACGCGGCGGAGTTGTACCAGCCTGCGGTGCCGCAGCGCTCAGCCTCACCGGGTTTTTCAAAAAACACGCCCATGGTGGCCGCACCCGAGCCAAAGGCCGCCGCGATGCGGGAGGACAGGCCGTAACCGGTCGAGGAACCCACCACCAGCACCTTCTTCGGGCCGTTGGCGATGGGGCCGCGCGACTTAACGACGGCGATCTGGTCAGCGATGTGTTTGGCACAACCGGTCGGATGTGCGGTGGTGCAGATGAATCCGCGAATTTTAGGAGCGACGATCATAGTGGGATAAGTTCAGCGTTAGCAGTCGCGAGGGTGCTGGCAACTTGTTTTCCCGCCCCACCTCCGGCATTATGGCCTTATGCACACCCCGTCATCGGCACCTGAGCAGCGCTTCTCCGACCGTGTGGAGAACTACGTGCGCTACCGTCCGAGCTACCCGCCGGAAATCATTCCGCTGCTGCAACGTGAGACAGGACTTATACCTCAACACGTGATCGCCGATGTGGGTTCGGGCACCGGCATTTCTGCAGAGCTCTTTTTGCGCGCTGGCAATGCCGTTTATGCCGTGGAGCCGAATCGCGAGATGCGTGAGGCCGCTGAGCGACTGCTTGCGCATTTTCCCAATTTCCACAGTGTGAGCGCCAGTGCGCAGACCACCACGCTGGCGAAGCACAGTGTGGACTTCATCGTCGCCGCGCAGGCTTTTCATTGGTTCAACACGCCGGAGACTCGCGCAGAGTTCACTCGCATCCTCAAACCGGGCGGCCACGTCGTGCTCATCTGGAATGAGCGGAGACTCGACTCCACGCCTTTCCTGCAAGCGTTCGAACAACTGCTCATCACTTTCGGCACGGACTACACAAAGGTTCGTCACGAAAACGTCAACACGGCTGCGCTCAGTGCATTCTTCCGCGTTGACTATGCCACGCACACCTTTCCCTATGAGCAGCGCTTTGATTTCGAAGGACTCAAGGGGCGCCTGCTTTCCAGTTCTTATGCACCGGCTGAGGGCCAGCCACGCCATGACGAGATGATCGCCGAACTGCGCCGCATCTTTGACGTTTATCAGGAGTCAGGCCAGGTCTGCTTTGAGTATGACACGCGGGTGCACTTAGGGCGGTGATCACTTCACGCCGCGCACTTCGAAGCCTTCGGCTTCCAGCACCGCTCTGACCTTGGCGGCTTGATCGCCTTGAATCTCGATGCGTTTGTCACGCACCGTGCCGCCACAGCCGCAGGCAGCGCGAACACGTTTGGCGATGGTTTCGATGACGGAAAGCGGCAGATGCGTGGCGAAGTCCTTGATCACAATGACCGTCTTGCCACCGCGATGAGCGGTTTCACGTTGCAGAACAACGCGGCCCATTTTCCAGAGACGCTGGGGAGAGGTAGGATCGGAACTGGGGTTCATGAGAGAAGAGGCTGAACTTGATGCGGTTGCTGTATCCGCTGAAGCGACTTTTTGCCACCTCCGGATGAACCCGAAAGGCAACTCCTAGACAAATTCAGCGCATTGGATACCCTTAGTCATGAATATTGCTCTTCCACCTGCCCTGAGCCAGCTTGTTGAGCGACTCGTTCACACTGGTCGTTATGCCGACGAAGGAGAAGTCGTGCGGGAGGCCTTGCGCGTGCTGGAACATCAGGAATTTGATGAATCACCCGCTCTGGAAGCGGCCCTTCTCGAAGGTGTTCGTTCGCCTCATCATGTTTACGATGCTTCGACACTGGACCGCATTCGTCAAAATGCCCGCGCATGAGCCTGACAGTTGTCATTGCCCTGCGGGCAGAACAGGACATTGCTCTGCAACACCGATGGTATCTTGAAAATGCCGACCCTGAAGTGGCCGAGCGTTACTTGCTGGCCATTGACCAAACGATTCAACATCTCGCAGCCCATCCTGAACTCGGGCTGCGCCGTCATTTTAAATCCATGGAACTCGCGGGCATCCGTAGCTTCCAGGCATCGCGCCCTTTCGACAAGCATCTCGTTTTTTATCAAAAAGGAGAACAGCTAAGCATCGAGCGCATCATGCATGGCTCCCGAGACCTTCCGCGGTGCCTGCTGGAAGATCCCGAGAGTTGATCGTGGACGAAAATTCCATTCGTCCTTATTTCACCCCGCGCTGACGTCTTTGTTGTAAAACACCTTCACGTACTTCATGCCCTTGTCGTCGTCGAAGCCGCGTTCGAGCTGGGGATCGTTTTCGCTCTTGCCGGGCTTGAAGTGGATTTCGACGCCGGTGTCGAGCTTGAGGACGGCGGCGATGCGTTTCTTGGCTTTGGTGAGGTCCTTCTTGGAGATCTCGAAGTTGGTCTCCAGCGGCTGGCCCTGCTCTTCCTCCATGCGGGCGCGGTGTTCGTCGAACTTGGCGATGACTTCGGGGTTTTTGAGGACGGTTTGACCGAACTCTTCGAGGTCGAAATTTTCGCGTTCTTCGAAGTACTCGAGGGCGTCCTTGGCGGCGGTGGCGGTTTCCCAGGGGGGCGTGTCGTCATTGGCAGGCTGCTGCTCTTCGAGGAAGGACACGGCCATCTTGGCGTAGGCGTTGGTGAGGAAGGCGGCGTCTGGCACGGCCTCCACGCCGAGGAACTCGCGCACCCAGAAGCGGGTGTCGCCGCCGCTGCGGTCGAAGGTGAGGACGTAGTAGCCTTTCTCCTCCCAGAAATTGAGGATGAGGCAGCCTTTGTCGATCTTGTCGGGATTGATGCCGTGCTCGGTGCTGAGCTGGAGGTCACCGTTGCGCGGGGTGATGGTGAGGAAGGGCACGACGCTGTCGCTCTTCAGGATGCAGAGGCCGTTGACGAGCTCGCCCTCGATGTGGATTTCCTTGAGCAGGGAGATGCAAAGATCACCGGCCTTGATGTTGGGATGGTTGGACTTGGCGTAGAGGCGCTGGGCGATCTCGACGCCCTTGGCCAGCAGCTGATCCTCGTCTTCAAAGATGGCTTTGGCGCAGTTGTTCACCTCATGCTGCTTGAGCGAGGCATGATGGGTGAAGCGGTGGGCGATGCAGGCCTTGAAAGGCTTCAGGAACAGTGCGGTAAGAGCTTCCTGATCTCCCTCGGCGATCTGGAACACCTCCTTGGAGGTTTGCAGCGGCTCCTCACGCAGAGGATTGCCGATCTTGGCGAGGACGACTTTGGTGGCGGTGGCGGTATTGAGACGAAGTTTGACGGACATGCGGGGCGCGGAGAGTAGAAAGGGAATGCGATTCGCAAAGGATTAAAGAAACCTGCAGATTAAAGAAACCTGCAATTGAAGTTTGAGGCCGCTGCAAACCTGCCAAAAGGGACAACCTTGGGCCATGACAGATGGTTGAGGGTTTCCCCGATGCCAAGAGCAGGGCAGAGCCGATTGCGGGAAATTTAGAAGTGGTCAGAATGGCCGGAGCCACCCGCCAGTTTGCATTTCATTCACGTTTACCCCTCAAAGCCATGAATGCCCCTGTGTACACCCCATCAAGCGAGACCTCCCGTCAAGGCTCACATCCCTCCGACAAAGAAATCGCCCTGCTTGCTTTCAAACATTGGAAGAAAGAAGGCTGTTCACATCTGCGACCCGAGCACTGGCTGAATGCGGAGAAAGAACTGATGTCCGTTTATGCCGCGCAGGGGCAGGTCTTTGTTCCCGCCGAATCCGAACGGCTGGAGGAATTTTGGGAGCAGGAGATGGAAGCCATCTCCTGCTATACCATGGACAATGAATTCTCACTCTCAACGAAAGGATGGTCATGAACGCAACTTACACAATCGAGGAAATGGCGGTGGAGCCTGCCCGCCCAGACCTGGCCTCGGCTACGCGCACCGGGGACACGTCAGTCACGCAACGGCTGCGGGAAAGCGGCAGAATTTCGAGTTCGGAACTGGCCCAAAAGGTCTTGAGGCTGACCGGAAGCGTGCGCCTGGTCTCCCGGTCCGCCCATCACTGGCACCACTGCGGCATCAACGAATAAGGCATGCCTAGGATGGCGGGAGGTCGGCATGAACAAACCCCTACCAGCAACCCGGCTTTTGGCCGGAGTTACGTTTTCCAGCGCGCCCCGGTCAGGTCTCCTGAAGCAGGATGCCGCCCCGCTTCTGGCGACGCCCAGGCCCATGCTGACACCTCCGGCCGCTGTGCTGCGCAACGACGAGACCAGCCTTTGGATTGAGGAGCCACTGCTTTACCATCGGGCGCGGTATGAACATCTGACGCGCCTCCTGCATGGAAAGTTCAATCAGGCCGCCGCACTGCTGACCTGCATGGTTTTGCTCGTGCTGGGGTGGCGGGCCGCAGGCGGTGAGTACGTTTCCCCCGAGCGCTGGCTGTGCGGCCTGCTGTCCGGCTGGTTTATCGTCTCAATGGCCCGACTGGCCCTTTTCACCTGCCTGGCGGCCCCGCGTGGCATCTGCTTTGCGCAGGGGCGGCTGCGCATCTCCGGCCTGGGCACACTCAAGGCGCAGCAGATCCTGGACTGGTCTTTGCAGCATGGGATCAAAATCAGCACGCATGCCAAACCCGGGGCGAGGCTGCAAATCTGCTGCCGCTGGTGCGGATGCGAACGGCACTGGACCATGTTGATGGAGGAGGGCAGGGAAACGGAGCGACTGGAACGGCTGCTGGAAATGCACCTGCCCCGCAGCAGCCATGCGTCCAATGCGGTCCCCCTGCATCGTGCGATTCAGATTGAAGACGGAATCCTGAGTCAGTAGGCTCCTGCCATGCCTCGTTCCTCCTCAAGGCAGTCCGCGCCGGATGGCCCCGCCCAGGCAAAACGCCGGAGCAGGGCTGTGCCCCACACACGCGAGACTCAACCAGGAACACCGACAACGCCACGTGCCAGCACGCGGAACGATGGCAAACCCGTCGAGCCGCGACCACAAAAAACGCCGAAGACGAAACCAACCCGCACGCAGCTCGAAGCGCGCAACGAAGTGCTGACTGCGAGCGAAAGGAATTTTCGCCTGATCGAGGATGAACTGCACCGCGAGCGCGTTTTTCTGCGTCAGGTGATCGACGCGACTCCGAGCATGATCTTTGTGAAGGACAAGCACGGGAAATTCTTGCTGGGCAACGCCGCACTCGCACGCAGCTGCGGCACCACGGCGGAGAAGCTTGCGGGAAAGACTGATGCTGACTTCAACCGCACGCCGGAGCAGATCGCGCATTTTCAGCAAATCGACCACGACGTCATGTCGAGTGGCAAGGCCCTGCAGATTCCAGAGGAAGAAATCACCCAGGCAGACGGGCAGGTGCGCTGGTTCAGCACGGGGAAGGTGCCGCTGTTCAACGAGGCCGGGGTTTGCGACAAGGTACTGGGTGTGGCCACGGACATCACCGAACAGCGGCAGACACAGAAAGAGCTGGAGCAGCGCGTGGCGGAACGCACGGCGGAGCTGGTGTCCGCCAATGAGAAACTGACGGCGCAGATCGAGGAACGGAACAGGCTGGAAAACGCGCTGATCGACATCTCCGAACAGGAGCAGCGCCGGATGGGCCAGGATCTGCACGACGGGCTGTGCCAGTCGCTCTCCGGGCTGGCCTTGATGGCGCGGTCATTGGCAAAAACCCTGGAGGCGCAGGAGCTCGCTGGACCGGCGGCGGAGGCCTCACGGCTGGCGGCTTTGATCCATCAATCCGTGGAGGCCTCACGCGACATCGCCAAAGGACTGCATCCCGTGGTCATGGATGCCGAAGGCCTGGTCTCCGCCCTGCATGAACTGGCGGCACGCAGCAACGGCAGCATCTCATGCCGGCTGCGCTGCGAGCGAATGATCCCCATCACGGACAACAGTGTGGCGCTGCATTTATATCGCATCGCCCAGGAGGCGGTGACCAATGCGCTGAAGCATTCGGGGGCGCGCTCGATCACCCTGAGCCTGAGGCTGCGGTATAATCTTCTGTCCTTGAGCGTGGCAGATGACGGGTGCGGCATGCCGGAGGTCATTCATGTGGGCGACGGCATGGGAGTGCGCCTGATGAAGTACCGTGCGGATGTGATCGGGGCGGATTTCAGCATCGGCAGACGCAAGAATCACGGGACGCGGGTATCCTGCGTGCTGCCAATGATTGCTGTCGGGCAGCAGCCACCGCCGGCATCCATCCCATCTCCTACTTTGAACCCCGGATGAATGCCTCTCCTTCCAAGCACCCCGTTCCTTTGGAAGTTTGCCGGCACCGCATTCTCATCGTGGATGACCATCCCATTTTCCGCAAAGGCATCGCGATGCTTCTCGATCATGAGGATGACATCATCATCTGTGGCGAGGCCGAGACAGCTACGGAAGCCCTGGGACTGGTGGAGCGCCATGAGTTCGACCTTGTGATCGCTGACATTTCCCTGAAGGACATCAATGGCATCGAGCTGGTGAAATCTCTCAAGGTGCTCAAACCCCACCTGCCAGTGCTGGTGCTGTCCATGCACGATGAATCTCTCTACGCCGAACGGGCGCTGCGTGCCGGAGCGCGCGGCTACCTGATGAAGCAAGCCCCGCCGGACCAGGTGGTGGCGGCCATCCGGCATGTGCTCAGTGGCGAATTGTATCTCAGTGCTGCGGCGAACCTGCTGATGCTGAACAGCTTTGTGACGGGCCGGGAGAGCAACAGCAAAAGCTCTGTGGAGAAACTCAGCGACCGGGAGCTGGAGATTTTCGAACTTCTCGGCCAAGGCCGCGGCACGAGCATGATCGCCCATGATCTGCGGCTCAGCGTCAAAACCGTTGAGGCCCACCGTTCCCATATCAAAACGAAGCTCGGCATCCACACGGCCCCCGAGCTGGTGCGTGCAGCGGTGGAATGGGTGACGCGCCGCACCGAAGGCGGCGATTGAGAGCAGCCTGCCGCACTCCTCTGCTTGCAGACAGGACAATGTGGCGCGAGTGCAGGAGGACATGACCGACAGCGAAACGACCGCCACTCCCCCAGCTCAGCGCCCCTGGCTGGTGCGCATCCCCGAAATTTTCGAGGGAATCGCCGAAACTGTGCTGAAGCAAATGGGAGCGGTATCGAACACACGGCTGGGGCAGGATTATTATCTTATCAAGACAGCGACCCCGGCGGCAATCCGCCAGTCTGAAGCCGCGAAGTTTGCGCGCTGGAATCTGCCAATGGACCACACCTGGCCGTGCAATGCGCAGAAAATGGACGGCTTCATTGAGAAGGCGGCACAGACACTGCTGAAGAAGTTTGGTGAACGCAAACCGCAGGGGATTTTCATCGGCACGCTGCAGCCCACGTCCCCTGACAAGTATTACAAAGGGCTGGCCTCCAATCTACGCGGCAGGGTGCTGCAACTGTTTCCCAAGCTGGCTGCGGCGACGGTGGAGGAACAGGACCCGACGGCGGAAACCCTGTTTTGCCTTGTGGGAAAAGAAGGCCTGTTTTGCGGCATGCAGAGTCCGCGTGCCTCAAACGGTCTTTACGCAGGTGGCAGCAAGTACATTGATCAGGATGCACCGGACACGATCAGCCGCGCGGGTGCCAAGATCGCGGAGGCGCTGCATTATTTGCTGCTGTACCGACCGCCAATGAGGGAGGGAGCGCACTGGATCGAACTGGGGGCCTGCCCCGGTGGCATGACGTCGGAACTGCTCGCGCGCAACCAGCGGGTGACGGCGATTGATCGTGCGCCGCTGGACAAACGACTCGATGGCCGGCCCGGACTGAAGTTTTTCCTGGAGGACGTGGCCGCCTTTCAGCCAAAGGCCGGGACGGCCTATGACGCGCTGCTGTGCGACATGAACGGACCGCCGGAGGAATCCATCGAGCAAGTGATCCGGCTGTCACGGTTTCTCAAGCCGGGGGGCCTCGTTGTTTTCACACTCAAGGTGCCGCGGGTTGATTCACTGGATGAACCCAACGAGCTGTTCCGCCTCATCGTTGCGATGTCCAAGGCTGCTGGGCTGCGTTTGTTTGCGCAGACGCACCTGACGTACAACCGGCACGAGTTCACTCTGTTCTTTGAAACGGTGTGAAGGTTATGGGATGAATGTCAGGAGCCACTCGGCAGCCTCTTGATTTTTAAAATTTGGCCCGGCCAGCAGTTCGCTCAGCTTCCGGCGGCATTTTTCCGGCTCGCCCTCGGCCAGCATGATGAGGCTGCTCTGCAGGCCATCGTTGTCATGGCCTTCGGCAAAACCTGCGGCAAGAGCTTCGAGCAGTTCTGCCAGACAGTCTGAACCGCCCGTTTTCGCCACCAGTTCGCCGATGAGTTCCCGGGACCAGAAATTATTGTCAGGTGACTTCAGCGCATCCAGCAGCAATGGGAGATCGGTGGTGCTGACAGCGTCCTTGAGGCGGGCGTGAGCTTCCAGCACCGAATCGCTATCACCGTCATTGGCTCCATCGAGGATGCAGCGGAGGTCCGCTGCAATGCTCTGGCTGATGGCCTTTTCAAGCTCGGCGGAGAATTCTTCCTCGTCCACTTCGTCCGCTGGCGCCTCTGAGGAAGGCAGATCGTCCGGCTTCAGCAGCACGGCTCCTTTGAGGAGGCGGCAGAATTCCTTCTTCGTGACTTTATGCAGCGTTCCCAGCTTGGAGATGGGGTCCTTCATCACCTTGTACTCGATGGACAGACGCGCCCATTCCACAATGCGGATGTAATTCTCTCCCTGCTTCCAAATCTGGCCTTGTTCCAACTTCATCGGCTCCATTAGCCGCGACATGAGCCAGCGCCATGAGATTCTGCACTTAAGGGAAGAACAGGCGCGGGACTGCAGAACAAGGTCGCCGGTCATGCGCCCCCCAAGAGCCTAGGCTGGGATCGTGGTCTGCCAGCAGATGCCCCTTCCCATAGCGGGGCATAACTAACGACAAGCCCGAACAGTCAAGATTTCCAAATAAATCCGAATTCAGACTTGTTTGCTGGCATTGTTGTTATTATAATTATAATATATGTGATACGTAAGTGCCTAAATCTCAATTACATCCCTGCCCGGAAGCTTCCTGACACGCTCGTTTCTCCGATTTCCCCCGCCGCCAACAGCCCAAAACCCCGATGAAAAAAACCTCCACACTACCCAGACTCCTCTGCCTCGCTGTGGCGCTGGCGTGGACCCACGGTGCCCAGGCCAGCTCGGTCTACTGGAACAGCAGCTTCGGCGACAATTTGTTCGACAGTTCCGGCAACGCTCTGGATGCCACTTATTCGTTTGAGATTGGGACTTTTACCGGCGGTTTCACCCCCACGTATCAGAACGTTGATCAATGGCAGGCCAACTGGCACGTGCTTGATCGTGCGTATTATCCGGATGCGAACGGCTGGAATCCAGAGCCGATTCCGGTCGGGCGGTATTTTTTAGGGGGCTTCGACTTCAACCCGGATGGCTCCTCGAATTCACCTGATGCCAGTCCTGCCGATATCTTCACCATGGGGGATACGGTTTATCTCTGGGCCTACAATTCCAAATCCATTGTGCCAGGCAGCGAGTGGGCGCTGGTGACCGACGGCTCCCCCGTGGGAGATCAGACCGATGACTGGGTCATACCCAATACAGCTGACAGCAATTCTTACTACTGGCAGCTGACCGATGCGAACAGCACCATCATTGGCGGTGCTAATAACGTGCAGGGCCCAGGAACGTATTCCACGACCCCTGGAGCGTTCAGCCTGCAAACAGCCGTGGTGCCAGAGCCCGGCTCGGCCTTCCTGCTGCTCGCTGCGACTGCCGCCCATCTGACACGCCGCGCCCGCCGCATGACACGCCCCTCCCTGCTCTAACGCCACCCCATGAGGGAAAACGCATCACGGTTCTTTGGTCTGACGTGTCGCCTGAAAGCGACACGTCTCCTCGTTTCAATGTGCTGCGTTTTGCTTGCCGCAGCGACGGCAGCCACTGCGGCGACCGACTTCAGTGACTACTCCGTTTTCACCAGCGCCAGCAGCACCACGGTCAGCAGCATCAAAATCGGTGCCACGACGGACAGCGAAACGGCCATCACCGCGAACGCGACTGCCACGGGTGACGACACCACGGGCAGCGATGACGAGGACGGCGTGACCGTGCCCGCAAGCATAATGACGGGAACCACCGGCAGCCTCACAGTCAACGTCACCAACACCAGCGGTTCCACGGTGTATCTCAACGCCTGGATCGACTACAATCGCAACGGAGTGCTCACTGATTCTGGTGAACAGATTGCCACCAACACCCTGATCGTCACGGGCACCTCGAATTCGAACAGAACGGTGAGTTTCACCGTGCCCGCCACGGCCTCCATGGGCACCGCCGGGCTGCGTGTGCGACTGACCTCGACCAGCACGCCCGGCCCCACTGGTCTCAAAGGCAACGGTGAGGTGGAAGACTACGTCACGACGATCTCCTGTCCCAGCATCACGCTCAGCACTTCCTCCCTGTCAGATGGTGCGGTGAGCTGGCCTTACTCACAGACACTGGGGGCCAGCGGCGGAAACGGAAGCTACACCTGGGCGCTGACTTCAGGGACATTGCCTGCGGGCCTGAGTTTCAATTCATCCACCGGAGTGATTTCGGGCACGCCAACGGTGAGCACTGAGAGCGGAGCAAGCCTCACCTTCACCGCCACGGATGCGAACGGCTGCCAGGGATCCGCCACTCTGCTGCTGCAGGTTTTCAATTTCATCACCATCACTCCCACAACACTTCCACCGCCGACTGTTAGCACCGCTTACTCCCAGACGATGACCGGCCTGGAGTCTGGATTTGACGTTCAGCAGGCATTCTCATCGACATCGGTCGGCACTCTCGCCGCAGCAGATGCCGTGCTGGCCGGAACGAACCGCATCAGCAACTGGACCGGCACCGCTTCAACCATCGCCTACAATGGCAGCAGTGCCGGTGGAGGGCACGTCACAGACACCGGCTTCCCAGGAGGGTCGGGTGATAATTTTGCCCTGAAAGCCACGGGCATCATCACCATCCCGACCGCCGGTGAATGGACCTTTCTCACGAACTCCGACGACGGTGCACGCGTCAAGATCGACGGATCGGCGGTGATCAACGACGACACGCTGCACGCGACTTCAGACAGATTAGGCACGGTCACACTCACGGCGGGAATCCACGTGATCGAACTCGTGTTCTTCGAACAAGGCGGAGGGGAGGCCATTGAACTCTTCGCAGCCCCCGGGACGCAGACCTCGTTCAACTCCTCCTTCAAACTGATTGGAGCTGATGACGGCCTCAGTGTCGCGCGTACATCGCCAACCTTCACGTGGAGCGTTGCCAGTGGTTCCCTGCCGACCGGGCTCACGTTGAATGCCAGCACGGGAGTGATCAGCGGTACGCCCACCAGCTCATCGACCTTCAATTTCACGCTCCGCGCCACTGACAACCTTGGCTACTATGGCACCCAGGCTTACACTGTGAAGCCGTGTTCAGCCATCACTCTGAGCCCGTCCAGTCTGGCCGCCAGCATGGTGAACTCCGCCTACAGCCAGACCTTCAGCGCGACGGGTGGCACGCAGCCCTATGGATTTGCGCTGATCAGCGGCACATTGCCGGCGGGTCTGACGCTGAACTCCAGCACCGGGGTCATCTCGGGCACTCCTACCAGTACAACCGCAGCATCCTTTACCGTGAGCGCCACGGACGCCAACGGCTGCCAGGCCACCCGCAGCTACACGCTCACTCCTGCAGCAACGGACTTCGGCGACTACGCCAGCTTTGGCAGCGTCAGCAGCAACTACAACGCCAACCTCAAACTCGGCGCGTTGTTTGATACGGAGTCTGCCGCGACCACCGATGCAACCGCCACGGGCGATGATCTCTCCGGCGCTGATGACGAAGACGGCGTGACTCTGCCAGCCTTCATCGTGCAGGGAACTTCCGGCAGCATGACCGTGAACACCACCAACACCACGGGTGCGACGGCTTATTTGAACGCCTGGATCGACTACAACAACACCGGCGTGCTCACCGATTCCGGTGAGCAGATTGCGGCCAACACCTTGATCGCGACGGGCACATCGAACAGCAACAGGACTCTCAGCTTCACGGTGCCGGGCGGTGCCAGCGCGGGGAGCGTGGGTGTGCGAGTACGACTGACATCCACCAGCAGCCCGGGCTCCACCGGAGCGAGCGGCAACGGAGAAGTGGAAGACTATGTGGTCAATATCCTGCCGCCATCGGACTTCGGGGACGATTCTTCATTCGGGATCGCCGGCAGCACCACTTCGACCTCGGTAAGGATGGGCGCGCTGGTGGACAGTGAAAGCTCCGGGCTCGCCAATGCCGCTGCGACGGGTGATGACACCAACGGCAGTGATGACGAAGACGGTGTGACGCTGCCTGCCACCGTCATTCAAGGACAGTCCGGTGTGAGTGTGACGGTCAACCTCACGAACACCAGCGGGGCGGACGCTTTCCTCAACGGCTGGATCGACTTCAACAACAACGGCCTCCTCACGGACGCGGGTGAGCAGATCATCATCAATGACGTCGTGACCACCGGCACCAGTGGCAGCAGCCGCAGCTACAGCTTCACGGTGCCAAGCGCGGCAGCGACCGGAGCCATCGGGGCGCGTTTCAGATTGAGCTCCATCGCCACGCCCGGTGACACCGGAATGTCCGGAACAGGCGAGGTGGAGGATTACAACATCACTGTCCAGTCCCCGTCCGATCACGGCGACTTCTCACGCTTTGCAGATGCCAGCAGCTACAACTCAAGCGCCCTGGGCATCGGCGATCTGGAGGACACGGAAATCACCGCGGTCACCAATCTGGCAGCCACGGGCGATGACATCACCAACTTCAATGACGAAGACGGCGTGACCTTGCAGGCCATTCTTGTGCAGGGGCAGGCGGGTGTGGCGGTGACCGTCAAACTCAACAACACGACCGGTGCGCCGGCGTATCTGAATGGATGGGTGGACTTCAACAACAATGGCGTGGTCACTGACGCGGGCGAGCAGGTGATCTCTGATGTCGTGGTGGATGATGGCACCAGCGGGGACTA
>NZ_JBAQCR010000043.1:0-3495 GCF_049294395.1 Prosthecobacter sp.
TCGTCTCGGCGGCGGAGATCAGTGCGCAGGTGCCGCTGCGGTCCTTGCCGGTTTCCCAGCTGCCGATGCGGTTCAGCGCGAGGAGGCCGTGCGCGGGATCGTCGGACACTTCGATGAAGGACTCGCCGTTCCACGCGTGCCATTGCACGAGGCTGTCGGTGTGCAGCATCTCGCCGGTGTGCAGAGTGCGCATGTCGGTGAGGGCTTCGCTGTTTTCGGCGCACCAGTAGAGCGCGTTGCCGAGGATGAGGGGAAAGGAGGGCAGCAGGGCGAGCTGCTCGGACTGCGAGGGCGAGAACGCGGTGACCACAAGGCGCTGGCCGTTGAACTCTCCGGCGGCGAGCACGGGCTCGTTGCCGGCAAACCACAGCGGCTCGACTGAGGCGGGCAGCTTGAGCAGCGTGGTCTGCGTGACGGCAATGCGGCTGCTGCTGGCGCGGAAGAGCAGGGGATGGTCCGGCTGCACGGAGCGCACGCCGTCATGCGGGATGCTCTTGATGGCGCGTGCCTGCAGCGGGCCGGAGCTGCTCTGCGGTGTGAGGGAGATCACCGGACGGTCGGCGGGCAGTTCCTTGGGCAGCCAGTTTTCAAACACATACACGTCGGGCTGCTCCTTCGGCGGCCAGGCTTTAGGATCTCCTTTGCGCATTTCGATGCGGCCGTTTTCGATGAGGGCGGAGAGCGCCAGTTCGGTGAAGGGATCGGGCTTGTCAGCAAACCACGCGACGGTGAGCGGTCTGGTTTTGGGCAGCGGTGCGGCGAGGCCGTCGTCCCAGCCGAAGCAGTCGCCGGCGGTCTTCAGGCGGATCTCCATCTGCTGGCCGCGCACGCCTTCCAGAGGCAGGATGAGAGCACTGGATTCTCCGGGGGCGAGATCAAGCTCACGCAACTGCGCGATGCGCCCGGCGATGGAAATTTCGAGCGTGGTGGTGGCCTTGTCCTTGTTGGCGGCGGAGGCGCTGACTTTCACGAAGGCCTCATAACGATCACGCGCCAGCGGGCTGTGGCGGATCTGAAAGCCGGTGAGGCCCACATTGAGCGGCTCCTTGAGGGCCACGGGAATCCAATCGACCGCAGTTGTTGATGAAGGCTGTGAATCGCTCGCCATCCAGATGCGGGAGTGGGTTTCGAGATCCGCGAGGCGCTGGGCCACGGTCAGTGCCGACTCCGGTTTGCCTTCGATGGGCGTGGGGGTGAGCTCTTCGAGCAGGCGCAGGCATTCGCGATGGTTGCGGCTGCGGGAGAGCAGCACGCGGGCGCGAGCATCAAAGGCGATGAGAGATACCACGGTCTGGTCTGGCAGAGAGCGGATGCGTTCCTTCACGCGCTGCTTGGCCGCGTCCAGCCGGGTCTGGCCCTGCAGATCCTGCGCGGCCATGGAGGCGGAGCAGTCCACCACCATGACGACGGCGCTGATGGCATCGGCGGAGAGATTGCCGCTGGGCCGTGCGAGCGCCAGGATGGCAAAGAGCAGCACCAGCAGCGTGAGCAGCAGCGAGAGCCATTTCTTGATGCGCCGCAGCCACGCGGACTCCTGATGCTCACGCGCGAGCGATTTGAAAAACAGCAGCGTGGAAACCGGCACCCGCTTCGCCTGCCGGCGGAAAAGCCACAGCACCAGCGGGATCAGCGCGAGCCAGAGGAGGTGCAGGTAGCTGGGGGTGAGGAAGCGCATTCAGAAGTGACGGACGGGAGAGTGGCCGCAAAGAGGCGCAAAAAGAAGCAAAAAAGTCGAAGAGTTGCGGAGAGGTGTCCGGTCCGGATCGTAGGTTGGGTGTGTTTGGCGAGTGGTTCTTTCCAATGCTCCAACGTGCTCTTCGCCAAACCGCCCGACTTCTGGGCGGCACCGGGTCATGTGGCGTCATCATGCGCTGACAGACGGGCGGGCTGTCGCCACACCCATCCTACGGCTTCCAGAGGACAAACGCCCCCCTACTTCCGCAGCTCATCCAGCGCCTGCTTCAGATGCCCTTCGAGGACGTCCTTGCTCACGTAGGCTTCGCCGATCTTGCGCAGGAGCACGAAGCGGATCTTGCCGTTTTCGAATTTTTTGTCGGTGCGGGCGATGCGCATGATCTCTTCGGTGTCGAGATCGTCCGGCAGGCGCAGGGGGAGATCGCAGAGTTTGAGAAGGTTGAGGATGCGCTCGTAGTGATCGCTGGTGAGATCGGAGACCTGGGTGGAGAGCCAGGCGGCGGCGCGCAGGCCGAGGCTGATGGCCTCTCCGTGCAGCAGCCTGCCGTAGCCTGCGGCGGCCTCGATGGCATGGCCGAGGGTGTGGCCGAAATTCAGCAGGGCGCGGGTGCCGATGGTTTCATATTCATCGGCCTCCACGATGACGGCCTTGATGGCGATGTTCCGGCGGATGAGGCCGACGATGTCTCCCTTGCCCGCGGCGATGTCTTCGATGGCCTTGAACATGGACTCATCGCGAATGCAGGCGTGCTTGATGATTTCCGCAAAGCCTTCGTTCCACTCGCGGGTGGGGAGGGAGCTGAGGGTGTCGAGATCCGCGATGACGTGCACCGGCTGGTGAAAGCAGCCGACCATGTTTTTCGCATTGGGCAGGTTCACGCCAGTCTTGCCGCCCACGGAGCTGTCCACCTGGGAGAGCACGGTGGTGGGCACCTGTACATAAGGAATGCCGCGCTGGTACACGGAGGCGCAGAAGCCTGCCAGATCGCCAATGACGCCGCCGCCGAGGGCGACGACGAAGCTCTTGCGGTCCAGGCCAAAGCGCACCATCTCGCTGAGCACGGACTCGCTCCAGGTGAGGGATTTGGAGGACTCCCCGGCAGGCACGGTGATGAGGTGGGGCTTTTTGCCGGCATCGCGCAGGCTTTGCAGCACCTTCTCAGCGTAGAGCGGGCCCACATTTGAATCCGTGACCACGGCACAGCTGGTGCGGTCCGGCAGCTTTTTGTTCACCTCTTCACCCAGCGTTTTGAGCATGTCGCGACCGACCTGGACGAGGTAGCTGCGTGGGCCTAGATTGACGAAGACGGGGCGGACAGGCTGGACGGGCGGAGGCATGGAAAAAATTCGAGGAGATGGGGGAGTGCGTACTCTGCCGCCGGAACGGAATCGAGGCAAATCGTTTGGAAGCAGCGCTCGCGCCGAAACCAGGTGATTTGTCGCTTGGCGTAGTGCCGGGTGGCCTGCTGGATGGCGGCGAGGGTGTCCTCCAGCGACACCTGCCCGGCCAGGTGGGCGCGGATTTCCCGCACGCCGATGGCCTTTTCCGCCGTGGGGGAGAGCGGGCCCAGGGCGCGGACTTCCTCGATGAGCCCGGCGGCAAACATGTCCAGCGTGCGCTGATTGATGCGGCGGTAGAGCGTCTCGCGGTCCCAGGTGAGGATGACGCCATTCACCTGCGGCTCGGCCTGCTCAAAGGAGCGCCGCAGGCCGGACTGCGGGCGGCCGGAGAGCAGGCAGATCTCCAGCGCACGCTCCACGTAGCGTGGATTGCGCAGGTTCACGGAGGTGGCGGCTTCG
>NZ_JBAQCR010000044.1:0-15050 GCF_049294395.1 Prosthecobacter sp.
CTGCCTCTCCGCCCCTCTGCGGCAGAATCGAAGGTGCCCATGGCTTTCAACCCCATGCCAGAGAGCAGCACCACAGGCGTTTCGCTTACTGGAAATCAGTTTAGGAATTCTTTAAATAATCCACATCGTGGTGAACAAAAGCACCGCATTTGCATTCCAAGTTTATCAAACCAACCATGCCAGCTCCAACCCTTCTCGACCGGGAACCCGAACCCGGAACGGTGGCGACCAGCGCTCCTGCGCCAGCGCCCGTCACGCAAGTCACCCCCGCCCAGATCCACGCCGATGAGCAGTTCTGCAGCCAGCTGGAGGACCGCGCGCTCCTCAGCGGCCCAAACCGCCGTCTGCGGGATCTGCAGCTGCTCTACAGCGTGGCGAAGGACTTCATCATCGGCTTCCGCTCGCTGCATTTCGTGGGCCCGTGCATCACTGTGTTTGGCTCGGCCCGCTTCCCGGAAGATCATCCCTACTACAAACTGGCGCGGGACATGGGCGCGGCCATCGCGAAGATGGGCTTCACCGTTTTGACGGGCGGTGGCCCCGGCATCATGGAAGCTGCGAATCGTGGCGCAAAAGATGCTGGAGGACGCAGCGTCGGCTGCAACATCCGGCTGCCTTTTGAACAAAGCCACAATCCTTATCTCGACCGCTGGGTGACCATGGAGCATTTCTTCGTGCGCAAGACGCTGCTCATCAAGTACAGCTACGGCTTCATCATCATGCCCGGCGGCTTTGGCACCATGGACGAGATGTTTGAGGCGCTCACGCTCATCCAGACGCGGAAGCTCAAGAGCTTCCCCATCGTGATCATGGGCAGCGATTTCTGGCCGGAGATGCGCCAGTTCATGGACCACATGCTCAAAGGCGCCACCATCAGCGCGGAAGATCTCGACCTCATCAAATGGACCGACTCCGTGGATGAAGCCGTGGCCCATTTGCAGGACAAGGCCGTCACGCAGTTCGGCCTGCGCCGCTACCGTGTGCCGCGCAGCAGTCCGCTGCTGGGTGAAAAGGCGCTTGAAGGCGCGAATTGAAACAGCACACTCCGCCCCCGCTCTCCCGCATGTCAGACCATACCTTCACCCTCTCCAACGGCCTCAAGCTGGGCTATTGCGAGTACGGTGATCCGCGCGGCGAGGTGGCCTTCTACTTCCACGGCTGGCCCTCCTCACGCGTGCAGGGCTCGCTCTTCCATGAGCATGCCAAAAAGCACGGCATGCGCCTCATCTGCCCGGACCGCCCCGGCATCGGCCTCTCCGATTTCCAGCAGCGCCGCGCCTTGCTCGACTGGCCGGACACGCTGGAACAACTGGCCAGGCATGTGGGTGCGGACAACTACCACGTCCTCGGCTGGTCCGGCGGCGGCCCGTATGTCCTCGTCACCGCGCTGAAGCTGAACCGCCGCCTGCTCTCCGCCTCCATCATCTGCGGTGCGCCCCCGCTGAAGTTTCTGGGAGACCGGCAGATGTTCTGGCTCTACCGCTTCATGATCCAGCTGCGGCATTATTTTCCCACCATCCTCGGGCTCGTCCTGCGCGTGGGCGGCATGGCTGCCCGGGGAAATCCGCACAAGGCACCGCTGCGCTGGCTCATGAAACTGCTGGGTCAGGAAGACCGCCGCGTGCTGCTGCTACCCGGCATCTACGATGTGGTGCGGGATGCCACGCTCGGCGCGCTGGATCGCGGCCCGCGCAGCGTCATCGCCGATGCGGACATCTACCTCAGCGAATGGGGCTTCGAAGTCAGCCAGATCAATTTCCCCATCCGCTTCTGGCATGGCAAGCAGGACCGCAACATCGCCTGGACCTACACCCAGCAGATCGCCCAGCTCATCCCGCAGGCCGAGACGCACTGGTCCGAGATTGATGGCCACTACTCCCTGCCCATCACCCATGCGGAGCAGATCATCGTGGCGGCATTGCAGAAGGAAGTGCCGGTGGTGAGCAGGGTGTAGCACCAATGCGTTCGTATCGCAGCCGTTCCATATGGACTGCGGTCGCGGAGTGAGGAACGAACGCAGCTACCGCTTTAGCCGGACTCGGTGACGCACGCATGAAAGAAGATGTCCGACTGCGGCAGCCGGTGATCCTTCGCAGGCCGGTCAGCCCATGCGCACCACGAGACGCTCGAAAGCGGCAGCTACGCGTGCCGCACTCCAAATTCGCGCTGGACGGTCAGACTCCCCATTGGAACTTCGGCCGCCAAGATCCCTTCGCGCCTTCGCTCCTACCTCGGCAGCAGAATCGGAATCCCGTTATCAATCACAAACACCCGCGTGCCATCGGCGGTCGCCAGGGCAGCGTCCACCTTGTTGGCCGCACACTCCTCCGGCGTCGCGCGGCGCAGGGGCTGGTGCGTGTCCGGGCAGCGCAGCAGGGGCAGAAAATCATTGAGCCATTGGGTTTCGTTTTGCATCAGTATTCAGTATTCAGCCATGGAGGGGTCAATTTCACGCGCCCAGGCGATGATGCCGCCGGAGATGTTCCAGACGTTTTCAAAGCCCTGCTCACGCAGCAGGCTCACGGCACGCGCGCTGCGGCCGCCGCTCTTGCAGTGAACGAGGATGCGCCTGTCGCGCGGCAGCTCGGCGGTGCGGGTTCCGAGTTCGCCCAGGGGAATGAGCACTGCACCTGAGATGCGTGAGATGCTTTGCTCGTGCGGCTCGCGCACATCCAGCAGGAAATGATTGTCTCCGGCTTCGCGGAGTTCTTTGAGTTCGTGAACGGTCATGGTGGGAACATCTGGAGGGGCGGCGGCGGTGATGCCGCAGAAGCCTTGGTAATCGATGGGTTCGGTGATGGTGGGATGGTCGCCGCACACGGGGCAGCCCGGGTCCCGGCGCAGGGTCAGCGTGCGGAAGCGCATGCTCAGGGTGTCCACATGCATCAGTTTTCCAAGGAGCGGCTGGCCGATGCCGGTGATGAGCTTGATGGCCTCCAGCGCCTGCATGGTGCCGATGAGCCCCGGCAGCACGCCCAGCACGCCGCCTTCCGCACAGGAGGGCACCATGCCCGGAGGCGGGGGCTGCGGGCACATGCAGCGGTAGCAGGGCGCACCGAGATGCGGGGCAAACACGCCCACCTGCCCGTCAAAGCGCAGGATGCTGCCATACACATTCGGCTTGCGCAGCCACACGGCCACATCGTTGCTGAGGTAGCGCGTGGGGAAATTGTCCGTGCCATCGATGATGACATCGTAGTCCGCCGCGATCTTCATGGCATTCGCCGCGGTGAAAAGCTCCGGGTAAACCTGGATGTCGACATGCGGATTGATGTCGGCCAGCCGGTCGCGTGCGGCGTCCAGCTTCTTGCGCCCGAGGTCCTTCTGCCCGAAGAGAATCTGCCGCTGCAGATTGGTGATCTCCACCACATCCGGGTCCACCAGGCCGATTCCGCCGATGCCTGCCGCCGCCAGATACATCGTGATGGGCGAGCCCAGACCCCCTGCCCCGATGCACAGCACGCGTGCCGCCTTCAGCTTGCGCTGGCCCTCGATCCCGAATTCGGGGATCGCCAAATGCCGCGCGTAGCGGCTCAGTTCGTCAGGGGTGAAGTCGGGCATGAGTCTCCCACCATGGCATGCAGAATCGACAGCGCAACGATCCAGCGGTTGCGATGGGGCATGGGGCGACTACATTCTCAACATGCCTGATTGGACACCCCCAACCCAAGTCAATCTGGTCGATCTGGGCTTCATGGACTCGCGTTCGAAGCTCATCGACCTCGCCGCCTTTCTCGACCGCGTGCAGCGTGCCGGGCAGGAAGGCGACTTCCGCGTGCAGGCCCTGAAAAACGCCATCGCCCTGCTCTCCCAGGACCAGCCCCAGCGCGCGCGCGATGTGCTGCTGAGTTTCAGCGATCCGAGTGTGGAACCCGTGGAGAAAGCGGCAATGCAGGGCGCGATTGGCGCGTATAAGAAGTGAGGGTTGTCGTTGCTGGCAGTCGTTTGTGATTGCCGCCCAACAACCGGAAACCATCGCCAACCACCGCCCCCCATGAATTACATCGAGCCCCACGGCCACATGGTCAGCCGCACCACGGATGACTATGAGCGCATGGCCATCGCCGGCTGCCAGGCGATCTGCGAGCCCGCGTTCTGGGCCGGCTACGACCGCGCCAGCGCCGAAGGCTTCTACGACTACTTCCGCCAGATCACCGAGTATGAGCCGAAGCGTGCCGCGAAGTTTGGCATCCAGCATTACTCCTGGCTGTGCATCAATCCGAAGGAGGCCGAGGATATCAAACTGGCGGACGACGTCATCGCGCTGATCCCGCAGTTCATCGACAAACCCGGCGTGCTCGGCATTGGCGAGATCGGCCTGAACAAGAACAGCCGCAACGAGCTCAAAATCTTCGAGCAGCATGTGCAGGTGGCGCAGGATTACGATGCGCTGGTGCTCATCCACACGCCCCATTTGGAAGACAAGCTCAAGGGCACGCGCCTGATCGTCGAAGCGCTGAAAAACTTCCCCAAGATCAAGCCCGAGCGCGTGATCATCGACCACGTCGAAGAGCACACCATCGACCACGTTCTCGATCACGGCTTCTGGGCCGGTATCACGCTGTATCCTGAAAGCAAATGCACCCCGAACCGCGCCATCGACATGCTGGAGCAGCGCCACGCCGAACAAATCTGGATGAACAGCGCCTGCGACTGGGGCATCAGCGATCCCCTCGCCGTGCCGAAGACCATGCAGGCCATGCGCCAGCGCGGGTGGAGTGCGGAGATGATCCAGCGCGTGGCTTGGGACAACCCGAGGAAGTTCATGGGGCAGTGTGAGAAGTTTAAGCTTTAAACCATGCCAAGAAAAGTCCGCGAACTCATCCGAGATCTGCTCCGTGCCGGGTTTTCCCAATCAGCAGGAGGCGGCAAAGGTTCACATCGCAAATTTTATCATTCGCGCTATCTTGGTGCGGTCACTGTCAGTGGAAAAGAGGGAGCTGATGTGAAACATTATCAGGAGAAGCAAATCCGCCAAGCTATCGACAAAACACTCGAATGAAAACCGCCGACAAATATCACAAATGGGTCGATTGGAGCGCCAAGGACGGTGTTTACGTCGGTCATTGCCCTGATTTGATCACTGGAATTCATGGTGACAATCCCGTGAAACTTTATGAAGAGCTTTGCGAAGTCGTGGACGAAGTCATCAGCGATCTAGCCAAAGCAGGACGCCGCTTGCCTAAGCCTCGAGTACGTCCAATGCTGGAATGCGCATGACCGCCCCGAACCTCGACACCATCGCCCTCATTGCCGGAAACGGCATTTATCCGGAAACCTTTGTGGCTGCGGCGCGGAAGGCTGGGGTGAAGAAGCTAGTGGCGGCGGCGTTTACGAATGAGACGAAGCCGGAGCTGGCAGGCATGGTGGATGCCATCGAGTGGTTCCGCGTGGGGCAGCTGGGCAAGATGATTTCCTTTTTCAAAAAGCAGGGCGTGACGCAGACGGTGATGGTGGGGCAGATCGCGCCGAAGAATCTCTTCGATCTGCGCCCGGACTTCCGCACGCTGATCATGATGGCAAAGCTGAAGCAGCGGAACGCGGAGACGCTGTTTGGTGGCATCGCCAATGAGCTGGCGAAGGATGGCATCACGCTGCTGCCTGCCACGACTTTTCTCGAAGACCTGATGCCCGGGCCCGGCCATGTGGCGGGACCGCAGATCAAGAAGCGGCGGCAGGAAGATGCGGAGTACGGCTTCAAAATCGCCAAGGAAAGCAGCCGGCTGGACATCGGCCAGACGGTGGTGGTGAAGAACGGCACGGTGCTGGCGGTGGAGGCCTTTGAGGGCACGAATGAGGCCGTCAAGCGCGGCGGTGCCCTGGGCCGTGGCGGCGCCACGATGGTGAAGGTCTCGAAGCCCAATCAGGACATGCGCTTTGATGTGCCCGTGGTGGGACCGGAGACGATCCGCACCGCGGCGGCTGCCGGAGTGGACTTGATCGCCGTGGAGGCGGGCATGACCCTGCTCCTCGGACGGGAGGAAGTTTTCAGGCTCTGCCAGGAGCTCAAAGTGACTCTTCTGGCCCTGGCGTGAGTTTTACCTACGGCTAACGCCATGTGATGAACGGCACAATTCTTGCCTCGTATTTCAACTGCGTTTAAGTCTAAGTGGGGTGAATAGCGGAATATTCCGTTTTTCAAATCACATCATCCCACCCATCAACTTACACATCCCATGAAAACGAAACGCAACCACGCCTTCACTCTGATCGAGCTGTTGGTGGTGATCACGATCACCGCCATTCTCGCGAGCCTGGCCTTGCCCGCCTTCACCACCATGGCCCAGACTCAGGAGAATCAGATGAAAGGCGTCAACAACTGCAAGCAGATCATCATCGCGCTGAAGCTGTTCGCCAAAGACAACGGCAGCCAGTATCCGGACTCCGTGGCCAACCCGCTGACGGGAAGCATGGCACAGAACGCCAATGACGCCTTCCGCTTCATGATCCAGGAACAGATCGTGACCGATGAGCGCATCTTTGGCTGCCCCGTCGGCTACAATCCGGACAACAACATCGGCAAAGCCCCCAGCTATGGCAATGCCCTGATGCCCGGTGAAAACCACTGGGCGCTGACGTCCGGCCAGACGGACACCACGGTGGGCAGCATGCCCCTCGTGTTTGAAAACCCCGCCACGAACAGCTGGCCTCCGGTTTGGAATGCCGACGTCGCAGGCCAGATCCAACCCGGCCGCACCTGGCCGGGTGGCCAGATCATCATCGGTCGCAACGCCGGCAGCGTCGCTGTCGAAACTCTGGCTGGCGACCAAGGCAAGGTCGGCCCCAAAATCTTGGCCGATGGCAACGACCTCTTCACCCAAGCTTCTCAAGGCATCCCCCAGCGCGTCCTGCAGGTGGTTTATAAAAAGTAGGCGACCCATCAATTAAACTGCAGACAATCGACGCCGTCGGATGCGCCGCATCCGGCGGCTTTTTTGTGCTTTTGTCCCGGGCCAGTTCATCTACAGCGGCTCAGGCCTGGATTTCCCTACGCCTGCCGCCACGTCAGGGACGGCTAAATTCTTGTCTCGTATTTCAGCCCTCGTTTGGGTCTAATTGGGGTGGATAGCGGAATATTCCGTTATTCACATAACATAATAAAGCAAAGATAAACAAACGCATAAAATGAAAACGAAACGAAACCAAGCCTTCACTCTGATCGAGTTGTTGGTGGTGATCACAATCATCGCGATTCTCGCGGGATTGGCGGTACCCGCCTACACCATCGTTCAGAGGATCGCCAATCAGAACAAAGGCGTCAGCAACGCCAGGCAGGTCATCCTCGCGATGAAACTGTTCGCAAAGGACCACAGCAGCCAGTACCCCGACACCGTGCCCAATCCGGTGACCGGGAGCCTGGCCCAAAACGCCAATGACGCGTTCCGCTACATGATCCAGGAAAAGTGCGCTCCGGATGAGCGCATCTTTGGCTGCCCCTCCGGTTACAATCCGGATGGCACCATCGGTCTGAGCCCCAACTATGGCAATGCCTTGCTGCCCGGTGAAAACCACTGGGCGATGACGGCCGGCCAGACGGACACCACGGTGGGCAACATGCCCCTCGTGTTTGAAAACCCAGCCTCCCCAAGCTGGCCTCCGCTCTGGAATGCCGACATGGCAGGCAAGATCGCTCCGGGCCGGACCTGGGCCGATGGCAAGATCATCATTGGGCGCAACGACGGCAGCGTCGCGCTCGAAGCGCTGGCAGACACCAAAGGCATGGTCGGCCCCAAAGGCATGGCCGGTAACTTGAACCTGTTTACACAGGCCTCAGACGGCATTCCGCAGCGCGTTCTGCAGGTGGTTTATGGCAACCAAGGGCAAATTGAACGCATGCTTGCTGACCCAAATCTGCCCCCGCCTCTCGCCGTGGGAGGCACTCCTGCAGCCCCTCCGGTTCCCGGTTTGACTCCCGGAGGCCTGCCGCCTGCGGGGCTGTGATCGGTCATAAAATCTAGAGACACTCCACGCCGCCGGATGCACGCCATCCGGCGGCTTTTTTGTGCCTGGGCATGCAGGCAATCCCCTGCCCTTGTGTAGCACTTGGGATGACTTTGCCCCCGTGCCTCGAAAGGTGACATTTTTTTCTCGCATTTCAGCCCCCACTTGGGTCTAATCCTTGGGTGCCGAATTAATTCCGGTGTCCTAATAACATCATACCCAACCCAAAACATACCCACATAATGAAAACGAAACGAAACCAAGCCTTCACTCTGATCGAGCTGTTGGTGGTGATCACGATCATCGCGATTCTCGCGAGTTTGGCCGTGCCCGCCTTCACGATGGTCCAGACCCAAGGCAATCAGATGAAAGGCGTCAACAACTGCAAGCAGGTCATCCTCGCGCTCAAGCAGTTTTCCAAAGACAACAACAGCCAGTATCCTGACTCCGTGGCCAACCCGCTGACAGGCAGCATGGCCCAAAGCGCCAATGACGCCTACCGTTACATGATCCAGGAACAGATCGTGACGGATGAGCGCATCTTCGGCTGCCCTGCCGGCTACAACCCGGACAACAACATCGGCCAGGCCCCCAACTACGGCAATGCGCTGATGCCAGGTGAAAACCACTGGGCCATGACCGGCAACCAGACGGACACCACCGTGGGCAACATGCCCATCGTCTTTGAAAACCCAGTCTCCATCAGCTGGCCGCCCCTTTGGAATGCCGACGTGGCAGGTCAGGTCGTTCCCGGCCGCACCTGGCCTGGTGGCAAGATCATCATCGGTCGCAACGACGGCAGCGTGGCCGTTGAAGCTCTGGCAGGCAAGAGAGGTTCCGTCGGCCCTAAAATCATGGCTGGCGGCCTCAACCTCTTCACCCAAGCCTCACAGGGCATCCCGCAGCGCATTCTGCAGGTGGTCTATGGCAACAACAGCATGAACACCAATCCCGGCATTGGCGGACAGGGACAGCTGCCCGGCGGCCTTCCTCCTGGCGGCCTTGGCGCTCCCGCTCCCCTCCCTGGTGGAATGCCCGGCGGTGCTCCTCCGGCTCCGCTTGGTGCTCCTGGCGCCCCTGGTGGCCTGCCACCTTCCGGACTGTAATCAGTCATCAGCCTCAATAAGATCTACACCGCCGGATGTGCTCCATCCGGCGGTTTTTTTCTGCCTTGTTCCGAAGGTTTGCAGGCAAACCACTTGACCCTTTCCCTGCATCTTCGATTACTATACCCAAGATGAGCTTGCAGGCTTGTTCATGCGAAACCTGCCTCGCTCTCACCTCCCGAATCACATGCCGACTTTCCCCACCCCTCGCCATGCTTTGAACCGCCTGCTCACAGGCCCTTGCTGGGTTGCGCTGACGGTTTTGATGCTGCTGAGCAAGGCTCACGCTTTTGACACCGTCATCCTTGATCCCGGCCATGGTGCTCATGACCGCGGTGCGGCCATCGGCTATGTTTATGAAAAGCACCTGGCGCTGGACACCGCGCGCCGCGTGGAGCAGCTCCTCAAAAAAGAAGGCCTGAAGGTCATCATGTCCCGCAGCCGTGACGTCTTCATCCCCCTGCAGGACCGCTCCGCTCTCGGCAACAGCCGGGGCAACTCCATCTTCGTCAGCATCCATTACAACTACAACCGCGGTGGCAGCGGCGCCGGTGCGGAGACCTACTACCACTTCTCCTCCAGCTACATGCTCGCGGCCTACATCCAGGCCTACCTTGTGCAGCGCAGCAGCATGCTTAATCGCGGCGTGAAGAACGCCAACTTCCACGTCATCCGTGCCACCAATAAGAATCCGGCCGTGCTCGTCGAATGCGGCTTCGTCAGCAACTCCACCGAACGCGCCCGCATGCTGACCGGTGAGTTTCGCGCCAGGATCGCCGAAGGCATCGCCCAGGGCATCATCGCGTTCAGGAAGTCAAAGTAAGGGACGCTCCTTCGAAACAGAAGTTTGCAGTGGCTGGCGTTGTTTGCAGTCGTTTGCAATGGTTTGACAAGCCTCCGCTGAACCATCACCCAATTCCCACGGCGAAAGCCTGCAACGGCGACTCTGCTTTTGCTAAGCTTAGTGAGCCCGCCGTCCAGATTGCGAAAGCGGCGGCGCGCCCAGGCTTGCCGCACGCACTCCAAGACGCTGTCGCGCCCGCGTGAACGCTGGTGTTTTACGGCTCTCAGAACGAAAAGCCGCCACGCTAGGTGGCGACCTCACAGTGCCACTCTCAGTGCGCCGGGGACTTTGCCAGCTTCACGTCTTCAACGTTCTCCACCTTGGTCGTCTTGACCCGGCGCTCGCTGAACGACAGAAACACGCCGTAGCCCATCAGCAGCAGCTGGCTGAGCCAGTAGCCGTAGATCTTTGGCCAGATGCCGTCCGTGAAGCCGTAGGCATGCAGGCCGACGCCGAGCTGGTTCACGCCGAACCACGAGAAGATCACGATGCAGCCGAGGATGAGATTGCAGCAGTGCAGGCCGATCTCGCGGATGTAACCGCCGAGGCGCGCATGCAGAATGACGAGGCACATCAGCACGATCATGAGCGCGCCGTTTTCCTTCGGATCCCAGCCCCAGAAGCGGCCCCAGCTGTAGTTCGCCCAGATGCCGCCGAGGACGGTGCCCACCAGCGAGAGGAACAAGCCGGTGGCGATGAAACCGTAGGCGACGCGGGTCAGCAGGCGCGAGTCCCCTTCCCCGGTTTTGAACACGCCAAAGAGGCGCTGGATGAAATAGATCATCGAAATCAAGGCGGCGACCATGCAGGCCGCGTAGCCGAGATTGATCATCGGCACATGGGTTGAGAGCCAGAAGTTCGTGATCAGCACGGCCTGAAGCTGCTGCAGGGTGTCGGTGGCTTCGGAGGCCTCAAACTGGATGGAGAGGAACATGCAGGCCGTGCCGCCGATGGCCGTCACGAGCAGTCCCAGCCCGCGTTTCGTGATCCACTCCGCAATCAAGCCGAGCAAGGCGCAGGAGGCGCCGATGAAGAGAATCGTTTCATACAAGGTGGTGATCGGCGGGCGCTGCATGATGATGCAGCGGATCACCACACCCGTCACCGCCAGGGCTGTCGCTGCACCCAGCAGCAGCCATGCGCTGAGCCGGGCCGCTTTTTCAAAGCGTGACCCCGGTGAAACCCAGGTGAGCGCCACGGCGATGAATCCCACGAGGAAAATCCACTGCGAATAGAAGAAGTAATCCGCCCGCATGGAATGACGTTCCAAGGCGATGGACTGCCCTTCCCCGCGTGCTTTGGCGGCGTCTTGAATTTTGGTCAGCAGCGCCTTGGAGGCGGCCTTGAACTTCGCCGCATCTGGCAGGGCCAGGTAAACCTCTTCATACTGCGCCAGCCAGGCAAGCTGATCCGCCGGCACGTCTTTGTCGCTGTTGATCGCGCCGAAGATCATCTCGCCGGGACCGTTCCAGACATTGTTGGCTCCAGGGGCTGGCGGGAAGATGCGGAGCTGCTGCTCAGCATTGCCGCTCATCATGGCACCCAGAGCACCCTGTGCAAAAGCCCTGAACCATGGGAGCTGCATCGGCGGTCCGTTGTTGGTCCGAATGGCTGCAATCAGGGTGTTGATACTCTTCGAGAGGCGAACTGGCAGGGTCACTCCGGCAGGCAGTCCTTCCGGCTTTTCACCCAGGGGCTCACGGATGAAGTCGAAATGCCCCATGATCATTTCATAGTCGAGGAAGTTGGCGGCGAGCTGCACAATCATGCGCTGTTCGGGCGTCTGCTTCCGGGAGGGAATCACGCGATACTCGCCCATCTTCTTCATCATGACCTGCCGTGCGGGCTCGATCTCAGCGTAGGTGTACTGGTCGCGCTTGGCCTTGGCCGTGAGGCCGAGCTCGGTGATGGCGGAGGAGTTGTCCACCTTGAACAGCGGCACAGTCCTGCCGATGTCCGGGCGGAACCAGCTCATCAGCATCCATTCCACGGCACTGAGCTTCACGGGCTTGGGCTTTTCGGGCGTACTGCCTTCTTTTTCGATCAGCTTCTGCGTCGCTGGATCCACGAGCGGCTTGCCATCCATTTCACCGCTGTCCGTCAGCCAGATGCTGCGGCGGGCCCGAAAGCGCAGCAGGCGATAGCTGGCGACGTTTTCGAGGGGCTTGATGCGGCCGGATTCCTGCACCGGGATGGATGCGAAGGTTTCCACGACCTCCTTGTCGCGGAACAGATCGAGCGGCGGAAGTTCAGCAGCGGCGGCAAAGCCGCTGAGCGAGAACAGCGCGAGGAGGGCGGAACGAAGAGTTTTCATGCAGAGAATACGTGGGCCGTGGGGCGGTTAGAGCAGCTTCCACATCGCGAGGGCGAAGGCGGCGTTGAAGGCGGCGATAAGACTGAGGGAGAAAGCCCAGGGGTTCACCTTGATGAAACGGGCCAGCATCATGAGGAAGTGCAGCAGCAGGCCTTCTGCCACGATGATGCAGGAGATGAGCGGCCAGTGATCCGCAGGATTTTCGACGATCATGAAGCCGGAGCTTTTCACGCCGGTGCCTTCCTGCTCGCCCGAGCTGAAGGTGCTCTGGAACACGGCATAGCCTTCGCTGCGCACGGGCTCGTTCATGGTGATGTAACGCTTCTCCTCATGGTCGCCGCTGATTTTGGTGACCTTGCTGCTGAAGCGCCGCGCACGCTCGGTGCCGGGGTGTTTTTCCTCCTCGGTCTGGTCCAGACGCACGGCGAAGGGCAGCTTATAGGTGCGATGCACCAGTGAGATGAGGTACTTGTCCGCACCGACGGTGACGGTCCAGGGCGCGGCGGCAAACTCCCACAGGATGCCCGTCTGTTTTTCGTCGCCCTTTTTGATCTTCGCGATGGCAACGCAGGCGCTGCCAAGCTGCTCGTCCGCCATCGCGGCACCGGTTTCATCCAACTGAGGCAGCTCCTGAATGAAGTAGCCGTCCACGGCATCCGCACGGCTGCCCTCGGCATCGCGCTTGGGCTGGGCGTTCTTCCTCCAGCTGGTGATCATGAGATCAAACGGCAGGCTCTCGCTGGTGAAGGTGCGCCCCTTGCCATCGGTCAGATCACGATACTTCGCTTCGTCGATCACCAGCACGCTGCGTTTGGCCTTGGGATCCGTCTGCACTTTTTCGATCTCGATCACCCGGTCATGGAAGCTGAGGAACTCGTCCGCCGTCTGGCCTTCACGCAGGTTCATGTTGCCCTCTTTGGCGAAGTGATGCGTCACCGCACCGGCGGCGATCATGAACAGGATGGCGAAGTGGGAAATGATGACGCCGATGGTCTTGGGCGACTTGCGGATGCGCATGATGCCGCCGCAGAGCAGATTCACGAAGAGGATCGCCATGAGTGTGTAACCGCCGGGCACGATGTAGAGCGGCAGGGACACATTGCCGATGTCCCAGTAGGCATTGAAGGCGAGTGCGCGCCAGCAGGCACCGATGTCGATGCGGTCAATGAACGCGGACTCAAAGTAGCGCGCCTGACTGGCAACGAGGCCGTGCTCCGCCTGCTCCAGCGTGCCGAGAAAGGTGAGCACCAGCAGCATGACCAGCACCGAGGTGGCAAGGCCGAAGCTGGAAAGAAACGCGAAGACTTTCGCGGGAAGAGATTTGGATGAGTCGGACACGACGGAGGTGCGGGGGCTGGGGAATGACGAAATCAAAAACAAGGAACGACGAGCGCAGGCGCTTCAGCCGACACTATTCTTGCTTGGGCAGGTTCGGTTTGATCGACAGGCAGAAAGCATCAAAGGCGGCGGTGTTTTGCTCCACGAGCGCCTTGGGTCCGGTGAGCTTGACGAAGATCGTGGCCTGATCGGCGGAATGAATGAGGCCGAGCATGCGGTAGCCGGTTTTGGCCGCCTCAGCACCGAAGCCTTTGAAGTCGCCATCGAAGGCCACAAACGTCGCGTCGCGATTGAAGAAGGGTTTCTTCGGCAGCTTGGCGATCTCGTCCGCCGTGTAGGGCGGCTGTCCCATCTGAGTGCGCCAGCGGTTCACGTTGGCCTCCAGACCACCTGCGGGTCCGGGCATGAGGGAGATGTAGCATTCACCTTCCTGATTCGGGCCAAATCTCAGGTCAAGCAGACGCATGCCCATGGGGTCTGGCGTGGCGGATTCCTTCCAGCCTTCAGGCAGGGTCCAAGTGAGCAGTTCGCGGAAATTGGGCCGCTGCTGGGGCTGCTCTTTCGCATCATCATAGAAGCGTGTGGAGCTGGGGATGTCCGCATGCGGCTTCGCGGCATGGCTGGAAATGTCACGCGTTTCGGTGATGGCTTCACGCTCCTGCAAACGATCGCAGGAAGTCATGAAAAGACTGCACGCGAGCAGCGCGCAGGATGGTTGGAGGAATGTCATCGTCAGGGAACGCATGAGGGGGCGGAATGATTAGCAGCATCCTTCGTGATTGCCACGAAGATGCGCAGGAACGCAGAGATAAACAGGCAGGGATGAAGGGTGCTTGATGGAGGGTGTTGCTCGCAGATTTGTGAGCCTTAGTTCATACGAACCGTGAGTGAGTCTGGTAACCTGCTGCCGCGCGCCAAGCGTCGTGGAGTGCGGTCGCGCAGATGCACGGCGCAAGCCTGCATCGACGACACCGCTTTCGCGGAGTGAATCACGATCTTCGTCTTGAGCATACCGTCCGGCATGCGAAAGCGGCGTCGCGCCGAGGCTTGCCGCACGCACTCCAAGACGCTTCGCGCACGCGCAGGCCCGGGCGTTATCGAGACGCTGCAGGAACAGCGCAGAGCCGAGGGCGCACGCGGAGTGCTGCGGAATAAATTCCGCGCTCCATGAAACGCAGCTCACGCGCCCTTGTGGTCGGTGTGGCAGGCTTTGCAGTTCACCGCAGCCTTGTAGGCGGCGGCTCCGGCGGCGTCTTTCGCCTGCACCTGTTTCACCGCACCAATGAGCGCCTGACATTTGGTGACCCATGCGGCCTTGTCACCTTTCGGCGGTGCGGCGGCGCACATGTCTTGATAGGCTTTGAGCAGTGTGGCCAGTTCCGCATCGGTGGCGGTCGTGCCCACCTTTTTGCAGAGGGCATCATCGCCCTTGTGATACTGCTTCATCACGGTCTTGATGACGTCACTGCCTGCGGCAGGAGCAGCGGCGGGTTTCGCATCAGCGGCT
>NZ_JBAQCR010000045.1:0-22184 GCF_049294395.1 Prosthecobacter sp.
GGACTGCGCGACGCCGGCGAACTCGGCATCAGCGGCGCGACGGTGCAGCTCTTCAGCCCGGGTGCGGACAATGCGGTGGGCGGCAGCGGCGCGAATGCGGACACGCAGGTGGGCGCGAGCGTGCTGACCAGCAGCACCGGGGTGTATGCCTTCACCAATCTGGTGCCGGGCAAATACTACGTGCGTGTGACACCGACGGTGAGCGTGCCGGGTGTGAGCAGCGTGGTGGTGACGCTGGACAACGACGTGGACAATGACAACAACGGCAGCCAGCCGGGCGGCCCGGGCACGTTTGTGTACAGTCCGGTGATCGATCTTCAAGTGGGAACGGAACCCGCCACTGGCGTGGATGGCGACGGCACCAATGGCAACAACACCCTCGACTTCGGTCTCTTCACCGGCATCACCGTGGGTGACCTGGTGTGGAATGACGTCAACAACAACGGACTCAAGGACACCACGGAAACTGGAGTCAGCGGCGTGCAGGTGGATCTCATGAATCCCGGCGCGGACAACGCCGTGGGCGGCAGCGGATTAAATGCAGACACGGTGCTGCAAACGATCTCCACGCTGAGCGGCGGCTCCTACAGCTTCAAGGTTTACACCGGTGGCAACTACTACGTGCGCCTGACACCGCCCGCCGCCTACTCGCTGGCCAGCAGCACGGTCGTCACGGCTGACAACGGCGTGAACAATGACAGCAACGGCTCGCAGCCGGGTGGTGCGGGTTCGGTGGTGAACAGCATGGTGTTTGCGCTGACTCCTGGCGGTGAGCCTGGCAGCACAGGGCTGACGAACACGGAAAACACCATCGACTTCGGCCTGCGCTCCTGCCCGGCGATCACGATCACACCTGCGACCCTGACGAATGCGCTGAAGGGATCTGCCTACTCCGCCACGTTCAACGCCGCCGGCGGCAACTCGCCTTATGTGTGGAGCCTCGCCACCGGCAGCACGCTGCCGGGCGGACTGGCGCTTTCCAGCGCAGGTGTGCTGAGCGGATCGCCCACAGCCGCGACGGGAACCTACAGCTTCACGGTGAAAGTCGTGGACGCCTCCAACTGCTCCGCCACGCAGGCGATGACGATTGGCGTGGTCTGCCCGACACTGACGCTCTCCCCAACCACGCTTTCCTCGGTGGCGCAAAACACGGCCTTCAGCCAGCAGTTCACCACCACGGGCGGCACTTCGGCCTACACCTACACGAGGCCTTCCGGCACGCTACCTACGGGCGCGACGCTTTCCAGCAGCGGTCTGCTTTCCGGCACCATCACCGGCGCACCGGGCACTTACTCGTTTGTGGTGCGCTCCACGGATGCGAATGGCTGTGCGCTCGACACCTCGTTCAACTGGGTGGTCACCTGTCCGGCGCTCTCGCTGTCTCCGACCACGGTGCCAGCGGCGACGCAGTATGCAGCCTACTCCCCGCAGACGCTGACCGCCAGCAACGGCACCAGCCCGTATACGTGGAGCTTCACCGGCACGATGCCAAGCGGCATGACCCTGAGCAGCGGCGGCATCCTGAGCGGCACGCCTTCCAGCGCGCCGGGCACCTACAACATCACCGTCACCGCCACGGATGCCAACGGCTGCGCCAAGTCCGGCGTGTATGCCATCACGGTGAACTGCCCGTCCTTCACCATCACGGCGCCGACCTTCCCGAGCGCGACGAAGAATGTGGCGTATCCGAACCAGCAGCTCAGCGCTTCTGGCGGCACCACACCGTATAACTGGACCATCGCCTCCGGGGCGCTTCCTGCGGGCATGTCAATGAGCACCGCCGGTCTGATCTCCGGCACGCCGACGGCCGTGCCTGCCACTTACAATTTCACGGTGCGTGCCACGGATTCGGTGAACTGCTCGGTGACCAAGGCGCTGGCCATCGTCATCGCCTGTCCGACGCTGACGATCACTCCGGCGACGCTGCCAGCGGGTGTGCAGTATGCGGCTTACAGCCAGACGCTGACGGCGGCAAACGGCACGTCTCCTTACACCTGGAGCCTGGCCTCCGGCGTGCTGCCTGCCGGCATGACCCTGAGCAGCGGCGGAGTGCTCAGCGGTACGCCGACGAGCCTGGGCAGCTTCACCTTCGTGGTGCGTGCGACGGATGCGGACAACTGCTCCTCGACGATTTCCTACACCTTCACGGTGAACTATCCGCCGATCTTCATCACGCCGTCCACGCTCTCGAACGCGACACGTCTGGTGCCCTACTTCACGCAGCTCACCGCCACCGGTGGTACCGCGCCTTACACCTTCAGCAAGCTGACGGGCAGCCTGCCCACGGGCCTGTCGATCTCCACCGCAGGCGCGATCTCCGGCACCACCACGGCGTCTCCCGGCACCTACTCCTTCACGGTGCAGGCGCTGGATGTGAACGGTGCGCCGGGCACGCAGCCATATACCATCACCATCGTCTGCCCGACGATGACCATCTCTCCGACAACGCTGACGAACGGCGTGGTGGGCACGGCTTACACGGCGTCATTGACGGTGTCAGGCGGCAGCGCTCCCTACATCTGGAGCGTGGCCAGCGGCGCACTGCCAGCCGGACTTTCGATGAGTGCCAGCGGCCTCATCTCCGGTACTCCCACACAGGCCACCACGGCGTCCTTCACGGTGCAGGCGGTGGATTCATTCAACTGCTCCTCCACCCAGATCTACACGCTGTCGGTCAACTGCCCGTCGGTGAGCATCACACCCACCTCGCTGACGAGCGCCTACTACGCCATTCCTTACAGCCAGCAGCTCACCTCCAGCGGCGGCACCGGACCGTACACCTATGCGGTGATCGCGGGCTCTCCTCCTGCAGGCATGACGGTTTCCTCCAGCGGATTGCTTTCAGGCTCGGCCCAGGTGTATGGCACGGCGAACTTCACGGTGCGCAGCACGGACGCCTACAACTGCTCCGCCACGCAGTCCTACTCGCTGCTGGTGAAGGGGCTCAGCATCGGTGACACCGTGTATGAAGACAGCAACTTCAACGGCCTGCGTGATGTGGGCGAATCCGGGATCAGCGGCGTCACGGTGGAACTCTGGGATCCAGGTGCGGATCATGCCATCGGTGGCAGCGGTCCGAACAGCGATCTGATGTTCACCAGCACGACCACCAACGGGCAGGGTCAGTATACCTTCATCAATCTGCAGCCCGGCACCTACTTCATGCGCGTGCTGATGCCCACCGAGCTGAACATCATCGGCGGCAATCCGGTGAACCTCGACAACGGCGTGGACAATGACAACAACGCCGCCTCCCAGCCCGGCGGTCCCGGCACACCGGTCTTCTCCCCAGTCATCACGCTCGCCACAGGCGCTGAGCCGACGGTGGATGACGGCGATGCGGACACGGAGAACACGATCGACTTCGGCCTCTTCCGCGGCATGAACGTGGGCAACCTCGTGTGGCAGGACACGAACGACAACGGACTCCGTGACAACGGCGAGCCGGGCATCGACGGCGTCACGGTGCAGCTGTGGAATGCAGGCGCGGACGGCAGCATCGGCGGCACGGATGATGTGCTGCTGAGAACCACCACCACGAGCGCCGGCGGGGCCTATCTCTTCACTTCGGTGCCGCCGCTGAAAGTCTATGTGCGCATCCCCCGTGCCCCGGCCGCACAGCCGCTCTCCAGCAGCAACACCACCTTTGTGGACAACGGTGTGGACAATGATGACAACGGCCTGCAGCTGAGCGGTGGCGCGGTGAACAGCCCGGTGATCACGCTGACTGCCGCAGATGAGCCGGGCACGGGCGGCGGCACCTACAACGAAACGACCATCGACTTTGGCTTCGTCAATGTGACGCCGAGCATCTACGTGTCCGCCACGCAGGCGGACAGCATCCAGGCCTTCAATTCCAGCACGGGACTCTACTCCGGCTCTCTGGTGCCCGCGTTTGGCACGAGCCTCAGCCAGGGCAATGCGGACTACGGCGACGTGCCGTATGGCATGGAGCTGGGTCAGGACGGCAACTGGTATGTGGCCCACTACGGTGCCAGCAACCTGCGCAAGATCAGCCCCACCGGCACCGACCTGGGTCCGGTGCTCGACAACAGCGCCACGAGCATGAGCCTGGTCTCCCAGTTCGCCATCGGGCCGGACGGAAACTTCTATGTGTATGATGTGAACGGGGGCCGCGTCGTGCGCTTCCAAGGACCGACGGGCGACGTTCCAGGCAAGCCGATCGGCGCCTCGGCTCCCTACACCTTCATCACTCAGACGGATGTGGAAGACATGAACTTTGGCCCGGATGGCAACCTCTATCTGGTGGTGCAGACCAACGACACCCGTGAAGTGCGCCGCTACAGCACGACGACGGGCGCGCTGCTCAACGCCATTGTCACCGACATCCAGCTCATGGCCATGGTGCCGGGCGGGCAGTCCATCGCGCTGATTTCGGGCATCGACATCGAAGGCAGCACGCTCTACGGCGTGAACCGCTCCGATGGAGAGGTCTTCAGCGTCGATCTCAGCACGCCTGCCGCGCCGGGTCTGCCGCAGCTCATCGCCACGCTCTCCAGCGCAGGCAAGGGTGAGGTGGACACACGTGACATCGAGTTCAACCCATCGAACAACAAGCTCTACATCTCGGGTTACAGCTGGGGCAAGCCGGTCAACGCCGGCAGCTTCAACAGCGGTGCGCTGATCAGTGTGGACATCACCACTGCGCCCAACGGCACGGTCAATGTGTTTGAAGTGCCGATCCCACGGCCACCGGGTCCGAACTTTGAAATCTGGTCCGGTCCGCGTGACCTGGCGATCGGGCGTCCGTTTGCGCCGCTGCCAGACAGCGTGGCCATCGGCTCGCTGGTGTGGAATGATGACAATGCGAACGGCATCCAGGATGCGGCAGAGCTGGGCATCCCCGGCGTGCGCGTGGACCTGTGGCGGGATCTGAACGGCGACTCCGCCGACGGCGCCGAGTTCCTCGTGGGCTGGACTTACACGGACAACAAAGGCTTCTACTACTTCTCCGGCCAGGCTCCGGGCGTGTATCAGTTGCAGATTCCCGAGTCCAACTTTGTGGACGGTCTGCCGCTGGCTGGCAGCGGCTATAGCAGCCCGATCTCGTCCAACGTGGATGACCAGATCGACGGCGATGACAGCGGTCGTCAGCCCGGTGGTCCGAAGACGGTGGTGAACAGCCCGCTGATCACGCTGACTCCCGGCGCCGAGCCTGTGGGCAACGGCTCCGCCGGCGCGGAATTTGGCCGCGGTGGCGAACTGGACAACTACACGGTGGATGCCAATGGCGACATGACGGTGGACTTCGGCTTTGTGGAGCCCGGCATCATGGGCATCGGCAACCTGGTGTTCGTGGATGACAACGGCAACAACCGCTTCGACGTGGGCGAGGGCCGTGATGATGTGACCATTCAGCTCTACCGCTGGGGCGACACTCCAGGAGTGACGACGCCGGTGGCCACGGCGGTCACCGCCAACGGTGGTCTCTACCTCTTCAGCAATCTGTGGCAGGGGCAGTACTTCATCCATCTGCCGGCCTATCAGTTCGAGTCCAGCGGCAATCTGCGCGGCCTTTACAGTCTGCCCGTGGTCACTGCTGGTGACGACAACACCGGCCAGGATGCGCTGCCGACGGACACGCCGTGGATAACGGGCGTGAGCACCGGCATCATCAATCTGGTGCGTGATCAGGCACCTTCGGATACAAGCTCCGAAACCGGCTTTGACTCCTCCACCGATCTCAATGACATCAACATCGACCTCACGGAAGACATCGGTCTCTACCGTCCGGTGGCGCTGGGCAACATGGTGTTCGCGGACAACAACTCGAACGGTCACTATGACTCGGGTGAAGGCTTGTCCGGCGTCAGGGTCGAAATCTACACTGACACGCAGTTCCCAGAAGTGGACAATCCGCTGGCCTTCACCACGTCGGATTCGACGGGCCGCTACGGCTTCAACTTCCTGCGTCCCGGCAATTATTTGGTGCACATTCCGTCCTCGCAGTTCCAGGTCGGAGGACCGCTGTATCAGCGCATCAGCATTCTCGAAGGTCTCGTGGGTGACGATGACGTGGGTGAAGACGGCATCAATGACGGCCTGCCAACGGACAACGGCGTGTCGTCTCTGGTGATCAGCCTCTATCCCGGCAATGCGCCGACGGATGACAGCGGTGAAACCGGCTTTGAATACACATCGGATGACCAGAACGACGCGGCGATCGACCTGACGATCGACTTCGGCTTCCAGACGCCGGTCGGCGTGGGCAATCTGGTGTTCATCGACACCAACCAAAACAGCCAGGCTGACGTGGGTGAAGGCGTGGACGGTGTGACGGTGGAACTCTACCGCAGCAGCCAGACACCGGGCTTTGGTGTGCCGCTCTTCAGCACCATCACCAGCGGTGGCGGCCAGTACTTCTTCGACTCGCTGCCTGCGGGCGACTACGTGGTGCACATTCCGTATACGCAGTTTGAGCCAGGGCGTCCGCTCAATGGACTCTCCTCCCTCGCAGGAGCTAGCAGCGCCTCCCTGGATCTGGATGATGACGTGCCTGACAGTGAAAACGGACTCGATGACGCGTCCCCATTCCTCAACGGCATCAGCAGCGCCGTCTTCACGCTGGCGGTGAATGCGGAGCCGACCGATGCGAGCGGTGAGACGGGTGCGTTCAAAACGATCGACTCGTTTGATGATGACAACTTCAACCTCACCATCGACTTCGGCTTTGCCCTGAACAATCCGAACGGCGTCGGCGTGGGCAACCTGGTCTTCGTGGATCTCAACGGCAACGGTGTCTATGACTCCGGTGAAGGCATCGACGGTGTGAAGGTGCAGCTCTTCAGCGCGACGGCGGACGTGCATGCGGCCAATCCGATCTCCACGGTGATCTCGAACAACGGCGGCAGCTACATCTTCAGCAATCTGGTGGAGGGAGCCTACAAGATCTTCATCCCGGCCACCGAATTCGCCGCAGGCAAACCCCTCTCCGGCTGGCGCTCCCTGCCGGGCGACGGTGCGGACAATGGCGTGGATGACAATGTGGATGAAAACGGCGTCGATGTGGAGGATCCGTCCGCCACGGGTGTGGAGTCCGCGCAGTTCTACCTGTCCCCCGGAAACGAGCCGACCGATTCTCTCGGTGAGTTTGGCAGCAATGCCTTCATGGATGATGCGAACGATGCCAACACCGACCTGACCGTCGACTTCGGCTTCTTCCGCTCCGTGGCTGTGGGCAATCTGGTGTTCCTGGATGCGAACTTCAACGGCCGTGCGGATGCCGGGGAAGGCGTGGGCGGCGTCACGCTGGAGCTGTATAACGAAGGCGCGTTCATTCCGTTTGATGCGCCGGTGGCCACCACGACCACGAACACGGACGGCACCTATCTCTTCGCCGATCTGGCACCGGGCCGCTACTTTGTGCGCGTGCCATCATGGCAGTTTGACTTTGGCTCGCCGCTGTTTGGCTATGCCAGCATCTTCGGCACGCAGAGCGGTGACGACAGTCTGGGTGAAGACGGCCTCGACAATGGCAACCCATCCGTCAATGGCATCCAGACGGCGATCATTGATCTGACTCCGACCAATGCGCCGACCGGCAGCCAGGAAGGCGGCTTCCAAGGCAGCAGCGATGACATCAATGACGTCTCCACCAATCTCACCGTGGACCTTGGCTTTGTGCTGCGCTCGGGCGTTGGCAACGTGGTCTTCAACGATCTCAACAACGACGGCCTCTTTGATCCGGGTAATGAATACGGCGTCGATGGCGTCACCGTCGAACTGTGGTCCAATGAGGCGAACGCGACGACGGCGGTGGGCAGCACCACGACCTACGGCGGCGGTCTCTACAGCTTCAGCGTGGCGCCGGGCAGCTACTATGTGAAGATTCCTGACAGCAACTTCCTGGACGGTGGCGCGCTGGCGAACCTGGTGCCTTCGAAGCCGGTGGCGGCGGGTTCAGCCGTGCCGACCACGACGGCGGGAGATGATGACACGAAGCAGGATGGTTATACCACCGGCGCCGTGCTGACGGAGGGCGCACGCACGCCGGTATTCACGCTGGTGCCGGCCCAATCACCGACTGCAGCCGACACGGAAACCGGCTACTACTCCGAGTCCGATGACTTTGATGATGCGAACGTGGACCTGACAATCGACCTCGGCTTTGCGCCGAAGCCGCTGAGCGTGGGCAACCTGATCTTCCGCGATGTGAACTCGAACGGCCACTATGACAGCGCGGACTTCGGTGTGGCCGGGGTCAACGTGCGCCTCTTCAAGGTGGGTGACGATCCGGCGACCGCCACGCCGGTGATGGAAACGACCACCAGCATCGACGGCACCTACCTGCTGAACACTTATGAGGAAGGGCAGTACTTCCTCTACATCCCTGCCACGCAGTTCACGAGCGGCGGCGCACTCTTTGGCACGACCTCCGCGACTGGCGTCGGCAGTGACGACGGCCAGGATGATGGCGTGGATGAAAACGGCCAGGATGCCGCCAATCCGACGAGCACGGGCGTGAGCTCCACGGTCTTCGCACTGGCCTATGGCACCGAGCCGCAGGGCGAGGCGGGCTTCCTCAATTCGATGGATGAGTTCAATGACGCGGATGTGGATCTCACGATCGACATGGGCTTCAGCGGCGGCACGCTGCCAAGCCTGATGAACATCGGCAACCTGGTCTTCAACGACGCCAACAACAACGGCGTGGCGGATGCAGGCGAAGGTGTGCCCGGCGTCTGGATGCTGCTGTATGCCGGCAGCGGCACGGCGGGGTCCACCAGCTTCATCCGCAGCACCACCACGGACGCGAGCGGCCGCTACTTCTTCACCAACTTGAGCCCCGGTGTTTACACGGTGCATGTGGCCGCAGACAACTTCAAGGCGTCCATCAGCATCAACGGTGGTCCGGTGGGTCCGGGACCGTTGTACAAGATGATGTCGCTGCGCGGCAATCAGACCACCCTGGGTGATGACAACCTGGGTGAAGACGGCATCGACTCCCAGAGTCCTGAGCAGGTGGGCATCACGGCACCGGCGGTCACGCTGACGGCCAATGCCGCGCCGACCGGCGCGCAGGAAGGCGGCTTCCAGGGCACTTCGGATGATGCCAATGACAGCAACGCCGACCTGACCATCGACTTTGGTTTCTCCACACGTCTGGGCGTGGGCAATCTGGTGTTCCGCGATGCGAATGCCGACGGCAAATACCAGGCCGGCGTGGACAGCGGCCTCGCGGGCATCCAACTGGAGCTGGTTTACAACGACGGTGCGGGTGCGGAAAAAGTGGTGAGCACAACGACGACCGACACCACCGGCAAGTACCTCTTCTACGCGCCGCCGACTGTGACGCCACAGACCTACTATGTGCGCATCCCCGCCACGCAGTTCACTGCCACCGGCCCGCTGAATTTCCTGGTGCCAAGCATGCTGACGACCAACGGCAGTGACGACAATCTGAACCAGAACGCGCAGCCGGCGGCTGATCCTGGAACGACAGGCGTGGTGACCGCCGGATTCTCCCTGGGGGCGGGCACGCTGCCCACGGACACGGATGGCCGTGAATCTGGATTCGACAAGACCAGTGACAATGATGACGATGCCAACATTGACCTGACCATTGACCTCGGGCTCAAGGCGAAGGCGCTGATGGTCGGCAACCTGGTGTTCCGTGACGCGAATTCGAACGGCACTTATGAAGCGGGCATCGATGTGGCGATGGCGAATGTCACCGTGCAGCTCTTCCAGCAGGCGCAGGCCGTGACGGACACGCCGGTGTCTGAGGCTGTCACTGCGGCAGACGGCACCTACATGCTCTACGCCACCGCGCCTGCGGCCTACTACGTTCACATTCCTGCCAGCATGTTTGCCGCAGCTGCGCCGCTCGATGGCATGACCTCGGTGGTCGGCACGGGCAATGTGGTGCTGACCACCAACGCGGACACCGCCAAGGATGACCGCTTTGATGAAAATGGCGACGACGCCACGCAGCCTTCTGCGACGGGCGTCTCCTCCGGCATCATCAATCTGGCCTACGGCACCATGCCGCTGAACAGCAGCGTGACCGCCGCGACAGGCGAAAACGGCTTCCAGTCCTTCATGGATGATGCAGCGGATGAATCCGGCATGATGACCGTCGACTTCGGCTTCCTGGGCAGTGCGGGCTCGCCGAATGGCGTGGAGGTCAAACGCAATCTGGTGACCAATCCCGGCACTGCGACCACCGCAGCAACCTTCACGGCATGGCAGACACAGAACAGCCTGAGCGGACTCAACAGTCCGAATGATGATCCGGATGCGGATGGCCAGACGAACCTGCTGGAATACGCGCTGGGCACGGCGGGTGGCAGCGGCCTGGGTGTGTCACGCTTCACGCTGGTGAACAACACGGTCTCGGGTGCCATCGACGCAGTGCTCACACGGCCTGCGGGTGAGCATGCAGATCTGCGCTACTCGCTGGAAGGCAGCAATGATCTCTCTACATGGACCACGCTGGCGCTCACACCTGTGACCACGGCCAATGCGGATCAGACGGAAACGCTGCGCTACAGCGCGGTGGAATCCGCCTTCAGCGGTGCGGCACGCGGCTACCTGCGCATCAAGGTGACGCTGGATGCCAACCTCGACGGCACGCCAGAAGCCACGGCCACCACGGGTGCGCAGGGCTGGGCACGCATGCAGTTTGCGGTGGGCCGCCAGTCACTGTCCATGCCGCTGCTGCTGCCTGCCGTTTACACGGGGCAGGTCGCCTCGGTCAGTGGCCGCACGGTGGTGCTGAGCATCAACGGCGGAGATATCCGCACGCAGCTGCAGAATGGTGTGAGCTACTATGTGGAAGTGCTCAACGGTGCGCTGACAGGTCGCACCTGGGATCTCGACGCCACGGTTTCTACGAGCAGCAGCATCTCCCTCACCACCAGCGCGGACAGCGCACTGGCCGGTGCACGCATCCGCATCCGTCCGCACTGGACTCTGGGCGCACTGCTGCCGGTGTCCGGCCTGCAGGCTGCTGCCACGGCGGATACAGCGGACCGCCTCATGTTCTTTGACAGCGCCAGCGGCCAGTTCCTGATCGACTGGCTGCAGGCTGCGACGAACGGTGGAGCGCAGTGGGTGCGTGATGGTGATGCCTCGCTCGCGAATGATGCCGCCCGTGTCATTCCACCGCAGACGGGCATGCTGGTGCAGATCCGCAGCACGCCGGCCACGCTGACCTTCCTGGGTGAAGTCCGCAGCGCCGCACTCGCGCTGCCGCAGACCGCAGGCACAGCGCTGCTGGGCACTGGTTTGGCCACGGCCAAGACTCCGGGTGCGCAGCCATTCACCATCGGTTCCCGCCTGCGTCTGTGGAGCGGTGATACCGATCCTGCCACGGCGGTGTATCAGAACTACCTGCTCAATCCGCAGTCCCAGTGGGTGGATGAAACCACCGGCCTGGAGGTGACGAACCTGACGCTGCTGGATGGCTTCCGCGCGTTCTTCCTGGTGAAGCCGTAAGGGGGAGGGCTCGTTGATCGGCGCTCATTCGTGCGGCGCTGGGCAGGCGGGGAAGGGGTGGGCCCTGTGAAAACGCTGGCCGAAGGGCAGGATGAAAGTTTCAGCTCTCCCGCGTTGCAAATCGCAATCCTGGCAGCATTGCTGTTTTGCATGAGGTCATTCCGGCTGCTTCTTCTTTTTTCGCTCAGTCTCGTCAGTTGCAACACCGTGAAAAACACGGGCAACAATGCTTTTCATTACAGCCGCAGGTTTGTGACCAGTGACATCCCACGGGCCTCGCGCTTTGTGTGGAAAGGGGTGACGGGATGGTTTGGACCGAACGACAACTCCTTCTGGTATGCGGATGAGATGCGCGGCAAGCCCAGCGTGGTGATCAATCTCAGCGAGCAGATGGTGTACCTCTTCAAGCGCGGCGAACTCGCGGGTGGCTCGCCCATCTCCTCGGGCTCGGAGGGCTATGACACGCGGCCGGGCAGGTACCATGTGATGGAGAAGGACATCGACCACAAATCTTCCATCTACGGCGACTACGAGGACTACCAGGGCAATGTGGTGATGCAGAACATCGACAACCGCAAGGACCGCAGGCCGCCGGGGACGCGGTTTGAAGGGGCCAAGATGTACTACTTCATGCGCATCTATGGTGGGGTGGGCATGCATCAGGGTTATCTGCCCGGCTATGCCGCATCACACGGCTGCATCCGTTTGCCGGGGCACATGGCGGAGAAGTTTTTCCGCGAGGTGCACGTGGGAACGCCGGTACAAGTGGTGCCCTAGGTTGAAGTCTTCACTTTGGGGGCCAGGACGTCCTGCAGCACTTCGGCGAGCTGGCCTTCGGTGAAGGGTTTGTCGAGGCGATGGGTCACGCCCAGGGCTTTCATTTCTGCGGCCTGGGGATCTTCCATGCGGCCGCTGGCGACGACGACGGGGACGTCCGGCAGGAGCAGGCGGAGCACGCGGACAAAGGCCAGGCCGTCCATGTGGGGCATGTGCAGATCGGTGATGATGACACGGAGCTCGGCCTGGTGGCGCATGGCGAGCTGCAAGCCGTCCGCGCCGTCGGTGGCGGTCACAGGTTTGAAGTTCAGCCGCTGCAGGACCACGCCGGCCATCTCGCGCACGGCGGCTTCATCATCCACGAGAAGGATGGTTTCCCCATGGCCGGGGCAGGAGACCGCCGCTGCGGGCGCGGGCATCATACCACCTTCTACCACATGGGCGGGCAGGAAGGCGGTGAAGGTGGAGCCCAGGCCTGGCTGCGAAGAGACCTGCAGGAATCCGCCATGGCTTTTTACAATGCCCATGACGGTGGAGAGGCCGAGGCCGGTGCCTTTGTCCGGACTTTTGGTGGTGAAGAAAGGATCGAAAATCCGGTCGATGATTTCCTTTGAAATGCCTGCGCCGGTGTCGTGCACGCGCAGAGCCACATGGCTGCCGGGCCGGGCATCAGGCACGGAGCTGGCAAAGGCTTCATCCACCTCCAGGGACAGGGCTTCGAGAGTGAGGGTGCCGCCGGTGGGCATGGCATCGCGGGCATTGACGCACAAGTTCAGGAGAATCTGATGCATCTGTGTGGCGTCTCCGAGCACGGTGGGAAGATCGGGCGCGCAGGTGACGACGAGGTGAATGTTTTTGGGGAAGCTGCTTGTCATCAGGTTCTCCAGTTCGTGGATCAAACGTTCCACCTGAAGGACGACGCGTTCTCCCTCCGCGCCTTTGGCAAAGGTGAGGAGCTGGCGCACCATCTCGGCACCGCGCCTGGCGCTGGTTTCAAACATGTCCAGAATCTTCGACTCCTGGGGGCAGCGCATCTTGAGCAGCTCCACTCCCATCAGGATGGGGGCGAGGGCGTTGTTCAGATCATGCGCCACACCGCCGGAGAGTGTGCCGAGGGCTTCCATGCGCTGCGAACGCAGGGCCAGGCTTTCCATGTTTTTGCGCTCGGCGAGGTTGCGGCTGCGTTCCAGCTCCATGGAAACACGCTGGGCGATGATGAGCAGAATCTGCTGGTCTTCCTCGGTGAATTCGTGGGGCCTGGTGTCCAGCAGGCAGGTGACGGCGACGACGTTTCCACGGGCGTCCAGCGATGGGATGCCGCAATAGGCATTTGCATTGTGGTCGCGGACAAACGCTGAATGGGGGAAACGCTCCTGCACCTTTTCGCAAACGCTCAGGTCTCTGCTGCCGACCACCAGGGAGCAGGGGCTGGTGGAAAGCAGGGCGCTGCCTCCTTCGTGCATGATCTGACCGTGGGACCACACGGCCTTGATCTGCAGCTCCTGGCCAATGACCTCCGAGAGACAGACCACGGGGACTTCAAACAGGGTGGCCACCATGCCAACGACTTCATCGAAAACGGCTCCTGGTTCGCCTGAGAGCTGCATGCTGAGCTCAGACAGGCGGTGCAGCTTGCGGAGATGCGCGGCATCCCGCTCCTGAGCCTGCCTGCGCTCGGTGATGTCACGCTCGTTGGCAAGGATGCACCACTCGCCATCGATTTGAACCGGTGTGGCGACGACTTCGAGCGGGAAGATGGAGCCGTCTTTGCGCTGGTGGTTGAGTTCAAGGCGAAGGGTCTCGCCCTGCTGGATTTGCTTCAGCCGCCCGGGCGCCGCCAGGGCGGCCTGGGCGTCGTCGAGGTCACGCACATTCATGCCGACAAGCTCGGTTTCAGAGTACCCATGCATGTGAGCGGCGGCACCATTGGCCGAGAGGATGCAGCCATCGGATTTCAGCAAAAAGATGGCGTCACCACTGGTCTCGATGAGTGAGCGGTAGCGCAGTTCGCTTTCGCGCAGCGCCTGCTCCGCCCGTTTGCGCACCGTGACATCCACACCGGAGGCCACGACCTGCACGATGCGGCCGCTTTCATCGCGCAAAGGATTGAAAACAGCGTCCACCACGATCACCTGACCCCCGAGGGTGTGGGCTTCAAAATCATCCCGCACGATTTCGCCGCTGGCGGCGCGGGCAAGGGCTGAGCGAACTTTCTCCCGGGCTTCGGCTGAATAGCTCCACCAGTCAATCTCCCACAGCAACTGACCGATGACGCGTTCACGCTTCACCCCGGTGACTTGCAGAGGGGAGTGATTGATCTCCAGCATGCGGCCCTCAGGGGTGAAGAGCCCCACAAAGGTGAACATGCTGTTGAGGATGTCGCTCATGCGGCGCCGGCTGGCCAGCATCTCGGCCTCAGCTTTTCGCAGCTCGGTGACATCACGGACAAAGGCGCTGTAGTGCGGCTTTCCACCGATGGTGAAGCTGGCGCTGGTCAGCTCCATCCGGATCTTCGTGCCATCACGGCGTGTGCCGGTCAGCTCCATCCGGCGTTCCGCAGGCTGGGTGAACTGCTGCCAGAGCTGGTCATGGGTCTTGAACTGATCCTGGGTGACGATGGTGTCAAAGAGGCTGCGACCGAGGGCCTCCTCAGCGTCCCAGCCAAAGATGACGCGGGCCTGGGGATTCCAGCCGCTGATCAAGCCGTTTGCATCCACCGTGATGACGGCATCAAGGGCGGTGTCGATGATCTGGCGGGTGCGCTCTTCGCTCTCACGCAGCGCGCCGGTGCGTTCGTAGACGAGCTGCTCGAGGTTTTCGTTGAGCCTCCGCACTTCAGCCTCGGCCAGCTTGTTGGCGGTGATGTTGATCTGAGCGATGACTGCGCCGCCTTCCTTTCGTGACAAGGGGGTGACCTGCATGGTGAACCAGCGTTCCTCGCTGGGCGAGTGGCAGGCGTACTCGTGTTTGAACGTCGGTCTGGAATGATCCAGAACGCCACGCAGCCCCTCAATGACCTGCTGAACGTCCGCGCCGGAGTCCAGTGCAGCCTTGTGGCACACATCCAGATAATTGGCGCCCACGCCCAAGGATGACATCTTGTCAGCCGCACCATTTTCACGCGCGAAACGCTCCCAGCCGTCGTTGATGGCGATGATGGTGCCGTGGCGGTTCACGACGGCGATGTTGGCCATCATGGAATTGATCACGGCACGGTTCAGAGCCTCGCTGTCGCGCAGGATGAGGTCGATATCGTGCTCCTTGGTGAAATCCCGGAAGACGAGCACGACGCCGATGATGCGTCCGGAGGGATCGCGAATGGGGGCGGCGCTGTCGGTGATGGGGCGTTCGGTGCCGTCGCGGGAGATGATGACGGTGTGATTGGCCAGGCCGTGGATTTCGCCCGTGGCCAGCACATCATCCACGGGGATGATGGCGGGCTCGCGCGTTTCTTCATTGATGATGCGGAAGACTTCCTCCACCGGGCGTCCAAGCGCCTCGGCCAGGGTCCAGCCCGTGAGCTTTTCTGCGATGGGGTTGAGGCGCGTGATGCGCCGCTGCGCGTCGGTGGCCAGTACGGCATCGCCAATGGAATTGAGCGTGACGGACAGCTTTTCCTCGCGGGAGCGGAGTATTTCTTCAGCGGCTTTCTGCTCGGTCACGTCACGCGCGGTGGCAAAAATGAGCCCGTCCGGATGCGGCGCGGACTTCCACCAGAAGACGCGCGAGGAGCCGTCCTTGTGAAGGCAGCGGATTTCAAACTGCTGGACGCCCGTGCCCTCCTCGAGCAGCCGCGTGACTTCGGCCAGGGTGGCCGCACGGTCGTCCGGGTGAACAAAGTCGAGGTAGGGGCGCGTCGTCAGCTCCCGTTCGCTCCAGCCCAGGATCTGGGTGAAGGCGGGATTGACGCGCTTGAAGTAGCCGTCTGCGCGGATGACGCAGAGCAGGTCCAGCGGCACGGTGAAAAACAGCTCGCGCTCCGCTTCCGCCCTCTGGCGTTTTTCGAAGTCGCGCCGCACGATGAAGCTGGCAAAGCCGATCATGCCGAGGGATAGCACGCCGCCGAAGGCCACGATGGTCATGGTGATGTTGGAGAGCTTTTTCGCCCGGGTCTTGATGCCTGGGAGGAGCTGGTTTTCCTCCTCTTTCAGAGCGACAATCACTTCGCGGATTTCCTCCATGGCCTTCATGCCCTGGCCCTGGCTGATGAACTGAAGTGCTGCGGTGGCATCACTGCTGCGGCGCAGTTTGACCACCTCGCTGGCATGATTGAGTTTTTCTTGAATCAACTGTTCGAGCGCCGTCAGCCGCAGTTGCTGCCGGGGATTCTCCGCCATCAAACTTTTCGCTTTGGAAAAGGCCTTTGGCATCGTGATGATGCCTGCCTGGTAGGGGCGCAGGAATATCTCATCACCTGAGATGGCAAAGCCGCGGTTGCCCGTTTCAATGTTGAGCATTTCCACGAGAATCTCGTCGAGCGTGTCATTGACGCGGTGGGTGTGGTCAAAGGAATCAAAGGTGGCCCCATTTTCATGCTCGCTCCACCATGCGCTCACTCCGGTGAGGAGCAAGAAGACCAGGGCGATGAGAAATCCTGCCTGAATTTTATGTTGGATCAGCACTTTTTAGATAGGTTGGCACTTGGCCAAATCTTTCATAGCCATTACTTTAGCCATATTAATGGGCTGATTCTGCGATCCATTCTTCCATGGGTGAAGTCACTGCTGCATGGACTCACTCGGAGTCCTCGAGAGCGACTATTTTCGCTCCGCGACGAAGATCGTGTGAGTGCAGCGTTTGGCCTGCGGGTAGGCTTTGGCGGCGACGGTTTCGACTTTGAAGCCTGCTTTGGAGAGGCGTTTGGCGAAGGCGTGATCGGTGCTGGCGGACCAGAAAGTGACTCGGCCGCCTGGCTTCAGGGCGTGGGTGATGGCCGAGAAGCCCTGCGTCTGGTAGAGGCGGGCGTTGCCGTCCTGCACCATGGCGATGGGGCCGTTGTCCACATCCAGCAGGATGGCGTCGTAGTGGGCTTTGGGGGCGCGGCTGATGACCTGGAAGACATCGTCCACGGTGATCTCGACACGCGGGTCGTCGAGGAGCCGGCCATTGACGGTGGTGAGGTATTCGCGGTTCCAGGCGACGACCTGCGGCAGAAGCTCCGCGACTTGAACATGCGCGGCGGGGCCCATGAGTTCGAGCACCCGGCGCAGGGTGAAGCCGAAGCCGAGGCCGCCGATGAGGACGTTTGCCGGACCGGAGCCCAGGCGTGCGCAGGCGAGCTCTGCGAGGACTTTTTCGGACTCGGAGGCGTTGGTGCCCATGAGGGGCTGGCGGTTGACGCGCAGATAGAAATTCGAATCGTGCGCATGCAGCGTCAGCTCCGCGCCGTCAGGCGTGTGAGATGTGGCCAGCAGAAGGAAAGGTTTCATGGAAGGGCAGCCCCGCGAAAAGCCACGTGCCTCTCCGGCGTGTGACAGGAGCGCGGAGAGGGCGGTGTGCAATGGTGAATGACCAGAATTGGGTGGCCGCAAAAAAGCGCAAAGAAGGGACGCAAAAAGGCGGGGAAGCCCTCTTCCTTGCTGGGCATGCCATCAGGCGCGTTTCGAGTTCTTGTGCAGCCATTCGGCGTAAGATGCTTCCGTCATCTCTCCCGCAGCCAAGGCCAAGGTTTGCAGCACTGCATCGGCTTCGGTGGCGTGGAACTCGTGCCCGTTGCGCTCGAGAAAGCCTGCGCCGAGCATGAAGCCGGTGCGCTTGTTGCCATCGAGAAAGGGATGGTTCTTTACGATGCCTGCGGCATAGGCTGCCGCCTTCTCTGCGAGGGTGGGCTTGCCGTAATGGAACAACTGCTGTGGCCGGGCCAGGGCAGACTCCAGCAGATGCTCATCACGCACTCCGGCAATGCCGCCGTAGCATGAGAGCATCATGTCATGCAATGCGAGGCACTCGTCACGCGTCAGCCAGTATGGCTTCTTCATTTGGCCAGTTCGCGCAGCGTGTTGCGATAGCGACGGTTCAGGCTTTCAAACACGGCCATGGTCTTGGCGAACTCAGGATTGCTCGCGGTCAGCCGCATGCCGTCTTGGGATTCGGTCAGCGTGACCGTGTCGCCTTCCTCCACTTTGAGATGAGCGAGTGCTTCCTTCGGCAGGACGAGACCGACGGAGTTGCCGACTTTGCGGAGCTTGAGTTCGAGAACCATGGATGTAGTGTAGCTACGAATGTTATTACGTCAAGATTGCGCTTCCAGACAGAACTAGGGGAGCACGGTGATCTTGAGATCGTTGCTCTTGATGTGCATGTCAGGAACGGATTCGAACAGCTTCTGGATCTCCGGTGAAACAACTTGTGATGAAACAAAGGGAGAGCCTCCAAGGTAGTCTTGAACGGCTTTGGTCGAAGTCTCGTAGTAGAACCGTAGAATGTAGGTGCCCGGCGGAAGTTCTTTGATGCGTTCCAATTGGTATGACCCAAAGAAACCCTTGTCATAGGGATTGAAGGATGAACCTGCAGGGACTTTGACAAAGTCGGCAGGCTTCAAGGGATTCATGTTGGCACAAACTCCTAGGGGCTTGCTTGGAAGTGGTTTCCCCGTTGAATCCATGAGCGACAAAGTACAGTGAGGAAAGCGTCTGCCCAAGTCCGAACCATCAAGACTTCCCACCAGGTGGATGTCCTTTCCGCTGTCATTGGAGATGGATATTTTCAGAATGGGGACTGCTCCCTGAGCGATGTTTGTCTTCTCGGCTGAGAGGACGCACTTGAAGGGGGCATCAGCCGCCGTGGCGAGGATCGACCCTGCGAAGAGAAGCCAAAGAGCTGCGGATGTTTTCATGGAGGGGCTGGTCCGCGAAAAGCCACGAGCTTCTCGGCCTGTGACAAGCGCGCGGCCCCACCTGTCCGCAACATGATGATTTCTCAAGAAGCCGTGGCCATGAGGGCCGGCGTCAAGAGGGTGGGATCGTACCTGGCGCGGGATGCTTTTAGACCAGCTCTGGTCTAGGGCAGAGTAACGGTCACCCGGTAAAAACGACGGGGCTGCGCGCTGGCACCGATGTCGGTGATGGTTTGATTGGAGCCGGAGCCAGGGATGTTTTGCTGTAGGATGGTCCAGGCTGAGGTGAGGGTGTCGTTGCATTCGACTTTGTAGGTGCGGCCGGTGAGGGTGGGGAAGGTGATGCCGATGTTGCCTCCGGCTCTCGCAGTCGTGACGGGGTACTGGCTTTTGCCGGAATTGGGCAGGGTGCCGAGGATGAACTCCTGGAGGTTGCTGAGGCCGTCGCCATCGAGATCGAGCGTGGTGTCATTCACGGCGGGATTGAGGCCCACGCTTGTCTCGTAATCATCAGACATGCTGTCACTATCGGCATCGCCATCGACAAGGGTGATGGTGGAGGTGACAGGAGAACCAAGGGAAAGGCCGCCAGCAGGCGCGCTGAGGGTGACGGTGAAGGATTCGGAAGCTTCGTCGAGGGCGTCGTCCAGAATGGCGACGGTGAAGGTCTTGCTCAGGTCGCTGGTGGTGAAGGTGAGCGTGCCAGATGCGGCGGTGAAGTCTGCCGAGGTGGCGGTGCCAAAGGCGGTGGCATAGTCTACGGTGCCGGCATTGCCGAGGGTGCTGCGACTGACGGTGAAGGTGAGCAGGGTGGCGGCCTCGGTCACGGTCTGCGTGGCAGGAGAGATGGCGACGGGTGTGGGAGCATCGTTGTCCTGGATGGTGACCGCGCCCGTGGCAAGAGTGCCCAGCGTGGTATTCCCACCGGCGGAAGAAAGGGTGATCTGAATGGTTTCGTCCGGTTCCAGCGTGGTGTCGTTGGTGATGGGAATGGCAAAGGTTTTGACCAGCTCGCCGACGGCAAAAGTCAGCGTGCCGCTGGTGGCGGTGTAGTCGCTGCCGGCGCTGGCGGTGCCGTTGCTGGTGGCGTAATTCACGGTGGCGCTGCCTTCCAGCCCACCCGTGCGTGTGACGGAAACCTCGATGGTGTCTGCTGCCTCGACACCGCTGATGGCGGACTGTGTGAGCATGACATTGTCCGTGCAGGTGACTGTGGTGAAGAAGAGCTTCCATCCGAGGAGTGACCCCGAATCACCTGCGGAGAAGTCCTGAACGTAGAGCCTCCAGATGCCGTTGGCCGGCACGCCGCGGAATTCGCTCAGGGTGTAGGCGGCCTCGGTGGCGATGTCCCCGGCGAAGACGCGGGAGCTGCCGTAGTAGTCCCAGGGGCGATAGGTGCCAGTGAGGATGCTGGGGCCAAATTCGGGAAAGATGACGCTGGCATCGTCATTGAAGGTGAAGGTGGCCAAGGATGCGGTGCCGCCCACGCCGCCGCACATCAGGCGTATTTCCAAGGCATCCGGTCCGTGGAGCAGGATGCCGACATCATCCACGTAGCTGTGGGAAAAGCCGATGATCTGCGCGGTCATGTCCTGCACACGCCCGATGAGGCCGGCGGCGGAAACGCTGGAAGGTGAGGGAGAGCCCGTGGCGTTGTCATTAATGGTGACACCGCCGCCGGTGACAGTGGTGGCTGTGGAGGTGCCGAGCGGGATGTTCACATTGGCGAAGCCGAGATCAGTGGCACCATCCTGCAGGTGCAAGACCAGGGGGATCGAAACGCCGCAGCCGCCGGCGAGCTTGAATGAAAACAAACGGGTGGTGGCAGCGCCACCTGCGGGCAGGGCGCCGTAATTTTGCGCCGCCGAGGGATTTTGCACACCGCCAATGGGGAGAAGTGTGGCGGTGAGGCTGCTGGTGGCGGTGGCCCCGATGTTGTTGAACCCGAGGGTGAAGGTGACGGCTTCGCCGGGATCGGCGCTGGAGTTGGCAGGGGTGTTGCCTTCGGTGCTGAGCGTGGCGGAGGCTCCGGCAATGCGGGCCTTGGCGCTGGTGGTCCCGTAAAGCTTGACGGTGACCGCAGTGAGGGTGCCGGTGTCTGAGCCTACGCGGTCGGCGACTTTGACGGTCCAGTTGCCGGCAGCGGATTCGCCCCAGTGGTGGACGGAGCTGTAGGTCCAGGCCAGATTGTTGGTGCCATCCGGGGTCACTTGCGCGAGCTTGCTGACCGTGCCGTAGGGAGAGGTGAGGGTGACCTCCAGATCGCCCACGGCGGTATGCGTGGCATTCACAGTGACGGTGACATGCTCGACGGAGAAATTGGCGTCGGTGAAGTTCAGCGTGCGGGTAACGCCTGTGGCGCTGTTGTCTGGAATGACGAGGGCGAGGCCGGTCTGCGCGACCTGCGTGGTGGTCATTGCGGGAAGATTGACCCACTGCTGAGCGAGCGCGACGGCGGCAGCGGCATCGACCAAGCCTGCGCCGTATTTGTGATTGAAACTGAGGCCGGCCTGATTGGTGGACCAATCGGGGTCGGTGCGGTGGACCTTGCGTGCGGTGCGGATGAGGATCTCCTGGACGTCGCGCCACCCGAGATTGGGATTGGCCTGAAGCATGAGCGCAATGATGCCGGAAACCAGCGGGCAGGCGCTGGAGGTGCCGCCGAAGGTTTTGGTGTAGTTGCGATCCGCGAGATCGTTTGTGCCCGCTGCGGTGTTGTTGTAACCGCCTTCGCCAGTGATGTCTGTGGTGCGGATGCCTGCATTGTGCCGGCCGCCACTGGAGGGGGCGGTGATGAGCAGATTGGCCCCGGGTTCGGAGTAGTAGCTCTGGAAGCCAAAGTCGTTCATTGCGGCCACGCCGATGACGAAGGGGGAATTGGCGTAGCCGTCGAGGTTTGAATTGTCCGCCAGATCAAAACCGTTGCCGCCGGCGAAGACGTAGATGAGGCCCTTGCCATTGCGCCCGCTGGTGACGCCCGTCTCCAAAGCTGCGGCGGCCAGCGGGCCGGGGCCGCCATAGCCGCTGGCGTCTGGCGTGCCCCAGGAGTTGCTCTTGACGTGAATGACGTCGTTGTGCGCGAGGAACGCCGAGGCTTCATCCTGGTCGGTGT
>NZ_JBAQCR010000046.1:0-24288 GCF_049294395.1 Prosthecobacter sp.
CAGACGGCACGGTGGCCTCTTGGGGGCTGAACACCAATGGCCAGCTGGGCAACAACAGCACGACGCAAAGCACCGTGCCTGTGGCTGTCATTACCAGCGGGATATTGTCTGGTAAGAGCGTCGTCGCCATAGCATCCGGTAATTACCACAACGTGGTGGCATGCTCAGACGGCACCGTGGCCACGTGGGGCTACAATTTCAACGGTCAGTTGGGAAACAACAGCACGACGAACAGCTCCGTGCCGGTGGCTGTCGTTACATCTGGAACGCCGCTGGCAGGGAAAGCCGTCATCACGGTTTCAGCCGGTTATGGCCACTGTCTGGCGTTGTGTTCAGACGGCACGGTGGCCGCCTGGGGTTACGGTATCTTCGGACAATTGGGCAACAACGGCACGACGCAAAGCACCGTGCCCGTGGCTGTCACCACCAGCGGGACATTGTCTGGCAGGACGGTCATCGCGATATCAGCCGGTTATTACCACAATCTGGCGCTTTGTGCAGATGGCACGCTCGTTGCCTGGGGTTATGGCCCGAATGGTGAACTGGGCACCACTAGCTCCTCAAGCTACGCGCCGGCGTTGGTCGATAGGACTGCGCTCACGACCGGCGAGCAGTTTGTTCAGGCCAGCAGTATGTCAGTGGCGCACCACTGTCTCTCCATCATCGCGAAACCGGCTCCTGCACCCGCAATTTATGTTCAGCAGAGCGCTGGCGCCGACCTGATCAGTAATAGCAGTTCGGTGGACTGTGGCAGCAGTGTTGTGAGTGCGGGAGTGACGCAGACTTTGACCCTGGGAAATTCCGGCTCGGCAGACCTCCTCATCTCAGGTGTCACGATTGACGGCGTGAACGCGGCAGATTTTGCCATCACGACGGCACCCGCAGGCACCGTGGCTGCGGGCGGCACCACTACGCTGGTGCTGACATTCGCGCCCGGCGCTGCGTTTGGCCGCACTGCTGCGCTGCATGTGACGACCAATGATCCGCTTGGCAGCCCGTTCAACCTCAGCCTTACCGGCTCGGGCAGGGCTGCTGTGTCAGCCACCTATAGCTCGGATGCGGACGTGCCTGTCACCACCAGCTCATTCAACGCCAGCGGCAGCACGGTGAATTTCACCCTCGGCTATACACCCGTGCCGGGCACCACTCTGATGGTGGTAAAAAACACCGGCTTAGCCTTCATCAGCGGCACGTTCGGCAATCTTTCACAGGGCCAGGCTGTAAGCCTGAAATACAATGGCATCACCTACTCGTTTGTAGCCAGCTACTACGGCGGCACGGGCAATGACCTCGTGCTCGTGTGGGCTGGCAGCCGCCCCATGGCCTGGGGCAACAACAACAACGGTCAGCTTGGAAACAACAACAAAACGAACAGCAGTGTGCCGGTGGCCCTGACGACGGCAGGCACGCCGCTGGCAGGCCGCACGCTGCTGGCGCTCTCAGCGGGTTATCAACACAGCCTCGCGCTGTGTTCGGATGGCACCCTGGCCGCCTGGGGGGACAATGCTGCCGGCGAGCTGGGCACCAACACCAACACCGGCAGCAGCGTACCGGTAGCGGTGACAACGGCAGGCACGCCACTGGCGGGGAAGGTGGCCGTGGCAGTTTCTGCGGGCTGGCAACATAACCTCGTTTTATGCGCCGATGGCACCCTCACCGCGTGGGGCAGTAACTCCTCCGGTCAGTTAGGCAACAACTCAACCACCAACAGCCTTGTTCCGGTGGCTGTCACAACCATCGGCACGCCTTTGGCAGGCAGGGCCGTGGTGGCCATCCGCACGGGTGCTTCTCACAACCTGGCGCTCTGCGCCGATGGCACTCTTGCTACGTGGGGCAACAACTACTACGGTCAGCTGGGCAACAACTCGACCACCAGCAGCCTTGTCCCGGTGGCGGTAACGACCGCTGGCACCCCTCTGGCTGGCAAATCCGTGGTTTCTTTTGCAGCAGGTGCAACTCACAACATCGCGCTCTGCTCTGACGGCACCCTCGTGACCTGGGGATACAATAGTTTTGGACAGCTCGGCAACAATAGCTTCACGCAAAGCAACATCCCCGTAACGGTGATCACTGCGGGCACGGTACTGGCTGGCAAAACCGTCATCGGGGTGGCTGCTGGAAGCTACTGCTCTCTGGCGCTATGTTCAGACGGCACGGTGGCCTCGTGGGGTTCCAATATCAACGGCCAGCTCGGCAACAACAGTACTAACGACACCAAGCTCCCAGTCGGCGTGATAACCAGCGGCGTGCTGGCTGGCAAAACGTTGGTCGGATTGATGGCGGGAGGCACTCACAGTTTGGCACTTTGCTCGGATGGCATGGTCGCAGCCTGGGGTGACAATACCTATTATCAGCTTGGAAATGGCACCACCTCTAGTAACAGCAGCACTCCTGTGGCAGTGAGCACCAGTTCACTTGCAATGGGAGAGCGCTTCATGCAGTTGGTCTCAGGTTCGAATTCTGGCCACAGCCTGGGTCTGGTAGCCTCGCCAGCTCCCAATGCAGCCACGCTTGCCTCCACTTCAATAACTGCCACATCGGCGTCACTAAACGGCACGGTGAACGCCAACGGCGCTGCCGCCACCGTGTCATTCGACTACGGTTTGGACGACACCTACGGCACGAATGTGGCTGGCGCGCCGGCTTCGATCACCGGGGCCGACGACACAGCCGTCAGCACCACGCTGACCGGTCTCGCCCCGAACACGACCTACCATTTCCGCGTCAATGGCAGCAATGGCTCCGGCTCCGCGAACGGTGCCGATCTGACCTTCACCACTCCACCCCTGAGCCCGCTGCAAAACTGGCGGCAGACGAACTTCGGCACCCTGGCCAACAGCGGCAGCACGGCGGATGCCGCAGACTACGATGGGGACAGCATTCCCAACCTGATCGAGTACGCGCTGAACCTCAGCCCCACGGTGACCAGCAAGCTGCCCCTGGCCACAGCCCTCAGCGGCGCAAATTTTGAGTACACCTATTCCCGCAGCACGGCTGCCGTGAATGCCGGCACCACCTTTGCGGTGGAATGGAGCGGCACGCTGACCGCTACATGGAGCCGCAGCGGGGTGACGCAAACGGTGCTGAGCGACGATGGCACCACGCAGCAGGTCAAAGCTGTGATTCCTGTGAATGCAGCGACCACGATGTTTATGCGCCTGTCGGTGACTGCCCCACCGTGAGAGGGGCGCAGGGGCAGGCTGGGAGATTACCGCAGCTTTTTAGCTCGAATCCGTGAAAGACCCGCCCAAAAACCTGCTGGGACCGTTCTCTGTAGGTGGGGTTGCAGAGGATGAAAGAGTCCCTTTCTTTCGCCCAAATATGTTCAACATTCCCTGCGTCACTACGTCTGAGAATCATTCGCTCCTCAAAGAACCGCTGAAAAATCCCACCCCAAAAACCACTCCATGAAGACCCAACCTCGTCTCTGCATTGCGTTCACCTGCGCCGGCATGCTGGCGTCAGGACTGCCCGGCGTCCACGCCCAGCAGCCCGGAGCACTGCCGCCGGGCGCATTGCCGCCTCCCGCATCGACAAAGCCTGTGGCACCGCCAACGCTGATGCCCCCTGCGGATTCGAAGGAGCCTCTGACGGCGGATTTCGCCGCGAAGATCCTGCGTGATCCCAGCGTGCTGCCGAACAACGGCCAGCTGCAGATGAGCTACGCCACCGTGGTGGAAAAGATCCTGCCCAGCGTCGTCACCATCCACTCCTCCACGCCCATCAAGGCTCCGGAAGTGGACCAAATCCCGCCGCAGCTCCGCCCCTTCTTCTACCGCTTCTTCGGCGCCCCCGGCGGCCAGGATCCCTTTGGCGGCGGCATGAATGAAGACGACGAGCCCGCGCCGCGCCGCCGTGGCCAGCCGCAGCAGCCCCAGCGCCCGCAGCAGCCAGCCCCGGACGATGACGCTCATCAGTCCCAGGGAGTCGGCTCCGGCATGATCATCACCCCGGACGGCTATATCATCACCAACAACCACGTCGTGGCAGATGCCAAAAAGATCGACGTGGATGTGGATGTGAACGGCTCCTCCAAAACCTACCGCGCCACCGTCATCGGCACGGACCCGCTTACGGACGTCGCCCTCATCAAGATCGACGCCACCGACCTCACCCCCGCCACTCTGGGAGACAGCTCCAAGCTCCGCGTGGGCGACATCGTCCTCGCCGCTGGTGCGCCCATGGAGCTCAGCCGCTCCGTCACGCAGGGCATCGTCAGCGCACTGGGCCGCAGCAATGAAGGCATCGTGGGCAAGGGCAACGGCCGCGGCGGCCGCGTCCAGGGCTACGAAGACTTCATCCAGACCGATGCCTCCATCAATCCCGGCAACTCCGGCGGCCCGCTGGTGGATGCCATGGGCCGCGTCGTCGGCATCAGCACCGCCATCCTCTCCCGCACCGGCATGAACGCCGGCATCGGCTTTGCCATCCCCATCAACATGGCCCTCCACATCGTGGAAGACCTGCTGGACGACGGCGCCGTGCAGCGCGGCTTCCTCGGCGTGCAGATCACCGATCTCGATGGCGCTCTCGCCGAACGCCTCGGCTTTAAAGAGCAGGGCGGCGCAGTCGTCATGATGGTCGGCGCAGGGTCACCCGCCGAAAAGGCCGGCGTCCAGCTGGAGGACATCATCGTCGCCATCAACAATCAGCGCGTGGACAGCAGCAGCCGTCTGCGCCTCATCGTCAGCGGCACCAAGCCCGGCAGCCAGATCCCCATCGACGTCATGCGCGGTGGCAAACGCCTCACCCTGAACGCCACTCTGGAAGCCCTGCCCGAGGAGGCCCTCTCGGAGCTCAGCAGCGGACAGCGCGGCATCCCGCGCCCCGGCGCCCCCGGCGGCCAGGCCAAGGACAACATCAGCGAACTCGTCTCCGGCGTCACCGTCCAGACCCTCACCCAAGCCCTGCGTGAGCGCCACGACATCCCTGACACCGTGACCGGCGTCATCGTCACCAAAGTGGATGCAGACAGCCGCGCCGCCGCCATGGGCGTGGAAGAAAGCGACGTCATCTCCCACGTGAACCGCAAGCCCGTGACCAACGCCGCCGAAGCCCGCACCCTGGCCAAAGGCAGCGACAAAACCGTCCTCCTCCGCGTCTGGCGCAAAGGCGACACCATGCTCCTCATGATCGGCAACAACTGAGCCTCGAATGATTCAACGGCCCGCGTGTGCAGCACAGCATGCGCGGGCTTTTTTGTGCTCAGAAAGTCCGCCATGTGCAGCCAGTCAGGAGACGTTCGTCTTGCCGCAGAGAGGCAAAGGAGCAGAGGTGGCAGAGTTTGAAATTCATTCTCTGCTCCCTCTGCCTCTTTGCCCCTCTGCGGCAGATTCGAACGTGCCACAGACTTTCAAACAGCAGGGCCATGGAGGAAGTGAAACTTCTTTGTCCCGAGTAATGAACGGCTGTCTCGGAAGCGCGTAGCGCCAGCCCTACGGGCTTACGATCCGTTGCGATGCAACCAAGCTTTCCCGCCCGCAGGAACGGGACTACTTTGCCCCCATGCTCTACGACGCCCACAATCATCTCCAGGACGAGCGCCTCGACCCGTGGCGTGAGGATATCCTCGTCACGCTGCCGCAGACCGGGCTGGCGGAGATGATCGTGAACGGCTCCTGCGAGGAAGACTGGCCCGCCGTGGCAGACCTGGCCCGCGCCCACTCGTGGATCCGCCCCGCCTTTGGCCTGCACCCTTGGTATGTCAAAGAACGCACCCAGGACTGGGCCACCACACTCAAGCAGCTTCTGGTAGAGCATTCCCACGCCGTCGTCGGCGAGATCGGCCTTGATCGCTGGATTGAAAACCCGGACATCGACGCCCAGCTCGATTGCTTGCGCACACAGCTCGCCCTCGCCGTGGAGCTCGACCGCCCCGCCACGATCCACTGCCTGCGCGCCTTCGGCCTGCTGGAGGAAACGCTGCGCAGCACCCCGCTGCCAAGGCGCGGCTTCCTCCTCCACTCCTACGGCGGCCCCGCCGAGATGATCCCCGGCTTCGTCAAGCTCGGTGCCTACTTCTCCCTCAGCCCCTACTTCGGCCATCCACGCAAAGCCGCGCAGCTCGCCGTTTTCAAGTCCGTCCCGCTGGACCGCCTCCTCACCGAAACCGACGCCCCGGATATGTGGCCGCCGGATGAGCTGAACCCGCACCCGCTGCAATCCGCCGATGGCAAAACCTTGAATCATCCCGCGAATCTGCGCGTGAGCTACGAGCTCCTCGCGCAGGTGCGCGGGATGGAAGTGGCGGAGCTGGAGAAAGCCATCGCGGAAAATTACCGGACACTTTTCGGTGCTGCATCTTGAGCGCACAGGCTCATTACCTCTAAAATCAAAAATCGATGGCTCGACAATCGTCAATCCTCCGGCTTCAGAGCTCCGTGGACATGCGCGATTGACGATTGATGAACAATCGATTGTTGATTGTTGAAGTTTCTTCCCCGCAGCCCGCAAGTTCCAGCCCCGTTGCGAGGTGCGCCTTGCTTTCGGGCACATCAGGGCCAACGCTGGCCCGTCCCCTGCTTTCATTATGCCATCCATGCGCAAAACCAAAATCCTCTGCACTCTCGGACCTGCCACGGAGAGTCCTGAAGTCCTTGCCAATCTCATCGCCAAAGGTGCCGACGTCATCCGTCTGAACATGAGCCACGCCTCCCATGACTGGGTGCGCACCGTTTACGCCCGCGTCCGCGAGGCCGCCGCCGCCTCCAAGCGCGAAATCGCCGTCCTGATGGACCTTACCGGCCCCAGCATCCGCACGGGCGATGTGGAGCAGCCCTGGCAGCTTTTGGTGGGAGACACCGTAGAGTTTCGCTGCAAGGCCGAAGTTCCCCCGAGCACGCCCTACTCCGTCAGCGTGAACTACCCGGAGCTGGGCAAGGACCTCAAAGTCGGCGACACCATCATGGTGGACGGCGGCATGATTCAAGTGAAGGCCACCGAGGTCTCCACCCTCCGTGTCATCGGCACCGTCATGACCAAGGGCGAGATGAAATCCCGCCGCCACATCAATCTCCCCGGCGTGCCCGTGCGCCTGCCCCCGCTCACCCAAAAGGACTACGCGGATCTCGATCTCGGCGTGGAGCTGGGCGTGGACTTCTTCGCCCTCAGCTTCGCCCGTGAGCCCGGCCATCTGCAGCACCTGCAGCTCCTCCTTGAGCAGAAACAGAGCAAGGCGCGCGTCATCGCCAAAATCGAGAACCAGCAGGCCATCGACAACATCGACGCCCTCGTGGAGGCCTCCGGCGGCATCATGATCGCCCGTGGGGATCTCGGCAGCGAGTGCCCCATCGAGGACCTGCCGCTCATCCAGCGCCAGATCGTGGAGCGCTGCTCCTACCATGGCCGCAAGGTCATCGTGGCCACGCAGATGCTCGAAAGCATGATCGAAAACCCCGTGCCGACGCGCGCGGAAGTCACCGACATCTTCAACGCCGTCATCGAGCAGGTGGACTGCGTGATGCTCAGCGGCGAAACCAGCGTGGGCCGCTACCCGGAGAAATGCGTGGAGGTGCTGGACACCGTGATCAGCCGCATCGAGCAGAAGTACCCCTCCGGCCGCTTCGCCAGTGATGCCCCGCTCAAGACGAACAAGCACAAGACCGTGAAGGCCGCCATCCTGCTGGCCAACAGCATCCCCGGCAGCAAGCTGCTCGTCTTCACCATCCGTGGCGTCATGGCGCACTTGCTTGCCCATCAGCGCCCGGAGTTTGCCCCCATCTTTGCCTTCACGCCCAATCTGCACGTCAGCCGCACGCTGGTCACCGCCCGTGGCGTGAACCCCTTCGTGCTGCAGTTCACCGAGGGCGATCCTGAGGCCGCCATCCGCAATGCCCTGGAGCTGCTGCGCCTGGAAAAGCTCATCAAGCACGGCGATCCCCTCGTCATTCTCAGCGATGCGCTCTACGACGGCATCAATGTGGATGCGATTCTGCTGCGCGAGGCTTGAAAGCGTGCGGCATCCGGCAGAATAGGGCAGTGTCAGCCGTATACCTGCCCATGCGATCCGTCCGCCTGCTCGTTCTGTCCTTTCTCATCGCCCCCCTGGCGCTGGCGGAGACCCGTGTGTTCGTCAGTCTCGCGGGCTCGCTGATGGAGGCGGAGATCACTGCCGTTTCAGGTGACAATGTGACCCTGAAGCGCAGCAGCGATCAGCAGACCCTCACCATCAACCGCAAGACCCTCTGCAAGGAGGACAGCGCCTACATCGCCACCTGGGCGGCGCAGCACCCGGACCTGGCCACGGCTCCTGCACCCACAGCAGCGATCCCCTCGGCCCCTGTGCAGAAATACCGCCTGGTCTGCCAGACCCAGCCGGCCAAGAGCAACCGCAGCGGCGGAGACCCCTACCAGCGCACCTTTGAGCACACTTACAACTTCAACCTCAGCAACCAGGAGGTAGGCCGCGATCTGCAGAATGCCCGCGGACTGGCCCTCATCCTGGGCAAAAACACCTCCGACCGCAACGGCGACCTCATCGTGCTGCAAAAGGAGGAGTTTGACATCTCCATCCGCCCCCAGTCCAAGATGGTGCACACCACGCAGCCCGTGCGCCTCACCTATTTTGTAGGCGGCGACTCGCCGGATGCCGGGGTGAAAAGCTACGGCTACGTGCTTATCATTCGGGATGCCGCAGGCAGCATCCTCCACGTGGAGGCCAGCCCTGACACCAGCGCGAAGTTCACCAAAGAAATCCTCTCCCTGCCCGAAGCCCCCTGCATGGTGGACCGGGAGTTCAAGCTCAAGGCCAAGACTGATGTGCCGCTGGAGTACATCAGTTTCTAAGGCGGCAAGGCCATCGCAGCCCAAGGTGACGGGGTCTCCGCCCCCGTTTCATTCCCACCGCTTTGCAACGCACACGGCAGCCAAACCCATACCGGGGGTCAGAGACCCCCGCGCCTTGGCTGGAGCCCTCCTCGCCCAGATCACTTCTCCATGATCAGCAGCACACCTGCCACGATGGCCAGAATGGGCACCAGGATGCTGAGCGCGCCGAGGCTGACGTTAAATGCGCCAATAAAGCCGACGATGATGAGGTAGATGGCCAGCGCGAGCAGGCCGCGATTTTTGGTGATGTTCATAGGTTTGTCCGGTTTGAGTTGAAGTCCAAAAATCAGTTCAGGGCTCAATGCTTACCGGCGTGCCCAGCTCCACAGCGTGGAAGAAGGCGGCGGCCATGAAGCCGGGCATGCGGATGCAGCCATGCGAGGCGGCGTAACCCGGCAGGTAGCCCTCATGCATGCCGGTGCCGCCGACGATGCGCATGAAATACGGCATCTTGGCTCCGTCATAGATCGCGCCCTTGGGCTTGGGGTCCTTGCTGGTGTCCACGTCCTTCTGGATCACGTTTCCATTGGCATCCACGTAATCGCCAAACAAGGAGGACACATGATCGATGTCTTTTTCGATGATTTTAAATTTCCCCGTCACCGTATCGAGCCCTTCACGCCCTGATGAAATGCGCGACATGCCGGCAAGCTGGCCGTCTTTGTAGAAAAAGGCGCGCTGCTGGGAAAGGCTGATGCGGATGGAAGGTTTGCCGCTCATGTAGTCGCCGTTCCAAAAAGACTCTTCGACGGCAACAGGCGGAGACGGGGGCATGGGCTCAACACAGCCGGGGAGCAGGCAGAGGAGAGCAGCAGCGAGAAGGCTGGAACAGCCATGGGATAGGGTGGAGGGCATTGCAGATAACATGAAGAGCAGGTGTGGCTGACGCGATGAGGTGTTCACCCCATGGATCTCGGCATCAGCCTCTGTCATCTAATCGGATGAATTCTCCAATCAGCCTTCTCGGCATGCGACTTCCTGCATGGGATCTCGCCCAGGCTGCCGCATGAGACATTTTTTAATACGACGTCCGCTTTGGCACCAGCCTCCGATACATCTCAAACCCTCACACCCCACCCATCCATGAATCTTCTCCTCATCTTGCTCATTCTGTTGCTTATCGGTGGCGGTGGCTACGGTTTCCGTTCCGGCAATCATTATGTCGGCGGTGGTGCAAGCCTGCTTGTCATCATCCTCATCGTACTGCTCCTCACCGGGCGGATTTAAACTCCAGTCCACCCTCTTCGCGGCCGATCGTCCGCTCAACACATCCCAACCCGTCCGTTACCCAAACCTCATGAAACTCCGTCCTTTTCTTCTCCTCATTCCCGCCATCGCCACCTTGAACCTCGCGTCCTGTGTGGATCCGATGATGGGCGGAGGGGGCTATTCCAACGGTGGCGGCTATGGTGGTGGCTTCAACACCTACTCCACCCTGCCGCGGAATTACTCCGGCAGCGCCTACTACTACCAGGGCCGCTACTTTTCCGGCGGCCAGTATCAAACCGGCAGATACAGCTATCAGGGCAGGCAGTACTCGAACCGCTACTACCACAACGGGCAGTACTACTACGGCGGCCAGCACCAGAACCACTCGCATCCTGGCGTCCATCCATCGAGCTACCGTCCTTCGAGCAACTACCCCTCCAGCAACCGTCCTTCGAGCAACTACCCTTCCAGCTACCGTCCTTCGAGCGGCTACCCCTCCAGCTTCCGCCCGTCCAACAGCTATCCGTCCACCGTGCGCCCTTCGGGCTACCGGCCATCGGGCAGCTTCCCCTCGAACAATCACCCTTCGAACTACCACCCGACGAGCAGCTTCCCCTCGAACAACCACCCTTCGGGCGGCCACTCATCGGGCAACCATTCGTCCGGCAATCATTCCTCAGGCAGCCATTCGTCCGGTGGTCGCTCGGAACATCGTGAAGGCTGGAACAAGTCTTCAGACCGCCGCTAAACAGCGGGTTTGAATCAGACTCCGGGTGGAGAGGCTTCGCGGCTTCTCCACCCCTTTTTGCACAGCAACAAGGCTGCTTTTCACTCCTTCGTCACCGCCTCGTCCAAGTTCAGCAGCATGAGGCACAGGCTCGTCCACGCGGCGTGCTCGAGGGCATCGATGGATTCATCACGCTTCGACTCACCGACGGTGAGGAGTTTCAGCGCTGCCGCACGATCTGACTGCTGCGCCCGCAATTTGCCAAGCTGCACCTTCAGCAGCGCCGCTTCCGCTTTGGCAGGCTCACGGCAGGTGACGAGACGAAACGCCTGCGCGAGCGCTGCATCTTCATTTCCTCGATTTGCCAGCAAGACGCGCTGCGCCAGCACGCGGGCGGCTTCCACGTAGGTCACGTCGTTCAAAGTGACCAGCGCCTGCAGCGGCGTGTTCGTGCGGGTGGCTTTGATCACGCAGGTCTGCCGCGCGGAGTTGTCGAACAGCATGGTGGGCCCTACGATGCGCCGCCAGAAAATGTACAGCGTGCGGCGGTAGAGCGCATCACCGTGATCCTGCACGTAGCTCTTCTTGCCAAAGGTCGCCTCCTCCCAGATGCCCTCGGGCTGGTAGGGCTTGACCGCCGGGCCGCCGAGCTTGTCCTGCAGCAGACCCGCCACAAACAAGGCCTGATCCCGCAGCATCCACGAAGGCAGGCGAAAGCGCGGCCCACGCGCCAGATAGCGGTTCTCCGGATCGACCTGCGCGTCTTTGATTTTCGATGACTGCTGGTAGGTCTCGCTCGTCACGATCAGCCTCATCAGCGCCTTCACATCCCAGCCGCTGTCGATGAACTCGGAGGCCAGCCAGTCGAGCAGTTCGCGCTGCGGTGGCTCCTCGCCCTGCAAACCGAAATCCTCCGCCGTCTTCACCAGCCCCACACCAAAGAAGGCCTGCCAGAAGCGGTTCACCGTCACACGCGCCGTGAGCGGATTATCACGGTTCACGATCCATTGCGCGAGGCCCAGGCGGTTGCGCGGTGCGTCCGGTTTCATTGCGGGGAGACTCGCGGGAACATTGAAGCCCACCTTCGTGGTGCTGGGTTTGTCATACGCGCCCTTATCCAGTACAAAAGTCTCACGCACCTTGGGAGTGGTGTCCATGACCATCACCTTGGTGACGGCGTTGGTGGCTGAAACGCGCGCACGCACAGCGGTGAGGAGCTTCTGCAGCAGCTTGGTATATGCAGCGTCCTTCTCTTTAAAATAGTTCACCGCCTCCAGCAGCGGATCCACGCCCCGGTTCTTCGGCTCCGTCTTGGCGATGTAGCTCGGCAGGTTGCCCGGCAGCTTGATCGCATCGGATTCCGTCAGCGGTTTGCCTGCGGAACGCGGCCATTTGGTCAGCTCAAACGCCTCCACCTCCGCGGCGACTTGCTTCACTTTTTCCGTGGTCGTTTTCACCCGTTCGAGTTCGGCAGGCGTGGACATGTCCATCGCGGGAGCCGCCTGACCGCTGCGGCCGATGCCGTCCTCGCTCGTCTGGTTGAAGACATCGTAGAGCCCGTAGTAATCACGCATCGTCAGCGGATCGAATTTATGATCGTGGCACTTCGAGCAGCCCATCGTCAGCCCCAGCCACACGGTGCTGGTGGTCTCCACGCGATCCATGACATTCTCCACCCGCGTCTCTTCCGCGATGCGTCCACCCTCGCCGTTGATCATGTGGTTGCGGTTGAAACCTGTGGCCAGTTTTTGCTCAGGCGTCGCATTGGGAAGCAGATCGCCACCAAGTTGCCAGATAGTGAACCTGTCATAGGGCATGTTTTCATTGATCGCCTTCACCACCCAGTCACGCCATGGCCACATGGTGCGCTCAGGATCGCCCTGGTAGCCGTTCGTGTCCGCATAGCGCGCGGCATCCAGCCAGTCCCAGGCCCAGCGTTCCCCGAAGCGCGGTGAATTCATCAGGCGCTCCACGGTCTTCGCAAAGTCTTCCTTCAATTCGTCCGCAGTCGGTGGCAACCCAGTGAGATCCAGCGATACACGGCGCAGCAAAGTCGCCGCATCAGCACGCGGAGAAGGCTTCATCCCCTTCTCCGCCAGCTTCGCGCGCACAAAGGCATCGATGGGATGCTTGGCACCCACGTTCGGCACTTTGGGGCGTTCGATCTGCTTGAAGGCCCAGTGCGTTCCCCATTTCGCCCCTTCGTCGATCCACTGCTTGAGCAATTGCTTCTGCGCATCCGTCAGCGTGCGGTTGCTCTTCGGCGTTGGCATCACTTCATCCGGATCACTGCTGAAGATGCGTTCGATCAAGGAGCTCTCATGGCTCTTGCCCGGACGAATGGCCGCCACGCCATCCTTCACCGCCTTCGCCTCTTCCTCCACATCCAGTCGCAGATCGCCTTTGCGCTCCTTCGCATCCGGCCCGTGGCAGAAGTAGCATTTGTCCGAAAGGATCGGCTGGATGTCGCGCGAGAAATCAATCGCCGCCGCAGAGAGAGCGGAGCTGAAGCTGAGGAGAACGCAAAGGACACGCATGGTTGGACGGAATGAGCATACGATGTCTGCAGGTTCAGTATTGCCAAACACGCATGGCAGATCCTAGCATGCGGCCAATGCACATCCCAACCCTCATCGAGCACAAGCGCGACGGCGGAGTCCTCACCTCGGAGGAGATCCATTACGTCATCAGCGCCTTCACTCGCGGGGACATGCCGGAGTACCAAATGAGCGCACTGGCGATGGCGATCTTTTTCCGCGACATGACGACGGAGGAAACCGCCGCGCTCACCGAGGCCATGCTGCACAGCGGCAGCATGCTGCTGTGGAACGACCACGACCCCATGCGCGTGGACAAACACAGCACCGGCGGCATTGGCGACAAAACCTCGCTCATTCTTGCTCCCCTCCTCGCCTGCGACAACGTGTGGGTGCCGATGATCTCCGGGCGCGGCCTCGGCATCACGGGCGGCACCTTGGACAAGCTCGAAAGCATCCCCGGCTTCCGCACCCAGCTCAATGAGGTGGAGATTCACAACGTCATCGACCGCATCGGCTGCGTGATGGTCGGCCAGACCGCCGGCATCTGCCCTGCGGACAAAAAGCTCTACGCCCTGCGCGATGTCACCGGCACCGTGCCAAGCGTGCCGCTCATCACCGCGAGCATCATGAGCAAAAAACTCGCCGAAGGGCTGAACCGCCTCGTGCTGGATGTGAAGTGGGGCAGCGGAGCTTTCATGAAAACGCAGGAGGAGGCCCATCGACTCGCCCACAGCCTCGTCACTGTCGGCCAGGCCATGGGCGTGCGCTCCAGCGTGCGCCTGAGCGAGATGAACGAGCCCACGGGCGAATCCGCCGGCAATGCGCTGGAAGTCGCCGAATGCGTGCGCTGCCTCAAAGGCCACGGCCCGCAGGATCTGGAGGACATCGTGCTCGACCTCGCCTCCGCCGTTTCCATTTCCTCCCGCTCCGATCTCGCCGCCCTGCTGCACAGCGGTGATGCATGGCGAAAGTTTCAACAAATGGTCGCTGCCCAGGGCGGCAACGTGGAAGCACTGGAGAAGATGAGCACCGTGCATCGCGCGCCGTTCATCGGCGAACTCAAGGCCACCGCCAGCGGCACGCTGATGCGCATGGATGCCGGTGGCATCGGCCAGGCCGTCCTCGAACTCGGCGCAGGCCGCTCCAAAGCCGCCGACGCCATCGACTTCGCCGTCGGGTGCGATCAAATCGCCAAGACCGGCACCCAGGTGCAGGCTGGCGATGTGCTGCTGCGCGTGCATGCCCGCACGAAAGGTGCGCTTTTCCGCACGCTCGACTTTTTACCGGATTACATCGACATCATCTGACCTTTGTCTGCCCAGTCTCCAGTTGCGGGAGGGAGGGCCGATGTTAATTTTGGGAACATGAGCACCAAAGAGCAAACCTTGTCCTGGCTGGCCGAACTGCCGGAGGATTCGCCTGCCTGGCGCGAGTTGCATGACGATGCCCGGCTGCTGCGCGACATCGCCGTGGCCGAGGATGATGTGCGAAACGGGCGTGAACGCCCCCTGGCGGAGGCCAAGGAGCTGCTGGAACACAAATGGGCTCAACGTCGTTCCAAGTCCGCCTGAGCGATTCGGCGCTCAACGATCTCCATGAGATCGACGACTACTGGTTCCTGCATGGCGAGCCAGACCGCGGAGAGCAGTACGTCCGCAACCTCATCGAGACAGCAGAAACAGAACTGTCATCGCCGCTGCGCGCACAAAGTGGTCGCCCTGTGCGTGTGGCTGTCCTGCCAGACACGCGAGAGATTTTAGTCTTCAAAGGCAGCTACAAGATCATCTACCGGATCGACTCAGCCGAGAACGTCGTTCACGTCCTGCGCTTCTGGCACGGCCATCGGCATGTGCAGGATTTGGACGCAGGTGGAGCGTGATTTCATAACATTGGCGGAAGAAGTCACCGAAAAATCTCCATGCTTGAGAAGCTTACGTGTGCCCGTACCTCTCCCCATGAACCGCCGCCGCTTTCTTCAGACCACCACCGCCGCCCTGCTACATGAATCCGTCCAGGCCGCTCCGCCTGCGACGCGCATCATCGACACGCACACGCATTTCTATGATCCCACACGGCCCGGCGGCGTGCCGTGGCCGGGCAAGGGCACACCTTTGTACCGCACCGTGCTGCCTGCCGACTGGCTCGCGGTGGCAGCGCCGCATGGCGTCAAGGAAACCGTCGTCGTCGAAGCCAGTCTCCTCGTGGAGGACAACCAGTGGATTCTTGATCTCGCTGCCAAGGAAAAGAGCATCGTGGGGTTCGTGGGTCATCTCGATCCGGGCGCGGAGTTTGCCGGCCATCTGGAGCGTTTGGCTGCGAATCCGATCTTTCGCGGGGTGCGCTGGAGCGGCGCGTTTCTACAGGATGCCGCGAAACAGGACGCCGTGCTCGCCGGGGCCAAAGCGCTGGCCAAGCACGGACTGGAGCTCGATTTGAATGGCTCGCCCGCCTATCTACCTCACGCCGCCAAGCTCGCTGCCGATGTGCCCGATCTGCCTGTCCTCATCAATCACCTCGGAGCCTCCGGCGATCCCCAGTCCCTGCGTCCCGAATGGAGGGAAAACGTCCGCACCGTGGCCAAGCAGCCGAATGTCTTCATGAAAGTCTCCGCCCTCGTGGAGCAGGTAAAGTGCGACTACGGCAAGGCCCCGAGCGACACCGCCTACTACCTCCCCATCCTCGACCACCTTTGGGAATCCTTCGGCCCCGACCGCCTCATCTACGGCAGCGACTGGCCCGTCTCTGACAAAGGAGCGCCGTATGATGTCGTTTTCAAAGTGGTGGACGAGTACTTCCGCGCCAAAGGAGCTGAGGCCTGCGAAAAGTACTTCTGGAAGAATTCGAAGGCGGCATATCGGTGGGTGGAACGAAGGTAAAACGGCACCTCTTCTATGGATTGACCACCCCGTTGATACATCTTAGAATAGATTTATGAGTACTCAGTCTGCCTTCCATCGCGGCGTGCATCCGTTGCTCAACCTCCTGCTCCCTGGCAAGGAGGCGGCTGTGCTGGCAGTGAAACCAGATCAAGCCTTGAGCGCCCGCATTGAGGAACTTGCCACCAAGTCCACCGAAGATAAATTGACCGATGACGAACGCGATGAATATGAAGGCTATGTTCAGGCCAACAAATTTGTAGCCACACTCCGTCGGCAGGCCCGGAAAATGCAATCTGAGAGAGCCTCGTGACCGAAGCGACGAGAGCATTCGTTCGCCAACGAGCAGGCTTGCGCTGCGAATACTGCCGCCTGCATCAGGACGATTCACCATTGGCCGCTCTTCATATTGAGCACATCCGCCCGCGAAAACACGGGGGTTCCGATGATGCTGACAACCTCGCTCTCGCATGCATCGACTGCAATTTGCACAAAGGATCTAATCTCACGGGCATTGATCCTCTGACAGGCACTGTGACTGAGCTGTTTCATCCTCGTCTCCAAAACTGGAATGACCACTTTGCATGGCAGGGAATCCGCCTCACTGGCAAGACTGCGGTTGGACGGACGACCATTCAGGTCTTGAACATAAACTCCGCAGATCAGCTAGATCTCCGCGCTGCTGGTTAAAACATATGCGCCTCGTCCTCCAACGCGTCTCCTCCGCCTCCGTCACCGTCGATGACACCATCACCGGCCAGATCGGCATGGGCTTGATGATTCTCGCGGGCATCGAACATGAGGACACGTCCGAGGATGCGACATGGCTGGTGCAGAAGCTCACGCAGATGCGCATCTTTGGCGATGCGGAGGGCAAGATGAACCTCAGTGTGAAGGACATCGGCGGGGAGCTGCTGGTGGTGAGCCAGTTCACGCTGCATGCCAGCACGAAGAAGGGCAATCGCCCCAGTTTCATTCGCGCTGCACGTCCTGAGACCGCGATCCCACTCTATGAGCAGTTTCTGGCGCTACTGGAGGCCGAGATGGGCAAGCCCGTGGCACGCGGCATCTTCGGAGCCGACATGAAGGTGGCGCTGGTCAACGACGGGCCGGTGACCATCTGCATCGATTCGCGGGCAAGGGAGTGAAGTTGCCTCGTTGCACAGAAACAAGGCTGCTTTTTCAAACATAAAAAGAGCGGACCGAAATCCGCCCTTCTCATTTGGTTTTCCAGATTTTGGGGGTTGAAAAATTAGGCCAGTCGTGGCTTCACCAGCGTTTCGAGGCGGTTCACACCGCGACGAATGCGAGCTTTAATCGTGCCAAGAGGCTCGTGCAGGCGCTCGGCCACCTCGGCCTGGGTGAGGCCGGTGAAGTAGGTCAGCTCAATGGCTTCGCGCTGATCCTGCGTGAGGCGGGACACGGCACTGTGAAGGATGGTGTCGCGCTCCTTGAACTCGAGGTTTTCGTGGCCAGAAGGCTCAAACTCGTATTGATCCTTCTTGTTTTCGGACTCGAAGTCGTCGTTCAGGCGTGAGCGGCGCTGCTTGGAGCGGATGCGGTCGATGGCACGATTGCGGGCCAAAGTCGTCAGCCAAGTGAGCGGCTTGCCTTTACGGGGTTCGTAGAGGTGGGCCTTGTTCCAGACCTGCACGAGGACCTCCTGCATGACGTCCTCCGTGTCGTGGTGGTCGTTCAAGACGTTGGAGATCGAGGCGAAGATGAGGCCGCTGTACTTCTTGTAGAAAGTCTGAAAGCTGGCGGAATCGCGTTCCGAGATGCGCTTCAGGAGGCGGATGTCTTCGACAACATTGGGGTCAACCTCTGGGGAAATTTCAGTCATGTTCATGGTGATTGGGGTTACCTGACGGAATGGAATAATTGCGACAAAAGCCCTTTCGTCAAAGATTTGTTTCCGTTTTGTCTAATTTTGTATCCAACTTTGTCTAACTTTGAAGCCAAAAGCAGTGCTAAAGCCACCCATTTTGTTGGAGGTATGGACATGGTATTTTATTCCTGCACGTAGACCTAAACCTGAAAAAAGAGCCTGCTGAGGTGGGCTTTAGGAGCGCCTCCTTGGTAATCCGCCAAATGCCCCGATCTGGATGTACAAATCTGATGCCCGGGCGAATTCGCCCCGGCTGGTGACGTGCGCCCCAAGCCCATCGGGAACGAACGCCCTTTTCCGGGCATGGATTTTGGCCCTGCCTTACCCCTTGCACGAAGGCCGAATCCGCCGACTCTACGCGCCCTTTTTCAGCCATGATCCCCAACGCCTACCGTACCTTTCACTGCAACGCCGTCCGCTCAGAGCACATCGGCCAGACCGTCACACTCTGTGGCTGGGTGAATTCGGCCCGCGACCATGGCGGCGTCATCTTCATCGACCTGCGCGACCGCGAAGGCCTGACCCAGGTCGTTTTCCGCCCGGAAGAGAACGCTGAGCTCGCCGCCCAGAGCCATCACCTGCGTGACGAAGACGTGCTGCAGATCACCGGCAAAGTGGCTGCGCGCCTCGCTGGCACGGAAAACTCGAAGCTCGGCACCGGTGCCATCGAAATCGTGGCCACCGAGTGCAAGGTGCTCAACAAGGCCGACGTGCTGCCCTTCCAGCTCGACCGTGAGCTGTCCAACGAAGACATGCGGATGAAGTACCGCTACCTGGACCTGCGCCGCGAGCGCATGAGCAAGAACATCCGCACACGTCACAAGATCACCAACGCGGCACGCAACTGCCTCGACGCCGCCGGCTTCATCGAGGTGGAAACACCGATCCTGAGCAACCCGACGCCCGAAGGTGCGCGCGACTTCCTCGTGCCTGCCCGCCTGAACCCCGGCCGCTTCTACGCGCTGCCGCAGGCTCCGCAGCAGTACAAGCAGCTCATGATGGTGGCTGGTCTTGAGCGCTACTTCCAGATCGCCCGCTGCTTCCGCGATGAAGACCTGCGCGCCGACCGCCAGCCTGAATTCACCCAGATCGACATCGAGGCCAGCTTCATTGAGCGCGATGACATTCTGAACCTTGTCGAAGACCTGCTGGTCAAAATGTTCAAGGCCGGCACCGACCGCGACATCCCCACGCCCTTCCCGCGCATGACCTACCAGGAAGCCATGGACCGCTACGGCTCCGACAAGCCGGACACGCGCTACGGCAATGAGATCGTGGACATGGCTGACGTGTTCGCGAACAGCGGCTTCAAAATCTTCCGCAGCACCATTGAAAATGGCGGCGTCGTGCGTGCAATCAACGCGAAGGGCTTCGCCGGCATCACCACCGGCCAGATGATCCGTCTCAACGAGATCGCCACGCAGGCCGGCATGAAAGTGAAGCAACTTGCCTTCATCAAGGTGGAGCGCGATGCCAACGGCGTGCTCGAATACAAGAGCCCGCTCTGGAAGTTCTTCAGCGAAGACGAGCAGAAGGCCCTCATCGCCAAGCTCGGCGTCGTGGAAAACGACATCGTATTTTTCTACGCCGGCACCTGGCAGGAAGCCTGCGACATCCTCGGCCGCGTGCGCGTCGAGATCGCCAACATGACCGCGCTGACGAAGGACAGCACCGCCATGAACTTCCTCTGGGTCGTCGATTTCCCATTGCTGGCCCAGGATGCCGAAACGCAGAGCTGGGTGGCCGTGCATCATCCCTTCACCCGCCCGAAGACGGAGGACATCCCGCTCATGGACGCCGGCGAGTACGGCAAGGTGCGCGCTGAAGCCTACGACGTGGTCCTCAACGGCTACGAACTCGGCGGCGGCTCCATCCGAATCCACGAGAAGGAACTGCAGGCCAAGATGTTCAGCGTCCTCGGTGTGAACGAAGAAGAGCAGGCCCACAAGTTTGGCCACCTCCTCGACGCTTTCCGCTTCGGTGCCCCTCCTCACGGCGGCCTCGCCCTGGGTCTGGACCGCATCGCCATGCTCGTCAGCGGTGAAGACAGCATCCGCGAAGTCATCGCCTTCCCGAAGAACAACAAGGGCAGCGACTTGATGACCGACAGCCCGACGAACATCGACTTCAAGACCCTGCGCGAAATCTACATCCAAAGCACCTGGAAGGAGAAGAAGCCGGAGACTGCCGTCGCTGCGCCAGTGGCGTAAAGTTCCTTTGTTGCTGTGCAACGCGAGATCCCCTGTTCCGCAAGGACAGGGGATTTTTATTTTCTCAGCGCCACCATCAGCGAGTCCATTTCCTCGCGCACCGTATCCGCATCGCTGACTGTTTGCGAGATCTCCGCTTTCACCGCATCGCGGAAGCGTTTGCGCAGGCGATGCACGGCCACTTTGATGGCTTCGATGCTCATGCCGAGTTTCGCAGCCACTTCGCTTTGCGGCGTCGCATCGGCTTCCGCTGTCAGCCACGGTTTCAGTCCGTCAAAATGCTCTGACTTGCCTTCGTCCCGCATCTCGGACTCCAAACGTGCCAGCGCACGCGCAAGCAAGGTCAGCGCCCATTGGCGGTCAAAGGCCGCATCCGGTGCTTCGATGCTTGTGTCGGCGATTTGCAGGCCCGCACCGGTCGTGTCGGAATCACCATCGATCACGGCATGGATCTGGCCGCCGCCGCGCTTGGCCGCGCGATCATGCTCGCGTTGATTGGCCGCAAAGCGTTTCAAGACCGTGAGCAGGTAGCTGCGAAATTTCCCACGCAAAGGATCGGCTCCGTCAATGGTCCCGCCTGCGAGAAGCTTGGCAAAGAAGTCATGCGCCAGATCCCGCGCCACATCCTCCGCACGCCCATCACGCCGGAGAAAAGCCATCACCGGTGCGTAGTAGGCCTCACACAGTTCACTGAGCGCCGCCTTCGCCTGCGCATCCTCGCCGCGCGAACGGGAGACGAGCGTCCAGCGGGTTTCGTGGAAGGAGGAGGTCATTGGGGAACGATGATTTTGCCGCCCGGATTGATCTGCATGCCACGAGTTTGTTCGTTCACCTGAATGTCCTCGTTGTAGCCGTCATGAATCAGACGCACGGGCTTCGGCATTCCATTGGCGGCCATGACGGGCGACCAGCCAGCCCAATCCAGCACCACGCCCAAAGTCAGGCCTTTGTGCCAGGTCACAAGACCGGATCTTGCAGGAGCTTCCACCATGACTTCCGCCTTCTGCAGTGGAGGCAGCACGACATCCTTGAAGGCAACCTTCCGAATGTCGCGTGCCTGCAGCTCAAAGTAATCCACTTCATCCAACCGCATGTCAAAGACTGCACGCTCACTGATGTCTCTGCCACTTTTGGTGCTGGTGTTCATGCCGATGAACTTGGACCCATCCTTGAGATATGCCACGCACTGGACCTGGCGGTCTTCTCGACGTCGAAGCCAGGTAACGAAACAATGCTGGGCTGCGTCCTCGCCCACCCCTCCTTTGATCCAGTCGTCTGTGGAGATGTTCGTGCCGGGGTTTTTATCCACACGCTTCACCGAATCCCAAGGGCCGGCACTGTACGCGAAACTCAGTTCAACGGTACGTGGCAGGTGGCCCCACTCTCCGGCACGAAGCACCACCGAGTGGACATGACCTCCTGTGGGTCTGTCTCCCGTGGTATAGTCATTCCAGTGAACGATGCCCTGATTCTTGTCCGGTCGTCCTGTGGCATCAATGGCCATCACGGTCACGTGGGAGGCTTCATCAAGATCAGGATGCTGGATCCACGCCTGGAGCCAGCATGTCTCTGCATCTGGGCAGGTCTGCCCGGTGGTTGAGTTTCTGATGATCTTCTGCTCATCCTTGGTCGCGACGTAAGGGCGTCCCTGCGCATCATGCACATCCAATGCCCAAGGCTGATCATTCGGCACCATGCGCAAAAAGAGCAGCCGCGGCTCCTGCTGCAGCGCGTGAGAAGTCGTTTCCGCTGGAGGGAATCCCTTGTTGAGTTGAGCGACAGCCGGAGCCGAGACAGGGGCTGCTCCTGATGCGGGCAAACTCGCCTTGGACCCGGCAGGCGAATAATACGGGAACAGCATCTTCCCGATGATCTTGTCCCACGACATCAAGTATTCCTCTGGATTGCCGCCGCGTTTCAGTAGCAGTCCTTTGGATTCGACAGCAACCACACGCGCCAGCCAGGTCTGCCCGTTCTCATGTGCATAGGCGATGAGGTCTCCCTGGGCAAAACCGGTGTCGAGATGCGAGGCGATCCAACGGCTGTTTTTAGCCACCCCCGGTTCATTGCCACTCGGAATAAAATAGGGCCGGGCGATGAACGAGCGGACGAACAGCATCAGCACGACCACCGGGATGACAAGCTCGAGATTCCGCACCAGCCGATGGGGCTTGATGGCAGGACGGCCCACCGGATGCCGGTGCATCCACACCAGTGTGGACACCACCGAGGCTGCAACGGCCACCAACGTGAGCGTGATGGCAGCCCATGAGTAGGCGTCCTGATGGCGCGGCAATTGATAAATACCCGCGATGCCCGCAGCGACGACGGTGAGCGACCAGCCATAGAGATGCTTTCCAAAAACGGCGTTCACATCATACCAGCGCTCGTCGGACACAAAGGTGGAGGGCAGGCGCACGCCGTAAAAGGAGTTCATCGGCACCAGACGCAGCCAGAGCGGCAGGCTGAGCAATGCAAGGATGCTGCCAATGATTTCAATCCCGGACGCGACCAAGGTTTGCGCGGTCACACCCGTCTGGCTCGCATGCACCCAGTGGCGCGTCATCCAGCTGAGAGACAGAAACAAGGGGACAACAGCTGGAATTAACCAGAGCACACGCGAGGGGCGCTCATGCCATGCGGTCGTACGTTGGGCACCGCCCTGCGCTTCAAATTCGAGCTGCCTGCGCGCCCACCACGGCATCAGCACAGATGGAAGCATCATTGGCAGCCAGATCCACGTTGCCAGGAAGCCGCTTTCATTCGTAGCCCGCACCAGCCATAGCAGCAGGGGCGGCGCCTCCGTGAGATTCCTGAACACATGAGGTGCATGAACCTGACCGCCGATGCCGCTGACAAGAGCAAACACCTGCCCGCCATACGCATGCACACCAGCTGCCAAACCTCCCGCAGCCTCCCAGCCCACAGCCAGGCCGCCTGCAGATAAAAAGCCCACGCTCAGGCCGCCATAGGCCAGCAGCAATGCAAGGGCGAGCCCACCCCAGGAGATGAGGCCAATGCTCATGCCACCGAGAGCAAAAACACCAACTGCCATGCCGCCACAGGCGAACAAGCCTCGCGCATAACCACCAAAGGCCACCACACCCACGGCACGGTCTCCGAAGGCAAAGAATCCGCGCGCTATGCGCTTGTGTCCCGTCGTGGGATCAATGCCTGAGGTGATGTGCAGCAGCGGCCTGCCCAGAAGCGTGCGCTTGGACTTGTACTCAAAGCTGCTGAACCGCATGGCCAGCGAGCGCCGCGCCTGCGGCGGCATGGAGGCGATGCCTTCGATCTGCGTTTTGAACTCGCCCGCGCTTTGCTGGCGCATGGCGCGGTCTTTGGCCAGCGCACGAAACACGACCTCGTCCATGTTTCCATTCACGGCGGATTTTTCGGAAGGTGCGGCAAAGCGGCCCAGCGGCAGTTCGCCAGTGAGCATCTCATAGAAGACCACGCCGAGGCTGTAGATGTCCGCACGGTGATCCACGCTGCCGGGCTTCTCGATCTGCTCCGGCGCCATGTAGGGCGCGGTACCGAGCTTGGCTCCGCTCTGCGTGAGCATCATGCCGCCATCGCCATTTTCATCGAGGATCTTGGCGATGCCGAAGTCGGCGATCTTCACCCGGCCCTTCGTATCGAGCAGGATGTTCTCCGGCTTGATGTCACGGTGCAGCACGCCCTGGCTGTGGGCGTATTGCAGGGCCTCACACATCACAGGGATGATGTTCAGCGCCTGCTCCGGGGTGAAGCGGCCGGCACGCATGGCCTGCCGCAGGTTCACGCCATCCACGTATTCCATGATGAGAAAGCAGAAGCCGCCGCTCTCGCCAAAGTCATGCACGGTCACGATGTTGGGATGGCTGAGCCGTGCGAGCACGCGCCCCTCACGCGTGAAACGCTCTGCGAAGCCTGGCGTGGCCGCGAGGGATTTGGGCAGCACCTTGAGCGCCACCATGCGGTCGAGCCTCGGCTGCCGCGCACGGAACACCGCGCTCATGCCGCCATGGCC
>NZ_JBAQCR010000047.1:0-2034 GCF_049294395.1 Prosthecobacter sp.
CCTCCGGTGCTCCCGTGATGCCCGCACCGAGCGTGGCCGTGCCCGTGGCAGCCGCCGTCCCGACCGACGATGCCGGTGAAGTTGCCGCCGCCGTCGTGGCCGAGCACGTCGAAGGCCAGGTCTATCACCCGCCAGCCCTCACCCACATCGAAGTGGGCAAGCCGCCAAACAAGTTTGTGCAGCTCTGGCTGAAGGCCGGTGCCAGCTCCCTTCTTCTCAGTATCTTGATCCATGCCGGTCTCGGCGTCTTGGCCTTGTTCATCGTCTTCCAGAGCGGTGTCATGGACAAGCAGGTCGACTTCCTGCCCGGTGGCGGCACCGCGCAGGGTGCGAAGGCCAGTGCGGATCTGCAGCACAAGGTGCAGCAGAAGAAGCGCAGCTCGATCAACAAGACCATGCCGATGAAGAAGCTGGTCAGCGCGAGCACGAATTCGGCCATCACCCTGCCTGAAGCCCCGCCCGACTCGCTCGACATGCCCGACGTCAGCGCCATGATGGGCGGCGGTGCTCTCGGCGGTGCAGGCGGTTTCGGCATGGGAGGAGCCGGTGGCGGCTTTGGCAAAGGTCAGGGACTCGGAGCCGCAGGCGGTTTCGTGACCCTGCCACCCTCCATGCGCAGCCGCTGCTCCACGCAGGAACGACTTGAGAAGCTCCGTCAAAATGGCGGCTCCCCCGAGTGTGAGGCTGCTGTGAGCGCCTCCCTCGAATGGCTCAAAACCAAGCAGAACGCCGACGGCTCCTGGGGCAAAAGCAACAGGTGCGCCTTCACCGGCCTCGCCTTGCTGTGCTTCCTCGGCCGCTGCGAAACGCCCGAATCCCCTTTCTACGGTGAAAACGTCATGAAGGGCATCATGTTCCTCATCGAAGCCGGCAAAAAGAACCCCTACGGCATCTTTTCGGAGACAGGCTGGAAGGGCGAAGCCGCCGGCGGCAAAGGTGGCGCAGGCACCTACGAGCATGGCATCGCCACCTACGCCCTCGGCGAAATGTACACCCTGGCCCGTCTCGGCAGCAAGAGCCTCCCCGGCATGCGCGAAGCCTTTGAAAAAGGCGTGAAAGTCATCATCGAAAACCAGACCCCGGCAGGTGCCTGGGCCTACGGCGGCAAGGAACAGATCGTTTACAACAAGGCCGCCGGCGCCGACCTTTCCGTGGTCGGCTGGCAGTTCCAGGCGCTCAAAGCCGCCAAGAACACCGGTCTGAAGATCGACGGCCTCCACAGCTGCATCGGCAAGATGACCGATTACCTGGAAAAAATGCAGACCAAGGACGGCGGCTTCGGCGGCCCGAATCGTGACGCGCACTACAATCAGTGGAGCCTCTCCGGCGTCGGCATCCTCGGCCTCCAGACCATGGCCAAGGGCAAGACCACCGCCATCAAGAAGGGCATCAAATTCCTCCGCGACTTCCTCACCGCCGAACCCCTCGACTGGAACAAAAATTGCAATCTCTACTGCTGGTACTACTACACCCAGGCCTTCTTCCAGCAGGGCGGCGAAGACTGGAAGTTCTACAACCAGCAGTTCCTCCCGCAGGTGCTCAGCGCCCAGCAGGCGGACGGCTCCTTCAAGGCCGGCCGCCCGAACTGGCCCGCCGGTGATGCCGCAGACCCCATCTACCGCCAGTGCCTCTGCACGCTTCAGCTTGAAGTGTATTACCGTTACCTGAAAGTGGGCGACCGCGAAGAGTCCTCCTTCTTCGACAAGGACAAGTAAGACTCGGCATTCGACAGGAGAGGGATCGGCCTGATCCCTTCACCTTTCGCAATCGCTGCACATTATCAAACCAAGGGGGGATCAATACGATCCCCCTTTTTTTGTGCGCACGTTCTGGAGGAGAGCCTGAGATGCTGGGTGGTTTTGCATCGAGTGTGGTGATTCGCCACAGCTGCAAACCAGTGCGTGAAGTCCCACGTCGCCTGCCTTTCCACGTTTAAAGGACGGCGAACCTTTTTGAGCGCCTGCGACGCCATGGACCCGAAGCTTCGGACCCGGCGCAGCGGTTCCCTACCCGCCCTGAGGCACGCGATGCTCT
>NZ_JBAQCR010000048.1:0-5125 GCF_049294395.1 Prosthecobacter sp.
GCACACGGTTACACTGAAGATTCCATCAAGTCCCTCGACTGGCGCGAGCACATCCGTCTGCGCCCCGGCATGTACATCGGCAAGCTGGGGGACGGCTCCCTGCCCGAGGACGGCATCTACGTCCTGCTCAAGGAGGTGCTGGACAACTGCATCGACGAGCACGTCATGGGCTACGGCAACACCATCGAGATCACCATCGCGGAAGACCAGACCGTCAATGTGCGCGACTACGGCCGTGGCATCCCGCTGGGCAAGCTTTTGGAATGCGCCGCACAGATCAACACGGGTGCCAAATACGACAGCGAAGTCTTCAAGCGCTCCGTCGGTCTGAACGGCGTCGGCATCAAAGCGGTGAACGCTTTGTCCGAGTTCTTCGAGATCCAGGCCATCCGCGAAAACCAGACCCGCTCCATCGAGTTCAGCCAGGGCATCGTCGTTTACGACATGGGCAAACCCACGCCCTGCACCGAGCCGAACGGCACCCGCATCGCCTTCCGTGCGGATGCGGAGAGCTTCGCGGAAGACACGCATTACCGCCTCGATTTCGTGCGCGAGATGCTGCGCTTCTACGCCTGGCTCAATCCCGGCCTCACGCTCCTGCTGCGCAGTCCATCGGGAGAAGAGAAGTTCAAGTCCAAGGACGGCCTGATGGACCTCATTCGCGCCAAGCTCACCGAAGAGCCGCAGTACCCCATCATCCACCTGGAGGGCAAGGATGTGGAAGTCGCCTTCACCCACGGCACCGGCTACGGCGAGGAGTACTACAGCTTCGTCAACGGCCAGCACACCACGCAGGGCGGCACCCACCTCGCCGCCTTCCGCGAGGCCATCGTGCAGGAGTGCCGCGAGTTTTATAAAAAGCAGTTCGATCCCGCCGACGTGCGCGGCAGCCTCATCGCCGCCGTCAGCGTGAAGGTGCAGGAGCCCATCTTCGAGTCCCAGACCAAGACCAAGCTCGGCTCCACCCACATGGAAACGAACGGGCGGAATCTGCGCGGCCACATCACCAGCGTCATCACCGCCCAGCTCGACAACTTCCTCCACAAGCACGCCGACATCGCCAAGTCGCTGCAGGAAAAGATCAACTCCAACGAACGCGAGCGCAAAGAGATCAGCGGCATCCAGAAGGCCGCCCGTGAAAACGCCCGCAAGGCCAAGGTCTGCAACAAGAAGCTGCGCGACTGCCGCGTGCACTTCGACACCAAGGACAAGCGCCGCGAGGACAGCACCCTCTTCATCACCGAAGGCGACAGCGCCTCCGGCAGCATCACCAAGAGCCGCGATGTGGAGACGCAGGCCGTCTTCAGCCTGCGCGGCAAGCCGCTCAACTGCTTCGGCCTCACCCGCAAGATCGTGTATGAAAACGAGGAGTTCTATCTTCTCGCCAACGCCCTGCAGATTGAGGAAGACCTCGAAGAACTCCGCTTCAACCGCGTCGTGCTCGCCACCGATGCGGATGTGGACGGCATGCACATCCGCCTGCTGATGATCACGTATTTCCTGCAGTTCTTCCCCGAGCTCGTGCGCAAAGGCCACCTGTACATTTTGCAGACGCCGCTCTTCCGCGTGCGCAACAAAAAGGAAACCTACTACTGCTACAGCGACGACGAGCGCCAGCGCGCCATCCACCGCTGCGGCAAGACCGCCGAGATCACCCGCTTCAAGGGACTCGGTGAAATCAGCCCGGATGAGTTCAAGCATTTCATCGGCCCGAACATGCGCCTGGAGCCCGTGAAGGTGCGCGACCACGAAGTGGATGCCGAAGGCAAACCCATCCCCTCCGAGCACCGCAGCGTCAAAGAAATGCTCTCCTTCTACATGGGTAAAAACACCCCCGAACGCCAGGCCTACATCGTGGAAAACCTGCGCATCGAAGAAGAGCTGGAGTTCAAGGAGACGACGGAGCCCGCAGCGCTGGCAGTGGCGGCTTGAGGTGACGGAGGGTGCTTCCGCGCGGCAGCGTCGTGGAGTGCGGTGGCAGAGATGCACGGCGCAAGCCTGCATCGACGACACCGCTTTCGCGAGGTGTAGCATGTTCTCCGGCCTCATCCTGCCGTCCGGCCTGCGAAAGCGGCGTCGCGCCCAGGCTTGCCGCTCGCACTCCACGACGCTGTCGCGTTCGCGTGAGCAGCAGGCGAACGTACACTTTGCTAAGGAATCCCCCCAAACAAAAAACCCGCCAGACCTCGCGGCCTGACGGGTGTTGAATGGGACAATCTGCGCATCTTGCTGCACCGCAGTGCAGCGTCGTAGCGCCGTTACTTCTGCTTCACCTTGAAGCTGCGGAACACCACAGGATCGCTATGCCCGGCGAAGCCGATGAAGCCCTTGGTGTGGTCCAGGCCTTTCGGTGGGTGGGCGATCTGGGTGCGGTCGAGCTTGTCGATGTCCACGTCGAGGATCTTGGTGCCGTTGAGGATGACTTTGATCTTCTGGCCATCGACCTGGATTTCCTGGAAGTTCCACTCGCCCACGGGGCGGAGGTAACCGTGCTTGGCACCGGCGCAGTGGTAGAGGGAGCCGTGGTACTGATAAGGCTCCAGACCCTTCTTGCCGGCGGCGGCCTGCTTGGCGTTGTAGCCGTCGCTGTCGATGACCTGGAATTCCAGGCCGTCAGAGGCGGAGTGACCACCCAGCGGGGTGCGCAGGGCGATGCCGTTGTTGCCAGCAGGAGGAAGTTTGAATTCCACGCGGATGGTGCCGTTTTCGAATTCTTCCTTGGTCAGCAGATCGCCGCCTTTGCCGGGCTTGCAGGTGATCGCGCCGTCCACCACTTCGTAGCTGTCCACGGCGCCCTGCCAGTTGCTGAGGTCCTTGCCGTTGATGTATTCCTTGAAGCCTTCGCTGCTGCCTGCCAGTTCCTTGTTGGCTTCTTCAGCGGAGATCTCGCGGATGTAAACGTTCTTCCAGCGGATTTCGCTGCCGTGGGTCTGGAGCTGGATGGGGCCTTTGGCAAAGGCGGGATCTGGGAACCAGCCGTTGGGCATTTTCTCTGCGGCCTTGGCGGCGTCGCCTTCAGCTTTCTTGGCGTCTTTTTTGCCGTAGGCGAGGTAGCCGGCCTTCTTGTTGGCAAAGAAGTTTTCCAGCACCGCATTCTTCACGACGACTTCGCCGTTGAAGGTCACCGTGGCGCGCTCGCCGACCATGCGGATGAGGAAGGTGTTCCATTCGCCCAAGGGCTTGTCCATGAGCTTCAGGGGATTCTTGCCCTCAGGGCTCTTGTTGTTCCAAAGACCGCCGGAACCGAAGGGCTTGCCCAGCGCGACGGCTTTTTCGTCCTTCTCCGTGAAGTCCCAGATCTGCACCTGGGGGATGCCGCGCAGGTAGATGCCGCTGTCTCCGAGGGGGAGCATCTTGTAGTCGACCATGAGCTCAAAGTCGCCGTAGTCCTTGTCGGTGGTGAGGTACAAACCTTTGCCGTCATTGACGAGCTGGCCGTCCTCCACTTTCCAGTGCGCATTGACGTGGTCGCCCTTGTCATTGCCCTTGGCATCCACGAGACCGCCCTCGATGGACTTCTTCTTGTACGCAGCCTGCTCCTCCGGTGTCATCTTCCAGAGGTCGTTCGGGTCCTGGGTGCCCCAGCCATACCATCCGGAAAGGTCCTTGCCGTTGAAGAGTGCGGTAAAACCTTTCGGCGGGGTGTTGTCCGCAGCGCGGCAAAACGCGGCTGTGGCGAGGAGGAGTGTCAGGGTCAGTGTGAGTTTCATGGATGAAGAGACACAGGAGTCGCACCCTGCGGGAGGCATCTTTCATTCCTCCCGAGGATGGTCACTTTCTGCTCGACATTGGTCACAAAAATCGGGACGCTTCCAAAGCCATGAAACCCGCCCTTTGTGTTTTTCTCTTCTGCTGCGCCCAGCTATCCCTGCATGCGCAGGCCCCTGCCACCCAGGAGGCTGCGGCCGATGCCCAGGCGCTGGTGAAGCGGCTCTTCGCCCAGGACACGACCGAGGAAGACCTGCAGAAGCTCGCCAAAGAGGCCAACAAAGCCGGGGTGCTGCGCCAGCAGATCATCGAGGCCAAGCTCGTCTGGGGCCTGCGGCATCAAAACACGCCCTTCCTCGTCAAGATCCTGCCGGAAGTGGAAATCCTCGCCGGCAGTTTTGATCCGGCCGGTGCCGCCGCGCTGCCGAACGTCGAAGCCATCCAATCCTTCGTCGCCTACATCAAGGCCCTGAAGGCAGGCGAGGCCAAGGATGCCGCCGGTTTCAAAGCGAACATCCTCGAAGCCATCTGGCTCAGCCCGCAGCAGGCGCCGGTCTTCATCCAGGCCATGGAGAAGTTTCGCCTGGAAGCCAAGATGGCCGCGCTGGTCATCGATCTGAAAGCCCCGCTGACCACCTCGGAGGGAGAGGCCACCACGCTGCACGATGTGCTGGGCGGAAAGAAAGCCCTGCTGCTGGACTTCTGGGCCTCCTGGTGCGGCCCCTGCATGAACCTGATGCCCGCGCTCAAAACGAAGGCGCAGACACTTGCCCCCCACGGCATCGTCGTAGCTGCGGTGAACAAGGACGATGAAAACGCCGAGGCCACCGCCGAACGCATCCGCCAGGAGCAAAACGCCAAGCTGCCCTGGCTCATCGAGCCCGCTGAACGCCCCTACACCAAGGCCCTCGACATCGCCACCATCCCCCGCATGGTCCTGCTCTCCCCTGAGGGCAAGGTCCTCTTCAACGGCCATCCGGAAGACCCGGCCCTGTGGGTGGCGCTGAAGAAGATTGATGCGACGATCGAGCCTCCGGCGCACTGAGCGGTGGGGCGCAAGGCGGATCATCTTCTGCCTCAACGGGCGCGGCTGCCCACCCAAAAACATGGCAGGTATTCTACACCCGTGAATTGATGAAAGCTGTCGTTCTAAATCTATCCGGACAAATATTGTTCGGCATGGCGCTCTTGTTTTGCATACCCCCGGTGATGTCGAACACAGGATCGCCGCCGCCTTCTGGCATGCCACTCTGGGTGATCCTGGCTTTATTCGCCTTGTCGAAAACGTGCATCAAGTTTGCTGGAAATGAGAAGGGATGGTCCATCGCTTTCCAAGTGGGCATTTTCGCCGTTTTTGTCGTGGCGCTTAAGGATAGATTAAGCCTGGGCCTGTGAGCCACACATCGCAGCCGCAGCG
>NZ_JBAQCR010000049.1:0-6264 GCF_049294395.1 Prosthecobacter sp.
GTCCAGCGGCCCGCTCAGCGGCGGCGTCAGCGTGACGATCACCGGAACCAGCTTCACCGGGGCCACCGGCGTCACCATCGGCGGCGCGGCGGCCACCAGCCTCACCGTCGTCAGTGACACCAGCATCACCTGCACCACCCCGGCGGGCAGCGCGGGGACAGCCAGCGTGGTGGTGACAAACGTCGACGGCCCGGACACGGACGGCCTCACCTACACCTACCAGGCCGCGCCCACGGTGACCAGCATCTCCCCTCCCAGCGGCCCGCTTGGCGGCAGCTCCGTTGTGGTCATCACGGGGACAAACTTCACCGGGGCCACCGGTGTGAAAATTGGCGGCACGGACGCCACCAGCGTCAACGTGGACAGCCCCACCCAGATCACCTGCACCACGCCCGGCGGCAGCGCAGGCACGGCCAGCGTGGTCGTCACCACGCCCAGCGGCTCCAACGCGGCCAACACGCTCTACACCTACCAGACCGCGCCCACGGTGACCAGCATCTCACCTTCCAGCGGGCCGCTCAGCGGCGGCAAGAGCGTGACCCTCACGGGGACAAACTTCATCGGGGCCACCGGTGTGACCATTGGCGGCAATCCCGCCACCAGCATCGCCGTGCACATCAGCGGCAACAGCCTCACCTGCACCACCCCTTCTGCGCTCAGCGCAGGGACGGCCAGTGTGGTCGTCACCACGCCCAGCGGCGCCAATGCAGGCAACAGTCTCTACGCTTATGTGCTTGCGCCCACCGTCAGCAGCATCGCGACCACGAGCGGCATCACGGCCACCAGCGGCACAGCCAATGGCGGAACGACTGTGACCATCACCGGGACGAACTTCACCGGACCCAACCCCTTCACCCCCATCGTCACCTTTGGCACCACAGCGGCCACCAGTGTCGCCGTGGCCAGCAGCACCAGTCTCACCTGCGTCACCCCCAGCGGCAGCGCAGGCACGGCCAGCGTGCTGGTCACCACCCCCGGCGGGGTGAATGCCGCCAACAACTTCTACAGCTATGTGCTGACACCGCCCACCGTCACAGACATCGGGCCGGCCGCCGGCTCATCCGCAGGCGGCACGAGTGTGACGATCACAGGCACCAACTTCACCGGGGCGACTGCGGTGACCTTTCGCGGCGTGCCGGCCACCGACGTCATCGTGGCCGGTCCCACGACCATTGTCTGCACCACACCTGCGGGCACGGCAGGTGCGGCGAGCGTGGCTGTCACCACACCCAGCGGGGCGGCGAGCAGCAATCTCTACACCTATGTGCAGCCCCCGCCCACCGTCACCGGCACAACTGCCAATGCCATCTCTCCCGCCAGAGGATCGACGCTGGGCGGCACCCTGGTGACCATCACTGGCACCAACTTTAACGGGACAGGTGGCGTGACCATCGGTGGCGTGCCTGCGACGAATGTCACCGTCATCGACAGCACCACCCTCACCTGCATCACCCCACCGGGCAGTGTGGATACGGTGAGTGTGGTGGTCACGACCGTGGGCGGCACCAATGCAGACAACAGCCTCTTCACCTATGAACTGACCCCCCCCACCGTCACCGAAGTCTCACCGGACAGCGGCACGTCCGCAGGCGGCACCACGATCACCCTCACCGGCCGGAGCTTCACTGGCACCACCGGCGTGACCATCGACGGCACGCCGGCCACCCGCCTCATCGTCGTCAATGACAACACCCTCACCTGCACCACCCCGGTGGGCAACGCGGGAACACCGCGTAGCGTGGTGGTCACCACACCGAACGGCCCCAGCACGGACAATGTCACGTTCACCTATGTGCTGGCGCTGCCCACCGTCACCAGCGTCTCCCCGCCCATCGGCCCCACCTCAGGCAGCACCACGGTGACCATCAAAGGCACCTACTTCACCGGAGATACTGACCACACCGGAGCCGAGGGCGTGACCATCGGCGGCCTGTCGGCGGCGAATTTCAAAGTGGTCGATGCCACCACCATCACCTGCACCACTCCGGCGGGCCTCGCAGGCACGGCCAGCGTGCAGGTCACGGCCGCCGCCGGAACGAGCGCGGCCAACAGCCTCTTCACCTACGTCACCACCACGCCCACGGACACCTACATCTACCTCAAGGGCGGGCGCGGCGACGGCTTTGTGCCGCAGTGGACGGGGCAGCTCGCCGAGGAGGGCACCACGGAAAAAGGCGAGCCCTACCGCAATGAGTTTCAGGCGACCGTGCAGCTGGACAATTCGGCCTCTGGCTCATCTGGATTTTCAGGCGGGGGATCGAGCTACTGGGGCATCGGCCCCAGTTCCAATTCCAGGTCCAGCTCCATGGGTTTCGGCGGGCAGATGACCACGCCCGGCCATCTGACCAAGGTGTCCATCAGCAAGGGAATTGTGGGCGCCACCTCAGAGGCCGTCGTCATCACTCCCACCTTCGGGTCTTTGTCTGACTCTGCATCGGGAGCTGCGCCACGCCAGTTTGACAAGACCACCACCTGGCTGGTCTTCATTTCCAGCAACGGCCTCGGCTACAAGTTCCGCAAGACGGATGTGATGGGCTGGGGAGCACAACCACGCGCCTAAAACACCATGCCCTCCATCAACTCCAACTTCGACTGGGTGGACACGCCCAACCCCGCAGAGCGCGGCTTCTCCATCACCGCCAAGGAAGGCGTGAGCGACATGATCCCGGACTTCCTCACCAACGCCGTGCTCTGGCGCGACTGCCCGGCATGGATCAAAAACGCCGAGTCCATCCCCGAAAGCCTGCAGGGCTACACGCTGGTGCATTCCATGAAGGCAGACTACCAGAAGCGCGCCTTCATCTTCGCCAGAACACGCACCGAGACCGAACGCAACACGCCCTTCCAGGTCTCCTGGGTCAAGCGCATGCAATACTGGCCCACGGTGCTGCTGAAGCTGTGGTTTGAGCAGGGCAACCTGCCGCTGTCCCTCGCGCAGCAGTCCAGCGGCAACGTCATCCACGTGCGCAGCAAATCGCGTGACGGGGCGATGTATCCCACGTGGTTCAAGACCAGCCGCTTTCTCTCAGAGCGGCCCTGGCCGCGCAGCACCAACCGCTCCCCCACCCCGGTCACCGACACCATCCAGTGGAGCTTTGACGGCAGCAGCGGGAACTTCCCCGAGTGCCTGCACCCGGACTGCCGCTTTCCGCACTTCCAGAGCAGCGGCAAGGTCATCTTTGGCGCAGGCACGCAGGACGTGGAGGTCGGCGGAGACCTGGTGGCGCAGGAATACCCCGCCACGCCGATGACGGACTGGGAAATCTACCCCGTGGAGGACACGCCGCAAAACATCGGCGGCTTCTGGTTCCGCGAGCTGGTGGAGGCCTACCCGCCGATCGACGACCGCGATACCACCCAGTGACACACTCATGATCCAGACCTCCATCGGCACCCTTCAAGTCGGCAGCCCCTGGCTGGCCCGGCAGTGGGTCAACACCATCCCCGGCGTCACGGTGACGACCGGCATCACGCAGAACAATCTGACCATCCGCGCCGGCAACAAGAGGCCCAGCTTCACCACCGCCCAGAGCAGCCTGACGCCCCCCTCAGTCTTCGTCTCCGGCACCGCGCCAGGCACTGTGACCATCCCACTCCCCGACACCGGCAGTGAAGACTTCGGTTTCTTCATTGGCGGCGAATTCACTTACATCAATCGAAACACCCAAGCCTGACAAAGCAGCCCAGACCACCCATGAAGCCCGCCAAGCCACGACCCAGGACAAGCGCCACACCCAAACCCCATGATTCAAAACGGCCGCCTGGAATGAGCCTGAGCGGCTCTGGAGGAGATTACGGAGGCGGCGGCTCATACACCTATTTTTGATGAAATACATTAGCTCAACCCACCTGTGAAAACTGCAAACCACCCACTCAAGAAAGACCACACCCCCAAACCCCATGACCCACGCCTGCACCAGAGCCGGCTCTCCGGCATGGTCGAGCCCGAAGCCCTGTGTGTCACGATCTGCACACCCGCCTATGCCCACATGCGTGAAGAAGCCGTCGCGGCATTCCGCAGGCATTTTGGCCTGCCCGTCCTGGTCATCGAATGCGCAGACTCTGAAGGCTACGAAACCAAGATGAAGCTCGATCTCCTCGTCGGGCCGCGCAAAATGGTGTTCTGCGACCTCGACTTCCGGCCCATCCGCAGCTTCCCCCCCGTGTGGCAGTCGGGCGCATGGTGCGCGGTGCGTGACCACGGCCACAAGCACCCCAGCTCCTTCGCTTCGTATGACATTGAAGCCCATGGCCTGGACGCCCTGAGCTACTTCAACAGCGGGTTCTTCACCTGCGATCTATCGAAGCCGCAGCATGCCGCCGTGTTTTCCACCGCACGCATCATCTGGCAGGATGTCCAGGAAGGGAAAAGGCCGCCCGTCGGCGACTTCGGCGACCAGTTCTACCTCAACGCCGCCGTCCGCCAGCTTGGCATTTCGATCAGCCTGCTGCCCGTCTCCATGAACTGGCTCCGCGGCTATGCTGAGCACGGCATGTTTCCATACGTCCCACGCGTCATCTACGCCGTGCACGCCGCCGGCGTGCCGCTGACCGGCAAACTTTCCCACCTGCTCTTCATGGAGCAGGCACATGGCTACGCCGCCGCCGATCTGTGCGACAGCGTGGCAAGAGAACATCTGGCCCTTAGCGTGGAACTCGCATGAAAGACTATTTCAAACTCTCAACGCTTCTTATGCCAGGCGTAGCAGGTAGCATGGAGGATAAATGGAGAACAGCTTGGAGCTTATTTGATGAGGACCTTGAAACACCGATAGAATATCAGTGCCATGCCCAATGCTGGCTCACGTACCGGGCCATCGATGGACATGTTTCACGCGAGGAATATGAGCACAGGATATGGCAGAAGCATCAAATAACCCTACGACATCCAGACGGGCCTCGTTGGATCACCTCCCAGGCTGCATCTGATTTCTACCTTTGGACTCTGTGGGACCGACCCGAACGCGCCGAGAGGGCGGCTGAGACACTGATGGAGCACTGGCGCAAGTATCCACCTGCAGTGCTTTCCATGCTGCGCGTGATGACTACATTGGCCTACAAGGCACACTTGGACGACAACAGTTCAGTGGCCAAGGCGATGATTCAGGAGGCAATCGGGTGCTGGCAGCAAGTCATGGGACAGATTGACTGGATGAAGTATCCCCTGCGCTTCCTGGATGGCAAAGGCGACATGATGGCTCTACATGCACTCTCCTGCCTGGCTGGGAGGACTGGCATGTCTCCGAAATGGATCACGGAGCACGATGGGTTTCTTTTTACCAGCAATGAGCCATGGGTGATGTGCATTAGACATATCGGATTCAATGAGAATGCGCAGGTTAAAATGAAGCATCTGCCCGACTATATCGAGATTCACAAAAAGAATCCCTCTTATGGTTCAGGCCCATCTCAAAATGACCTCAGGATGATTCGGGATGAACTGCGAGACATTAAGATTAATTCGGCCATTGATTGGGGCTGTGGAAACAGCCGAGCTCTCGAGAAACTATTTCCGAACGCCAAACTCACATTTTATGATCCAGCCATTCCTGGTCGCGATGCTTTGCCAAAAGCACGATTTAACATCGGTCTTTGCACTGATGTCATGGAGCATGTACCCGAAACTGAAATTGATGCGATGATGAAAAGCATGGCGGACGTGTGTGACGACTGGATTTTCATCATTCACATGTTCCCGGCAAACCAGCTTTTGCCAGATGGAAGCAACGCTCACGTCAGCCAGCATGATGCCATGTGGTGGGTAAAGCGCATCAGCAAAACATTCAAGAGCGCACGGACATGGCCATGTGATACTAAACGCTGCTTTGTTCGCGCGAAGGCGAATTGATCACTTGGCCTTGAGGTACCGAGTGCCAATGGGGCGCTTCAACTCTGCCTCTGTGCCATTGATTGTCATCTGGCACTTTTCCACGCCGCCAGTAGTATTGAGGACCACTTTCAACACGTTCGGCTTACTGGTAATCTCCCACTTCCCAGAGGTTGATTGATTGGCATTGCCCAAAGTGAGACTTCCGTCTGCGTTCAACTTCATGTCCCCATTATTAACCTGTCTATCGGGGCTGTTATGATACGTCCACTCCATTGGAATGTTGGCCGCAAGGGAGGCAATTGGAAACACCTTCCCCGCCTCGATCTCCGCCCGAACCTTGCCCAGTTCCGTCACCGTCTCCAGCTTGGCCCCGCCTGCGGTTTTCAACAGGCTGTCGATCCGGGCGATGCAGGACTTCTGCACAGGCGCAAGGG
>NZ_JBAQCR010000050.1:0-16819 GCF_049294395.1 Prosthecobacter sp.
GCACCGAAGACCGCTGAAGTCGGTACCGTGGACGGAGACAACGAGAACAACGAATTGCGCGATGCCAGCGGCACCTGGCTGGGTGATTCCCAGGCGCCACCGCCGCGTAAGCAGGAGGTCATCATTCCTGACACGATGCCCTACATCGTCGTCATCGTGGATGAGCTGGCAGATTTGATGCAGACCGCGCCTGCGGACATCGAAGTGGCGATCGCCCGCATTACCCAGATGGCACGTGCCGCCGGCATTCACCTTATCGTCGCCACACAGACACCGCGTGCGGACGTCATCACCGGCGTTATCAAGGCGAACATCCCGACGCGTATTGCGTTCCAGGTGTCCTCGGCTCTGGACAGCCGCGTCATTCTCGACCGCAAAGGCGCGGAAAATCTCGTGGGCAAAGGGGACATGCTTTACGTGCCGCCCGGCGGTGCGCAGCCGATCCGCAGCCAGGGCGCGCTCGTCACGGATGATGAAATTCACGCGCTGGTGCAGCATTGCGTCGCGCAGGGCAAGCCGGTCTTCGATGTCAAAGTCGATGACGAAAGCGGTGAGTTTGGCGACGAAGATGACATGGGTGAAGATGGCGTCAGCTCCGACGAGCAGGAATGCCTGGAGAAGTGCCTGGAAGTCATCCGTCAGGAAAAGAAAGCCAGCACCAGCCTGCTGCAGCGCCGTCTCCGCCTCGGCTATGGCAAAGCCGCCCGCATGATCGACATCCTCGAAGACCGCGGCATCATCGGCCCTGGTGAAGGTGCCAAGCCGCGCGAGATTTTGGTGCAGATGGATTGATGCCGAAAAGCATCCAAGGCCCGGTGCGGCAGCATTGGGGGGACTTGGTCGAATTTTGGACAGGATTAACGGGATTTCAGAATTTCAGGATTAACCCAATCCGCTGCATCGGCTAAACGACACGGCTTTGAGGACGCGATCTCGAATCACAGCGCCTGAATCCTGTCTCATTCTGTTCATCTTGTTAATCCTGTCTGAATCGGCCGACATGGCTGCACGCCAATCTTTTCACCCATCGCGCGAACCACCCTTGCACCGCAAGACTTGGCTGGAGAGAATCCGGCTGGTCACTTTGTAATCGACAACTGGCCACCAGTCTCAATGCTCTGTGGTCATGAAACTCAGCAGTCTATTTTTTGGTGATGTCGCGGACTTGTTTCAAGACTCACGCATCGACAAGGCCATGTATGAGGCCGAGAGCGCCAGGCTAAGCGCCAGATCAACCTCGGTGCGGCATGCCCAGATTCTGAAGGATGCGAACGAGAAAATTCTGCAACTGGAGCGGGACAACGCGCTGCTGGGATTGGTGCTGCTGAGCCTGCTACGCAAGTCACAGCCGGCAGAAGTGGAATCGATTGCTGACGAGGTCAGGACACTGCTGGCTGCCAATGAAAAATCGCAGCCTCGCTCGCTCAAATTCCTGCGGGAGGCCTTGGGACTGCCGCCTGTGACGGAGCAGCCAGTCGGCATTTATCAAAAGCCAGTGGCGTCAACGCCCTTGCGCACACCAGGGCCGCTGCAAGCACCACCACTCCCCAAGGCTCCCAGGCCTGCCGGTCCCAAAAAGTGAAAACGCCGTGAAGGTGACAACGAGCCTTGCGCAATCCGGGCCGCTGGCGAGAATCGACCCATGCCTGACCACGCAGACTTCCGCACCCTGTTCACCAGCCTCAAGGCCGAGATGCAAAAAGCCATCGTCGGCTACGATGAACTCCTCAGCGATGTGCTGGTCGCCATCTTCTCCGGTGGGCATGTGCTGCTGGAAGGCGTTCCGGGTCTCGGCAAGACCTACCTTGTGCGCACGCTCTCGCAGGTGGTCGGCTTGGAGCCCGGACGTGTGCAGTGCACGCCCGACCTGATGCCGGCGGACATTCTCGGCACTCACATCGTCGGTGAAGACGAGAAGGGCCGCCGCACGCTGCGCTATGAAAAAGGCCCGGTGTTCAAGAACCTGCTGCTGGTGGATGAAATCAATCGCGCCACACCCAAGACCCAGGCCGCGCTGCTGGAGGTGATGCAGGAGCGCTGCGTGACCACTGGCGGCGAACGCCATCTGGTGCCGGAACCCTTCCTCGTGCTGGCCACGCAGAATCCCATGGAAATGGAAGGCACCTACCCGCTGCCCGAAGCGCAGCTCGACCGCTTCATGTTCAAGATCAAGGTGCCGTTTCCAGACCTCGATTCGCTCGTCGAAATCTCCCGCCGCACCACCGGCTTCACCGAGCCGAAGCTGGCGACGATGACCGACGGGCCGAAGCTCATCGAACTGCAGCAGATGCTCTCCAAGATTCCCGTGGCCGATCCTGTGGCTCATTACGCATCGCGGCTCATTTTGAGCAGCCATCCTGAGCAGCCGGATGCGCTGCCTGAAGTGAAGCGCTACGTCTCCTACGGAGCCAGTCCGCGTGGTCTGCAGGCCCTTATTCGTGGAGCCCGCGTCTGGGCCGCCATCCAAGGTGCCACCGCGGTCTCCACTGACGACATCCGTGCCATCGCCCACGTCTCACTGCGCCACCGCATCATCCTGAACTTCGAAGGCGAAGCCGGTCAGGTGAAGGTGGACGACATCATCACCAAGCTGCTCGATCAGGTGAAGACACCGGCTCAGCAGGCAGCGTGAGGAAGGCGGGGTTGTCACTGTTGCGATCTTTGTTGGCGGTAGAACGCCCGCCGCCTGCGCCAGCGCCAGAGGGCGTCACTCATCGCGCTGCACAGCATGACAAACCAGATCAGCAGACCTGCGCCCACCATGCAGGCATTCACCGTGAAATTGGGGGCCTCACCGTCATTCAAAATCACAAAATCTTCGGCCAGATTCATGTTCAGCCTGGCCAGTCGGGCCCGCATGAAAAGGTCGTAGAGGATGCCGTAGCGGGTCAGGCCGGTGATGTCCTGCCGCATGAACAGTTTGTCCGCCTGCTGTGAAGCGACATCGACTTTCTTCTTTATCGGGGCCGCCGACTTGCTCAGGGCCTTCAAGGCGGACGCGACGGCTTGATCCTCCGTGGACAGGAGGATGTGGACCGGTGCATCCCTGGATTCTCCGATGGGCCGTATGGGAATAAAAACTTCAGCGACTCTTCCCAGCCGTGCCTTGTAGGCCGCCTCCACCAGACTTATCTGCGCGTCCTTCAGCGTCATCCATTCGGCATTGGGCTTCTTGGCAAGGTAGTCGGCCACCGTGATCTCCAGCGGTTCGGGATTCTTCAGGGCGACATAGACACCCTGGCCGCCGATGATGAGCAGGGCCAGGATGGCCATGTAACCGAGGAAGCTCAGGCTGGTGAAGCCCGCCGGGCGGTGCAGAGAGCGGATTTTCATGCGGGTGTCTGCTTTCAAAAATAATCTTAGACAGTGCAAGGGATATTCTTGTCATGCCTGAAAAAATCTGCTTCAAGATTGCTGCTTTATTTCTCATGAACACCTTCTCATCAGCGCCCGCGACGGCCAATGACTGGACTCAAGCAGACAGCAATCACTACCTCAGCCAGCCATTGCTCGACAAAGGACGCCCGATGTCTGGGACGGAAGGCATGAGCATCCAGCAGATCGAGGATGAGGTGTTGCGCGGAGGCGCTTCAGAATCTTCCGCTACAATTTTTCCATTATCATCATGATGACATTCTGCTGTGGTTGCTGCGTATTTTTGTTCTGTTGATTCCGTTGAGTATCTTTGCAGCAATCGCGAGCGTGGAGCACACTTCTCGTTAAGATTGCCCGATCTGATCCCTCGAATGCCCGACACCCTCGACCGCGAAGACTTGTTTGATGCCTCCTTTCTGGACCGGCTGAGGGTGCTGGCGCTGCGCCTGCGCAAGCGGCGGCAGTTGATGCGGCGGGGTTCGCAATCGACCTCCGCCACGGGCTTCACGCGGGAGTTCAAGGACTACCGCCACTACACGCCGCGTGAGGACTACAGGGCCATCGACTGGCGTTTGTATGCAAGGCTTGATAAGCTCTTTGTGCGTCTCTACGAAGAAACGCAGGAGCTGAACCTGCACATCATGCTGGACACCAGCACCTCCATGGCGCAGCCGTTTCCGGAGAAGCGGCGGCAGGCGCTGCGCTTCGCGGTGGCGCTGGCCTATCTGGCACTGAGTGCTCAGCAGCGCGTGAGCTTGTATTCAATGAGCAGCGGTGTGCATCAGGAACTGCCACCTCTGCGCGGGCAGGGGAACATTGAAAAAGTGATTCAGGCGGTGCTGAAGCTGAAATTTGATGGCCTTACCGACATGAAACGCTGCTTTGAGGAATTCCGCCCCAGCAAGCAGCGCTACGGCATCATCTTCATCATCAGCGACTTCTTTGGCCGCGAAATCGGCAGCGCCACGGAGGCCGTGGCCCGCGTGGCGGCATGGCCGGGGGAAAATCACTTTCTGCAGATCGTGCACCCCGATGAGAGGCAGCCGGAGATCGAGGGCGAACTGGAGCTGACCGAGGTGGAAACCGGCGAGCGCCGCCGCTTCTGGCTGACCAAGCGCGATGTGCAGCGCTATGTGGAAACTTTTGACGCCTTCGTGGGCAACCTCGCCAGTGAGTGCGCCAGCCACAGTGTGGACTTCATGCAGGTGACGAGTGATGAGGCCTTTGAAGAGCGCTTCCTGGATCTGCTCGTGCGTGGTTCGGCGCTGGCGGGCGGGGCGTGATCGCATGGATGGAGGATAGGCCTCTGGCCTGTCAATGGATCGAGGCGTCCCGCCTTTGATTCAGATCAGAACTGAGGCGAGACGCCCCAGGCCGTAGTCAGGCCGGAGGCCTAACCTCCCGCGCTTGGCAACCGTCATTCCTATGCTCTCATGCACGCATGAACTGGCCTGTGATCAAAGCGGTGGGACTCCTGGTGGGGTCGAATATTTTCATGACTTTTGCCTGGTATGCGCATCTGCGGGATTTGAAGGCCAAGCCCTGGTTCATCGCCGCCTTCATCAGCTGGGGAATCGCATTTTTTGAATACATGCTCCAGGTGCCTGCGAATCGCATCGGCAGCACGGCGCTGAGCCTGCCGCAGCTCAAGATCATGCAGGAGGTGATCACGCTGATGGTATTTGTACCCTTTGTGGTGTTTTACATGAAGGAGTCCCTCAAGTGGGATTACCTCTGGGCGGCCCTCTGCATGTGCGGGGCGGTGTACTTCATTTTCCGCAAGTGACCCGCTTCACGGAGAGCTTTTTGGGGGCACGCCTGGGCGATCTCGGATCTTGGACTGTCCGGCTGTTCAGCTTTGGCTTTTACAAGCCCGATCCGGACTCATGGGCGGCGATTGGGATCGGTTTTTTCGTTCTAATCGCTGCTGTCGTTTATTGGAAATTGTGAAAAGAACGGCACATTATTATTCACATATTCACATTTAAATTGTGAAGATGTTTAACAAATGTTAAGCAACTCATCATTCCCATGTCCACCGCGAACCTGCGCAGACATCTCCATGAGACCCGCAATCGCCCCGCCGGGATCAACAACCGGCGCGATGTGCAGCGGGATCGCTACCTGCTGCTTTTGAAGCGCTGGATTGGCGGTGCCGTGCTCGCTCCGGCCTGCCTGGTGACGGCCATTACGCTGATCATGATGCTCTGGCGCGCGGTCTCCCGCATGGACTTCCTGAAGTCCGAGGAGTTCATCTTTTTCACTTTTGGCGGCATCGTCTGGGCCGTGGCCTATCTGGCCGGGGTGCGGCCGGTGACGGCGTATGTCTTTGGCCATGAACTCAGCCACCTCATGACGGCACGGATGTTTGGCGGGCGCATCTTTGACTGGAAGGTCAGCGCCGAGGGCGGCTACGTGGAGACGGACAAGTCCAACACCTGGATCACGCTGGCTCCCTATTTGATCCCTTTTTACACGCTGATCATCATGCTGGTGTTTGGCCTGGTGGGGCTGGCGCTGGACATGCAGCAGTCGCATGACGTGCATCTCTTGAAATGGACGGTGCACCTGAAGCCCATGCGCTTTCTCTACGCGCTGGTCGGGCTGACGTGGTGCTTTCACGCCACCTACACGGTCAAAACGGTGATCGCCGAGCAGGGGGACCTCAAGCGCAATGGCGAGTTCTTCTCCATGATGCTGATTTTTCTCATCAATGCCTTCCTGCTGATCGCGCTGTTTCTCGCCTCCTCACCCGCTCCCGGCCTGGGTTTCATGGAAGTGGCGCGCTGCTGGTGGTCGGTGGCATCAGGGATGGTCGGCTGGCTGTGGCACCTGGTGTTCTGAGCTGCGGCTGGACTTTGCCCGCTTTTCGGTCAATGAACGCTGCCCATGCCCGAAGACCCTGATGTCCTCTCTGTGACCCAGCTCACGCGCGAAATCCGCGACGTGCTGCAAAGCCGCATCGGCAGCGTGTGGGTGGAGGGCGAGATCAGCAACCACCGCCTGCAATCCTCCGGGCATCAATATTTCACGCTGAAGGATGCCGGCGCGCAGCTCAGCTGCGTGATGTTTCGCGGTGCCGCTGCACGCAGCAGCGCCCGCATTCAAGACGGCGCGCTCATGCAGGTGCATGGCGAGATCAGCGTGTATGAGCCGCGCGGGCAGTACCAAATGGTCGTCAAGCAAGTGCAGGCCAAGGGCAAAGGCTCGCTGCAGGAGCGGTTCGAGGCGCTGAAGCGCAAGCTGCATGCTGAGGGCTTGTTTGATGCGGAAGGCAAGCGCGCCATCCCGCGCTTTCCGCGCATCGTCGCCCTCGTCACTTCACCGACGGGCGCGGCCATTCAGGACATGCTGAACATCCTCACCCGGCGTGCGCCGTGGGTGCGCGTGATGGTCTTTCCTGTGCGCGTGCAGGGGCAGGGGGCCGAGCTGGAGATCGTCCGGGCGCTCAAGGTTTTGGGCGATGCCGAAAACTTCGGCCTGCCGGTGCCGGATACCATCGTCGTGGGCCGTGGCGGCGGCAGTTTGGAGGATCTGTGGGCCTTCAATGAGGAGGTGCTTGCCCGCGCCATCGCCGACTGTCCCATTCCCGTCATCTCCGCCGTGGGGCATGAAATCGATTTCACCATCGCCGACTTCGTGGCCGATCTGCGTGCGCCCACGCCCAGCGCGGCGGCGGAACTCCTCGCGCCGGACAGCACCGAATTGCAGCGGCATTTCGACAGCATCGCCCGCACCCTGAAAGCCCGCGTAGGCACGCTGCTGGAGCATCATCAGCACGTGATCGAGCTCACCGCCAAAGGCCCGCTGCTGCATGCGCCGGACCGTTTGCTGCAGCAGGCGGAGCAAAGCATCGACGACCACGAAGCGCGCCTGCGTGAAACGCTGCGCGAGAAGTTGCAATCCTGGACCGATGACCTCACGCAGAAGCAGCATATTCTCGCCGCACATCATCCCCGCGTGCAACTCACCGAAGCGGTGCACCGTGCCGAGACAAGTGCTCGCCGCCTGCAGCAGGGCCTCCAGCATCGGCTGGACCGTCTGGCGGACCGGCTGCAATCACGTGCGGAACTGCTCAAACACATCGGCCCGCAGGCCGTGCTGGCGCGTGGATTTTCCTTCGCCACGAATGCGGCGGGGAAGGTGCTCAAGGATGCTGCTGAGGTGAAGCCGGGGGATGAGATCCTGACGCGGCTGGCGCAGGGGACGGTGAGGAGTGTGGTGAAGGAGTAGTAGGAGCTATCGAACCTCGCGGCAGCGTCCTGGAGTGCGCCGGTCCTCCGGCGCTTTCGAACGTCCAGCGGCCTGCGAAAAGCTCCAGAGGACTGGAGCACTCCAAAACGCTCTCGCGCTCTTTCTCACGCAGCACCTGTCCCCGCATGTCCTCAAAAGAATCGCCCCTCTCGCTGCGTAGGTAAGTCATGCTCTCACGCCGCTCCATTCTTCACCGCTCCGCCTACGGCATCGGCGGTATCGCTTTAGCTACGCTGCTGAGGGACCAAAACCTCCTCGCCAGCCCGGAGCAGCTCGGGCCGAAGCATTTCGATTTGAAGCCCAAAATGCCGCACGGCTTTGGTCAGGCGAAGGCCATGATCTCCATGTTCATGCAGGGCGGGCCGAGCCATATGGATCTGTTTGATCCCAAGCCCGAACTCACCAAGTACGACGGCAAGGATTTCCCAGGCGAAGTGAAGTACGACGATGCCGCCGGCGCCAGTCGCGAGTGCATGGGCAGCCCGTGGAAGTTTAAAAAGTACGGCCAGAGCGGCATGGATGTCAGCGAGCTGCTGCCGCACTTCTCCAACATCGTCGATGACGTCACGCTCATCCGCTCGATGCACACGGGCGTGAACAATCACGGCCAGTCCATCTACGCCCTGCTCAATGGCCAGGTCACAGGTGGCCGGCCCACACTGGGGAGCTGGCTCACGTATGGACTCGGCTCGGAAAATCAGGACCTGCCCGCCTACGTGGCTCTCACCGATCCTCGCGGACTGCCTGTGCTCGGCGTGGACAACTGGAGCAACGGCTGGCTGCCTTCGCTGTATCAGGGCACCGTCATTCGTCCCAAGGAGCCGCGCATTCCCAATCTCGATGCGCCCCTCAGCCTCAAGGGCGATGCTCAGGCCCGTTATCTGAATTTCGTGCAGCGTCTGAACAAGGAGCACCTCGAAGCCCGCCCCGGCGAGGCCGATCTCGAAGCGCGCATCCAGAGCTTTGAACTCGCCGCGCGCATGCAGACAGCGGCCAAGGAAGCGCTCGACATCGATCAGGAAAGCGCCGCCACCAAGAAGCTCTACGGCCTCGACAATCCCGCCGCCGCCGAGTTCGGCACCCGCTGCCTCATCGCCCGCCGTCTCGTTGAGCGCGGTGTGCGCTGCGTGTCGCTCTTCACCGGGAACCAGACCTGGGACAACCATCAAAACATCCGCACCGCCCTGCCTGCCGCCTGCCAGTATGTGGATCAAGGGGCCGCTGCGCTCGTCATCGACTTGAAGCAGCGCGGCTTGCTCGACACCACCATCGTCCACTGGGGCGGTGAGATGGGCCGACTGCCCGTCATTCAAAACCGCTCCGGCTCCAAGGACCGCACCACGGTGGGCCGCGACCACAACACCTACGGCTTCAGCATGTGGGTGGCAGGCGGCGGCTTCAAGTCCGGCCACATCCACGGCGCCACCGACGACTTCGGCCACCACGCCGTGAAGGACATCGTCAATCACTACGACTACCACGCCACCCTCCTCCACCTCTTCGGCCTTGACGCCAAGCAGCTCAGCTACCGCCGCAACGGCACCGAGCAGGTGCTGGTGGAGAATCCGCAGGCGCGAGTGGTGAGTGAGATTTTGGCGTGAGCAGGCGGCGGCATTCATCGGCCGCAAAACGGTGCTCAAGCTCGGACGAGCCGTAAGAAAGGCAGCCAGCCTGCCAACTTAGTCGGTGAGCAATTCCTTGCCATTGTCTCCTCACTCCTCTTTGATGGAGAGCCTTCTATTTGGATGGTTATACTAGCGAATTATGTAACTCTATGTGCGACAATTACTCGCGCACTCTTCAGATACCTCGGGTCGTGGGTTTCCTCTAACTTTATATGATACATCCGCCCTCCAATCCCGATGCCGCCCTCCGCGATGCGATTCAGAAAGGCAATATCGTCTTCGTCGCAGGCACAGGGGTGTCAATGTCGGCGACTTACGACATCTCCAAGAAATCTTCCCATCCGCAGGCTTCGTGGGTGGGGCTGTTGAAGCATGGATTAGAGACTGCAGAGCACATGGGGCAGCTCACGAAAAGCAAGGCGACACTCTATCTCAATCTGATCAGTGAAGACCCCACGACACAGAATCTCATCTCCGCTGCCTCGACGGTGACGACGGCTCTAGGAGGGGCCTCATCAGGCATCTTCAAGAAGTGGCTGGAGGATACCATCGGCCAAATTTGCCCCATGGACCGCGATGTCATTGATGCTCTTCACGTCCTGCGGGAGGCGGACAATCTTCTTGCAACCACGAATTACGACGACGTTCTAATCGACCACTCCGCTTCGCTGCGGCCTGTCACCTGGATGGATGGGGACGAGATTATCGGTGCACAGCGGAACCGCGAACTCAACAAGATCATCTACCTTCACGGGTATTGGAAACGCCCCGACACGGTCATCCTCGACGGCCGTTCTTACGACCAGATTGCGCGGCATGAGGAATATCGTGACGACCTCGCGGCTTTTTGGCGGACCACCACCTGGGTGTATGTCGGTTGTGGTGTAAGTGGTCTGAATGACCCGGATTTTGGCCTGCTTCTTGAACGTCATGGTCAACGGGCGAGGGATGTAAGCCATTGGGATTTCTGCCTCGTCCACAAGAAAGACCAAGCTTCCTTCCAGAAGCACTTCGACGACCTCAATCTGAACATCGTCGCCGTTGCGTATGGGGATAACCACAGCGCGCTTCCGGCCTTTCTTCGCTCATTGCTGCCTGCACCTGCTCCGATTATCCCCGCTCCGACTTCGCCACCTACGCCATTCGCTGGTTCGCCGATCATCCCGCATCCCCCCGCATTCTACGCCAAGCCTGACTACATCAGTCGCCACACCTTCGTGGGTCGCACGGCGCAGCTCCAGGTGCTCACGGATTGGGCCAAGCCTGCGGACACCACCAGCATCCTGCTGTTCGAGGCCATCGGCGGCAATGGCAAGAGCATGTTGACCTGGGAGTGGACCACCAAACATGCGGAGGCGGCCCGCGCAGGCCATGAGCCCTGGGCCGGGTGCTTCTGGTATTCGTTTTATGAGAAGGGGGCCATCATGCGGGACTTCTGCCTGCATGCGCTGCATTACATGACGCAGCAGCCGATGGAGAGCCTGGAGAAGAAGCCCATGGCGGACCTGCGCACCGCGCTGCTCGCCCAGCTTCATGCGCGGCCCTGGCTGCTGATCATGGATGGCCTGGAGCGCGTGCTCGTGGCCTATCACCGCATTGATGCCGCCGAAGTCCGCGACGAGGAAGTCAACCGTCCCACCGACAAAATCCTCAACCGCGACCCCTGCGATGCCATCCGCGATGAGGACACAGACCTCCTCCGCACCCTCGCTGCATCTACACCGTCGAAGATACTCATCAGCTCCCGGCTCATCCCCCGCGTGCTGTTGAACCAGGCAGGCATCCCGCTGCCCGGCGTGAAGCCGTTGGTACTGCCGGGACTAGACGAGGCGGATGCCGAGGCACTCTTGCGCTCCTGCGGTGTTGTAGGTGCTTCCTCCGACATCCGCTACTATCTTACGAACTACTGCGGGAATCATCCGCTCGTCATTGGGGTCCTTGCTGGCCTCATCAACTCCCCAGGCCCTCACCGGAGCGACTTCGATGCCTGGGCCGCCGACCCCGAATACGGGGCCAAGCTGAACCTCGCCAGCCTTGACCTCATCCAGAGCCGCAATCACATCCTGTGGGCTGCGATGGATGCCCTCGAGCCTGCGAGTCGCCAACTTCTCTCCACCCTTGCCCTGCTCAGCAGCGCTGTCGACTACGAGACCGTCGCGGCCTTCAATCCCCATGTGCCGGCGAATGCAAAGAAGCTGAGAGATACAATCACCGACCTGGAGCAGCGTGGTCTGCTGCAGTACGATCCGCACGAGCGCCGGTATGATCTGCATACTGTGGTGCGCGGTGTCGCTGCAGGGGGCATGAAAGACACGGACAAGGAAAGCTTCGGCCAGCGAGTGGTAGATCATTATGCCGCGCAGCCGCACGACCCCTACGAGCAAGCTAGCACAATGGAGGACGTGGAGAATGGGCTCCAAGTAATCCGCACCCTGCTCAAGCTCGGCCACTACCAGCAGGCAGCGGATGCCTTCCGAGGAGATTTGGCGCGTGCGCTCGTCTTCAATCTGGAAGCCCATGTGGAAATCCTCTCGTTGTTGCGACCTTTCTTCCCTGCTGGCTGGGCAGAACTCCCAAAGGATGTCTCTGCAGCAGATGCTTCATACCTCGCGAATGGCGCCGGAGCTGCCTTACACTACTGCGGAGAACATCAAAAGGCACTGAACACCTTTGGAACTGCTCTACTCATGGACTTGAGGACCGACAACTGGCATGAGGCAAACATCCGACTTCGCAATATTTCCCGCAATCTGTCAGCTCAGAACCGAGTGGCCAATGCTCTTCGTGTTGACGCCTTAGCCCTCCAGCTTGCTACTGTTCGCGAAGATGATCAGTCCATCTTTAGAAGCCGGCTAGATCTCTTTGCAGACCAGTCGTCCGCTGGATTGAATGAGGCGGCGGCTACTTGGCAGCTACTAGATACTATGGGGCGCAACTGGGGGCGGGCCGTTTATCGGCAGGGGCGCGCCGAGCATTATTTCGCGCAATTTCAGTTCTGGCAGGGCAACTTGAAAGAGGAACATCTTATTGCAGCGGCCGTCCTCGCGGAGAATGATGGCAATCGCACAACCCTTCGTGGCCTCCATGGTTTACGCGGGTCTTGGCGTTTGGAGCAGGGAGAGTGGGCACTGGCCGCTGCCAGCTTCACTCAGGCCGTGGCAATGGCCCGTGAGGTCTGCCTTGTGGATGTTGAGTCCGAGACCGGCCTTGCTCTAGCCAAGCATCACCTTGGCCAATTCACCAGTGAGGAGGCCCACAGCGAAGCCCTGCGCCTGGTCCAACTCCGCGATCCTGCGCATCGTCTGCTCGCCCAGTTCTGGCAGGCACTCGGTGAACCCGACCAGTCGAAGCATCACGCCTTGTCCGCCTACCGCTGTGCCTGGGCAGATGGCGAGCCATATGTGAACCGCTACGAACTAACCAAGACCACCGCGATGCTCCAAAAGATGAACATTCCCGTGCCGGCGGTGCAAACTTATGATCCGGCGAAGGACTTGCCATTCGAGTGGGAAGCCGATGTGCGGGCCGCGATTGAGAAACTGATGGCGGAGAAGGCTACTAAGAAAGGCAAGTGAGCCGGCTAAAATTGCAAGCGAACGCTCGACGTGGTGAGGGTAATGCGAGTGGCGAGAACGGCATTGAGCTTGAATTTTTTTGATTTTTGTTTTCTACCGAACGCTTGGTGGCAGGACCTCCGGGATGCGCGGGCTGTCTCAGCAAACACCCCAAACCTTACACGCTTGTAATGCTCCAGTAACACAAAGGGCATGCGTGGGGTGCTTTCATGGCGGTGGAAATCGATCCACCTAACACAAATCCATGAACCCCATTGATACTCGTATGAAAACTTCATCCTCCCACCCGTCGATCTGGAAGCGCACGGCGGTGCTCGGCTCCGTGTGCGTCCTGAGCGCTTCGCTGGTGGCCTTCACGTCTGCGAAAGATGCGGCGGGCACCAAGGCGGAGCCGCTTCGCATTCAGGTCAGCGATGCGCCGCTGTCCACCGCAGCCCGGGGCTTCCCGAGCTTTGCGCCCATTGTGAAAGCCGTGGCACCCAGCGTGGTGAAGATCTCGGTCTCGAGCGAGGCCAAGGTCAGCCCGATGCAAATGCCCGAAGGCTTCGACCTGCGCCGTTTCTTCGGCCCGGGCTTCCAGATGCCTGAGGAATTCCAGCAGCAGCGCGGTCCGCAGCAGCGGCACATGCCCAAAGAACAGGGTGTGGGCTCCGGCATCATCGTGACCAAGGACGGCTACATCCTCACCAACAACCACGTGGTGGAAAACGCCAGCACGATCAAAGTCAGCCTGACCGACGGACGCGAGTTCAACGGCAAGGTGATCGGCCGCGATCCGAAGACGGATGTGGCTGTGGTCAAGGTGGAGGCCCAAGACCTGCCCGCCATGGCTTTTGCCGACAGCGACAAGATCGAAGTCGGTGACATGGTGCTGGCCGTGGGGCATCCGTTTGGCATCGGCCAGACGGTGACCAGCGGCATCGTCAGTGCCAAAGGCCGCGCCACTCTGGGCCTCGACTATGAGGACTTCATCCAGACGGATGCAGCGATCAATCCCGGCAACTCCGGTGGTGCGCTGGTGGACGTGGAAGGCCGCCTGATCGGCATGAACACGGCCATCCTGAGCCGCAGCGGTGGCAACCAAGGCGTCGGCTTTGCAGTGCCTACCAACCTGGCCCGCTGGGTGATGGAAAGCCTCGTCAACACAGGCCGCGTGGAGCGTGGATTCCTGGGCGTGAACATCCAGGACCTGACTCCGCAGCTGGCGCAGCAGTTCAAGCTGGACGCTGCCAAAGGTGCGCTGGTGTCCGGCGTCTCGCCTGACAGCCCTGCCGAAAAAGCCGGTGTGAAGAGCGGCGACGTGATCACCGACTTCAATGGCAAGCCCGTCACCGACAGCCGTCATCTGAAACTGCAGGTGGGCTCCACCACCCCCGGTGCCGCAGTGCCCATGAATGTGCTGCGCGATGGCAAGACCGTGACTCTCACCGTGACCGTCAAGGAACTGCCCGGCGACAAGCTGGCGGACGCCACTCCTGCCGCAGGCAATGAGGATGACGCCCTGCATGGTGTCGGTGTCGCTGACCTCGACCAGGCCACGCGTGAGCAGCTCAAGGTGCCCTCCCACATCAAAGGCGCCGTGGTGGCCTCTGTGGAGGAAGATTCCGTGGCCTATGATGCGGGCCTCCGTCAGGGCGATGTGATCCTGGAGATCAATCGCCAGCCCGTGAAGAACGCCGAGCAGGCCACCGCCCTGTGCGAAAAGCCTGCGACCAAAGTCACGCTGGTGAAGGTCTGGAGCCGTGCAGGCACCCGCTTCATCGTCGTGGATGAAAGCAAGGCCGGCTGATGTGTGTGGAATCGAGGAAGCCCGCCCTGGTGCGCAAGTGCTGGGGCGGGTTTTTTTTCCGAATAAACATGCGTGGATTTGCAGCGTAGCATGCTGCGCAGAACTGAACCTCAGCAATCAAAAATCGATTGCTCGACAATCGTCAATCTTCCGGGTGATGGCGTGTTGGGCGTGCGTGATTGACGATTGTCGAACAAGGATTGTTGATTGTTGAAGTAAGTACGGCCTGCGCCGCATCAGTGGACAACCCCACCCATCACAGCTAATCAATCATAAGCACTCCCCCGCCAGCCATGCGCATTTTAGTGATCGAAGATGACAGCAAGATCGCCTCGTTCATCGTGAACGGACTGAAGCAAAACGGCTTCGGGGTGGATGCTGCCGCCGATGGCGAGCAGGGGCTGGATCTGGCCTGCACCGTGACCTACGACTGCATCGTGCTGGACCTGATGCTGCCCAAGCTCGATGGCCTCTCGCTGCTGCGGCAGTTGCGCAAAGAGAAGGTCAATACGCCGGTGGTCATCCTCAGTGCCAAGGCCACGGTGGATGATCGCGTGAAGGGCCTGCAGGCCGGTGGTGATGACTACCTGACAAAGCCCTTCGCCTTTTCCGAGCTGCTGGCCCGCGTGCAGGCGCTCATCCGCCGCGCCACGCATGTGGTCGAGCCGACGACGCTCAGCGCTGCGGGGGTCACGCTTGATTTGCTGTCGCGTGAAGTGAGGCGTGAAGGCCGCAGCATCGAACTGCAAAGCCGGGAGTTTGCCCTGCTGGAGCTGCTGATGCGCACGCCGGGACGCGTCGTTACGAAGACGATGATCCTGGAGCATGTGTGGGACTACAGCTTCGATCCGCAGACCAATGTGGTGGACGTGCTGGTGCACCGCCTGCGCGCCAAGCTGGACAAGGACTTCGAGGTGAAGCTCATTCAAACCATTCGCGGAGTCGGCTATGTCCTCAAACCTGTTTAAGCACTGGGGGCGCAGCTTCGCCGTGCGGCTGACGCTCGGCTATGCGGTGATTTTCACGCTCAGCGCGGTCGTGCTCTTTGGGCTGCTCTACGTGCTGCTTGCCTCTGCTTTGGAGCGCAAGGACCGCGAGGTCATCGACGCGCGGCTGAAGGAATGTGCCGCGGTGTATTCCAGCGGCGGCCTGTCTGCGCTGCGCAATCTGGTGAAGCTCAACAGCACGGATGAGAGCAAATCGAAGTCCTTCTTTGTCCGTGTCACGGGTAATCTCGGCAGTGTGCTGTTTGTGAATGTGCCCAACGACTGGCTGCAGGCGGATGCGGCCTCATTGCAAACGCAGAACGAAACCGAGCGTGCCGACTGGCTGCGCATTCCGAAAGATGACGAGCGGGATCTCACCGTCGCCACCGCTCGTTTGTATGACGGCTCCATCCTGCAGGTGGGCCGCAGCACCAACAGCCGCGAGACGGTGCTGCAGCCCTTCCGCCGCAACTTCCTGCTGGTGATGACGCCCACGCTGCTGCTCGCTGTACTTGGCGGAGCCTACTTTGCGCATCGTGCCACTCAGCCAGTGCGGGAGGTCGTGGCCACGGCGCGCACCATTTCAGACACCGGCGACTTCTCCGCCCGCGTGACCGCTTACGCCAGTCAGGCCGAGCTGGAGGAACTGGCTACCGAGTTCAATCGCCTGCTCGACAAGAACCAATCGCTCATTCAAGGCATGCGTCATGCGCTGGACAATGTGGCGCATGACCTGCGCACACCGCTGACCCGCCTGCGCGGCACCGCCGAGGCCGCCGTGCAGACCACGCCCGACCCCGTCGCGCGCGAGGCGCTGGCCGATTGCGTCGAAGAATCCGACCGCGTGCTCACCATGCTCAAGGCGCTCATGGACATCAGCGAAGCCGAGGCCGGCATGATGAAACTGCACCGCGAACTGACGTCCATCCCCGCGCTGCTGCAGAAGGTGATCGAGATGTACGACCTCATCAGCGAGGAAAAGCACATCACCATCACGACCGACTTCGCTCCCGACTGTCGGGCCTCCGTGGACCCCACGCGGATGAGCCAGGCCTTCGCCAACCTCCTCGACAACGCCCTCAAGTACACGCCCGAAGGGGGCAAGGTGCATCTGGCCTGCCGCGCGGCTGAGAACACCGTCACTGTTGCCATTCGCGACACCGGCATGGGCATCCCCGTCACCGATCAGCCGCACATCTGGGAGCGTCTCTACCG
>NZ_JBAQCR010000051.1:0-4717 GCF_049294395.1 Prosthecobacter sp.
GGCTTTGAAGTTGCCGCCGCTGCCATGCAGGAAGATGGGAAGGCGGTTGTAACACTGTCAGAAATCAGGCGCGACGGAGGAATTCATCGAGAGCGGTGGTGCGGCCTGCCTGATGATCCCGAAGGGCACGGGCAGCCATCTCATCGAACTGGCCACCGAGAATGGCACTTTCAAAGGCACCGTCCACACGGCGCGCACGCACCTCGTCAAACCAGGCGGCGAAGGTCTGGAAGTCAGAGTCGGGCAATTGTGCCGCGGCGGCTTCGATTTGAAGCACGGTGCTCATGGCAGGAAGAATACCAATTCTATCTTGAATGCGCAAGCTTGAGTCGACGAGTAAAGAGGTGCTTGGTCCCGTCGAGCAGCCTACTTCTTCGAGATCGAATCAATGATTGCGTCCCAGACTTTGGCGGCTTGTTCTTTGGAAAAGTCCGAGGGTGGGCTGTACGAAAGGTAGATGCAGTTGGTCTCGATGTTGGTGGCGATGTAGGCCGAGTAAATCAGGCGTCGAGAGCTGTCCTCCTGCTTGTACTTCAAGATATAGGCGATCACGGCATAGCCGCCGACATTGCGCTTTTTCTGAGCCACCAGCTCAAGCCCTGCCGCTGCCAGTTCTGATTTGAGTGTTTCCTCGTGAGAGAATTTTTTCTTCTCGGCAAAATAACCCACATCCAGCGAGATCTTGCCCCAGACGTAGCCCGTTTGGGGGAGATCGCCGGTGTCTGCGGCAGGCTTGATCGCCTGTGGCAGCATCCAGTAGGTATAGCTTTCATTCACCTCGAGACCCTCGGCATGGACATAGTCTTTTGGGACGTCGAGCTTGAGGGGCAGAGGCTGCAATTGACCGGCGAAAAACTCGTCAATACTAACCGTCTTCATGGCCACATCCGCAGCATGGATCGATACCGAGGCCAGCATCGCGAGAAGGCCGGCCCTGAAGAATGAGGTCATGAGCAGTTTGAAGTGGATCAATAATACTTCACCAGCCCGTCGCGCCACAGCGGCTTGAGCTGATCGATGGGGGAATCGATGAGGGTGGTGCCGTTGTGGGAGATGTAGAGGTAGGGATCACGCGTGGAGTCGCCGATGATGGTGAGGCCGGCGGCTTCGGCGGCGCTGACGTGTTCGGGGGCGATCTCGACGAGGAGGCGGCCGGGAGTTTCGCCGAAGAGGAGTTCGGCGGTGGTGAGGCCGGCGTGGGCGGGCATCTTGTCGGTGGAGATGCGGAGGCCGCCTTTGCCGCTGAAGGCCATTTCGGCCAGGGCGACGGCGAGGCCGCCTTCGCCGATGTCGTGGGCGCTGAGGACGGCGCCCTGCTTCACGAGTTCAAAGTAGCGGCGGTAGGCGGCGAGGCTTTCGACTTCGCAGAAGTCGGGGCCGGCATCCATGCCGATGCCTTTGGTGTACTTGGCGACGATGCTGCCGCGCAGTCCGGCGCTGGCTTTGCCGAGGATGGCGATCTTGCTGCCGACGCGGCGGAGGGAAGCGCCGACGACGTGCTTGGCATCTTCCACGATGCCGAAGCCGCTGAGCAGCAGGGTGACGGGGATGGAGACGGGGCCTTCATCGGTGATGAAGTAGTTGTAGAAGCTGTCCTTGCCGGAGACGAAGGGGGCGGCGTAGGCGATGGCGGTTTTGGCCATGCCCTTGGTGCATTCCACGAGGGCGCCGAGCTCGCGCTCGTTGTCGGGATTGCCCATGCAGAAATTGTCGAGAATGGCGATGCGGTCGGGATTGGACCCCATGGCGACGAGCTGGCGCACGCACTCATCGACGACGGCGCGTCCCATGAGGTGCGGGTCGGTCTTGCCCCACTCAGGGAGCAAGGCGCAGGCGAGGGAGACGAGCTGATTGCTGCCATCCACACGGATGACGCTGCCGTCCTGCGGGGCGTCACCGGAAGCACCGGCGAGGGGCTTGAGGACGGTGTTGCCCTGCACTTCGTGGTCGTACTCGCGGATAATTGGCTCACGGGAGACGATGGAGAAATCGGAGAGAAGCGTCTTGAGCGTGGCGGTCCAGGATTCAGGACGCACAGGGACGACGGGCTTCACGGACGGCGGGGTGCGCCATTTGCCCTTCATCTCACGGCGCGGGGCCTCATGCAGGGCGGCCACGTGGAGATCGCAGACGATGGTGCCGTGGTGGAAAACTTTGAGGCGCTGGGAGCCATCGGCCTTGGCGAGCACGCAGAGCTCGGTCTGGTAAATGGCGGCGAGTTCGTGCATCGCAGCGAGGTCTTTTTCCTCGATGGCGATGACCATGCGCTCCTGGGATTCGCTGATGAAGACCTGCCAGCTTTCGAGATCGGGGGCTTTGAGCGGGGCGTTTTCCAGCCACACTTCGCCACCAGTTTCACGCAGCATTTCGCCTGCGGCGGAGCTGAAGCCACCGGCACCGCAGTCGGTGACGAACTGGATGAGGCCCTTCTCACGTGCGGCGAGCACGAAGTCAGCGGCCTTCTTTTCTTCAATGGGATTGCCGATCTGCACGGCGGTCTGGTCCTCTTCGTGGGAGTCGGTGGTGAGCGATGCGGAGGAGAAGGTCGCGCCTTTGAGGCCGTCCTTGCCGGTGCGACCACCGGCAGCCACGAGCAGGTGGCCGGGCTTCACTTCCTTGGCGATGTCCTTGATCGGGATGATGCCGGCGGTGCCGCAGAAGACGAGAGGATTGTAAATGAAGGTGTCGTCAAACTGGATCGCGCCATTGACGGTGGGGATGCCCATGCGGTTGCCGTAGTCGCGCACGCCGCGCACCACGCCGCGCATGACGCCGAGGGGGTGGATGACGTCCTTGGCCTTGATGTCTTCCTGCTCGATGTTGGGCGGGCCAAAGCAGAACACGTCGATGGAGGCGACCGGCTTCGCGCCTTTGCCGGCGCCGAGGATGTCGCGGATCACACCGCCGAGGCCGGTATTGGCACCGGCGTAGGGCTCGATGGCGCTGGGGTGATTGTGTGTTTCCACCTTGAGGCACACGGCTTTGTCGGCGTCCAGGCGGACGAAGCCTGCGTTGTCTTCAAACGCTCCGAGCACGAAGTCGGGCTTGTCCTTGCAGATCTCTTCCGTGACCTTGCGAATGTAGGTCTTGAACAGGCCGTCCACGATCTCTTCCTTGCCGTCGAGGGTGTGCGTGATCTTCGCGCCAAAGATGCGGTGCTTGCAGTGCTCGCTCCAGGTCTGGGCGATTACTTCCATCTCGACGTCCGTGGGCTCGCGGCCTTCGTCGTTGTAAATCTTCTGCACGGCGAGCATGTCGGCGCGTGAGAGCGAGAGCTTCATGCGCTTCGAGAGGTCGAGGAGCTGGTCGGCGTTGAGTTCGCGGAGGGGGATGGTGCGGAAAACGGCTTGGGACATGGGTGGGACCCCCTGACTTGGCGAGGAATCGGCCGGGTTCAATGGCGGAGGGGGAGGAAAATAGCGGGGATTGCGTCGATGACCGCCACAGGTTTCTAGGACTGGGCCGTTTTTATCCCTTCAAGCTGCTGGCAAGGCCTTCTCGGCAATGGCCATTCGCAAGCGGTTCAGAAACGCCTGAAGTTCGGCAGGTTCGAGATGGCGTATCATCCAAGCCGGCAGTTCGGTGACGCGCAGTCCGTCCAAGAGCATGGCGACGACGGCAGGCTCCCAGCCACCGTCCTTGGTTTGGGCGTCTGGCAGGGCGGCGAGCAGGTCGTGGCCTGCCTGTTCCAGAAAGTAGAGGTCCACCACGTCCTTCAATTCGGTGCGACTGAGCAGCGTGGTCAGCTTGTTGGCGATGATCTCCCGCAGCGTGTCCACCCGAATGCCGTCGAAGTCGGCTTTCTTTGCATCAAGCTGTGGCGCACGATCCACGACGACATCTACCAACTCGCGTTCTTCACCACGCGTGAGCCGAAAACGGTGAAAGTCAGGGGCGGTACGCAAGGCCTGGCAGTCTGCTTTGATTTCAGCGGCGACACGGTGCACGAGGTTTTGAACTTCGATGCCCTCAACCTCGTCACCGGTGAAAAGATCCAGGTCATAGGAGCGGCGGTGATCGAGATAAAATAACCCGAGAGCGCTGCCGCCCGTGAGGAAAAAGCGCTGTTCCTGCGCGAACCAAGCGCGAAGAAAATCGCGTTTCAACGGCGTGCAGGCGTTAGATTCTTCCCAGCTCATGAGCGGCGCGGAGGAGATGCTCCCAGACGGGACGACGACGACCAAGCATGGGGCTGAGTTGAGGAAAGCTTTCGGCGACTTGTTTCAGAGTGAGAAACTGCCAGACCTGGTCCACCCGTGCCTCGCGCATGAGCCAGGCGGCGGTGTGCAGCCAGTCAACGCCTGTGCTGGTGGCGAGACGCGCTCGCAGGCTGGAAGCCGTTTCAGGACGGTCCCACGCGAAGTCGAGGTTGTCAGCGGGCATTGCTGCTACGGGCGGCATAGCGCAAGAGTAATGGCCTGCAGTTGGCCCGTCAAGCCGGGTGGAGGGCGGATAGGAGGTGGTGTGAAACGGTTGCTGTTCTTCCCGTGCCCGCTTTTATGCTGCCACCATGGCAACCATCGCAGTTCTCGGCACGCTCGACACCAAAGGTCACGAACACGCCTACGTGGCGGAAATCATCCGCGCACGCGGGCATCAGACGCTGCTGATCGACACCGGCAGCGGGGATGTGCCGCAGGTGAAGCCGGATGTGACGCGGGAGCAGGTCGCGGCGGCGGGGCAGGTGGACTTGGCGGGCATCATGGAGAGGCAGGAC
>NZ_JBAQCR010000052.1:0-104596 GCF_049294395.1 Prosthecobacter sp.
GTAGTAGCGTGCCAGCCCGCGCTGCCGCCGTTCATCGAGCCTGCGCTGCGCGGTGAGTGCGAGCGGATGGGCGGGGATGGCGATGCCGTGGTGGAGCGGGGAGCGAAAGTCGAAGTTGTTCATGAAAATTTGCTTCGCATGCTGACGACTCAACCTTTCAACCGAGTCCTTATGCTGCGCCACTTCCTGTTTCTGCTTTTTGCCACCGCCACTCTTCATGCTGCGGATGAGTTCCCGCTCGTGCCTGCGCAGGAGTGCCATCCGCGCAACGGTCTGCCGAACTTCTTTGCGAAAGCGAACACGGCGGGTGCGGAGATCAAGATCGGGTATCTGGGTGGATCGATTACGGCGCAGCCGGGCTGGAGGCCGAAGACGCTGGCGTATTTCCAGCAGACGTATCCGAAGGCGAAGTTCAGCGAGATCAATGCGGCCATCGGTGGCACAGGCTCGGACCTGGGTGTGTTTCGTTTGAAGCAGGATGTGCTGGATTCCAAGCCCGACCTGATGTTCGTGGAGTTCGCGGTGAATGACGGTGGTGCCTCGCCGGATCAGATCTTTCGCTGCATGGAGGGCATCGTGCGACAGACGTGGAAGGCGCTGCCGGAGTGCGACATCTGCTTTGTGTACACGGTGACCGAAGCGCTGGTGCCTGCGATGCTGGAAGGGAAGTTCCAGCGCTCCGCGAGTGCGATGGAGAAGATTGCCGATCACTACGGCATCCCGACGATTCACATGGGCATGGAAGTGGCGAAGCTGGCGAAGGAAGGCAAGCTGGTGTGGAAAGCGAAGCTGCCAAAGACAGACGAGGAGAAGAAGGCGCTGGAAGGGAAATTCGTCTTCGCGCCGGACAGCGTGCATCCGCATGTGGAAACCGGACATGAGCTGTATTTGGCGGCCATTGTGCGTTCGCAGGAGCCGATCAAGGCGGCTTCAAAAACGCCGGGTGCGCATGTGCTGGGCGCACCGTTCATCGCCACGAATTACGAGCAGGCCAAGTTGCTGCCGATCAGTGCCGCGACGCTCTCGAAGGGCTTCACGCTGCTGGATTCCAAGACCGACAAGTTTGGCAAAAACTGGGCGAACCGCATGACCACGCTGCACAAAGGCTCGCAGCCGGGCGAGACGATCACCTTCAAGTTCAAGGGTACGCGCTGCTCCATCTATGACATCATCGGGCCGGATTGCGGGCAGGTCAGCGTGACGCTGGATGATCAGCCTGCGAAGATCGTGCCGCGCTTTGACGCCTACTGCACCTACCACCGCCTCAGTGCGCTGGTGATCGGCACCGATCTGGAAGACAAAGTGCACACGGTGAAGATCGAGATCGATGCGAAACAGCCAGACAAGGCGGCCATCCTCGCGAAGAACGGCAACAAGATCGACAAGCCGGAACGCTTTGATGCCACCGCCTTTTACCCTGGGGCCATCCTGATGGTGGGTGAGCTGGTGCCGTAGCGAGCTCTGGCGGGCCATCGCTCGTCCTTGCGCGTAAAATGCTCCTCACATCCTTTCCTTCTCCATGAATGAATATTCCTCATGGATGAGGAGTTGGGTGAACCGCTGTTAAGAGTCGTTTGAACCCTGATTCAATACCGCGAACCGAAGCAAGTCATATCTTTATGGAAATAATAATATGCACTGTTTCCTATGAACCACGACCCTGCCCGCGTCGAGCAGCTCTTCAACGAGGCGCTCGAACGTGCAAACCACATTGAGCGCCATGTCTTTCTCACAGGAGCATGTGGGAACGATACGGCGTTGTGGAATGAGGTCTGGGACAGGCTGCGCAATCACCCGGGCAATGGTGGACAGCAGCGCCGCACGCGAGGGATCCGCGTGCCTAAATCCCCCAGCCACGGGGCCTTGGAAGAGAAGCCGGGGGACATGATCGGCCCTTACCGGCTGCTGCAAATCATTGAAGACAGCACGAGCAGCACCATGTGGATGGCGGAGCGAAACGCGCGCGTGGCGGAGTTCGTGACCATCAAGATCATCGCTGCAGCCGCGAACGACTTTTTGATCCGCTATGAAGCCCAAAAGCATGCGCTGGCGCTGCTGGATCACCCCGACATCGCCAGGCCGCATGCCTGTGGCATGACTCCCGGCGGCAGGCCCTACCTCGTCACGGAGCTGCTGCATGGGACGCCCATCACCCAGTTTTGCGATGATCAAAAGCTCTCGCTGCTGACGCGCATTCGCTTGTTCATCCAGGTTTGTGAGGCCATCCATCACGCCCACCAGAAAGGCGTGGTGCATGGGGACATCAAGCCTGCCAACCTGCTCGTCCGATGGGGCGATCAAGGGCAGCCGTTGCTGAAGGTGACGGACTTTGGCATCGCGAAGGCGATGAACCACGCACTCGTCACACCCACGGGGCAGCTGCGGGCACCTGCCTCGTACCTGTCTCCCGAGCACGTGGCCGCCAAGGCGATCGATGCACGCACGGACATCTATGCGCTGGGCATGCTGCTGTATGAAATGATCACGGGAAGGCTGCCGATTCCCACTCCCAGAGACGCGGCTGAGCACCTGAACGAGGTGAAGAAGGTGGTGTGTGAGACGCTGGTGGAAAAGCCGTCCGCCCTGCTACGCACGCTGCCCAAGGCACAGCTCACGGGTCTTGCTTTGAACCGCAAGCTGGAGACCGCCACCTATCCTGAACTCATGGAGGAGCATTTCGACTGGGTGGTGATGCGGGCCTTGGAAAAGCGGCCTGAAAGCCGGTACCCGAGCGTGGATGCAATGGAGAATGATTTTCTACGCTACCTCAAAGAAGCGGCGGCTCAGGAGGAAAAGCCGGCGGTCCAGGGTACTGCGCTGGGCAATTTTATCAGTGAGCACCGGGGATTGTTTGCTCTCGCTGCGATACTGGTGCTGCTGGTGGCCGGCGGCATGGCGGTGATGGGCTGGCTGCTGGTGAAGGAGAAGCAGGAAGAAGCACGCGTGACCGTGAAACAAAAGGCTGAGTCCTATTCCATGACCTCCCGCTTTCTGCAGGAGATGTTTGCCTTTCTAACGCCGGAAACCGTGAAGGGAAAAGACACCACGCTGGTGAAAGGCATGCTGGACGCGGCGGTCGAACACCTGGACGCGCTGGCTGACAACCCTGAGTCCGGAGCGCGGGCGCAGGAGACGATCGGGCTGACTTATCTGGCGCTGTCACAACCGCTGGATGCGCAGAAGCAGCTCCAAGGCGCCCTTGAGAAGCGGAAGCTGGCGCTCGGGGGCACGCATCGGGACACGCTGCGCTCCATGCGGCAACTGGCGACCGCCATGGAGGCCGAAGGCCGGTATGTGGATGCGGAGACACTGCTGCGCAGGACCTTGAGCTCCCAGCAAAAAACTCTGGGTCCGGACCACCCGGACACTTTTGTGACGATCTCGGTGCTGGCGGCGGTCTGTGATGACCAAGAGAAGCATCTGGAGGCCGAGACTTTGTTTCTCAATCTCTATCAAGTGCAGAAGCGTGTTCTCGGGGCGGACCATCTCGATACCTTGGCGACGCTCGGCAATCTGGCGAATTCATGCACCCTGCAAGGCAAACATGCCGAAGCCATGAAACGACGTGGCGAGCAGGTGGATGGGATGAGACGTGCATTGGGAGCCAGTGATCCGCGCACCCTCATCACGATGAACGTTGCAGCCCAGGCCTGTGAAAAGGGCGGCATGCCATCGGACGCGGAGAAGCTGTACTTCGGCGCGCTGGAGATCTTGAAAAAGTCACTTGGTGCGGAGCACCCTGACACCTTGGTGCAGGCAGACGAGGTGGCGCTGATGCTGGGACGCCGCGGGCGGCATGTGGAAGCGCTGAGGTTGCACCACGAATGCCTGGACGCCAAACGCCGCATGCTTGGCCCAAAGGACCCGCAGACACTTTTTTCAATGAAGAACCTGGCGAACGAGTATGAGGCGCAGGGCAGGCAAGCCGAAGCCGAAGCTTCCCAGCAGCATGTGCTGGAGACTTTGAAAACGGCTTTTCCTCCGGAGCATCCTGAAATCCTCGCGCAGATGGACACCGTCGCCCAAGTGTATGACAGCCACGGGCGCTTTGCCGAAGCCACGAAACTCCGGCAGGAATCTCTAGTGGTGAAACGGCGTGTGCTGGGCGCCACGCATGTACAAACTCTGCACTCGATGCAACAGCTGGCCGCCTCGCTCGATGCAGATGGCAAACATGCGCAAGCCACCACGCTTCAGCTTGAGACGCTGGAAATCATGAAGACGGCCTACGGGCCGGGCGACCCTGATGTGCTGGCGCAGATGCATGCGATGGCGGCCATGCATGACCGGCATGGTGACCATGCGCAGGCGGAAAAGATCTACCAAGACCTGCTGCAGATTCAGCAGCGCGTCCTTGGCGTCGAACATGCGGACACAATCGCCACGCTGTCCGGCCTGGCAGCAACGCAGCGGCATGCAGGCCGGCTTGAAGAGGCCGAGGCCCTGTATCAGCAGGTGCTGGAACTGCAGCGCAAGCGCACGCCCGCAGACACTGCCGCAGTGGCCGCAGCCTCCACAGACCTTGGGAGCTTGTGGCTGCAAACCGGACAATCGGCCAAGGCGGAGCCGCTGCTGCGTGACTGCCTGGAGCAGTGCTTCAAACAACAGCCTGAGCACTGGCTGCGCTTCAATGTCGAGAGCCTGCTGGGAGGAGCGCTGCTGCATCAGAAAAAATACACCGAGGCAGGACCGCTGCTGCAATCTGGCTACGAGGGGCTGAACGCACACGCGGGCATGCTTGCGATTCAGGATCGCTTTCGGCTGCGCAACGCCATCGAACGCCTCGCTCAATTCAACGATGCCACCGGCAATGCTGCGCAAGCAGCGCAGTGGCGGCAGAAGCTCGCCGAGTTTGATCAGCCGCGGGTTGTCTCGGGCACCCCGAAACTCAGCATGAGCACGAAGTAGGGACGTTTACAGTTGCTGACCGTGGTTGACGGCAGACATCCAGAAGATGGAGTGAAGTCTGCGCGCCGTGTTGCAGCGCTGTTTATGATGGAGGACCACCTCTGCGTTATCGCAGACAAAGCTCAAGCATCGTCCACTTCGTCTGCACGACGGCATAGCCGGTCACCCCAGAAGGTGGCGACGAGCAGACTGCTGAGAGCGAGGAGGCCCAGTCCATTGAGGACATGGAAGTTGGTGACCCAGAAGCTTTTCCCGGTCAGGATCACGAAGATGCCCAGCGCCACCTGCACCGTGGGCATGAACAGCAGCAGCGTGGCGACAGGGCGCATCTGCGGCAGCGTGACCAGCCAGCGCCGCGCATGCACCGCGACGAAGATGATCAGCAAGGCGACGGTGAAGCCCCAGTATTTGTGGGCAAAGAGAAGAAACACATCTGGTGGATGAAGCGCCGGCAGCCACTGGCCCTTGGTGGTGAGAATGTCGCTCGCGGCCAGATGTGTGCGCTGCGTGTGGCGCAGGCTGGCGCCGAGAACCAGCTGGCCGAACACACAGAGAAACAATGCCAGCGACCAGAAGCGTGCCCTGGCGGCTTCTTTGAGTGTGAGAACGAGGCGGCCTTCCGTCCAAGTGCGGGAGGATGCGAAGGCGATGAACACCAGCAGGCAGTAGAACAACTGACCGAGCGTGCCATGCGTGACGCCCAGCGGATCCGACATTTTCAAGACCCGCAAACCACCGAGTGAAGCCTGCAGCACGACCAGCAACAACGCGAGCGTGGTCAGACCGCGCAGCAAGGGCCAGCGCTGGCTGTACCATTTCAGAACGAGCCAGGAAAAGCCGAGAGTCCCGATGAACGCAGCGGTCCCAACGGATCCCATGTAGATCAGCACCAAGAAGCCCATGGAACAAAGGATGATGCCGACACCCTCCATCAAGCCGGGCTTGAACTTGGCAAACTGCCAGAAGTAGAGGCCAAGCACCAGAAAACCGATGGTGGTGGCAAGCCAGCGGTGCCCATGCTCAAGCAGCAGAGCAGGCACTTTGTACCAGCCTTCAGGATTGAGCTTGCCGTAGCACAGCGGCCAGTCCGGCACCGCGAGTCCGACGTCTTCCGTGGTCACCGCTGCGCCCCACCAGATCAACACCACACCCACGGCGAGCGTGAACAGAGCATAGCGATGAAAAGCACGGGAGGGCATGTCGGTCAGATCAGAAACGTGCGGCAAAAGCAGAAGGGCAAAATAATGAGGTCATTATTTTGCCCTTCGGTTCAACCATCCAGAAGGATGGAAATTAGTGAGCGGCAGGCTTCGGCGCAGCGGCTTCGGCGTCTTTGGTTTTCTTGCTCGCGGCATCGGACTGCTCTTTGGCCCAGGCGTCATATTCGGCGGCGGGAACCACCTCGAGAATGGCCTTCATCTGGGCGTGGCCTGGGCCGCAAAGCTGACCGCAGATGATGTCCCAGCTGCCTTCCTTGACCGGCTTGAACCACATGTGGCTCTTCACACCAGGAGTTGCATCCTGCGCGGCACGCATCGGCACGAGCGCGAGATTGTGAATCACGTCCTTGCTGGCCACGTCCACGATGACCGGGCGGCCCACAGGAAGCTTCATGGTACCAGGATTGACGAAGTCGTCCTTGCCGTTGGGGTCGTGCAGGTCCTTGCCCATGGTGTTGGTGCCGCCGTCCACGTTGCGGAGATCCCAAGTGCTGAGCATCATGTCGGTGCCGGGGTATTGGAAGTTCCAGAGGAACTTCTCGCCCAGTGCGCGCATGCGGATGGTGTCGGGGGAGGTGGGATATTCGTCGGCCTGACGGGACCAGAGCGGGAAGGCGAAGCCGAGCAGGAGAATGGCTTCAACGATGACCACGCCGATTTCGATGTGCGTGGTCGCATGCCCGCGGAAGCCATGGTAGTCGGCACGGGCGGTCTTCTGTTTGCGGAAGCGATAGAAGGCGATGGCGAGATAAATGGACCAGCCTACGCCGAGCACGACCATGACCCAGTGGACAAAGCCCAGCATGTGGTCAACAAGGCCGCCGTGTTCTGAGGCGTTTGCGGTCTGGCCCATCCAGACATTGATAGAATCGAGTTTAAGGGTCATAAGCTAAAAGGGGAATTCAGGCGGAAGCGGTGGTGAGGTCCTGATGCGCGCGCTGACGGCGCACAAAGGAAAAAACGAAACAGGCGGCGCAGATGAACATGAAGGCGAGCATGCCCAGCATGAAAAGAATGGCGAAGCCCTGAGCCTGTCCGACAAGGCTGCCTTTGTCGGCCATGCAGGTGGCGCAGGCGAGAACGGAGGATGGAAGTGCGGGAATCATGTGGTTCAGACGATGATGGTGCGCATTTTTTTGATCACGTACCACACGCCATAGAACATAAGGGCCAGGCAGAGCAGACCCGCGTAGTTTTTCAGGGGTGCGGCACCGGCGGCGGCGGCGTCTTCAGGCATGAAATGCATCCACAGCCAGAACGCGGCATCGCACAAGATGGCGAAGACGAGAAAGACGATGTGGAAGTGCTTGAGCGACATGGCTGAGGTGCGGGGAACTACTGCTGTTCGACAGGAGCGTAGAAGCCTTTGAACTGGAGAGGGTCTTCGTGGGAGAAGATGAAGAGCGCGAAAAGGACGACCGCCAGCACCACCGTGAAGAGGAGGATCTTGTAGATCATGCTGCGCTCATGATTGAGATGCATGAAGATCAGCGCCACGAGCGTGGCCTTGATCGTCGCCAGAATCATGCCGACGAGGATGTTCAAGCTGTGGGTGGGCAGCTCCACATAGGAGAGCCACACGGTGGCTCCGCTGGCGAGGATCAGGATGCCTCCGATAATGAGGTACCATTTGATCGATTTCTGGATTGCTTCGATGTTGTCGGCCATGGCAGTGAAAAGGGTGAGTGATTACAGGAGGTACAACAGCGGGAAGAGGAAGATCCACACGAGATCGACGAAGTGCCAGAAGAGGCCGCCGACTTCGACGCGATTGGCGAGATGTTCGGGATCCTGGCGCAGGCGCTTGCCGTCAAACGCAAGGAAGTAGAGCAGCACCAGCGCACCGGCGATCACGTGCAGACCGTGCAGACCGGTGAGTGTGAAATAGATGGCGTAATAGGTGTTCAGCTTTGGCGTGAAGTTGGAGAAGAAAGTGAAGTCCTTCTTTTCCAGCACCACCGTGGGGTGATGGGCGTGAGCATCGCCGTGACCGCCGGCAGGAGCATGAGCTTCAGCACCATGCGCATCGCCATGGGCGGCACCTGCAGCAGGAGGCTCAGCGGAATTCAGTTTGAAGAAGAGGGACTCTTTCTGCAGCGTGGCCGAACGGGACTTGTCACGGGTTGGATAGTCCTTCTCGAATTTGGTGATGTGGTGGTCACGGTTTTCAACGAAGGCCTTCTGCCAGGCTTCACCCAGATAGCGGTGATCGAAAGCGAGGGACTTTTCCGACTGGGCGACGCCGCGTGCATCGACGCCGTCGACTTCGATGGTCATCTTGTCATCGGCCAGCTTGCCAGTGGCGGTGGTGCCGTCGCGGAAGGTGATGGTGGTGTCGGTGTAGGCAAAAATTTCGGAGGGCTTCACCGCGAACTTGATCGGGGCGGTGGCGATGAGCTTGATGGAAGCGGTGCCTTTTTTGGCTTCTTGCGCTTTTTTTACGGCTTCCGCGCTGAGCGCCTTGAACGAAGCTTCGTCCAAGGTGATTTCCTGACCGCCTTCGGTTTTGAACTTCGGAGCCGTGCCCTCGATGAACGGGAGGACGTGGCCGATTGGATCAGCGGTCACGGCGCTTGTCTTGAGCGGAACGGAGAGATTGAACTCCGTTGCACCCTCAAACTTCACCTGATAGCCATGAGGAAGATGGCCGGTGAGCATCGTGCCGTCCGTCAGTTTCACGGCGTAGTGGGCAAACTTGGCCTTGTACTCAAGGGACTTGTTGAACATGAAGACCCCAGCGCAAATCACGGTGATGGCCATGTTGATGCGGTACCAGCCAAACTTGCGCAGCTTGAGCATGGCCCAAGCCATGACGACCGTCACGGAGGAGGCGATGAGCACGACGGTGTTGATGAAACCGAGCGTCACATCCAGATCATGCACCGGCCATGGATAGTCGGCACCGACGCGAAGGAAGATGTAGGCGGAGAACAAGCCGCCGAAGAGCATGACTTCCGAGGCAAGGAAGAGCCAGATACCGATCTTGGCATTGTAAAGACCGGTGTCTGGACGGGCGTGAACTGTGTAAGGGATGTCCATTGAAGTAGTCGCGGTGCGCGGTTGGAAGTTCGCGGTTTAGTGATGAGCCTGGGCTTTTTCAGCGACGGCTTTGAGGTCGGGTTTGCCGGGTTCGGACTCCCACTGCGGATAGAAGTCTGTGGCGTGGCCAGGAACGCTGTACTCGTAGGGACCACGATGGGCGACCGGATCAAAGAGGAAGTTGCCGTGCGGAGGAGGCGTGGGTGTGGCCCATTCCATGGTGGTGGCATCCCATGGATTGTCGCTGGTGGCCTTTTTGCCGCCCTTGAGGCTGAACCAGAAGTTGATGATGAAGGGCACCTGGCCAAGCGCGAGGATGAAGGCACCGACGGACATGACGATGTTGAGGGACAGCATGTTGTCAGGGATGTCCAAGCCGAAGAAGGCGCCGACCTCGTGGGTCAGGGAGGTGGTCCAGTGGGACATGCCGCTGGTGTTTTCGAAGTACTTGCCGCCGTCATACCAGCGGCGGTGGAAGCCGGCCAAGCCCTGAACAAACATAGGGGCGAACACGAGATTCATGCCGAGGAGCGAAGGCCAGAAATGCAGTTTGCCGAGCTTGTCGTTCATGAAGCGGCCGGTGAATTTCGGGAACCAGTGATAGACGCCGGCGAAGAGGGCGAAGATTGTTCCAGGAGCGACAACGTAGTGGAAATGGCCGATCACGTAATAGGTGTCGTGCAAGGCGAGATCGATGAACGAGAATGCCAGAGGCAGACCCGTGAGACCACCGATACCGAACATGGGCAGGAAGGCGGAGGCAAAAAGCATCTGCGTGTTGAAGCGGATGGAACCGCCCCAGAGAGACACCATCAAGCAAGTCAGCAGCACCACGGACGGCACCGAGATGAGAACGGTGGTGATCTGGAAGTAGGTGGACATCATGGTGCCCATGCCGGTGAGGTACATGTGGTGGGCCCAGACGAGGAAGCTGAGGAAACCGAGCGTGAGCACGGAATACACCATGGACTTGTACCCCCAGAGCGGACGACGAGCATTGCAGGGAATGATGTCCGTCAGGATGGCGAATGCAGGAAGAATGAGCACGTACACCTCAGGATGGGCGAGGAACCAGAAGAGATGCTGGTAGAGCAGCGGGCTGCCACCACCGGAGATGTCGAGGTGCTTGCCACCTTCCATCAGGCCGGTAGGCAGGTAGAACGAGGAACCGAACACGCGGTCAGAGAGCTGCAGGATGGCCGCCACTTCGAGGGGTGGGAAAGCAAGCAGGAGGAGGAAGGCGGTGACGAACATCGCCCAGCAGAAGAAGGGCATCTTCATCCATGCCATGCCCTTGGTGCGCAGGTTGATGATGGTGGCGATGAAATTGACGGAGCCGAGGAGGGATGCGGAGATGTTGAACACCATCGCCATGAGCCACCACATATGGCCGTGGCTCCAGATGCTTGTCACGCCGATGTTGGTCGTGGAGGCGAGGGGCGAATACATCGTCCAGCCGGTCTGCACCGGGCCGGTGCCGACGAAGAAGCTGTACATCATCAGAATGCAGCTGATGAAGAAGAACCAGTAGCTCATCATGTTCAGGCGGGGGAACGCCATGTCGATGGTGCCGATCTGGAGAGGCATGACGAAGTTGCCGAAGGCGGCGAAGCCAAGTGGCACGATGCCGAAGAACACCATGACCGTGCCGTGCATGGCACCGAGCATGTTGTACAATTCACCGTTCAACGAACCGTCGGCGTTCAGCCAGCGGCCAAACATCTGCTCAAAAAGGTCTCCGATGAGGGGCAGGTGACGAATCACCTCGACCGCCGGCACCGGGATGCCCGGATAGGCGATGCTCCAGCGCATGAGCAGCATGAGGAAGAAGCCAAAGAGAAGGAAGATCAGGCCGGTGAGACCATACTGCAGACCGATGGTTTTGTGATCCGTGGAGAAGATGTACTTCCAGACGAAGCTCTGTTCATGATGCCCGTGTGCATGGTCGTCATGCGAGTGGTCGTGGGCGTGATCGTGAGTGGTGGCGGCGGCGCTCATAGGCTGGTGGTCAAAAGGGATCAGAGGGGTGGGCGTTCGCGAAGTCGAACTCGAAATCAGCGGTGGCCTTGCCGCCACGGACGGTGACGGTGTGGGTGATGCTTTGCGAAAACTGCGGATGCCAGGCTTCAACGACGTATTCGCCATCGGCGAGCGCACGGGAGATGGAGAAACGGCCGTCGGTGCCGGAGACTGCACTGTGCGCACCTTCGTGCACAAAGACCCAGGCGTTCATCCAACGGTGCACATCGCATTCAAGGCGGTAGATGCCCGGAGTGTTGAAGGTCTTCACATTTTCGTCGCCACGAGAAGGCTGCCCGAAGTTGTCGATGTTAGCACCTTTGCCCTGGGCATCGTAACGAGCGATGCGGATGTTGTGGAAGGTCAGGTCACTGTTGTGAAAGCGAACTTCCTGCCCGGCTTGGATGGACACGGTGTGCGGTACGAACTCGCACTTCGTCTGGTCCACCAAAGGAGCAGCGGAGACGTTGCTGGCGCGCTGGCTGCCACGCACGGTGATCACGGTGTCAGCGAGAGAGCCATCCGCAGCCACTTTCCAGGTGGAGTCAATGATGTCGCCATGGCCGGTGCAAAAGGGATTGCCACCGACATCGACAACTTTGCGCAGTGCCGCAGCATTGGCACCTTTGAGCGTCACCTTGCCGGTGATGCTGGGAGTTTCGGCGATCTGGACGGCAGGAGCGAGCTTCACCTCGGCGGCAGCTTCAGGCATCTTGCCGCAGCTTACGTTCGCGATCAGCATGACGGCTCCGAAGGCAGCCCAAGGTGCCTGGCGGGAGACGGTTTGCTTCACACGGGTCATTGCAGTTGAAATTACTTGGCGGCAGGTGCAGCGGCAGCAGTCGCGCCAGGGCCGGCGGGGATGTCACCTGGGACATTCTTTTTAGCGAAAGGCTCCAGTTCGGTAACAGTCCACTGGGAGGCGCGTTTTTCTTCATCGCGCACCTTCTGCACCATTTCCTTGGTGATCATGGAGCCTTCATTACCCCAGGAGTTACGAACGAAAGTCAGCACGTTGGCGAGATCCTGGGAGGACATGGCCGCACCGAAGGCCTGCATGCCGCCGGGGGTGTTGAAGCCCTGGCCGTTCACGGTGACGGGGCCGGTGAGGCCGTGCTGCACGATGCGGATCAGACGCTCGGTACCACCGAGGACGTACTCGGATTTGGCGAGGGGAGGGAACTGGCCGGGAAGTCCGCCGCCATTGCCCTGATGGCAACCACCGCAGACGGAATAACCGCTGGCGCCTTTTTTCATGGCCAAGGCGAAAGGATCAAGCGCAGCTCCGGCTCCGGCTCCGCCCGGGCGTGGGTCTCCGCCACCAGCGGCGGCAAAGGGATTGCTGACGTTGAAGCTCCAGCCGCCGGTCATCGGGCCAAGCTGGCCACCGGCGATGATGGCAACGAGCATGAGCAAAAACATCGCCCACAGGGGAGCGGGCTGGCTTTCGGGAGCGAGATCTTCCTTCTCGCGCTTCACGGCGGAGTGAAGGCGATCAAGATCGGTGCTGTCTGGATGGGCGGGTGCGCTCATGGGGGCGTGCGGGTCGCGAGAGGGGGCTATTTTTTGGCGGGAGAGGCAGCGACGGCTGCGCTCTGTCCGGGGACGGGATAATCCTTTTTCAGGGAGAGAAGGTATTCGACGAGGCGTTCGGCTTCTTTCGTCGGAACGACTTCATAACCGGCAGGCGGCGCAAACTTCTTCGGCAGCTTCAGGGCACGTTCGGAAACGGGGCCTTGAATTTTTTGCAGGGTGAAGAGGCCGGTGTAGGCGGGCATCGTGCTCCAATCGTGGATGGAGCGCGGTGAGTAGAGGTGCTGATAAAGAGCGGCCGCCGATGGTGCACGCCAGCCGTAGTTGGCGAGGTCAGGTCCGACACGCTGGATGCCGAGCAGGGCGTATTTCTCACCGAGGTAGTCACCCAGAACGTTGGAACGAGCTGGAGTGGTGGGGCGGGCTTCCTGATCCTGACCCCAGCCTTTGTACCAGCCATCCAGGCCGAGCTGAACCGGACGAATCATCTGTGTGTGGCACTGATTGCAGCCTTCACGGATGTAAACGAGCTGGCCCTGGCCATTGACGGGGGCAGGTGGGAAGAATCCTTCGACGCCGTCCTTGTCCTTGTCATAAGCGACAGGGGTGAGCTGTTCGTACTGCATCGCCGGAAGAACGATGAGACACAGCCATGGCAGCCCGAAAGAGGCGGCGAGACCGAGAATGAATGTGCGGAAGTTCGTCATGCGTGGGCTTCGTGGGGAAGAGCTTGATCGCCGTGGTCGTGTTCAAGCAGGGTAGGTGCCGAACTGCGGCGACCCAGGCCTGCGACCATGAGCAGAAGGTGAAGAAGGAACATGAAATTGGAGAAGCTGATGAGGCCCCAGGCCACCGCACGTGAGACCACGTAAGGGCGGGAATTGATGACGTGGTTCATGAAGGTCTGGTCCCAATGCTCAGGATCGTTCAGATCTGCACCCTGCTGCCAGCCGGCCACGAGGCTCATGATGACGATGGTGCCGATGCCATAGACCGAGAACCAGAAGTGGTTGCGGATCAGGCGGACGCTGAGCCATTCACAACCGGAGAGGCGGGGAACGATGTAGTAGATGGCACCAAACACGCACATGCTGAAGAAGCCATACAAGCTAACCACCTGAAACGAATACCATGACTGGGTGAACTGCAGGTTGGCACCGGTCCAGAAGGCGGAATTCAGGGCAAGAACCAAGCCCGACACAGGATAGAACAGGGCTCCGAAGAAGATGAAGCGGAGGGTTGGGCTGGCGGCCACGGAGCTGTGCTTGCCGAGGGTGGTGAGGTGGTGATTGAGACCCACAAGACCCACTGGAATCAGCAGGAGCACGCCGGCGCAGGCACCGACCGAAGACATCCAGGCTGGCAGAGGGCCACCCATGTATTTCTGCATGCCGGTCCAACCGCCAAGGATGGCGAGGCTCCAGAAACCGGCGGATGCCAGCTGTGCCGAAGCGATGGGCTGTCCGGTGATTTTTGGAATGAAGTAATAAGCCGAGCCGACACCCACGGGGACGAAGAAGAGCAGGATCACCGCGTGGATGTACCAAGCATCGATGCCAGCGCCGATGGCACCCAGGCCTGGCAGGCAATGGAGGGCGACGTTGGCGGTGATGAAGATCCATGGGAACCAGAAGCAGGCGCCGAGGATGTACCACGTGCTGACCATGAAGCCTTCGGGACGGAAGGCGCGGCCAAACATGCGGGCGATCGGCCAGGCATAGCAGAGGAAGCAGGCCAGCAGCACGGGCCAGACGAACTTCGGCATTTCAAGCCACTCGATCGAGGTGCTCTTGCCCATGAGGATGGCGAGGATGCCGAAGGTGATGGTGATGTTCCAGAACACGCCGGCGGTGATGAGGAGGGTCTTGCCACCCTTCAGTTCCTGACCGGAGCGGCGTGCCATGATCCACAGCATCACGCCCAAAGCGGCCTGGATGCCCCAGCCATAGACGAGCGCATTGATGTGCGCAGGCTGCAGGCGGCCATAAGTGATGTACGGGCAGTCTCCCAGAAACTCAGGTTCCACCAGCTTGATCGCGGCGAGAACGCCGAGCAGCGTGGAGAGCATGAGCCAGAAGGCTCCATTGGTGAAGAGGAAGAGCACAGGTCCTTTCACCGACTTGTCGATCGCCGCGCGGCGAAGATTGTCGGCCTGAAGGTCCGTGTCAGGAGTGGCGGGAGTGGTCTGCATGACTTACTTGGGCGAAGCGGGTGCGGCAGGGGCTGGTGCAGGAGCTGCGGGTACGGCGGGGATCGGAGGTGCGGAGCCAGCAGGAGCAGCGGGGACCGAAGGAACAAACGTCGTGGGAATCGGAGGCGCAGGGTTTGAGGGAGCAGCAGGAGCCGGGGCTGGAGCTGCGGGAGCGGCAGCAGCCGGTGCAGGAGCGGCAGCAGCGGCCTGTTTGAGCTGGGTGGGTGATCCCGGGACAACCTGGGTGCTGACGCCGGGCTTCTTGGCGCCAAGTACGGCGAGCGTCTTCGTAAAGACCGCGTTCTTCTTGGTCTCATCGTTCAGACCCAGCTTGGCGATGCTTTCTGACTGCGCCTTGAGGATCTCAGCGGTGTAGTCGCGGCGTTCCTGTTCACGCGGGTCAAAGCCCTGCTTCGAATCAGTGATGGACTGGATGAGGATGAAGAGCAGGGCGAAGCCTGCGAAGGCTCCGAGCACCCACACAAAGGTGGCACCGGCTTTTTTAGGTTGATCGGGCTGCGACATGGAAAATCGGGGAATCAGTTGATGACGTTCACGGACTCGAGGAGGCGCGGATCACGCCATGGATACAGGCTGTATTTGGCCAGGCCACGGAGGTAGAGGAAACCCATGATGCCAAAGACGGCGCAGAAAGCGGCGATGTCCTGCACCCAGGCATACGGAGCCAGGACGCCGAGGCCAAGGGACGGGCCACGCTCAGGGATGACATTCCAATAGATGTCCACCACGTGCATGAAGAGGATCCAGATACAGCCAAGGCTGATCACCACGGGGTTCTTTTTGCGCTGCTGGGAGAGCAGGAAAAGGAAGGGAACGATGAAATGCCCGAGGAGAATGAAGATGGAAACAGCCTGCCAGCCTTCCGTGTTACGGATGAGGTAGAAACGGGTTTCTTCCGTGATGTTGGCGTACCAGATCAGGAAATACTGGCTGAAGGAAATATAGGCCCAGAACACCGTGAAGGCGAAGAGCAGCTTGCCCATGAGATGGTAATGCTCATCTGTGACGACCTTCTGCAGGTAGCCCAAGCTGCGCAGCCAAGTGACGACCAGAATCGACAGTGCCATGGAGGCCCAGGCACAGCCGGCAAAGATGTACACGCCCCACATGGTGGAAAACCAATTGTAGTCCAAACCCACAAGCCAGTCGAAGGCGGCAAAAGTGACGGTCAGGGCGAAAGGCAGCAGGACGATGCAGGAGAACTGACGGGACCAGATGGTGTGTTTGATGTCGCCATCCTGCTCCTGCTGGAGTGATTTGCCACGCAGGGTGCGGGCAATGAACCAGAGGATGAGGAAGTAGAGTGCAAAGCGGGTGTACCAGGAGAACCAAGTGTTCAGGTTCATGTAACCGAACTTGGTCACAAGCACATGCAGATGGGGATTTTCCACGGCCATGTGATGCAGCGCCTGCTTCACGGTCGTTGGATGATCGGCATGGGCGGCATGTTCCGCAGCGGTGCGATGGTGGCCCATCCACTCATAGAGCGGCTTGTTCACCGCAGTGATGAGAAGGGGAGAGGCAAGAATGGCCAGAGGGACCACCATGTTGGCCAAGTTTTCCCAGATGCGGCGCACGGCAACGCCCCAGCTCGAATTGGAGGCGCTGTGGAGGAGGATCCAGAAGCAGCCGCCGACCACGAAGGTGAAGCAGAAGAAGACGGCGAACAGCCAGGAATAGGCAAAGGTGTCCGTTTTCGTGAAGAAGAACCAAAGGGAAGCCAGGAAACCGAGCCCGCCAAAGAAGCCGAGCGTGTTGATAAGCTTGCCGCCCTTGGCTGTTTCGAATTTTTCTCCGCCTTGGGGCAGATCTTTAAATGTGACGTGGTGACTCATGCCGGGATTCGAGTAATCGTGCCGTTACTGAAGGGGGAGGGTGACTTTAGACTCTTGGGCCGCGATTTGCAGAGAGCGGATGTAGGCCACAATGGCCCAGCGGTCGCGCAAGGTGATGTTGCCGCCGTAGCTGCCCATGAGGCCTTTGCCGTTGGTGATAACATCAAAGATGGCACCATCCGCACGGTAGGCGGCGGCATTGGCAGCATCCAGATTGCCAGGCTGCTGAAAGTTGAAGGCGGTGAGGATGCCGTATTTGGAGGTCACACCCTTGCCGTTGCCGGAGGTGCCGTGGCAGATGGCGCAGTTGATGTTGTAGCGCTGCTCCCCGCGCTTGATGAACTCCGCATTGAAGACAGAGGGATCGCTGGTGATTTCTTCCGGCAGACCGTCGCCGTAGAAGTCACCGACTTTGCCGGTGTCGTAGTAACCCAGACCGCTGGTGAAAGCGACACGGGCGGGCTTGGCCTTAGGACCGACGGCATCAACCGCAGCGACAGCGGGGATTTCGAAACCCATCGGCAGGGTGCCTTTGACCGGGAGGCGGGCTCCGCGGCCATCCGCAAAGAATTCGGTGCCGACCTGGTATTTCACCTTGGCCTGATGATCCATGTCCGGGATGACTTCGAGCGGCGGCAGTTCAGATTTGCTGCCACGGAAACCAAACGCGCTCACGACGATCGCGATGACGAAAAGATAGCTGAGAAAGAAGTACTTCATGGTGCGGGTAAGCGAGGCTTAGATTTCGTCCTCCACGAGTTCGATGTTCTTGCCGCCGACTTTTTCGAGAAGACTCTTGGTGCCTTCCTGGGAGAATTTAGGATCGCGGGCTTCGATGCAGACGAAGAAACCGTCGTCCGAGAACTTGCCGAAGTTCTTGGAAACAAAAAGAGGGTGGTTCCAGCGTGGCAGGCCGATGAGCGCCAGCAGGCCGAACAGGGTGGTGAAGGCGCTGAAGAGAATCGTCAGCTCAAACATCACCGGGAAGAACGCCGGAAGGGTCCAGATGTCGGTGGGCTTGCCCTGCACAACCGTCGGATAGGTTTCGACGATCTTTTGGAGGAAACCAAGGCCGATGCTGCTCCAGAAATTGGTCTGAGTGATCGTTTCGAGAGTGAAGGCGACCGCAGTTCCGGTGATGCCACCGCAGAAGACAAACATGGGCAGCTTGGAGCGTGGGTTGCCCATCGCCTCATCCATTCCATGGATAGGGAAGGGCGAATGCACGTCCCAGCGCTGGTAGCCGGCATCGCGCACATGCTCGGCGGCATGGTAGAGATCCTTCACGCTGTCAAATTCAGCGAGGTAGCCGTGGACTCGTTTGAGGGTGGTGCTCACAGTCAGGGTTCAGTTTAAAATGTTAGGCGGCAACGGGTTTGGCGACGTGACGGTCGGCGTAGTCCATGAGGTCTTCCTCCTGGATGCCCTTCTCAGCGTGGTCGTCCTGGTGCGGGTTCGACTGTGGGAGCACCCCTTTAACTTCGCCGATGGCGATGACAGGCAGGAAGCGCAGGAACAGCAGGAACAGCATCATGAAGAAGCCGAAGGTGCCGAGGAAGGTGTACTTATCGACCCAGGTGGCCTCATAGATGCCCCAGGAGCCCGGCGTCATGTGACGCTCCAGGGTGGTGGCGATGATGACGTAGCGTTCGAACCACATGCCGGCGTTCACGAACATGCAGACAATCATGACGACCCACACATTGTGGCGGCACCAGCGGCTCCAGAAGAGCTGCGGAGCAAACACGTTGCAGCTGAACATCCAGTAGTAGGCCCAGGTGGAAGGACCGGTGAGACCACGCAGCGTGAAGGCGGCAGCTTCATACGGATTGGCGCTGTAGTAGGCCACGAAGAGCTCCATGCAGTAGGCGTAACCGACGATCGTACCCGTGAGGAGGATGATCTTGGCCATGTTGTCCACGTGCTTGGCCGTGATGAGGTCATCCAGGCCGTAGATGCGGCGCACAGGAAGCATGAGGGTCAGCACCATCGCGAAACCACCGAAGATGGCGCCTGCGACGAAGTAGGGCGGGAAGATGGTGGTGTGCCAGCCGGGAACGATGGAGGTGGCGAAGTCGAAGGACACGACGGAGTGCACGGAGAGCACCAGCGGTGTGGAGAGAGCGGCCAGAAGCATGTAGGCGGTCTCATAGTGGCTCCAGTGGCGGTTACCACCGCGCCAGCCGAGGGCGAACAGGCCGTAGAGGAACTTCTTCAAGCCCGGGCGGCAACGGTCACGCAGCGTGGCAAGGTCGGGCACGAGGCCCAGGAACCAGAACACGGCGGAAACGCTGAAGTAGGTCGAAACGGCGAACACGTCCCAGAGGAGGGGGGATTTGAAGTTCTGCCAGATGGCGTTGGCGTTCGGAATCGGCGCGAGGAACCACACCATCCACACACGACCGACGTGGAAGGCCGGGAACAAACCGGCGCACATCACGGCGAAGATCGTCATGGCTTCCGCAGCACGGTTCACGGACGTACGCCACTTCTGGCGGGTGAGGAACAAGATGGCGGAAATGAGGGTACCGGCGTGGCCGATACCGATCCAGAACACGAAGTTGGTGATGTCCCAAGCCCAGGCGACCGGCTGCTTCTGACCCCAGACACCGACGCCGGTGGAAATGAGGTAGGTAAAGCAGAAGACCATCAGTCCGGTGAGCAACACGGAAGGCACAAACAGGATCCACCAGAGGGCGGGCTGCTTGTTTTCCACGATGCCGCAGATGCGGTTCGTGATCCACGAATAGGAGCGGTTGTTCAACACCAGCGGCTCGCGGTCGAGAATACGCGGGGTGTTAGATGCTGTAGCGGAGGCGTCCATGTGTCCGGGTTAGTATTGATTGTTGCTCCACACGGCGATGTTCTCTGCGCCGGGCATGTTCTTGTTCGGATTGCGCAGACGGGCGAGGTAGCTCGTGCGAGGGCGGGTGCCGATGTACTTGAGCAGCTGGTAGTTGCGGGGCGATTCCGGGATGCTCTTCGTTGGATCCTTGAGATCTTCGTAGCCTTTGATCTGGACGATGGCGCTGTTTCTGTCGGCCAAGTCCCCGAAGACGATCGCTTCTGCCGGGCAGGACTGCTGGCAGGCGGTTTTGACAGTGTCGGTCGGCACGCGGAAGTCCTTGGAGTCGCGCTGCACCTGCTTCTGCAGAATCTTGGCGGATTCGAGGCGCTGCACGCAGTAGGTGCACTTCTCGATGACACCGCGCATGCGGACGGTGACGTTCGGATTGCGCTGAAGGCGGATGCTTTCGTCTTCGCGCTTCTCACCCAGAGGGCCGGCGTAAAGATTGCCGACTTTCATGCCGAGCACGGTGGTGTCGATCAGCGGATTGCGCTTGTTGTAGTCGAACCAGTTGAAGCGGCGGGCGGTGTAAGGGCAGTTGTTCGCGCAGTAGCGGGTGCCGATGCAGCGATTGTAAGCCATGGCGTTGAGGCCATCTGGCGTATGGACGGTGGCGTTCACCGGGCAGACGGTTTCGCACGGAGCAGATTCGCACTGCTGGCAGGCCAGCGGCTGGTGCACCATTTCGGCGTTCTCGAGCTGCTCAGGCGTCGCGTTGTCTTCGGCCCAAGTGCTTTCCTGTTCGACTTCGTTCTTGCCCCACTTTGGCACGGCGAAGTAGCGATCCATGCGGATCCACTGCATCACACGTCCTTTGCGGACCTGATCTTTGCCGACGACTGGAATGTTGTTTTCGCTCTGGCAGGCGACGAGGCAAGCCGTGCAACCAATGCACTTGCTCAGATCGATGGACATGCCCCACTGGTGCTGCTTCTCGTAGTCGAAGCCGTCCGGGTTCTCTTCGGATTTCACTCCGACCTGGCCTTTGTAGAAGGAGATGTTTTCCGGGATGTGGCTGTCCATGCCGGTCTTCTGCGCGAAGGCCACGTCCTTGTTGAAGGTGTCGAGCGTACCTTCACGGTAGACCGCACGGCCTTCCATGGTGTTCTGGCTCTGAGTGATGGCCAGTTCAGCGATGGTGTCGAGCACTTCGATCTTGGCACCGCTCAGGACGAAGGTGCCGGGCTTCGTGCGCAGAACGTAAGCGTTCACGCCGCGGTCGCCACTGACCATGCCGACACCGATCTGGCCGTAGCCGAGAGGCAGGGTGATGGAATTGGACACATGCCCGGGGGCTTCGATGGCGGGGATTTCGATCGAAATATCACCAACGGTAATTTTGACGTGCTGGCCTTCTTTGAGACCCAGACGGCGGAAGGTGACGGAGCCAATCCAGGCTGCGTTTTCCCAGGTGAGTTTCGTCACTGGATCCGGAGCTTCCTGAAGCCAGGCGTTGTTGACGTAGCGACCGTCATAGACGCTGGAGTCGGCGACGAGGACGACTTCGAGCGCATCGTCCGTTGGTGCGACGACAGGCGCAGCCTTGGCGAGGATGCCAGCAACGGCGGCGACATTCGGAGCCGTGGTCGCCTTGGCGTAAGCGGAGCCTTTGAGGAAGCCGTCACGCAGGGTGAAATTCCATTTCTTTTCGTCGAGGCTGCCAGCCAGGGTGGCGAAAGTATCGCGCACGGCGGTGTAGGCGGCGTCTTCGGCGGGGGCAGCAGGTGCGGCACCGGCGGCGGCTGGCGCAGCAGCTTCGACCGGGCCAAGCTTTTTGCGGCCAAGCAGGGCAAGCAGAACTTCCACACGGCTTGCACCGTCGTAGAGAGGAGCGATCATCGGCTGGACGATCGAGTAGGTGCCATCTGCGGCACGGACATCACCCCAGACTTCAAGGTAGTGAGCAGCAGGAATGTGCAACGCAGCCTGACGAGAAGTGACGTTTTTCTGAGTGCCAACGTGAATGAGCTTCACGCCTTTGTCTGCCACGAGTTTGGCCAGTGCCGTAGCGTCTGGGGCGTCGTAGTAGAGACTGGAAGGAGTCAGCGAAAGAAGGGTCTTGACCTGACCGCCAGCAATCGCCGTCTGGAGATCGGCGAAGGTGCCGAGTTCAGGGGAAGGAGCGCCTTGCAGCAGTTCGATGGTTGAACCGTAAGCGCCAAGGGCGCTGTTGATCGAGGCAACCAGCGCATGCACTTCCGCGCCGTAGCGGGAACCGGCGAGGACGACGGCCTTGCCTTTGTTGTCGATCAAATCACGCACGGCAGGTGCGATCCACTCTTTGAGGCTGGCGGGCGCGGTGTCGGCCAGAGCCTTGGCGGAGGCGTCTCCCAGCTGGGCAGCGATCACAGCTGCGGCCACAGGGATGAGACTTGCCGCGATCGGTTTGCGGTGATCGGCCATGCCGCCGGTCAGCGTGTAGCGATTTTCCAGGACGTAGAGGCGGTTCATTTCCGCTTCGGTCGTTTCCTTTGTCTTGGCACGATGCTTGGTGAAAGCAGAGATGGGCTCGCCTGCCACGGGGTCCACCCCGAGGAAGTCACAGTCCAGGGAGAAAATGCGCATCGCGGAGCCGAGCTTCACGAAGGGCTTCACATCAGCGCCCAGCACTTCCTTGTTGGCAGCGGCCTGGCCTTCGCCACCCACCGCTTCGTATTTGAAGAGTTTGATCTGCGGGAAGGCAGCCTTCACCTCGCCCAGCAGGCGCTGGTAGGTCGGGGAAGTCGAGCCGCCCATCACGATGCCAAGGCTGGCACCCGAGGACTTTTTCGCTTCATCGATGGCTGCGGCGAGCAGTTCGTTCGCCTTGGCCCAGGAAAGTTCTTTGCCAGCGCCCATCGGCTTCTGGGAGCGCTCCGGATCGTAGAGATCCAGCACGGAGGCCTGCGCAAAGCTGTTGAGCCCTCCACCCAGCGGGTGAAGCGGATTGCCAGCAAGGTGCGTTGGACGACCTTCATGCGTGGTGACCACCAGAGGCACAGCACCACCGTTTTGGGGCATCGTGGTTGCGTACAGGAGCGACTTGCCCGGCACCATCCATTCGACGTGCTGGGTGTAAGGCAGGATGTTGACGAGGGGACGGCGGCAGCTGGCCAGACCCATCATGCCCACGCTGGCACCCATGATCTTCAAAAATTCACGACGGCTGTTCTCACGCTCTTCGTCGTTCAGGCTGTCTCCCGCAGGGAATTCCTGGCCCAGATTTTTCAAGAAATCTTCACGACGGTCCAATTCGGCGACACTGCGCCAATAGCGCTTGGCGTTCTGCGGCTCCTCAGGATGCTTCCAAATACGTTTCATGTGTCAGTAAAAGGGGCGCGGGGGTTAGCGATGGCAGGTGGTGCAGGATTCCGGCGGCTGAATCTGCCAGTGCTTCTTGATCTGGGTGCCCACTTCAGTCTGGGTCACGTTTTTACCGTAAGTTTTCTCCGCGAGAGCGACGATCTGTTCAAGATTGTCCGCTTTGGCACCTTCACCGCCGATGGTGGTGGCGATCTCGGCTGCTGGAACCTTCTTGTCGATAAGAGTCTTGTAGAACTCGTTGCGCTTCAGGTCGCTGGGCTGGTAGTCCAGCTTGGTGACGAACTCGAGAGGGCGGAGGTTCTTCTCAGGATTGCGGTGGCAGTCAAGGCACCAGCCCATGGACTGCGACTGATCGTGGCGGACGACTTCCATTTCGTTGATCTTGCCATGGCAGGAAACGCAGGAGATGCCGCGGTTGAGATGCGCGCTGTGATTGAAGTAAACGTAGTCAGGCGCCTTGTGGACCTTGACCCATGGGATCGACTTGCCGGTTTCGTTGGCCTTGATCACCATCTCCAGCTTGGGAGAATTGCTGCGGATGTTGCCTTTGCCCGGGCCATGGCAGTTGAAGCAGGTCTGGTTGGTCGGCACGTTCGAGTGACTGGAGGTCTCCACGAAACTGTGACAATACCGGCAGTCGAGCGCGAGCTGTCCTGCATGAATCTTGTGTGAAAATGGCACCGGCTGCGTCGGTTCATAACCTACGCGAGTGTATTTCGGTGTGAAGTAGTAGGCAATGCCGACACTCACGCCGAAGGCAATGAACACGACGGCAATGGCGAGCTTGAGCGGCAGCCAGTTGGTCCAACGCGGAAAAAAGTTACCCATAGAAAGTGTCGGCAGATGAGCTTGTGAAAAATTTCACAAGGAAGTCCAGAATAGGGAGACGTGAGCAGGTTTGCAACCGTCATCTTGATTTTTTTGAACTTTTGTATGCAATCCTTGTCTATTGCGATTCTGTCGCAAAAAAAGCCGCTGATGAGCGTTTTTCCCGCCTCTGGGTTCAACCCCACTCGACCCAGAGTACATTGTGCTCAAAATCCAAGGTTACACGATAGTCCTCCAGCAGATAGGTGCCGAGACGTGACGGCCCGGGCATCACATCCACCTGCGCAAAGGGGTAATAGGAGCCGAACAGGCCGAGCGCCTTGAACTCCAGCACGCGCACATTTGCCTCCTTCGGAGTCTGCGCGCCACCGACGCCCGTAATCAGGTAGTTTCCTCCCACGTCCCAACCGCCATTCTTGTAACCCAGCACCTCGGCGACGCGGCGGTCCAGTTGCACGCCGAAAACAGAACCTGAATCGACCACGGCCTCCCAGGAAAGCTTGCTGTATTTGAGCAAAGTCGTTGGCACGCCGTGTTTCATGCTGAGGCTGGCCTTGTGCATGTGCTTGCGCACCTGACCTGGAAAACTGCGGGTAATGCCAAACTCAAACTCCTCCTTCAAAAAATCGAGGGTCGCATACTTGCAGTTCCTGGCCAGCATGTTCACGCCAAGAAGGGAGACCCCCAAATGCTCCTTGAGAATGCCCGCACCCAGAGTCGTTCGCTGCATGCGGACGATGCAGGGCAGGTTTTCCAGACGCCAGGTGCCGATTTGAAGCGTCGGGATGATGGCGGCCATGCCTGGTACGTTTTCCAGCACTCCCGCCATGGTGGGCCTCACCTGCGGCACCGTGCGCATGCCGTACTCCACCGCTTGTTCAGCATCGAACACGCTCATGGCAGCCCCGGTGTCGAGCATGTACTTGGTCGGTTTGTGGCCATTGAGGCTGACTTTGAGATACGGGATGCCCCTCTCATAGTACATGGGCATCTTGACCACCCCCTCAGGCGGCGGAACGCTGTTCGTTCGTATGTTGAAGCCGCCTTTGCTCGCGGGCTTGAGTTCGGAGGCTGAGATCGCCTGCGCCTGCAACTGCTTCTGCACCGTCTCTGGCACCGCCTCTCTTTTCACCGCGAACGAATCGGCACACCCGGGGAGACAGGCCAGGGCGACGGTCGTCAGCGCCATTCTTAGGATGATGGTAAAATGCAGACCATTCATGATACGCAAGCCTTCCGTTGGGGATTGCCACTGTCAACCAGCAGCGCTCACAAGAGTTGCGTTCTCACCGCTCCAGCCAGAGCACATTGCTGCGAAAATCCACCGTCAATCGCGTGCCCTGCCAGAACCGTGAACCGATGCGCTTTGGGCCGGGCATGACATACAGGGTGGCTCCCGGATGAGTCTCCCCGCACAGTGTGGCCGCAGGAACTTGGATCGTGCGCGCACCCACCTGATCCGCCCGCACGCTGCCGCCGACGCCGCTCAAGATCAAACCTTCGCCCATGCCCATGCCATCGTGCGCATGGCCCAGACGGGCGGCAGTGCTTTGATCGATCACGATGCCCCAGGTCGAACCCGAATCCACCACCGCGTCCCAGGAGATGCCGCCGGAGCTGACCCGGATGACGGGCATGCCGTTCACCCAGCGCAAGGGCGTACGCGTCACCACACCCCGGATGGGCTGAAACGTATTAGAGAATCCCAGCTCCACCGTGTTGCGCTGGTAGTCGATGGTCAAAAAGCTGCAATGCCGGCGCAAGTGATCCATGCCGAGGATGGCGCTGCCCAGCCCATTGGGCCGAAAGCTGGAAATGCCACGCACCAAGCACCGCACGTTTGTAGCGTGCCATTGGCCGAGATCCATGGTGCTCATCACCGCCTGGCTGGCTCCTGCGGTACCATGAACGCCGCGAATCTGCAGCCGGTGCCCGCCGGAGGGGAGAAGACCGCAGTCCGTGGCCACATCGGGCTCGAAGACGCTCAGCGTTGCGCCGGTGTCCAGGAGCAAAGGAATGGCTCTCTGCCCGTTGATGCTGGCCATGACATGCGGCGTTCCCGAACGCAGCTGCATCGGCACCGCCACATCCGCCCCGGGATTCTGCGGTCCCACCGGCAGAAATGGCATCACGCAAGATGACATCAAACACGCGATCAGAAGGGCGAAGAACGTTTTCATGTGGCTGACACATGACTACCTCTTTTCCGCGCATGTGCATCCGGTGCTTTTGCCACGAGGCAGGACGATTCGTTCAAATCACACACAAATCCTTGTGCCCAGCGGCGTATTATCGGAGATTTCCTTTTTGCCGACCTGAATGACAGCCTACCTGATTCGACGCCTATTGCTCATCCCGCCGACGCTCATCGGCATGACGTTGGTGGTGTTTTTGATCATTCGCTTCACTCCCGGCGGCCCGATGGAGCAGGCTCTGCTGGAGGCACGCATGAAAAGCGACGGGCAGCGCGGCGGCACGAACCGCCAGCAATCCAGCGGCCTGACCCCTGCACAGCTGCTGAAACTGCAGGAGCAGTACGGACATGATAAACCCTTCCTGATCGCCTATGCCTCATGGCTGGGTGCCTGGCCGAAAGAGACAAATCGTTCCCGCGCTGAATACGCCGAGGGCAAAACGGAAACCGAAGTCAAAATTCCCGGCACAGCGAGCCTGGTGGTGGTAAAACGAACCACCCAGAACACCGCGGAGATCGTGCCGAGCAAGGAGGTGGACTCCTCCTCGTGGAGAGCCCGCATCATCACGCCGGAGCAGCAAAAGATCGAATGGGAGAAGGTGAATCCCGGCCAGAAACTCGACAAACCCCAGCCATACGTGGCGCTCATCTATCAGCCGAAATTCGCCGGAGTGCTGGAGGGCAATCTCGGTGACTCCACGCGCTACAGTGAACCGGTGTGGACGATGATGAAGCGACGGTTTCCGATTTCTCTGTTCTACGGCATCACCTCCATTCTGCTGACTTACCTGGTATGTGTGCCGCTGGGTGTCTTGAAGGCCATCAAGCATCGCACTCCCACAGACACCGCCACCTCGGTGCTGATCTTCTTTGGCTATGCGATTCCTGAATTCGTGCTCGGCGTGTTTTTGATGGTGATCTTTGCCGCACGGCTGCGCTGGTTTCCGCTGGAAGGCTTTGTGAGCATCAACTTCGCGGAACTCAGCTTCTTCGGCAAAGTCTACGATCTGCTCCATCACGCCTTCCTGCCGCTGTGCTGCTACATGGTCGGAAGTTTTGCCGGCCTGACGATGCTGGTGAAAAACAATCTGCTCGACCAGCTTGCCAGCGATTACGTGCGCACTGCTGTGGCCAAGGGCGTGGAATTCAAACGCGCCGTCATCGGGCATGCTCTGCGCAACTCCTTCATCCCCGTGGCCGCCACGATGGGGCAGGCGCTCACGGTGCTCGTGGCTGGCAGCTTCCTCGTGGAGCGTATTTTTGACATCGACGGATTCGGCCTCATGGGATTCAACGCCTTGCTGGAAAAGGATTACCCCATCGTCATGGCCACCGTCACCGTGAGCGGACTGTTGCTCATGCTCGGCAACCTGCTTTCCGACATGATCACCGCACGACTGGATCCCCGCATTCGATTTGAGTGATGAACCGCAAACTCTCCATCGCAGCCATCACCCTCGGTGCTCTCGCCATTCTCGGCGAGCTGTGCGGCATCTTGATTCCCACCGTTTCCTGGTTTTTCGACAATGGTCGCACGTTTGGCTGGACCAGCTCGATTCTGCTCATCGTTGGCGGCATTCTCGGTCTGCGGTTCCTGCCGCGTGAGATCCGCTGGACGCCGGTGACCTTGCAGCGCTTCCGCCGTTTCCGCAGCATTGGCCGTGGCTGGTGGTCGTTCCGCATTCTGCTGGTGCTGATCGCACTGGCAATGCTGGATCAGGCTTTGGTGGGCAAGCGTGCGCTGCTGGTGCGGTGTGATGGCAAAACATATTTCCCTGCGTTCTCCCAGAAGCGTTATCAAGCGCAGGATTTTGGCCTCGCGGGAGAGCAGGAGGCGAATTATCGCGAACTGAAGGAGCGCCTGAGCAACGAGAAGCGCGGCTTCGTGTGGATGCCGCTGGTACCATGGGACCCGGTGCTGGACACCGACTCGCTGCAATCGATCACGCTGGAGCAGCGTGGTGGCGTGTGGTTCAAGCCGGGTGATGCCGAGCCCTATTCCGGCCGTGCGCAGCAGTTCTATGCAGACGTGCCGACGCAAAAGCACACGGATACACGTTTCCGCAAAGGCCTCCCAGATGGAGAGTCGCTGGGCTACTCACGCACCGGAGCACTGGCGCTTTCCGCCTACTACAAGGCCGGGGTGAAAGACCGTGAAAAATGGACCGGTGAGATGCCGCAGGAGGAGTTTGAGAAAGCGGCGGTCACCTCCTATGAAATGATCATTTATCCGGCGATTCCACCCTTGTGGAAGGCAGGTCATTACCTCGGCACGGACAGCCGTGGCTGGGATGTGCTGGCGCAGATTTATGGCGGATGGCAGCTCAACCTGAAGGCGATTTTGCTCTTCATTCTTTTCACCTATGGCGTGGGCATCATCATCGGTTTGCTGATGGGTTTCCTCGGCGGCTTTTTTGACATCGCCATGCAGCGTTTCATCGAGATTCTCGATGAGCTGCCCTTCCTCTACATCGTGATGATCCTGATCAGCATCATCGGCGTGGCCAACATGAACCTGCTGATTCTCCTGGGTGTGATCTGCTTCTTCTCCTGGACGAGCCTGACCTACTCGCTGCGTGCGCTGGCTTACAAGGAAAAGGAGCGTGACTACATCGCCGCCGCCCGCCTGCAAGGAGCGAGCACCTGGCGCATCCTCACGCGCTACCTGCTGCCGAACATGCTCGCCACCATCGTGACGAAAATTCCGTTCAGCGTCGCCGCCATCATTTCATCGCTCACCGCACTGGCGTTCCTTGGCTTTGGCCTGCCGGAAACTTATCCGCAGTGGGGCTGGCTGTTTGACGACGGCACCAGCCACCTTTCCGCCGTGTGGATCTCCATCTCGATGTTCAGCGTGATGGTCTTCATCCTACTGCTCGTCACATTTGTCGGTGAAGCGCTGCGTGAGGCGTTCGATCCGAAGAAGTTCACCACCTATCAATGAAGCTCGCTGTTCCCCGTTTGCTGTTGGCTTTTACCACCGCCGCCATCTTTGGCGGTGCGCTGCATGCCGCAGATTTCCCGCCTTATGACGGCACCAAGGAGCGCGAGGCCTTTTGGAGCTTCTACAACAAGAAGGTGCTCGCAGGACTGCAGGGCCAGGAGAAGGAACTGCCCGATTTGATCGCGAAGGAAGCTGACGCAGCGAAGAAAGCGGAGCTGGAGGCCCAGCTCACCGCGACACGCGAACGTCTGAAAAAGCCTGAGTACTTCACCTTCGCCAAACCGGAGGATGTGCCGGCGGATTTGAAATGGGAGAACGGCATGGATGAGCCGGAGATCGGTGACGCCCATGCGAAGAAAGGCGGCACGATGCGCCAGTATGTTCTCTCTTTCCCACCGACGCTCCGCGTCCTGGGCGAGAACAGCAACAGCTCCTTCCGCGGTTATCAATACGACGATGTGGAGATGGCGTTGATCAGCCTGCATCCGGAAACCGGGCGCATGATTCCTGCCATTGCGAAAGAGTGGGCCGTGGCCCCGGATAATCGCACGGTGTATTTCCGCATCGACCCGGATGCGACCTTCTCCGACGGCACGCCAATCGAGGCGGATGACTTTTTCAATCAGTTCTACATGCAGCTCAGCGAGTACCCGAAGAACCCCTTCGGCAATCAGTGGTATGGGGAGAACTACGCGAACATCACGCGCTACGATGCGCGCACGTTGTCCATCTCGCTCACGGAGCCCAAGCCGCTTGCGGCTTATTATGTGAACACCTCTCCCATGTCCCGCCGCTTCTACAGCGAGTTCGGACCGGACTTTGAGCAGCGCTATCAATGGCGCTGCCGGCCAACCTCCGGGCCCTATGTGATCCGTGAGGAGGACATCCATTTTGGTCGCGACATCGCTCTTACTCGCGTGAAAAACTGGTGGGCACGGGACAAGAAATTCTCCCGCTATCGCTTCAATGTGGATCACATCGTTTATCGCGTCGTGCGTTTGCAGGAGAAGGTGATGGAGCTCTTCCGGCAGGGCGAGCTGGACGTTGAAGAGCTCATGATGGGCATCCCGGAATACTGGTATGAAAAACTGGAGATCCCCGAGGTGCACAAGGGCTACATCCACAAGGCGAAGTTCTACAACGTCTGGCCGGGGTCTCACGCCGGCCTGTGGCTGAACTGTGCGGTGGCACCGCTGAACAACAAGGAGGTGCGCCTGGGCCTGAGCTACGCCACGAACTACCAGAAGGTGATCGACTTCGATCTGCGCGGCGACTTCCAGCGGCTCAACTGCTTCAGCAAAGGCTTCCCGCTCATCGGCGATCCGCCCATCACTGCAAGACCCTTCGATGTGCAGCTGGCACGCGAACACTTTGCCAAAGCCGGATACACCAAGCTCGGCAACGACGGCGTGCTGGTGAATGACAAAGGCGAGCGCCTGTCTGTGACCATTCTGCACCGCAAGGTGGAGATCATTCAGAAGGTCATGCAAAGGCTCAAAGAGGAGGCGATCAAAGCCGGCGTGGAATACAAGCTCGAAGGCCTCGAAAGCACATCCTACTTCCAGAAGGCCACGCAGAAGAAGCATCAGATCGCGTCCGTGGCTTTCAGCGTGACGCCCCCGATTCCCGATCACTACCAGGCCTGGCACTCCAAGGATGCCTTCATGGAGGACGGCAAAACGCCGAAGCTGAACACCAACAACCTCTGCAGTTTCGCCGATCCGCGCATGGACAAATTCTGCGAGGACGAACGCCACGCGACGACCATCGAGGAGATCCGCAAAGCCTCCTGGGGCGCAGACCAGATCATCTACGACGAGGCCGCATGGATTCCCGCCTATGAACAGAACTACTACCGCTGCGCCTACTGGCGCTGGGTGAAGTGGCCGGAAAAAACCTTCAATGTTGCTGTCAGCGAACTGCCGATGTCCAACCACGTCCACTGGATCGACGAAGATGTGAAACGTGAAACCGAAGCCGCGATGCGCGCCGGAAAAACCTTCCCCGAAACTGATCAGGTCTTCGATCACAACCTCAAAGCAGGAGGAACCAAGTAATGCCAACACCTCTGCTCGAAGTCCGCAATTTGCGCGTCGGTTTCCAGACCGATGAAGGTCTGCTCACCGCCGTGGATGGCGTCGATTTTATCCTCGAAGCCGGCAAGACGCTCGGTGTTGTCGGTGAAAGCGGCTGCGGCAAAAGCGTGACGGCCATGAGCCTGATGCGTCTGCTGCCACAGCCTGCAGGGCGCATTCTCAGCGGCGAAGTACTCCTCGAAGGCCGCGATCTCACGAAGCTGCCGATCGACGCCATGCGGAAGATTCGCGGCAATGACATCGCGATGATCTTTCAGGAGCCGATGACGGCCCTGAATCCTGTGCAGCCTGTCGGCATGCAGATCATCGAAGCGATTCAGCTGCATGAGCCCACCACTCCTGCCAAAGCGCTCAGGCGTGCTGTCGAACTCATGGAATGGGTCGGCATCCCAGCGCCCGAGCAGCGTGTGAACGAGTATCCGCACCAGCTCAGCGGCGGCATGCGCCAGCGCGTGATGATCGCCATGGCGCTGTCTTGTCACCCGAAGGTCCTCATTGCCGACGAGCCGACCACGGCGCTGGATGTCACGGTTCAGGCGCAGATCCTCGACCTCCTGAAACGTCTGCAAAACGAAACGGGCATGGCGGTCATTTTGATCACCCATGACCTCGGTGTGATCGCTGAAACCTGCGATGATGTCGCCGTCATGTATGCGGGTCGCATCGTCGAACGCGGACCGGTGTATCCGATTTTCGCCAAACCGCAGCACCCCTACACGCAGGGTCTCATCCGGTGCCTGCCGAAGCTTGATCATCCGCCCAAGACAACGCTGCCCGTCATCCCGGGCATGGTTCCCAGCCTCAGGGACATGCCTGCAGGCTGCCGCTTTGCCTCGCGCTGTCCGAACCCGCACAGCACCGATGTTTTAAACACCCGCCAGCCCTGGAAAGAATGCGGCAGCGGTCATGGCGTGGAAGCCTGCGCTTGCTTTGCCTCTCAAATCTCCGCGTCATGAGCCTTCTCTCCGTTCAAAATCTCAAGATGCACTTCCCGGTGCGTGGCGGTGTGTTTTACACCACCCAGGCTGTGTGCAAGGCCGTGGATGGCGTGAGCTTCGAGCTGAAAGCAGGCGAAACGCTGGGCCTCGTCGGTGAAAGCGGCTGTGGGAAGTCCACGGTGGCCCGCTCCGTGGTGCGACTGCTCAAGCCCACCTCCGGCAATGTGATCTTCAACGGCCACGACATCTCCACGCAGTCACAGAGCGCGCTGCGCAGCCAGCGCCGTGAAATGCAGATGATCTTCCAGGACCCTGCCGAGTCGCTCAATCCAAGGCACACCATCGGGCAGATCTTGGAGGAGCCTTTCATCATTCAAAAGATGGGGACTCGCGCAGAACGGGCGGAATGGTCGGTCGAGCTGCTCAAGCGTGTCGGTTTGCCGGCAGATGCCATGCATCGCTATTCATTCGAATTCAGCGGCGGTCAGCGGCAGCGCATTGGCATCGCGCGTGCGATCGCCTTGAATCCCAAGCTCATTGTCTGCGACGAGCCGGTCTCTGCGCTCGATGTCTCGGTGCAAAGCCAGGTGCTCAATCTGCTGCTCGAACTGCAGCGTGACATGGGGCTGAGCTACTTGTTCATCGCTCACGGGCTTAATGTGGTGAAGCACATGAGCGACCGCGTGGCGGTGATGTATCTCGGCAAGATCGTCGAGCTTGCGCCAGCCAGCGAACTCTATCAAAACCCGCGCCATGCCTATACCAAGGCATTGCTCGACGCGATCCCCATCGCTGATCCGAGGCAGCGCCGCGCACGGCAGCTCCTGCGCGGTGACGTTCCTTCACCGATCAATCCGCCCGCCGGCTGCGCCTTTGGCCACCGCATGAAGCATCCGAAGTGGGAGCAGAGCGTGGGCATGGATCTCACGCTCAAGGAAATCTCACCGGGGCACTTCGTGCAGCCTTGTCCGTGCTGCACGTGATGAAGTGATGCAGGCATCGCTGCCTGCATGGCGAGATGACTGCGGGCAGGAGGTGCCCGCATCACTTTTCGATCAATGCGAGGTCGCCTTTTCCGAGCCAAGGCCGGTGTGGGCGCGGACTTTGAGCTCGGCGAATTTGGCCTCCGCTTCGGGATCGCGTGCGCTCAAGAGAGTGCCCAGCCAGGCGGCGAGGAAACCGATGGGAATGCTGACGATGCCAGGATTGCTGAGCGGGAAGGGGGCGGCCTTGCCGTAAATGCCGCTGGGGCTGAGCAGGATGAGAACGATGGAAACCACCAGACCGGTCGCCAGACCGGCGACGGCGCCAGTGGTGTTGAAGCGTTTCCAAAACACACTGAGCACGATGACAGGCAGATTCGCCGAAGCGGCGACCGAGAACGCAAGACCCACCAGGAAGGCGGCATTCACGGTTGGCCCCAAGTAGATGGCGAACCCGATGCTGGCTGCGCCAACACAGAAAGCCGTGATGCGGGCGACGCGGATTTCCTGGCCCGGGCGGTTCTCTTTGCCGTGATGAATGACGTTGGAATAGAAGTCATGTGCAAAGGAGGCGCTGGCGCTCATGGTCAGACCGGCGACAACTGCGAGGATGGTGGCGAAGGCGACGGCGCTGATGAAGGCGAAGAAGAACTCGCCGCCCAGCACCTTGGCGAGAATCGGTGCGACCATGTTGACATCCAGCTTCCCATCGGTGGTGAGCTTGGCCTTTTCGATAATGGTCGCGGCGCCGAACCCAAAGAGGGTGGTCATGATGTAGAACAGACCGATGATGGCCATGGCCCACACCACGCTGGAGCGCGCCGTCTTGGCATCTGGCACGGTGTAAAAACGCACCAGGATATGCGGCAGGCCAGCGGTGCCCAGCACAAGGCCGAGGCAGAGCGAAATGAGGTCGATCGGTCCCCACGGCCCGGCGACGGCGACGCCGAATTTAAGGCCCGGCTCCATGAGGTTTTTCGGTGCGGCGCTGCCGCCGTAGTCGGCATGAGCGACGGCGTTGAAGAATTCGGTGAAACTGAAGTGATGGAACTTAAGCACGAGGTAGCTGAGCATGATCGCACCGACCATGAGCAGGAGCGCCTTGATGATTTGCACCCAGGTGGTGGCCAGCATGCCGCCGAAGACGACATAGACGAGCATCAGCAAGCCCACGCCGATCACAGCCGGTTCGAAGCTGATGCCGATCAACTGCTTGATGATGGCACCTGCACCGACCATCTGAGCAATCATGTAAAAAGTGGAGACCACCAGCGTGCTGAGCGAGGCGAGCGCACGCACCGGGCGCGGCTTGAGCCGGTAGGCAAGCAGGTCGGCCATGGTGTACTTGCCCGCGTTGCGCAACGGCTCGGCCACGATGAGCAGGACGGTGATGTAGGCGACCAGAAAGCCCACGGAATACATGAACCCGTCATAACCAGCGACGTAGATCATGCCGGAAATGCCCAGGAAACTCGCGGCGCTCATGTAGTCACCGGCCACTGCCAGGCCGTTCTGCCAGCCGGTGATGCTGCGACCGGCGGCGAAATAGGCGCTGGCTCCAGTGTTTTTCTTGGCCGCCCAGAAGGTGATGAGAAGCGTGAGGCCGACGAAGGCCAGGAACATGATCAGGGGAGTGTTCATCGAGAGGGAAAGAAGCAAAGAGGAGAGGAAGATGCAGCAGGAGAGCAGAGATCAATCGTGACCGTGGATCACAGCGGCAGCAGATTTGTCCCACTTGGCGGCAACGCGCACATAGAGAAAGGCCAGGACCCAGGCCATGATGAACTGCGACAGGGCGAACACGTAGGCCACATTCACTTCACCCCAGACCTTCTGTTTCATCATCTCGGGGAAATAACCCACCAGCACCGGCAGCGCGATGTAATAGAGCATGCAGAAGATAAAAGCCGGAATGATGAAGGCTTTTTTTTGCGCCAGCAATGCGCGGAATTCCGGCTTCGCCTCAAGGGCTTCCCAGTTCACAGGTGTTTTTTCGCTCATAGTGGGGCGGAGAGTATGGAGACAGACGCTGGATGGCAAGAGTGGAAAGCAGCGGAGATGAAAATGCCCCGGGTTTTCCGTTCCCGCTGACAGACCGTTGCTTGACTCTTTATCAAGCACCTTGAAATGGGTTCATGATTCCTCGGCAAAAATGCGCGCATTGCGGGAAACTCGCGGATTTTAAAGACGAGTTCTGCACCTCCTGCTGGAGTCATCGTACCAAGGGGAAGGTGCTGACCCCGGAGCAGATCACCACGTGCGAGGCGCAGTATGCCGCATTGAATGACAAGAAACGCTGGCAGGCTGAACTGGGGACATGGCAGAACCGGCTGCTGCTTCCGGCCATCCTGATGGTCCTCTGGAGCCTTTACGGGGTTTTTAGCCTGCTGCCCTTCTATTTAAAATTCGGTGTGGGCCAGCTTGAGCTCGCCATCAACGTGTTTTGCTCGGCGAGTTTTGCCATTGGCGGTTATCTAGTCGGCGGAGCCAGGGCGCTCAAGGCCGCCTGCTGGTTGCTGATTGTCGCCAGCCTCGCCGCCACTTATCACAGTGGAGACTATTTGCTGGATGTGCTGCACGATGAGGCAGAAATCGACAAGGGGTTTCTTTACAGCTGCATTCGTCTGCTGTTCTGCGGTGCGATTCTGATCTCGTCCATCCAGATTCTGCGCCTCAAACGCCCTGCTGACTGATCTTTGCACGGTAAAGGTCAGTGCGGATTGCCACCACAAAAACGGCTTCCAGCCATGGTTTGCGCGGCTTGTTCCTTGAGTGGTGAATGTCCCTGCGCCACTGGTGCGTCCTAATGGAAGCATGGATCGTCATCGGACTGCTCGTCGTAGCCGTCATCGCCTTTGCCACGGAAAAAATCTCCGTGGATCTCGTCACTTTGTCGATGCTGTGCGTGCTGGTCATGTGCGGCATTTTGAAGGCTGACCGCGCCTTTGCCGGATTTGGAGATCGGGTGATCATCCTGCTGGCGGCGATTTTTGTGATTGGTGCCGCGCTGCGTGAGACCGGCGTGCTGGACATGATGGGCGGTGTGCTGGCACAGACCTTCGGCACCCAGCCAAAGCGGCTCATGGGTTTCATGATGGCCGTGGTGGGCGGTGTGTCCGCCTTCATGAACAACACCACCGTCACCGCCGTGTTTGTGGGTCCGGTGATGGGCCTCTCGCGCAAGCTGCGCATCCCGCCTTCACGCCTCCTGATGCCACTGGCTTTTGCCTCGCTGATGGGTGGTACCTGCACGCTGATCGGCACCTCCACGAACGTGGCCGTGAGTGGTGCGATCACCAAGCTGGGTTTGGAGCCGCTGCGCATGTTTGAATTCACCGGAATTGGTCTGGTGCTGATGCTGACCGGCATCGTCTACATGGTTTTCATTGGCACCCGCCTGGTGCCTGAACGCGACAAGGCTGCGGCTGCTTCCGGTGATGCCATGCGTGACTACCTCGCCGAGGTCATGGTGCTGCCCGGATCTCCTCTCATCGGCCAAGCCGCGTTTGATTCGGATTTCTCCGCGTTGGACTTTCAGGTCATGAAAATCCGCCGGGCCGACCAACCTCTGGATGCCGGACCCAATCTCCGCTTCGAAGAAGGCGATGTCGTTCTCGTCGCCGGGAAGGTGGAAAATCTGATCCGGGTGAAGAAGATCGAAGGACTGGACATTCTCGAAGACGTCACGTTGCGCAGCTCCGGCGTGGACATGCGCGATGCGCAGATCGCTGAGGTCGTGCTCACGCCGCGCTCCGGCTTTGTCGGCCGGTCCTTGCGCGACAACAACTTCCGCCAGCGCACCGGCCTTTCGGTGCTGGCCTTGATGCGTGGAGATCGCACGTTGATGCATCACATGGCGGATGAGAAACTGCGGGCTGGCGATGTGCTGCTGCTGCAGGGGCCGAGCGATCGCTTCCGTGCCTTCGAAGAAGGAAATGACATGATCGTCATCACACAGCATCAGTTCAGTGCAGAGGCGCGCCGAAGAGGCGTCATGCTGCTGGCTGCCTTTGTTCTCGCCGTGATCGTGAGCAGCATCGGCTGGGTGCCTGACACCATCGCTTTCGTCATGGTCGCCATCTTGGCCGTCCTTTCCCGCTGCATCAAACTGGAGAACGCCTATGCCAACATCGACTGGCGTCTGCTCATCCTGATCGGCGGCATGATGGCTTTTGGTGAGGCGATGCAGGTCTCTGGCGCCTCCAGCATGATCGCCCATTTCATCACCGGCTGGCTGCAGCCCTGGGGAGTGTTTGCGGTTTTCGCCGGATTCTGTTTGCTGACGATCCTGCTCACCCAGCCGATGTCCAACGCTGCCGCGGCCCTCGTTGTGCTGCCGGTGGCATTGCAGGCCGCTGCCAGCATGGGTGCGAATCAGCGGGCCTTCGCCATCGGCGTCATGCTCAGCGCCTCCGCGTCCATGCTCACGCCGTTTGAACCCAGCTGCATCCTCGTCTATGGCCCCGGGAAATATCGCTTCGCAGACTTCATCAAGGTGGGGGGTGGTCTGACCCTCGTGATGCTGATCGTCATCCTGGCCATGGTGCCGGTGTTCTGGCCGCTGAAGTAGCTCGTTCTTACTTGCCGCCAGGCCCAAGCCCTGTCTTCTGTTTCAGGACCATTTTTTCGATGGCTTTCATCTTCGAATAGGGTGGATGAGGCAGAGGCACCAGCGAGGCGATGAAGCCACCCTGGTGCACCACAGCGCGTTCGTGTGAGAACGTGAGAAAGCTGTGATGACCGTGATAGCTGCCCTGGCCGCTCTGGCCCGCGCCACCGAAGGGCAGATGTGAGTTTACAATGTGCAGCAAGGTGTTGTTGATGACCGTGCCACCGGCACTGGTTTCACCGAGCATGCGTTGAATGAAAGCCTCATCCTGACCAAAAGCATACAAGGCCAGTGGTTTGCCGCCGGACTGGATGAAGGCGAGCACTTCATCGAGCGAATCGTAGGCGAGCACTGGCAGCAGCGGACCAAAGATTTCCTCCTGCATGATGGGCATGGACGTGGTGACACCGCTCAGCACCGTGGGTGCCACATAGCGTGAGGCTTCGTCTGTTTCACCGCCGATGACAGCATGAGCCCCGGCTGCGATGGAAGTATCAAGCAAATGCTTCATGCGCTGCCAGCCGCGTGCATCCACCACGCGTGCCAAGTCAGGCGAAGTCAGGCGCTCCTCTGGTAACTCGCCATAAAATTCACGTATTCGTGCGCTGATTGCCGAGATGAACTCCTCAAGCATAGAACGTGGCACCCAGACATGATCAGGAGAGATGCAGGTCTGACCAGCATTGAGGAATTTGCCAAACGCAATGGCAAGGGCTGCTTTGGGAAGGTCGCAACTCGCATCCAATACCGCCGGTGATTTGCCGCCCAGCTCCAGTGTGACAGTGGCCAAATGTTGAGCAGCTTTCGCCATGACCTTTTTGCCGACCGCCGGGCTGCCGGTGAAAAACACATGGTCAAAAGGACATTCCATCAAGGCTTCCGCTGCTGGCACACCACCCGTGAATGCAGCGACCTCATTGGAAGGGAAGGTCTCATTGATGAGTTGTTTCAGAACCGCTTCCGTATGGGGTGTGCGGTCTGAGGCTGACATCATCACCACATTGCCTGCAGCAATGGCACCCACGAGGGGCAGCAGAAACAGATTCACGGGATAATTCCATGGCGCTAAAATGAGCACCTGACCTTTGGCTTCATAACGCACCTCACTGCGCGACCCCAGCGTGAAGAAATGAGCGGCCACGCGCCTGGGCTTCATCCAGCGTTTCAGTCGAGCACAGACAAACGCGATCTCCTCCGTCACGGGAGCGATTTCGGAAATCGCCACCTCTGCCTGGCACTTGCCAAAGTCTTTCTGCATCGCTGCGACAATCTCATGCCCTCTTGCGAGCAAAGCGTCTCTGAGCCGTTTAAGCTTGGTGATACGCTGCTCCGCTGTGCTCTGGGCGATGTGCCAGCGATTTTGACGCTGGGCCTCAAATACTTTCTGGATGTTTGAAGGGTCCATAAGGCTTGAAGAGGCATCAGATGCTGAGTTGTTCCCAGCTCTTATGATTGGGGTTAGCTAGTTTGTTAAATTACTCATATCCGTAAGTACTGCGAACAAGCGCAACAAGTGGGTTCCCCTTTGGAAACACAAGGGTTCCACGGGCAGACGAGCTGTGAACGGATCCGGCAGGAAATGTGAGCGAACTCGAACAACTGGGACTGTTCACCTTTACTCTCATGACCTGCGGTTTTGTTGGTCCAGTTGTACACGAGTTGTTCGCAGCAATTCTTGGAGCGCTGGATTGTCGAGCGCGGCCTGGGCTGCCACCACTTCGGCGTCTTTTTTGCTGCGCCCGGTGCCCCGCCCGAGCTGGGTGCCGCGCCAGGAGACGGTGGCGATGAAGTTCTTGGCGTGATCCGGCCCCTCAGCACCAATGATCTCATAGACCGGCGGCTCCACACCCACGGCTTGAATGAGTTCTTGAAGCTGCCCCTTGGGATTGGCATCCAGCTGGCCGCGATTCAGGGCTTCAAGATCTTCGGCGAAGAGCCGTGCGGCAAATTGATGGGCGGCGTCGGTGCCGGAATCGAGATGGATGGCGCCTGCGACGGCTTCGAGGGCATCGGCGAGGGTGGATTCGCGGTCCCGGCCGCCGTTGGCCTCTTCACCACGCCCCAGGTGCAGGTAGCCACCGAGTCCGATGCGGCGGGAGATGCGTGCCAGGGCCTTGGTCGAGACGAGCTGGGCACGTGCTTGGGTCAGCACGCCCTCGTCTGCCTGAGGGAGGCGCTGATAGAGCAGATGGGACAGGGCGAGCTGCAGCACGGCATCGCCGAGGAATTCGAGGCGCTGGTTGTCCGAGTGAACGCGCTGGTTTTCATAACCGACGCTTCCGTGCGTGAGCGCGAGCTGGAGCAACGCGGGATCGCGAAAGGTGTGGCCTATGACTTGTTCCAGCGGTTGCATGTGTGCTCTTTTGTAGCCGGAAGTCCGGCAGCACTCCATGAAAAAAGTGGGGTGACCGACGGGACTCGAACCCGCAACAACCAGAATCACAATCTGGGGCTCTACCGTTGAACTACGGCCACCATCTCTACCGAGAGTCGAGCATAGTACTCGGGACGAGCGTTTGCGCCAGTGAAAAATCAGGGGTGGGGAAAGTCAGGGTGGAAAGCGCGCCCATGGGGTCATTCTTTCCGCCGGAACCAGACCCATGGCAGGGCGAAAGCGGCAGTGATCAGCACGGTAAGCACGCCAATCATGGCGGTCATGCCCAGGGTGATGAGCCCGCGATTGCTGCCTACTGCCAGGGCACCGAAGCCCAGCCCGGTGCTGAGACCGCAGTAGGCGAGCGAACGGCCCAGGGAGGCGACGCGTTCGCGGGTCATGCCGGGCTCACGCAGAGAATGCATGACATGGATGGTGAAATCGAGACCCAGACCCAGGCAGAGGGGGATGGCCCCGACGCTCATCAGATTCCAAGTCAGCCCCCAGGCGGACATGCCACCGAGCAGAATCCAGCCGCTGGCTGCGAGGGTGACGAAGGCGAAGGCGCGCTCACGCCAGCCATGAAACACGAGCAGAAACAGGAGGCAGGCGATGACGACGGTGGGCACGCAGACGTACAGGATTTCACGCTTCAGCAAGGGCTCCAGAGAGGTGCGGAGGAAGGCCCAGCCGGCGGGATGAGCATCCGGAATTTTTTCCAGTTCATGTAGGATGGGGGCGTTTTCCAGGGATCTCTCCGGGGAGAGGCGAATGGAACCCATCGCCATCAAACCGTGTTTGTCGTGCTGGGAGACAATGCCGCCGAGATTTTCGAGCACGATGGGCTTGGGCCAGAGCGGCAGCGCTGTTTTGGCTGCAGCCCATTCACGCAGCTGCTTGAAGACATTCTGCGTCAGGGCATAGGCGACGTCGGTGAATCCGGCGGCATCGATGGCTTGCTTGAATGCGTCTTCGCGTGCGGCGAGGGATTGCAGCGCGGCTAGATTTGCCTTTTGCGCGTCCGCATCGGGAACCAGTGCAAGCGGCAGCAGCTGGGCTTCGACTTCATCGCTTTTGAGCGTTTTCTGTGCGGAGAGAATGCTCTGGCGCAGGGCGGTGGCATCTGCGGCAGCGAAGACCACTGGCACGTTGCGTCCCGGCTCATTGCTGGTGTTCAGCATGCGTTGCTCGATATCTTCCAACACATCGAAGGCCTCGCTCTTGTCAGGACGCAGGACGGCAGAGCCGAAATCCATCTTCGGCAGACCCTTCCATCCCACCACCGCCGTGGCGGCAATGAGGGCGATCAAGACGAGCCACACCATGATGCCCTGCATTCTCATGGCCAGGCGAATGCTGCCGTGATGCTCCTCCAGTTTGCCTGTGGTCATGCCCAGAGGCAGAAAGCCGAAGATCATGACCGCTGCGCCGATCAGTACTCCGAGCGCCGACAGCACACCGAGCTGCGCCACGCCGGGAAGCTGGCTGAGGCCCAGCATGGCAAAGATGCCGGCAATGCTGACGGCCGACCACGTGACACTGGGCAGCGCCCGCCGGCAGATGCTGCCAAATCGTTCACCCGGATGCTCGCGTGACACATGGAGGCCGTAGACGCCAAAGTCCTCAATCAATCCGGTGAGGATGGCCGCGAAGCCCATCGACATCACATTGAGAGAGCCATAGATCACACCCGCTGTGCCGAGCGTGATCAGGTTGGCGCAGAGAATGGCGAGCAGCAGCCAGAGCAGGGGCTTCACACTGCGGTGCAGCAGCCAGAAAAGAAAGCCGACAATGAAGGTGACGGCACCAATCGACTGCCGCATGTCCCCTTCCATGCCGGTGGCGATTTCGGCTTGGAACGCCGGGTCGCCGGTGAAGCCGATCTTCACGCCCGCGAGTTCTTTTTGCTGGGGCAGCCATTCCTCACGCACGGCCTTCTTGATCTGCGTGAGCCAGGCATTGGCCGCACGATAATCAGCGAGCGCCTGCCCCGGTGGTGTGACAAAGAGCAGGCGCAGCGTGCCATCGGTGCTGCTGAATTCATCGCTCATCAGGCTGCTCATGTCCCCTCCCCCGCTCATGAGCGCCAGCGCACCGCGTGCGAGGCCGAGAGGATCATAGCCGCTGAGCGTGGCGTTTTGCAGATCCAGAGAAGAAGCTGCGGCTTCCTTGGATTTGGCGAGCAGAGCTGTGAGCGAAGCGGGATCAAGCGAGGTGATGAGCTTCGCCACCTCCTGTGGCGGTGCATTGAGCCAGAGATAGGCGACGACTTCGGCGATGATCGCAGGATCGGATTGCAGCAGGGATTTGCTGCGAACGCTGGCGCAGAGCTCTGGCTTGGCGGCCAGGTGTTCGGCCAGTGCGTCTGCGGTGACTTCGGCGAGCGCCGGATCTTCGGCCTGAACGGCGATGAGGAGCAGGTTGCGCTTCTGCTCGCGCAGCAGGCGTGTGCCCTGCAGTCCTGGCAGCTCCTGCGGCAGCAGGCTGAGAGGATCCACATCGAAATCCAGCCGTGAAACGCCGAACGCTCCCGCCACGATGACGAGCAGGACAAAGAGCAGGCGGAGATAGGCTGGTTTCATGCGCGGCTGAAAGAAGCGGAGTCAGGCGGGAAGTCCACTGTCGAATGTCTTGACGTGTCCTCTGCCTCCCTCCAGCATCGCGGCCATGTTTCTCCTTGCCGCAACCTCGGCCAGCTATTGGCCCTTCTTCGTTCTCGCTGTCAGCGTCGTTTTCATCATCATTGCGATCAGCAAGCTGCGCATGCACGCCTTCGTGGCGCTGATCCTGGCGGCCATGCTGGCGGGGCTGCTCGCCAACAAGGACTCGTGGGACATTGTGCAGAAAGACGGCAAGGTGAAGGCGATGTCATCCATGGTCGGCGTGGTGGAGATGGTGTCCAAAGGACTGGGCGACACGGCACGTGACATTGCGATCTCGATTGCGCTGGCGGCGATCATTGGCATGTGCCTGATGGAAAGCGGCGGTGCTGACAAGGTGGTGCGCCGCTTCCTGGCCTTCTTTGGCGAGAAGCATGCGGGCTGGGCGCTGCTGTGGAGCACGTTCATCCTGAGTGCGCCGATCTTTTTCGACACGATGTTCATGCTGATGGTGCCGCTGGCGATGGCGCTGCGCATGCGCACAGGCAAGGATTACACGCTCTACCTGATGGCGATCTGCTGTGGTGGTACCGTGACGCACTCCATGACGGTGCCGCATCCGGGCCCGGTGGCCGTGGTGGATGATCTGCATCTGAACGTGGGTGAATCAATTATCGGCGGCATGATGATCGGTGCCATCACCTGCGTGTTTGGTTTCATGTTCAGCAAGTGGTTGAACCGTCGTACCGATGTGCCGCTTCGTGCCATCGGCGGTGTTTCTTTGGATGATCTGAAGGGCGTGAGCGCGAAGTCTGAGAGCGAGCTGCCGAGCTTTTTCTGGAGCATGACGCCGGTGCTGCTGCCGATTATTTTGATCAGTCTGACGACGGTGTTTGAACTCGCGCACAAAGGCGCGGCGACCGGCGCAGGCTGGGGTGTGTCGCTGGTGAATCTCTTCGGTGGTGATCAAGGATTCACCGCCGCGCGTGCCTGGGTGGACTTCATCGGCCACAAGAATATTGCGTTGTTCATCGGCGCGGCGATCTCACTCGCCGTGCTGGCCAAGCAGCGCGGCCTGGGTCTGAAAAAGATCGAAGATCTCGTGGGCCCGCCGCTGGAAACCGCAGGGATGATCATTCTCATCACAAGCGCGGGCGGTGCCTTCGGCCTGGCTCTGCGCAGCGCGGGTGTGGGTGATGCCGTGCAGGCACTTGCTCAAGGCTACAGCCTCAATCTCGTGCTGCTGGGCTGGCTCGTGGCCGCCGTCGTTCGTGTGGCCCAAGGCTCCGCCACCGTGGCGATGCTCACCACTTCTTCGATCATGGCCCCGATGTTGGTCGGCACGCAGCTCGGCTGCCATCCGGTCTATCTCTTCACCGCCATCGGCTTCGGCGCGATGTTCTGCTCCTGGATGAACGACAGCGGCTTCTGGGTGGTGAACCGCCTGAGCGGCATGACCGAGAAGGAAACCCTGCGCACCTGGTCGTTGCAGCTCACGGCGGATTCGATCATCGGGCTCTTGGTGACACTCACCTTGAGCAAACTGCTGCCGATGGTGTAAAAGTTCCGTGCTGTCATGAGTGCGAGAGAAGTGATTGAGCTTTACGATGGTTTGCCTTTAGGACCCTTGTAGCTCAATCATCCGATATTATGTACAACGGATAACCCAAGAGGTCGTTCACCCGTCGACGCTCGCCTTCGTATTGGTAAGCTTGCTCATTTGTGAGATATCGTTTTCGATAAAGACTTTTGATCTTCCTCGTCTCGGTTGCTATTCCACCAATATCTTTCAGCTTATCTATAGGGTGGAGGTCTCGACCTCTACCATACGGTTCAAATTCTTCATTTACGTAGTCGAGGAAATTTTTGCCTGTAATCTGATTGATCACTGCTTGAAGCGCCGATACCCCAGAAAAAACAGTTGAGAAACCATGGTTATCCCAATGGCACTCGGTGAGGTATAAAAACGTCCCTCTCCAGTCGTATGGTTTGTGGCTGTATAGCTGGGGCTCAGGATCGGAGATCCAGATGGCGATTTGAGACAATCCCTCTACTCCTTTGTATTCATCCGATGGAATGATAATCTTTTGAGCAGTCATCGCCTCTAATACAAAACGACAACTCTGGTGGTTATCCTGCTCGTTCATCTGCACCGGTCGTTGATAGCTCACATCATTTTGTGCTTTGAGAAAAGCCTCGATGAGAACTATTTTGTCATGCAAACTCAATTCTGAATCAGGGCGATTCGGCACATGATCTGGAAATGTTTCGACCAACATCTGCTGAATTTCAGCACGTACTTGCTCTGAATATTGGGAAACCAATTTGATGTCAGTATATAGATACTCGAGTAGTTTTTTGGCCATATCCTTCACAAATTTGGTTCTTGAAGTAGAGAGACAATTTCCTTGAGTCGTCAATTACGCATTTCTCTACTATTTGAAGATATGCGACTACTTGTGCATCTTGACAGCAGGACTCGCTGGCCGGATGACTCGTGAAGCATGTCTGACATCGCCACGCATTCCCAACTCAGCGCACTGATCCGCCACCGTCGTTCCATCAAGCCGGTGGACATGGATGCGACGCGGAGTGTGGAGCGTGCACTGCTCACGCAGGTGCTGGAAGATGCGACGTGGGCGCCGACGCATGGCTTGACGGAGCCGTGGAAATTCATCGTGCATCAAGGCGCGGGTCGCGCGCTACTGGCGGAGACGATGCAGCGGGTTTATCGCGAGACGACACCCGCTAATGAGTTCCGCGAGGACAAGATGAAGAAGATGAGCGAGAACCCATTGCTCTCACCGGTGGTGATCGCCTGTGTGATGGAGCGGCGCGGTGGAGCCAAGATTCCTGAAGTGGAAGAGATCGAGGCAGTGGCCTGTGCGCTGCAAAACCTGCAGCTCTCCGCCACAGCGGCTGGGCTGGGATGCTACTGGTCATCCCCTCCCCTGCTGGGCACGCGTGAGTTTTCAGAGTATCTGCAAATCGGCGCGGAAGATCGCTGCGTGGGTCTCATTTATCTCGGCTGGCCGCGTGCCGGGCTGAACTGGCCGAAGAGCGTTCGGCAGCCCGTCGAATCCAAAACCCAATGGCGCGATGACTGAGTGGTTCACCCATGCCTGGCATAACACGGCGCATTTTTTTACCACGATGCCGTGGCAGATGTGGGGCGTGTGGTCGCTGACCATCTGCCTGCTTCTCGTGGGCATCATTGGTTCGGTGGTGCCGTTTCTGCCGGGGCCACTGCTAATTTTTGCGGCAGGTATTTTGCACACCGTGCTGCGTCCTGAATCCGGCATGAGCACCTGGGGCTTTGTGATTTTATCACTCGGACTGGTGCTGTCTTATGTCGTTGATTTCGTCAGCGGTGCGATGGGCGCACGCTGGTTTGGCGCGAGCCGCTGGGGCATCGCTGGTGTGTTCATCGGCGGCATTGTGGGCATGTTCTTCATCCCCTTTGGTCTGGTGCTGGGTCCGCTGATCGGCGGTGTTTCCTTTGAGCTGATCTTTGCCAAGAAGAGGCTGCAGCCTGCGGCGAAATCGGCCTGGGGATCGTTGCTGGGTACGGGTGTGGGCTTGGTGCTGCGCCTGATCGTGGCGCTGGCCATGGTGGCCACATTCTTCCTCGATGCGCTGGTTTGGTAACTTCAGAACCGGCTAAAGCCGGGACTACAATACACGGAACTCAAGCCTTGCCCTGCAGCAGCATGCGAGCACCAAAGACGACGAGGATGATGCCGAAGATGCGCGTGAGTGTTTCGTTGCTCATCGACTTCAACCAGCCTGCGCCAAAGTAGGCGAAGATGGACGCGGAGACCGCGGTGATGGCGGCGACTTTCCATTCCACGAAGCCATGCCTGGCATTCTGCGTGGTGGCCATCAGCGCGGTGGGAATGATGATGGCGAGCGAAGTCGCGACGGCCGTTTTATGCGGCAGCTTGAGGAAAAGCACAAACGCAGGAACCATCACGACACCACCGCCGACGCCACACAAGGCGGCGACTGCGCCGCTAACGACACCAATGGCAAGACAGGCGAGAATCGTGGACGTGGGCATGATGAATCAGCGGGATTGTCGGGCGAGCAGGCCGACGAGGAGGCGCTCAAGAACAAGCTTGGGATCGAGCGATGAAGTGACGAGCTTCGAGTTGGCGACGAGACAGGCTTTGAATCCGGCGTGGAGTTCTTCGAGTGAGAAGTTGCCGGTCTCGGGGATGGCGAGAAACATCGGATAGGCGTTGAAGCCGGTGCCGTCTTTTTTGCGTGGCAGATGCGAGGTGGCCGTCGAAGGCAGGCTTTCCAGCGAGGAGCAGAAGCCGGCGTAGTTGAACTTGTTGATCTTGTGGCGTGAGCCGAGGTCTTTGATGAGCAGCAGGCTGCGCACACGTGGCACGATGGCGGCGAGCAGCAGGCCGATGGCGTTTTGCCCCTGATACATGAGCGTGCTGAGCAGCTCGAGAGCGCGCGGCAGATCGCGTTTGCCGATGGCATTGCCGAGATCCCACAGCACACCAGCGCGGCTCATGGACACCATGCTTTGCACGGTCTTCAGTCCAGCGCGGCGGCGCTCGCCGAGAAAGAGATCGATCTTTTCGAGTTCGTTCTCCATCTGCCGTGTGTCATCGCCGGCCATCTGCACCAGGAGTTCCAGCGCACCGCTTTCAAAGGTGATGCCGAGTTCCTTGGCTTTGCGTGAGGCCATGGCGAGCACCGGGCCTTCCCATCCGGCGCGGGAGGTATCCGGCTTGTCGAAGACTTCGAAGGCGGCGATCTTCGAGATGCGCTTGTAGGTGCTGCGGCGCTTGTCGATGCCAGTCGCACTGATGACAAAACTCACGTCACTGCCGAGGCCGCGTTCGATGACATCGAGGATGCGTTCGAATCCGTTCACCGCATCCTGGCCACGACCCGCACCGGAGTCCCCGAGGAAGTTGGCGTTCTTGAGCCACACCACTTTGCTGCCGCCGAAGAAGGGCAGCGTCTGCAGAGCCATGCACACGTTGGAGCAGATGTTGCCGGCGTGTTCGGAGTTGTCGGCGGTGCCGTCGATGATGTCGTTGCTGAAGTCTCCGGCGTCCGGTGGTGTGAGGCTGCGCACGAGGATGAGCGCGGCTTCCTTCACGCGCGCTTCATCGCTGCCGATGAAGACATTCACCTGGCTGGCAGCGGTTTTTTTCGGCGGGGGCATGCTTCACCGATGGAGCAGGATGCGCATGGCATCAAGCTTTGCGGTGCGTCTGCGAACTTGACATTCTTTCAGCGATTTGATGAAATTAGGTCAAATCCATCTACCACCATGAAAACATCAATGATTGGGTCCAAGGTTTCCACGGCAGTCGCGCTTTTGACGACTGCTTTTTTTATGTCTGCCGCCGGCTTTTCTGCGCAAGCGGAAGATCTGAACGCCGTGTTTCAGCAGGGCCGCGCCGCTTACTACAAGGGTGACTTGGACACGGCGTACAAGCTGCTCTCCCGTGTGGCCGCAGCGAACCCGAAGCACGCCGAGACGGCGAACATGCTGGCTTACATCCGGGCCAACTACCAGCCGAAGGACAACTCACTCAAAAACCAATACGCCGCCGTCATTCTGCCGAAGGTGTCCATGGATGACGTGACGCTGAGCGAAGCCATCGAGGGTCTGCGCGCGCTGTCCAAAAATGCGAGCGGCGGCAAAGTGGTGCCCAACGTGATCGTGAAGGGCGAGGAACTGACGAAGAAAAAGCTCAGCCTCTCACTGGCCAACGTCCCCTTGGACGAGGCGCTGAATTACGTGACGCAGCTGGTGGAAGCCAAGGCGACCTATGACAAGCATGCGGTCATTCTGACCAGTCAGGCGGACACGATCACGTCCACGGCGACGGCGACCAAGTGATTTGTTATTAATCTGATAATGAATGATTTAGGTGTAGAAACGTGCCGAGAATGACCGAGGAAGATCACGATAGGTGGTATCAGCGCCAGATTGCCGATTTCCCGCCCCTCCGGGCAAGGCAGCTTGGGAGGTGTGGAGCCGGTGGCTGCCCATCTGGCGTGAGCGTGGCCGCATCGAAGACTATCCGCGTGGAGTTGTATCTGCCGAACGGTGAATGAGGATCGCAGCTAGGGTGGCAGATTTGCTCAGTGACTTGGAATGTTCGTGACATCATCTGAGCACAAAAATGGGAGAGCTTTGGCTCTCCCATTCAAATTATTGGCTGCCTGGCTTTCTCAGTCGTTGAAGAAGTGACGTCCGGTCTGGCCGGCTTCGGTCTTGTTGTCCACTTCCCAGTACACATCTTCAAAGATGGACTCGGGTTCTGGATAAGGGCTGGCCTTGGCGAACTCGGCGGAGTCGTCCGCTTCCTTCTGCGCTTCCTTGTCGATCTTCTTCAGCTCCTCTTCGGTGGCGACACCTTCAGAGAGAAGGTTGCGTTTCCACACCTGAATCGGGTCATGATCGTTTTGGAATTGCTCGACCTCTTCCTTGGTGCGGTACTTGAACTTGTTGGCGTCAGCGACGGAATGCCCTTCCCAGCGGTAAGTGGCGATTTCGATGATGCTCGGCTTGGACTGGGTATGTGCCCGCTCAATGGCTTTGCTGACTCCGGCGCGGACTTCGTAGATGTCTGCACCATTGAACTGCTCCCAGGCCATGCCGTAACCTTCAGCGCGCTTGGCGAGGAAGTCGGTGTAGGCGGAGGAGCGCTTCTGGCTGGTGCCCATTGAGTAGCCGTTGTTTTCGATCACATAGATCACGGGCAGATCCCACAGCTCGGCGAGATTCAGAGATTCATGGAAGGCACCCTGGTTCACGGCACCGTCGCCGAGGAAGCAGAGTGCGGCACCTTTGAGGCCGCGGTATTTCAGACCGTAGGCGAGGCCGAGGCCCAGCGGGGTCTGACCGGCCACGATGCCGTGACCGCCCCAGTAGTTTTTGTCAGGCGCGAAGTAATGCATGGAGCCGCCCTTGCCGCGGGAGCAGCCGGTGGCCTTGCCGAAGAGTTCGGCCATGCACTCGTTCATGTTCATGCCCACTGCCAAGGCGTGAGCGTGATCGCGATAAGCGGTGATGACGTGATCGTTTTCGCCCATCACGGAAACCGTGCCGACGGCCACAGATTCCTGACCGATGTAGAGGTGGAGGAAACCGCCCATGCGACCGGCTTGGTAGTGCTGAAGGGACACCTGCTCGAAGCGGCGAATGCGGACCATCTTGCGGTAAAGCTCCACCTTGTCGGCGGCGGTGAGCTTCTGATTGATCGGGTCGGCAGCGTGTTTTGTGGGGGCGTTTGCGGAGGCCATTGGTGGGGGCGATACTAGCGGGAAGCATGCCGGAAGCAAGCATCGTGTTTGAACTGCGGCAGGGGAGAATCGGCCTCCTATGCGTGGGATAGAAGACGTGAAAGTCGGTGGCTGAAAAGGCATTCTCTGATGCGTTTTTGCGAAACAGATTTTCCGGTAGGTGAGCGTGGAGAGGCTCGGCGGCGGCTTGAGGACCGCCCTATCTCGTGCTGGGACGTGCATGCCCAGCGCTGGTAGGGCTGGTTGTCCTCAACCAGCCGGCGTCAGAGCCCAAGGTCTTCGAGCACGAAACAGCCTGCTAAACGGAAATGAGTTTCGCGAACCGCTATAAAGCTACGCTGAGCGACCAAAGGGCTGATGGGCACTCATGTTCGGCGTCGGTGTGGTAGCCTTACGGGGAGATGAACGTGGGGTCGCGCGAATGGCATTCGGCCTGCCGGAATGGGTGATCGGCTTACTTGGTTCGATATCTTTTTTCAGCCAAAGATGAGGCAGGCGACCGCGAGTTAGGGCTGGGTGATTGGATTCAAGACGCTTTCCCCTTCCCCGTTCGGCATGTATTAGACAAGCATCATTGGCCCCGTCGATGGTGCTTCAGCGTTCCTCTCCAGCTGTTTGGACTGTGGTCTCAGGGTCCGTCGGCAGCGTTGTACGTCCGGGCTATCTCAGCCTCCTTTTCAATCTCAGCGATCATGGACGTGGCCTCATTCGGAGCAGGTCACCTGTCCGCTGCAAATGCATGTGGCCGGAATTCCGCGTCCGCAGGGAGCTTAACCTCCCTCCTCTTCCACCCCGATCATCTGCCACCTCCCCTGCCCCACCCTGTCAGCTGGCCGCTTTTATCCCCTCCTTTTGATTCTTCTGGCGTGTGATTTCATCCCTCAAGCTCCCCATTCGACACTCCATGGGCAGCTCTTTTTCACCCTCGAAGACCGCTCGCTCCGTCTACTATCCCTCCCCCATTGGCTTCACTAACCCCTCCACTTGGCCGTCTTCCCCCGACTCTGAAACGCGGTCTACGATTCCCTTTTGTTCCACATGGAACAATTTCCGGCCTGTGTTAGTCTCATTACCCCCATGCCAACCAGCCTCTACACCTTCCCCAAGCACTACGACGTCATTGTCTGCGGAGCCGGCCATGCCGGGGTGGAGGCCGCCATGGCGGCTGCACGGCTCGGTTGCCAGACGGCCATCCTCACTCAGAACCTCGATACCATCTCCCAGATGTCCTGCAACCCCGCCATCGGGGGCTTGGCCAAGGGTCATGTGGTGCGCGAGATCGACGCCCTCGGCGGGGTCATGGGCCGGAATACGGATGCCACCGGCATCCAATTTCGCATGTTGAACGCCCGCAAGGGGCCCAGCGTCCAGGCTCCCCGTGCCCAATGCGACAAGAAGGCTTACCAGTTTCGCATGAAATGGTTGATCGAAAATCAGCCCAACCTCGACCTCCATCAGGGCAATGCCGCTGAGATTTTGGTCGAAAACGACGCCATCACCGGCGTCCGAACCAGCCTCGGAATGATCTACCGGGCCAAGGCGGTGGTCATTTCTTCCGGCACTTTCATGCGTGGCCTCCTCCATGTGGGGCAGCAGAACCAGGCGGGCGGGCGCATGGGGGACAGCATTTCGACCCTTTCCGACAGCCTCCGCGAACTCGGTTTCGACGTCCAGCGCTTCAAAACCGGCACTCCCTGCCGCCTCAACAGCCGCAGCATCGACTTCTCCAAATGCGAACTTCAGCCCGGAGACGAGCCCGCTCCGCGCTTCAGCTACCTCTCCGGCACCCTCCCGGAGGACGAAGATGAGGCCCCAATCGAGGGTGCTACTCCCCTTCCCGGCACCGGCCCCAACCAGTTTACCCTCAACTCCTGGGCCCCGGAAAAGTTCCACGTGGAACAAATTCCCTGCTGGATTACCTACACGACCCCCCAAACCCACGACATCATCCGGGCCAATATCCACAAGTCGGCGATGTATTCTGGCCGGATCGAGGGGGTGGGACCGCGCTACTGCCCCTCCGTGGAGGACAAGGTGGTGCGCTTTGCGGAGAAGGAACGGCACCAGATTTTCCTCGAACCCGAGGGCCGCCACACCCGCGAATTCTACGTCAATGGCGTCTCCACTTCCCTGCCCTTCGAGGTGCAGTATGACTTCATCCGGTCCATCCCCGGCCTCGAAAAGGCCGAGATCGTCCGCCCTGGATACGCCGTGGAGTATGATTATTGCCCCCCTACCCAGCTCCACCCCACCCTGGAAACCAAGCGCGTTTCCGGCCTCTACTTCGCCGGGCAGATCAATGGCACCTCCGGCTACGAAGAGGCCGCAGGTCAGGGCCTCATCGCCGGGGCGAATGCCGCACTCAAGGCCCAAGGCCGCCCCCCTTTCCTGCTCCAGCGCAGCCAGGCATATCTCGCCGTGATGATCGACGACCTCGTCACCAAAGGCACCACGGAGCCCTACCGCCTCTTCACCTCCCGAGCTGAGTATCGCCTCCTCCTCCGTCAGGACAATTGCGACCTCCGCCTCACCCCCTTGGCTGCCGCCATCGGTCTTGCCTCCCCTTTCCGCATCCGCCATACGGAGGCCAAATCCACCGCCCTCGCCACTGCCCGCACCCTGCTGCAGGAGATCCGCCTGGACGGTGTGACCCTCGAAAAATGGCTGCGCCGACCCGAAAGCATTCCCTCCCAGCTGCCCGCCGAGATCTACTCCCAGTTCACACCCGAGGTCTGGAGCTTGGTCGAAAACGACGTCAAATACGCTGGCTACATCACCCGGCAGGAAGACATGGTCGCCAAAACCTCCCGCATGGAGGAAAAGATGATCCCCGCCGACTTCGACTACCACGCCATCCCCGGCCTCAAAACCGAGGCCAAACACCGCCTCACCGCCCTCCGCCCCGCTACCCTTGGCCAGGCTGCGAGAGCCCAGGGCGTGAATCCTGCGGACATTGCGTTGCTTGCTGTGATGCTGAAGCGCGGCAGCAAAGATCTCGAAGGCACCGATGTGGGGGCCTAGCCTTCGCTCTTCAACCGTGACATGACGTCCAGAGATCTTGGTTTTGCGCGCCTCTTTATGGCGTGATCAAAACCTTCAGCACACTCTCCGCGCGACTGCCAAAGACTTCGTAACCCTGCTTGATATCGGCCAGTGAGAAGCGGTGCGTGACGAGCATGGTGGGGTCAAACCGACCGGACTGCACCACATTGATCAGCCGACGCATGCGCTCCTTCCCACCCGGACAGAGCGTGGTGACGATGCGGTGATCGCCAAGCCCGGCGGCAAAGGCTTCGTAGGGTATCTGAAGTTTGCCCGAATACACACCAAGACTGGAGAGCGTGCCGCCAGGTCGCAGACAGCGCAGACAGGCTTCAAACGTCTCCTGCGTGCCGAGCGCCTCGATGGCCACGTCCACGCCGCCGCCGGTCAGCTTCTGTACTTCTTCCACCACATTGCATTCGCGAAAGTTCAGGGTCACATCCGCTCCCATTTTGCGCGACATTTTGAGCCGGTTCTCGTCGCCATCCACAGCGATGATCATGGTCGCTCCCATGAGTTTGGCACCCACCGTGGCGCACAGACCGATGGGCCCCTGCGCAAACACCACCACGGCATCGCCGATCTGGATATTGCCGCTTTCCGCCCCGCCAAAGCCGGTTGAGGCGATGTCTGCCAGCAGCACCACCTGCTCGTCCGTCACCTCGTCGGGGATCTTCGCCAAATTGGCTTGGGCGTATGGCACCAGCAGGTACTCCGCCTGCGCGCCGTTGATCGTATTTCCAAAACGCCAGCCCCCCATCGCCTGGCAGCCGTGACCATGGCCGCACTGGGAGGGTTTGCCGGAAAGGCACGCGCGGCACTGCCCGCAGGGGGTAATGGCACCCACCAGCACTCGGTCGCCGATATTGTAGCCCGTGACGCCCGCGCCGAGCTCCTCGATCACTCCGACCGGCTCATGGCCGATGATCAGTCCGGGCTTCACTGGGTACTCGCCGCGCACAATGTGCAGGTCGGTACCGCAGATGGTTGTCGCTGTAATGCGCAGCAGCGCTTCGCCCGGTCCCACCGTGGGTTTGGGCACGGATTCAACACGGATGTCATTGATGCCGTGAAACACATTGGCCAGCATGGTTTTCATGATGGGGCCATCATCGCGGTAAAATTCCTTCCCTGCTCCGCAGCCTTTGGCCAATGCTGTGCCGGATTGGTTGTGCGACCGTCGCTAGTCGCGCCAAGCTTTCGTGACGTGCAAGGTTATCTCAGTGAGGGGGGCAAAGATTTCCCAGCTCCAGAAAGTGATCTTCACCTCCTTTGGAATCCCATAGAAATTGCACCGGTGGAGGATTTCGGATTTAATGAAAGGCCATGCACCCGCCTCCATTGCTTGCCCTCATTTTTGGGATCGTACTTGGCTTTTCTGGCCTGTCTCACGCCGACGCACCAGCAACGGAATTCTTCGCCATCGAAACTTCCAAACTCACAAAGCTCGCTCCGACTGATGCGGACCTCGACTCTCTCTCCCGCAATCAGCTTGATGAAGTCAGCCTGGCGCATGGCTGGTACAATGGCGGGCTAGCCATGAGGTTCGACACGGCGACTTTTCGTATGGATGCCCGCTTCAGTGACAGTGCTCACACTCCGACGGGAGATCCGGCGTCCATCGGCTACAACATCTGCGCCAGCAACAATCAAAAGACTTGGAGCCTCCTGGCCGTGCAGGGTTCCGCTACCAGGCTGGGAAAGCAGTTCGTCACCGAGAACTGGCGGACGCAGCCTGTGACGGTCGTCCTGCGCTTTTTGAATCTCAAGAGGTGAGCAGAGCCAGGCTGCAGTTCTCGCCCAATACAACTCCAGACCAATCCCCTCCCCGCCATGACTCAATTGCACTCCTCCTTCCAGACGGTGATGCAGCGGCGGATCGTTCCGGCCTTCATGATCGCCCTCAATGCCGGCGTCTTTCTCAGCCTGCTCATACCTCGCCCGGCACCGCTCAAGGTGATTTGCATCGCGGCCCTCGTCCAGCTGATCGTCTGCATGGTATACTACCTCATCTACCAGAATATGGTATCTCCTGCTGCTGACTCGGTGATTTATGAAGATGGCACCCTGCGCGTCCGGCGCCACGGGCGGGAGGTTTCCATCCCCGTCGCCTCCATCACCGGCATCCGGGGCAGACTCGGCCTGAACCCCGAGACAATCACCCTCGACCTCTCCGAGCAGACAGCCATCGGCTCTTCGGTGACCTTCATTCCACCTGCACGGTTTCCGAGCATCAAGGAACATCCCATGATGGCGACCTTGCGGGAATTGATGGTGCAGCCTTCGCTGGCAGAATGAGCGAGCTCAAATGATCTTTAGGCTTGCTCCCGAACAAACGAATCTGGTAATGGTCTCCTTGGCTTGGTGATTTCGCAAACCTCCTCGTAGAAACCCACATATGAGCTCCCTTGAATACGGTCATCTTTTGACTGCCGCGTGCTTTCTTTTTGGAGGCGCTTGTTACGCTTTCAGCCAGCGGTTGTTCGGTCACGCTTCTCGCTGGCCCATGTTCCCGTGGGGCGGGTACCCCATGTCGTCGTTTTCCCGTTGGCTGCTGTTCAGTCTGAGTACCACGCTGGCGTTGAAGGAGATCGCCCGCGGCCTCTTCCACCTGCGACCTTCGCTCCCCGTGGTCGTCATGCTCCTTTTCTTCGCGATAGCACTCTTCGCTGCCTTCCTGCATGACCGCCGGCGTGCCCGCGCCAAGGGCTGATCTTCGATTTGTTTGCCCGCCACGGACTTCCGTTTCACCTCCCCGCCTGCACCACCAGCCCCCTCACCTCCAGGGTCTCCCCTGGCCGGAGCTTGAAACAGAAGTAGCCTTTCATACCAGCGGAGGCTTTGCTGTTCTGCACTTGGGCGGGGGCTTCTTCGATGCGTGCGACGTACTGCCCCTGCTTGCGGCCGAGGAGGACGGTGTGCCATTGGTTGTCCTGCGGCGGGTTCAGGCAGGTGAGGCGCTGGTTGCCACCATCGGCGGACTGGAGGTCGAAGGATTCGAGCTGGCCGCAGTAGTCGGCGGAGACGATGAAGTCGCCGTCCAGCAGGGTGCCGCGATAGACGAGGATGGCACGGGGCCAGTTGCTGTTGGTGGTGTTGCTGGCGCTGAGCACGCCGTCCTGGATCTGCACGGTCATCTTGTCCAGCGGGTGCTCCACCCAGCGGTTGTCGGCTTTGGACCAGCACCAGACACGCCAGTCGGCGGCCTGCATGGGGATCTTGCGGGCTGTCACGGTTGATGAGGCTGCCGCAGGCGTGGACGGCGGCGGCGTTGGCGCTGCGGCCACCGGAGCACTACCGGCACTGGTGGCCAGCACGCGGATCTTGAGATTGCGATACGCCACCTCTGCGCCGTGATCCTGCAAAGCGATGGAGGTGGCGCGCTTCACACCCACACCGGGGTAATACTTGTACTTGCTGCTGGCGATGATGCGCTGCAGCTCGGGGCTGCCCAGCTCGCACTCGGCCACCTTGCGGCCATTGAGCCAGTGCTCCACGTGATTGCCATCCACCACGATGCGGCCCTGATTGAACTCGCCCACGGGGCGCAGCGTTTTGCCGGTAGGCGTTACCAGCGAGTAGATGGAGGCGGCGAGCCGGTTGGCTGCGTTGTTTGCGTGCGGGGCGTCATCCAGCACCTGGTATTCAAAGCCCACCGGGCTGTCGCCGGTGTCGCCTGGATAAAAGTTGGCCGTGCGCTTCTCGCCTTCGGTGAAGAGGTATTCCACGCCGCTGTTGCCCACGGGGCCCACGCGCCATTCGAACTCAAACTCAAAGTTCGTGAACATCGCATTCGTCACGAGATCACCGCCCGTGCCATTCGGGCGGCCATTGCCCGCAGGCAGGACAAGGCAGCCGTCTTTGATCTTCCACGACCCGGCTGTGACGGAATTCTTCCCATACGTGTGCCATCCCGTCGTGCTGCGGCCATCAAACAGCAGCTTCCAACCTGCCGCCTGCTCCTGCGGCGTGAGGGTGTTGGGCGCGGCGGCCAGTGCTGCCACGGATGGAATGGAAAGGGCGGCGGCCATCGCAGCCAGCCGGGGAAAGAGGGAGGGAGGTCGGTGCATGGCCAGCGGTGTGGGCCGAATCAAAGCGGAATGCGAGGTGGAAGGCAAGCCCGGAGCCTGGGGAGCATCTCATTACAAAACCGAGGAAAGAATATCGCAGTACGATGTATGGGTTGCATCATCGCGACACAAAGGTTCATTGCCGTTTATGAAGCGTCCCAACCCCGCCTCCATTGTCCTTGGTCTTAGCATGCTGCTGTCCTCCTCCTGCGTCTCCGTGCCTGATGCAAACGGCACCTACAACGGCAAGCCCGTGCTCACTCGCGCCAGTCACCCTGCAGGTGGCTCGATGCGTGAGGTGAAGGGCACCTACCTTGGCCGCCGCTACTTCACGCCGCCCGGTTCCAAGAGCGGTCTGCAGTGGATCGATGTGTATGGCCAGTAATGCGGGCGTGACCATCTCCAGTACTGCGGCGTGGCGAAGCAAGAACGAGTGTTTGCCGCTCCGTCGCAGCCAGCCATGGCCCTTGCCGGTGCTCCTTTTGAGCGATCACGAGATCATGCCTCGTCTGGCGACGAATGTTCCCTGCCCGCATTTCGGGCAACTCTTTCCTTCGAGTTGCCAAGACTGCCACAGTTCAGGCTTCTCGCAGCTGGGGCAGTTCATCGAGTCACGCCTGGGGTCACGTCGTGCTTGATGAGCGCAATGCATGCAAAGGTATTCGGCTTCATTGCCACCACGTGATCTGCAGAAATCCAAGTATTCTGTTTCGCTGATGGAATGTGACATCGACTCTGCCATTAGGAAGATGTGGTGATCTAGGCCCAGATTTACCAAGTCTGATGAGTCTGCATCGGCTTCTGCCAGGGCTAACATATCTTCGACCTTCTTGATCAGTCTTGGGTCCATCGTTTGCCGCGCCATGAAGAGGCGCTCTTCCTTCTCATTTCCCGGGTGATAAAAGAAGTGCCGCTTGCCCTCATTGTCCGTCAGGTACGGGTTGCCCTCGTCCCAGGCTGACAGGGTGAAGTCACAGTGGCTACAGGTGAAGATTTTGGAACAGGCCATGGTGAAAAGATTTTGCAGCAGGATGTCTCATTGGGTCCATCATCCTTCACTCCAGCGGATGTCCCGCCGCACACCCACGTTGTGAAAATGATCATCGGCGTCCTGGATGAAGCCCTCTTTGTCGATGCGCAGGCCTTCGGCTTTGAGAAGGCGGCGTTGTTTGCGTGCCGATTCGGGAGGCATGTTCGGGCTGATGCGCGCATTGGCTGCCACCACGCGGTGCCAGGGCAGCGCGGCGGATTCTTCCGGCGTGAGATGGCTGAGCACCGTGGCCACATGTCGGGCGATCACATTCATGTGAATGGCGATGCTCCCATAGGTGGTGAACTGGCCAGCAGGGATCAGGGCGACCAAACGAATCACCTCCGCACGGATGCGGGCGAAGGCGACGGATTTTCCACGAGCGGCCATGAATGAGGAGGATGCGCAGCGTGCGCGTTTTGTCGAGGTGGTGCATGCGGAGCCACACCAGCTGCTTCCATAAATGGCTGGGAAATGTCATGGCGACGAAGTGGGTGTGGCGCATGATCGCATTCGTCATGCTAAGTCCCCTTGCCCACCACAAACGTCTGGAACGCGTCGAACTGGAACCCGGTCTGAACGCATTCCGCTGTCCAGAAACTGGCGGACACTGGATCCCGGCGGAGAACTACTGGCGCTGGCGCAGCAAGCTGCCTGCGACAGAGGTGGCCGAGGAAAGTGCGGCGGCTGAGGCCGTGCCGGTGAGCGAATTTGATGGTGCGGTCAAACTGTGTCCCGAGTCGGGTACGGTGATGACACGCTATCGCGTGGGCCATGGGCAGTCGTTTCGCGTGGAGCGCTCCCATACGGGCGGCATCTGGCTGGACGGTGGCGAGTGGGAGGCGCTGTGTGGCGGCCACTTGCAGAATTCGATCCATTTAATCTTCACCGCACCCTGGCAGAAGGCCGTGCGCCAGCAGGAGCTGGATGCGGTGCACTTGGCACAGCTGCGGGAGCGGCTGGGCGTGGAACTGCTGGAGAAGCTTCAGGTGCTGCGCAGGGAACTCGAAGAGCATCCACAGCGCTCCGCCGCCCTGGCATTCCTGAATGCGCAGGCTTGATCGGCGGGTGCAGGTGTGATGATCGAGCGCCGAGGTGCATGCAGGAACTGCGCTGCCGCCGGGGATTGAATAAGCCGAATGGCAGGCCGTTTAATAGGGTGGAACAACCCTCCCTCATTGTATGAAAACACTCTTCAGTCTCCTTGCTGCGGTCAGTGTGTTGAGCATCGCCATGCCTGCCCATGCGGCCCCGCCTCCGTTTGTCAATCAGCGCCACATCGTGAGCTACCTGACCAATGGCATGCCGGTGTACGCCGTCTACCAGATCGTGGGATATGACGCCATGGGCTACCCCATTTACCAATGGGTGACGCAGCCCCCCGCTCCGGTGTATGTACGGCCTTACTACGGTCACAGCTACGGCTACCGCAGCTACAACTATCGTCCCAACTATTATGTGCATCCCCATTTTGGCGGGCATGTCCATGGACCGGTGTTGCATGGCGGTGGGCACATGAGCCACGGTGGTGGCGGGCATGCGGGCCATGGTGGTGGTCATCACCACTGAGTAGAGGCTCGCATTAAAGACGAGGCATAATCTCAGCGATGTGGCGCAGCCTTCAGCAGACCGAGCGTGCGCAGCGAGGCGAAGAGCTGCCTCCCAAAGGCCTGCAGCAGATCGGCGTCCACCTGCTCGCGTGCAGCAGGCGCACCCTGTTTCGCCGGAGAAACAGGAAGGGACTGCTCCAGCGTCGGGACATGAATGAAGAGCACAAGGCGCAGCGCCTCAGGATGCTGCTGCTGGGCGTAGAGGAGTGAATAAAGCATTTCCTCGCACAGGTAACGTCCGGCGCTCTGAGACACGTGGGTGGGAAACCCCGCCTGGGTCAATGCGGCGGCAAGGTCCTTCACCTGCGCCTGCTGTTTCAGCACAGGGGCTGAATTGCTGACGATGTCCGGTGTGGCAGGTTTGGCCTTCTGGTTGTCCGGATAACTTCCACGCTGATTGTGTGCGAGGATTTCGATCTGAAACTCCGGGGTGCCTTCACCAAAAGCGATCCACACCTGCGGCAGCGGTTGGGTGTTGTTGATGGCGGTCAGCGGGGCACCCCAGACGACGGGTATCTGCAAGGCGCGGACTTCGCGAGGGAAGGCCTTGGCGATTTCTCGAGCCAGAATCCAGGAGGCATTGCGGTCACGGCCCCCAAAGGGCTCAAAGCCACTGACGACGATGGCAGGCTGCTGCGTATCGGCCGCGGTCTGCGCACGCAGAACAAAGCCTGTCAAACTGAAGGCTGCGAACCAGACAAGCGTGCGAGCGGCGGTCATTGCACCTGCATGCCGCTGATTTGAAACATGCCGCTGTCACTCGTCTTATCCTGCAAATACCAGGTGCCTGAGAGCAGGGCAGAGCCCGGCGGGAGCGAGCCCTGATAGAGCACCGGCGGCTCCTTGGAGTGGCGGTAGGTTTTGCGGAATTTCAGATGGATATAGCCGCTCTCACTCACGCAGGTGCCGCTGACGTTGGACCAGACATAGCCATCCTTCAGAACGCCAGAGCCGGTGTAGGCTTCCTTGATCACTCCGGTGATATTGCTGGAGCCGCGCGCCTGCTTTATAGAGATCTCAAAGGAGACCGTCTGCCCGGCCAGCTTGTGATAGGCACCGCCGTAGGTGTAGGAGCCTTGGTAGATGCCCTGGACATTGGGCGTGGCGGCACCGGACAGCCCGCCATTGCCCGCAGGCACTTCGCAGGATGCCAGCAGCACCAGCGCCGCAGCTTGCAGCATCCAGGCTTGCAAGCGTTGAAAGACAAACAAAGTGGCTGGGGTGCATGACTTCATATGGCACGCATTCTGCCCGCAGAGCAGCGGCGCTGTCAATCCGCATGAATCCTATCTTTGATCAGGCGCGAATGAGGTGACTTCAGGCCGCGTCCCCTACTTCACCGGACCAGCTTTGGGCGCTTCTTTGGCCTCGGCCTTTTGGAGGATAGCAGCCTCGTTGATGGCGGCCGTTTTTTTGTCGGCGGCGGCCCTGACTTCGATGGCTTTTTGCCGGGTTTCAGCATCCATGTCCGCCTGGGCGGGCGCGGCTTTTTTGTGGCAGGCCATCTGGCCGGAGCCAAGGAGAAGACTAAGCATCAACAGAGGGGTGTTCATGGGCGAGCTTCCACGCGTATGGCATGGATCACAAGCCCGGTTCCCCTCTAGATCTCATGCGAGTGCGCGGCGTTGTTTCAGAGCCACGCAGGATGACGCGCATAAAAGCCGTCGTAGGAACGGCTGGTGGCACGCCAGCGGGGCCCCTCCCCGGTCAGCGCGCCCGAGGTGTCAAAACGGAGGCCGCAGATCTGCAAGAAAACGTGGTGCTTGGGTTTGACGAAAAGCGTGACGTAATTCCCAGGTCCGGCCCAGGCGTACCGGGCAAAGGCCACGGAATTGAGCGGTTTGTCCAGCAGCTTGGCACGGTAGAGCACGTGAGAGACGGAGCCTGAGCAGTCGAAGCCGTTATCAAACAGAACTTTGTGACCCCCGCCCCACTTGTAGGGCTTCCCCACCAGTTCATTCCCGGCGGCCACCAGCTGATGAACCACCGCAGGGTGGGTTTCATGCGCGAAGGCATAAACGCCATTGAAATACAATGGCACGATTGCAGGAGGGGCCATGTAGTAGCCCATACCTCCTCCAATCGTGCCCAAGGCACCCCACATACCCAGTTTCATCCAGTGCCTGCGCCCGAACAGCTGCCGCACACATTCGGCTTCGGGCGTGTCACTCAGAGATTCTGGTATGGGGGTGTCATCCTCTTGTTTGTCCACGCAAACACAGTAATTCAAATGTCTGAGTTGCGCGCCTAAGTAGATATTCAGATCCGTCTCAGGTCTATCTTAGCTTCTTAAGATGAATAGCGGGATCTTATACCGGGTAGCGATTTAATGAGAGCCAGGACCCAAGATAGCTGGGCGGTCGCGTCTTCATGCCATAAAAAACCGCTGCCCCGTGAAGGGCAGCGGTTGGGAAGGATGCTCATGGGCGCTGGGCCCAGGCGGTGGCTTTTAGACCTTGGCCTTCTTCTCTTCTTTCTTCTTCGCAGCGGGCTTCGGCCGTTCTGGCGGAGACAGCGGCTCCTCGGCAGGGGCTGGAGGCATTGGGATGAGCGGAAAGGGATTGGCCTGCGGCTCCATGGCGTACTCGCGGTCTTTGAGGATGCCAGGCTGTGGCACAGGGTACTTGCCGTTTGCATCAGCGATGAGCGGTGCAGGACCATCAAGGGTGAGCTTGTCGACGCCTGGGGCGAACTCGAACGCGCTGTTGATGTAGTCATCGTAGCGAACGACCTGGCCGGTGTGCGCCGCGGCACGGCCCATGGCGGTGGTGACGCTGGACTTGATGCCGCGCTCCACTTCATTGTAAGGCTTGTCGGCAACGATGGCGTCGATGAGGTCCTGCCACTCGAGGTCATACGGATTCGGCTCCGGCTGCTTGCCGCGCCAGATGATGTTGGAACGCTGCATCTTCTGGCTGTTGAAGGTCATCGCCTTGGAGGGGAAGTGACCGGCGGTGGAGACGATCGCACTGCCCTTCGTGCCATGCACCTGGGTGGCAAACTGGTTGTGCGTGCCGATGGCGGTGCGGCCTTCGAGGAAGAGCTTCGCGCCGTCTTTGAAGGTGTACTCGCAGCTGTAGTGGTCGAAGTTCTGATCAATGTAGTCACCGCGGTCGCTGCGGCCGCCGCTGGCCTGCACTTCGACCGGCCAGTCGTTCTTCATCCAGCAGGCTTCGTCGATGTTGTGGATGTTGAAGTCGCTGAAGCCGCCGCCGCTCGCCCACAGGAAGCTGTGGAAGCGCTGGATCTGCCACTGCAGTTCGCTCGGGTCCACTTTCGGATCACGTGGGAGGGTGAAGGCAGAACCCACGGGGCCCTGCATGCGGTAGGCGCGCATGAGGAGGAGATCGCCGATCTCGCCGTCCTGAATGCGGTTGAAGAGTTCGCCACGGACGCGGCAGTGGCGGCACATGAGGCCCACGCCGACTTTGAGATTCTTCTTCTTGGCTTCTTCATTCAGGGCCAGCAGACGGCGGGCGGTGGGGCCGTCGGTGCAGATCGGCTTTTCCATGAAGATGTTCACGCCCTTTTCGATGGCGTATTTGAAGTGCACCCAGCGGAAGGCCACCGGCGTGGTGAAGATGGCCACGTCACCTTTGCGCAGGGAGTCGATGGCGTTTTTGTAGGCGTCGAAGCCGATGAACTTCGCGTCTTCAGACACGGACATGCGGTCAGGGTGCTTGGTGCTCAGTGCTTCAAAGCTGCCCTTGAGACGCTTTTCAGAAACGTCTGCCATCGCCACGAGGCGGGTCACGCGCTTCTGGATGCCCATGGCATTGCTGGCAGCACCGGTGCCACGGCCACCGCAACCGATCAAAGCCGTGCGGATTTCATCACTGCCAGCGGCATGAACATTGGGAAGGGTGATGCCGGAGAGCACGGACAGACCGGCGGCAGTCTTCGTGGTGGTTTTGAGAAATTCGCGCCGGGATGAAGCGGCAGGGTCGGTGATAATGGTATTCATGAGGAGCACTTTTGTACGTTGCCTCATGGGCCGAGTTTGCCAAAGAATCTTCGCTGATATTCTGCGGAGGCAAAAATCAGCTGATCATTCCGCCGCGGGCGGAGATTTCTGAAAACGCGCGCGTCAGGGCGTTGTTCAGTTCATGCAGCGTCGCTTGCTCGAGCTGGGGGTCGAGCGTGGCCGTCAAAGTCGGTGGCAGGATGATCGCCTGATGCACGGTTGAAACCGTCTTCACGGGCGCCTGAGGGGGTGGCACAGCCGGAGCTGGCGCAGGTGCTGGTACTGCTGCGGGAGCCGATGTGACCATTGAGGGAGTCGGTTCCGCAGAGGGCAGCGTCACGGGACGCGGTGCCTCTAACAAAGTTGCCACCGAATGGGTGCACTTCGATTCCTCCGCATGCGTGGCGGCACAGAGCTGCCTCAAGCTGGCGAGCTGCGCATCGAGCCGATGGTTAAACCACTCCCGGGTGCGTTGAATGTCCTGCACCAGCGCGGCCAGCTCATTGGCGAAAAGGTCCCCTGAGCGAACAGGCAGGCCGGGCGGCAGAGTGGTGTTGGATGATTGGAAGCTCATGCAAAGTCAAACATATTAAAATTTCCATAAATAATCAAGCCTTCTTCACTCTCAATCCTATAGAATTTCAAAATATTGCCTTTTTCGGTCTCTAAATTTTTAAGTTTGGAAGTACTGTAAATGGATCTTTAGGGAAGCGCACATGGAATTCTTCTCTTCTTCCAAAAAGCCCATAACAGGCACAAATACCCAAAAGCAGAAGGGTGCGAAAGCAGCGCTGTTGGGCTCAGGGTTTCTTCTTCTTGTCCCGCCCTGCTCGCTTCTGAACCAGCGGCCAGTCGGGATCAGACGTGCGGGAAGTTTCCATCAGTGCGGCGGCTTTGGCCACGAGATCAGGCTTCTCCTTGGCGAGGTCATGCGCCTCTGCCGCATCGGCCTTGAGGTCGTACAGTTCAATGGGGCTCTCCGGGCCGTTGCGCACGGCTTTCCAGTCGCCAAAGCGCACCGCCTGTAGAGAGGCCCCTTCATGCAGCTCCCAGTAAAAGTGATCGCGCTGCGGTGCCGGGCCGCCTTTGATGAACGAGACCAATGAGTGGCCATCGGTCTTGCACTCGGCGGGAACCTTCGCGCCGGCGAGTTCGGCGGCGGTGGGCAGGAAATCCCAGAACGCCCAGGGTTCATCCGTCACGCGTCCGGCGGGAACCTTGCCGGGCCAGCGTGCCAGTGCGGCTTGTCGCAGCGCACCTTCATACAGGCCGCGCTTGTAGCCACGCAGGCCGTTGGAGGCCTGTTCAAAGAGCCTGCCCATTTCGGACGTGGGATCAAAGGACGAGCCGTTGTCACCAGCGGTCATGACGAGCGTGTTGTCATCAATGCCGCACTCTTTGAGCGTGTCGAGCAGGCGGCCCACATCGCTGTCCAGACGAGTGACCATGGCGGCGTAGTTCTTCTGCATCTCAGTCCATGGCTTGTCCTTATAGAGACCCTGGCTGTCGATCTCGAAGTTGCCATGTGGCAGCGTGATCGAGTAGTAGAGGAAAAAGGGGCCGGACTTATGCTCGCGCACCCAGCGCACGACTTCATCAGAGATCAGCTGCTGCGCGTAGGTCTTGCCCACGCCTTTGCCGGTGTTGCCGGGCAAATCGAAGCGCTGGTCGTTGTTGTAGAGGTAGGTGGGGAAGTAGCTGTGCGCGTGGCGCTGGCAGTTGTAGCCGTAGAAGTGGTCAAAGCCTAGTTTGAGCGGACTGCCCGTGGTGTCGAACATGCCCATGCCCCACTTCCCCATGCAGGCGGTGGCATAGCCCGCATCATGCAAAATCTGCGCCACGGTGATCGTGCCCGCTGGCAGCGGCTTCTGCCCTTCCGCGCCGATCTCGCGATTCGCACGGATCGGGCAGTGCCCGGTGTGCAGGCCGGTCATCAGCGACGAGCGCGAAGGTGCGCACACACTCGTGCCGCTGTAGGCCTGCAGGTAGCGCGTGCCCTCCTTCGCCATGCGGTCGAGGTTCGGCGTCTGAATCAGCTTCTGCCCGTAGCAGCCCAGGTCTCCCTGTGCGAGGTCATCGCTGAGAATGAAAATGAGATTGGGCTGGCCTGCGGCGGCGGTGGAGAGTACGCAGGCGGCAAGGAGCAGGACGAAGGGTCGGATCATGGGACGATGGGAACGCTGCACTGGCGGCGTTCTTGACGTGAATCTGGATGGAGCGCACGCGTCCTCGCTTGCTGCATTCAGCGTCCCGCTGAATGCTGTCCATAAAGGGGGGTGTCACGTTGCACCCGTCTGCCAGCTTGAGTGTCCTCAAGGGACGGTTTTCCGCGAGGACGCGGAAAACAGCACGCGAGACGCGTGCGCTCCATTACCGCACCTGGCACACCGTTTTTGCCACGGCCTGCGCGTAGGTGTTGGCAATGGTGTTCATGTTCACCGCCAGGCTGTAGAGGCCGCCGATGGCGAAGGCTTTGTTGATGATGAACTCACCCACCTTCACCCGCTTGGGCATCTGATACACCGTCACCACCCCATCGAGATGCATCTGCCCCATGCCGGGCATCGCGGTGCGCACGAAGCCGCTGCCTTTGGTGTAACGGGTGATGTTGACCACGAGTTCATAACGGCCTGGTGTTCCCGAGCCGGGCTGTGCCAGCGTCTGCACCGCCTGGGTGATCCGGTCTCCGAGCATCTGGCGCTCCTCTTCAGACATGCGTGCGTCCGTGGTGCTCACCTGGGTGGTGACGCCGTCTCCCTGGCTGATGACCGCCGTGAGAGGACTGACGAAGACGGGACGCGGCGTGTGGGTGGCGCAGCTGGAAAGCACCAGGGCAACGGCGAGAAGGGAGAGATGGCGGAGGGCGTTGTGGATTTTCATCGTAAGAAGGAAGTGAGGTGGCGGACATCTACGAAATTATTGTTCCAAGACGAGTACAAAAAAAATAACGGCCCGGAATCACTTCCGGGCCGCGTGGGGGTTTTGGGTTTTGAAGCGCCGCGTGGGTTGGGTCACGCAGCGGTCAAAAATTACATCATGCCGCCGTGGTCGTGGGCATGGCCGGCGTCAGCGGCTTCTTCCTTCGGAATGTCGGAGATCAGACATTCGGTGGTGAGGAGGAGGCCGGAGATGGAGGCGGCGTTCTGGAGAGCGCTGCGGGTCACCTTGGCTGGGTCAACGACACCTGCCTTGATGAGGTCTTCATACTTGCCGGTGGCGACGTTGTAGCCGTGGTTGCCTTTGCCTTTCTTGACTTCAGCAACGACAAGCGCGCCTTCGATGCCTGCGTTGGCAGCAAGCTGACGAAGAGGAGCTTCGATCGCACGTGCGACGATTTCAGCACCGGTCTTCTCGTCGCCGGTAAGGCCGAGGTCACCGATGGAAGCCTGAGCACGGATGAGGGCGACGCCGCCCCCAGGAACGATGCCTTCTTCGACGGCTGCACGGGTGGCGTGCAGGGCGTCTTCGACGCGGGCTTTCTTTTCCTTCATCTCAGTTTCGGTGGCAGCACCGACGTTGATGACGGCGACGCCGCCGGCGAGCTTGGCAAGACGCTCCTGGAGCTTCTCACGGTCGTAGTCGCTGGTGGTTTCGGAGATCTGGTTCTTGATCTGGGAAACGCGGCCTGCAATGGCTTCGCTGCCGCCTTCGCCTTCGACGATGACGGTGTTTTCCTTGCCGATGGTGATGCGCTTGGCACGGCCAAGGTCAGCGAGCTCGATGTTCTCAAGCTTGATGCCAAGGTCTTCGGTGATGCAGCGGCCGCCGGTGAGGATGGCGATGTCTTCGAGCATGGCCTTGCGGCGGTCGCCGAAGCCAGGAGCCTTGACGGCCACGATGTTGAGGGTGCCGCGCAGCTTGTTCACCACGAGGGTGGCAAGGGCTTCACCTTCGACGTCTTCAGCGATGATGAGGAGGGGCTTGCCAGAGCGGGCGACCTTCTCAAGCAGAGGCAGCATGTCCTTCAGGTTGCTGACCTTCTTCTCGTTGATGAGGATGTAGGCGTTCTCAAGGTTGCACTCCATCGTCTCCGGATTGGTGACGAAGTAAGGGGAGAGGTAGCCCTTGTCGAACTGCATGCCTTCGACGACTTCGAGAGTCGTTTCGATGGACTTGGCTTCTTCGACGGTGATGGTGCCTTCCTTGCCCACTTTGTCCATGGCTTCGGCGATGATGTTGCCGATGCTGGAGTCCCAGTTGGCGGACACGGTTGCGACCTGGGCCACTTCCTTGCTGTCCTTGACGGGGGTGGAGATTTCCTTGAGCTTGGCCACGATGGCCTCGGTGGCCTTCATGATGCCGCGCTGAAGCGAGATCGGGTTGGCGCCGGCGGTCACGTTGCGGAGACCTTCTGCGTAGATGGCTTCAGCCAGGACCGTGGCGGTCGTGGTGCCGTCACCAGCGATGTCGGAGGTCTTGGAGGAGACTTCCTTGATGAGCTGAGCGCCCATGTTTTCATAAGCATCTGGAAGCTCGATTTCCTTGGCGACGGTGACGCCGTCCTTGGTGATCGTTGGGCTGCCGAATTTCTTTTCAAGGATGACGTTGCGACCAGCAGGGCCGAGAGTGGCCTTGACGGCGCGAGCCAGCTTGGTGACGCCGCGGAGGAGTGCCTGACGGGCGGCTTCGTCGAAGTAGAGTTGTTTAGCCATATCTGTTTAAGTAGTGTGAGTTGAGGTGGGTTTTGAGGGGGGATTAGCCGATGATGCCGAGGATGTCGGTTTCGTTGATGATGAGGACGTCATCGCCGTTGAGCTTCACTTCCGTGCCGCCGTACTTGGAGATGAGGACCTTGTCGCCCTTCTTCACGGTGAAGAGGGTGGCGACGTCTTTGCCTTCGTCGTCCTTGCCGGTGCCAAGGGCGAGCACTTCAGCTTCCTGTGGCTTTTCTTTGGCAGTGTCAGGGAGGAAGATGCCGCCAGCGGTCTTTTCTTCGCTGATGGAACGCTTGACGAGGACGCGGCGTCCGAGGGGTGTGATGGAGGTGGCCATAGTTGGTCTGGTTTGTGCTTTGAGGGTTTCTGGTTCTGGTTTGGTTCGGGTTGTCTGCCCGGCCTGCTGTCACACGGGTTGGTGTGCCGGCTGGCCGGGCGGAAATTCATTCGGGGTCGGTGGGCGGTGCCGCAGCGGCTGGCGCCGGAAGGGTGTTGGGGACGATGGCGACTCCGTTCGGAGCGCGCTCCAGGCCGCCATAGCTGAGGTCTGGGGCTGCCTCGCCGATTTCACTGACGAGGAAGTCCACGATGCGCTGCGGCTCTTCGGAGAGCACGGACTGCAGCATGCGTGAGGTGCGTGCCTGATCGTAGCCTTTCATGTCCAGGTCAAGCTTCGCGGCACCTTCGAGGCCTTTGATTTGTGCGGCGAGATCCACGGTGGAGTTCACGCGCTTCAGCAGGACGGGGTCAGCCGCGAGTTTTTTCATCGCCACGGCCAGCTTGTCCTTCACTTCCGGCGTGTTCAGCAGCTCGGTGGCGGTCTTGCCGGGGTACTGTGCGATGATACTGTCCGCTTCGCTCTTCAAAGCGTTGTCTGCGGGGGAGGCGCTCTTCTCAGGCGCAGGCGTCAGCGCGCTGGAGATTTCGGCTTCGATGCGTGAATCTGCTACTACAGCCTTCGGTGTCACAGGAGTTTCAGGCGTCTTGGCAGCCTCGGGCGATTTGCCGCAAGCAGTGAAAAACATGGCAAGGCCCAGCAGCGCACAGAGTCGCGAAGCGTCTTGGAGTGCGTGCGGGAAGCGAAGCGCCACGCCGCTTTTTGGCTTGCGCAGGCGTGGGAGATTCTCGGGCACGGTGAGACGCTCGAAAGCGGTGTCGCAGGCCACCGCACTCCAAGACGCTTCGCGTTTTGCGGCTGCGCATTGGCTGTCGGGGAATGATGCCATCACCGGAGGCTGTGAAGTTGAAGCATTCATGCGGCGCGTGGGGCGATGGCTGCGTTGGAGATTTCACACAGGGCTGTTTTCACAGCCTGGTCGAGAGTTTGGAAGGGCTCATAAGGAGAGCCCAGCATGCCGGTCATACCGTGCATGTTGGAGGTGTTTTCCAGGCGGCCCATGACGAACCACTGGTCACCGCCCTGGTTTTCGATCAGCGACTTCAGATACTCGATCTCCAGCTTCTTGTTCGTGATCTGGTCGTTCGTGTCGGCGCTTTGATTCGTGAACTGCACCAGCGGCTGGCGGCAGAGCAGGATGCCGTAGGCTCGGTTCTGGGCCAGCGAGCAGGTCACGGAATACTTCGCCTGAGAATCCACCAGCGTGTGGGAGGGGTCCGTGCAGCTGATCATCAGCTCCGTTTCGGAGAGCCGGGCGGTGGCGCCCATGGGATCGCGTGTGATGCGGAAGCCCTCGGCCTCGGTCAGCCCGGTGAAACACTCCACGATCTTGTTGAGAAAAGTGCGGCGCATCTTCAGCAGGAGCTCATCATGCCTCGCGAGGAGGCCCTTGGCCTCTCCGTCGAGTGCAGACAGTTCCTTGAGCGCTACCAAACTCATCGTGACACTGGGGTTGAGATGGAAAACGCCGACGTTGCCATAGCCACGGCGCGACCGGAATGGCGACTATTCGTCGCCATTCCAAAAGCTGCCTGTGCTGTCGTCGTTCCTGACATTCTCGTGATCAATTACTTGTCCTTGTCCACGACTTCGAAGTCGGCATCGACGACCTTGCCTTTGTCCTGCGACTTCGTTTCCGAAGCAGCGGCTTCCGGGCCTGCGCCGCTCATGTCGGGCATGCCACCGGGGGCTCCGGTTGCGCCTGCGGCGGCAGCGGCTTGATAGGCGGCGGCGAAGAGTTTTTCGAGTTCTTCGGTCTGGGCCTTCATCTTGTCGGTGTCACCGGATTCGACGGCGGACTTCAGGGAAGCGAGCTTGTCCTTGATCGGGGTGAGCTGGTCGGCGGGGACTTTGCTTTCCCACTCCTTGAGCTGCTTTTCGATCTCGAAGCTGAGGCCTTCCGCCTTGTTCTTCACTTCGACGGCTTCCTTGCGCTTCATGTCCTCGTCGGCGTGCTCTTCGGCATCGCGCTTGGCTTTTTCGATCTCTTCCTGGCTGAGGCCGGAGCTGCCCTGGATGGAGATCTTCTGCTCTTTGCCGCTGACTTTTTCCTTGGCGCTGACGTGCAGGATGCCGTTGGCGTCGATGTCAAAGGTCACTTCGACCTGTGGCACACCGCGTGGGGCTGGTGGGATGCCGTCGAGCTTGAAGGTGCCGAGCGTCTTGTTGTCGCGGGACATCGGGCGCTCGCCCTGCAGGACGACGATTTCCACGCCGGGCTGGTTGTCGCTGTAGGTGGAGAAGATCTGGCTGTGCTTCTTCGGAATGGTGGTGTTGCGCGGGATCATCGGGGTGGCCACGCCGCCTGCCGTCTCGATGGAGAGGGTGAGCGGGGTCACATCGAGGAGGAGCACGTCTTTGACGTCACCTTTGAGCACGCCGCCCTGGATGGCTGCGCCGATGGCGACGACTTCATCCGGGTTCACGCCCTGATGGGGGTCTTTGCCGGCGAGTTTCTTTGCGGTCTCAACGACCTTGGGCATGCGGGTCATACCACCCACGAGCACGAGTTCGTCGATCTTGCTGGCGTCCAGTTTGGCGGCGGCAAGGCAGTCACGCACGGGCTTGATGGTGCGCTCGAACAGGTTGTCCGTGAGCTGCTCCATCTTGGCGCGGGTGAGGGTCTTCATGATGTGCTTCGGCCCGGAGGCGTCGGCGGTGATGAAGGGGAGATTCAGGTCGTAGCTCTGGCTGGAGCTGAGGGCGATCTTGGCCTTCTCAGCTTCTTCCTTGATGCGCTGAAGCGCGTCAGGCTGGCCGCTGAGGTCGATGCCGCTGTCGGTTTTGAATTCGTTGACGATCCAGGTGATGAGGGTGTTGTCCCAGTCGTCACCACCGAGGTGGGTGTCGCCGTCCGTGGCGAGCACTTCGAAGACGCCGTCGCCGATTTCCAGCACGGAGATGTCGAAGGTACCACCGCCAAGGTCATACACGGCGACTTTTTCGTCCGACTTGCTGTCGAGGCCGTAGGCCAGGGCGGCTGCGGTCGGCTCATTGATGATGCGGCGCACGTTGAGGCCGGCGATTTCGCCTGCGGCCTTGGTGGCGTTGCGCTGGCTGTCGTTGAAGTAAGCAGGGACGGTGATGACGGCTTCCGTGATCGTTTCGCCGAGCTTGGCTTCTGCGTCGGCCTTCAGCTTCGCAAGGATCATCGCGCTGACTTCCTGGGGGCTGTAAACTTTCGTTTCGCCGCCGACTTCGACCTGCACGTGGGCGTCGCCATTGGCGGCAGCCACGATCTTGTAAGGCATGCGCTTGTCAGCTTCGGTGAGTTCCGCGAACTTGCGGCCCATGAGGCGCTTCACGGAGAAGACGGTGTTGCGGGGATTCGTCACGGCCTGGCGCTTGGCAGCCTGACCGACGACGCGTTCGCCGCTCTTGGTAAAGGCGACGATGGAAGGCGTCGTGCGTGCGCCTTCGCTGTTTTCGAGCACCGTTGCTTTGCCGCCTTCAAGGACGGCCATGCAGGAGTTGGTGGTGCCGAGGTCAATGCCGAGGATTTTGCTCATGATTTTGGGGTTGGGGGGAAAGTGATACTGAGGGTTTTGGTGCTTCTTACTTGGCTAGATGCGTGCCAAGTGGTGTTTTGGAAACACAATGAACTGATTTTGAATGATATAAGTGGGAAATGGCACAATCCTCAATGAGTCAATAATTGTGCCAAAGTGCCAAAATGTGGCACACTTGCGCTGGCACTTGGCACAATTGGGCGAGATCCCGTCGCTTCAGGTTCTGTTTTCTGCGTGTCCCTGAAATCGGACCCCAGGCTTGATGCTTTCAGCGTGAGTCATTCTCGGAATGACGGCTTTGCAGCTTGTGAAAAGTTTCACAATCTGATTGCCGCCCCTGCGCAGGGGGCGTAATTCTCAAGGTCCCAAAATCCCTCTGACTCCCATGGTCGCTCCCGCTGATTCCACCGTTACTGCTTACGACTCGAAGGTCGAAGGCAATATCATCTTCACCAAGATGGACGCCGCCATCAACTGGATGCGCAAGAACTCCATGTGGCCGATGCCGATGGGCCTCGCCTGCTGCGCCATCGAAATGATGGCCGCCGCCTGCAGCCGCTACGACTTGAGCCGCTTCGGTGCGGAAGTGATGCGTTTCTCCCCCCGTCAGGCGGATGTGATGATCGTGGCCGGCACCGTGACTTACAAGATGGCCCTCGCCGTGAAACGGGTGTGGGACCAGATGCCGGAGCCGAAGTGGTGCATCGCCATGGGTGCCTGCGCCTCCAGCGGCGGCATGTACCGCAGCTACGCAGTGCTTCAGGGCATCGATCAGCTCATCCCGGTGGACGTTTACATCTCCGGCTGCCCTCCACGCCCGGAAGCCTTGCTTGAAGGCATGATGCGTCTGCAGCGCAAGATCGAAACCGAGCACTCCTTCACCGAGCAGAAGAAGGAACTCCTCGCCGAACTCACCGCTTAATTTTTCACGACCATGAATGCCGCCCAAATGGTTGAAGCCTTGAAGCAGAAGTTCGGTGATGCCGTGCTGGAAACGAAGGAGTTTCGTGGCGAACACACGCTCGTCGTCAAGCTCACCAACGCCAAGCCGCTGCTCGCGTACTGCCGCGATGAACTGAATTTCGACTGCCTCGTCGATATTTGCAGCCTCGATTACATGGGCAAGGAGCCGCGCTTTGAGATGGTGTATGAGCTCTATGGCTACGGCCACTTGCAGCACCTGCGTGTGCGCGCCGCTGTGGCCGAGGACGTGGAAGTCCCCACCGTCAGCGACATCTGGCCCACCGCCAACTGGCATGAGCGCGAGGTGTATGACATGATGGGCATCAAGTTCAGCGGCCATCCCGACATGCGCCGCATCCTCATGTGGGAAGGCTACCCGTTCTTCCCGCTGCGCAAAGACTTCCCGCTCGAAGGCAAGCCCAGCGACATGCCCGACGTCGGCTTCACCAAGACCGCACCGATGGCGGACGGTCCCTTCGTCACTTGTGCAGGCACCGGCGATACGGTGACGCGTGAGCCGCGCTCCCGCAGGCCCACGGAGTAACGCGGCAGTGCTGTGCACGCAGATGCTGTGCGGGCTGCGTTGTACCGAAAGAGCCCCACGGCGTCACTCGTTCCATTTCCTTCCCATGACACGCACTCATCTCACCACTGTACTTGGTCTGGCACTGGCCACGACCGCTTTCTCCGCTGAATCCACCGACTGGGGCGCCTTCCGGGGTCCTTCCGGCAATGGCGTCGTCCCCGCCCTGGCCAATGCCAAATGGAGCCTCAAGGAAGTCTGGAAATCACCCACCAATCTCGGCTTCAGCTCCTTTGCTGAATCAGATGGCAAGGTGTACACGCTCGTCACGGGTGAAACCGACGGCAACAGCGGTGAAACAATCGTCTGCCTCGATGAAAAGACCGGCAAGCAGCTGTGGAGCAAGCCGCTCAGCATCGTTCCCAAATACACCGGCGGCGGTGACTCCGGCACGCCTGACAACAAAGGCGGCGACGGCTCCCGCTCCACTCCGGTGGTCAATGCCGGCAAAGTGTACGCCATCGACTCCATGCTCGGTGTCTTCTGCTTCGACGCCGCCACGGGCAAGGAAGTCTGGAAGCACGACGTGATGAAGGACAACGCCGGCGTACAGATCAAATGGGAGAACGCCGCTTCTCCCGTGATCGATGGTGATGTGCTCCTCCTCGCCGGCGGTGGTGCAGGCCAGGCGCTCATCGGCCTGAACAAGAACACCGGCAAAGTTGTGTGGAAGGGTGAAGACGACAAGATGACCCACGCCACTCCCGTGCTCGCAGACATCCTTGGCGTGCATCAGGCCATCTTTTTCACGCAGACCGGCCTCGTCGCCGTTGACCCCCAAAAAGGCAGCGTGATCTGGCGCGCCCCCTTCCCTTACAAAGTGAGCACCGCCGCCTCCCCGGTGGTGTTTGAAGACATCGTGTACTGCTCCGCCGGTTATGGCGTGGGTGCCGGTGCGTTCAAGATCAGCAAGAGCGGCGGCAAACTGGAAGCGACCCAGATCTGGCGTCGTGAAAACCAGTGCTTCAACCACTGGAGCACCCCCGTCGTCAAAGACGGCTACCTCTACGGCATGTTCAGCTTCAAGGAATACGGCGCCGGCCCCCTGGCCTGCGTGGACATCCGCACGGGCGAAGACAAATGGGCGGAAAAAGGCTTCGGCCCCGGTCAGGTCATCCTCGCAGGAGACAAGATCATCGCCACCAGCGACAAGGGTGAAATCGTTGTTGTCGAAGCCAGCCCGGACAAATACAAGGAAGTGGCGCGCAAAGATGTGCTTGATGGCAAGGTCTGGAGCTACCCGATCCTCGCCAATGGCAAAATCTTCGCCCGCAGCACGACCGAAGGCGTGTGCCTGGATGTGAACTGATCTGGCCCCTGCAACCAGTCTTAAAATTCGAAGCCCGGAGCTCAAAACTCCGGGCTTCTTTTTGTCCGGAGTCCGTGCACCCTTGACGCATCGGCGGCTCTAACCGACTCTCAGGGCTCTCTTGACGGCATGAAGTGGCAGCAACGTGTGATCCAAGCCTGGCAAAAGGCGCGTGAACTCCCCTATTTGGGACGGGGGTCGTTTGCCGTGGCCATCACCCTGCTGATCATCTCCATGCTGATGGGCTGGCACCGCACGCACCCAGATGATGCGGTGGATGCCGCGCTGCAGCAGGCGCAGGTGGCGCAGATGGATGTGCCGCAGGGCATTTTGATCCTCTCAAGAGTGCTGCCCTATCTCAATCTGTGGGTCAGGCTGGGCATCCCGGTGCTGTTGATCGTGATCTGGCGCCGCTGGGGCGATCTGCGCCGCCTGATGCTGCCGGTCAGCATCGCCTCCGTCTCCATGGCCGTGTGGTCCATCGCGAGTGATCTGGTCGATTACATCGCGCATTCGCACATGACGGAAATGGGCGAACCGCCGGAGCCGGTGGCCTTTGCCTTCAAGCTGGTGTTCATCGCGCTGGTGTTTCTGTCGGTTCCCTTTGCCCTGCACTACTACCGGCGCATCGGCATTCTGGAGCGCTACACGTTGCGCACCTTCCTGCATCCGCTGGTGTTCTGCTTTGTGTCCTTCTTCACCCTGTGGATCATCATGGATCTGCTGGACAATCTGAAGGAATTTCAGGAATCCAAAATCGGCGTGGTACGGGTGATCACCTTTTATCTGGGGATGATCCCCTTTGTGTACACGCAGATCCTGCCGGTGGCGCTGCTGCTGGCGGTGCTCTATTCCCTCACCCGCATGTCGAAGGCCAACGAGCTCATCTCCATGCTGGGCACCGGCCAGAGCCTGACCCGGGTGCTGCGCCCGATTTTTGTCACCAGTGTTTACGCCTGCCTTCTGAACATGGCGGCCAGCTACTACTGGGCGCCGCGTGCCGAGGGCAATCGTGAGGCCGTTTTTAGCGGCATGAAAGTGCATGCGGCGGATTCCATCATGGCGTTTGGCATCATGTTTTATAATGAGCAGAGCCACCGCACCTGGTATGTGGCCACCTTCCCCTTTTCCCTGCGCAGCGGGCACGAGCGCATGCACGGGGTGCAAATCCGTGAGGAAGACAATCTGGGGCGGCCCGCGCACACGATCATCGCGCCATCGGTGGGCTGGTCGCCACGCACCGGCTGGCGCTTTTATGACGGCAAGGAGCTGATCTATCAAAACGGTCACCTCGCATCCATCCGGCCCTTTCCTGTGGGAGCAGACGGTCAAAGCGTCCTGGAAGTGAAGGAAATCGAGGAGACCCCCTGGAGCCTCGTGAGCTATGCGCTGCGGCCTGATTTCATGAGCGTGCCGGAGCTTGTCTCCTACCTGAGCGCTCATTCGAAGGCGGCGGACGACAAGCTCGCGCCCTTTCGCACGCACTTCTGGCAGCGCTTCGCCATGCCCTGGCAGGCCATGGCCTTGGTGCTCGTGGCCGCGCCGCTGGGGGTGGCCTACTCACGCCGGGGCTCGGTGGGTGGCATTGCAGGCAGCGTGTTCATTTTCTTCATCTACATGTTCATGAACAATCTCTGCCTCAATCTGGGCAAAGGCGGGCACCTGCCGCCCTGGCTCACCGTGTGGATTCCGCACCTGTTGTTTGGCACCCTTGGCCTTGTCCTGTTCCATTACCGCTCGCAGAACCGCGACCTGCCAAGCTTCAAACTGCGTCTCTCCAAGCTCAAGCCCCAGATCGCCCGCCCGCGCAATCGCAGCGGTGGTACGGCGTTGCCCAACGCCCCTGCCGCTTGATATTTTGAACCAGAAACTTAAAAATCGCTGATGCAGCAAAATTGGTCCATTCGCAGCCGCGCACACACCTGCGCCGTCACTGGCCGTCAGTTTGAGGACGGCGAGAGCTTCCACACGACCATCTACTTTGATCCGGAGGAAAACGGCTACGTCAGGCGAGACGTCTGCGCCGAGGCGTGGGCGCAGGAGGTGGAGCAGCGCAAGCCCGTGGCCGCCTGGAAGACGATCTATTCCAGAGTCCTCGCCGAGGCGAAGCCCGAGATCACCCCCAAGGAAGGTGCACAGGCCCTGCTGCAGCGCTTCATCGAAGAAGGAGATCCGCGCACCGAAAACGCGCGCTACATCCTAGCCCTCATGCTGGAGCGGAAACGCCAGCTCCACCAGACCGCCGAGAAGGAAGTGGATGGAGCCAAGATGCTCTTCTACGAAAACAAAAAGACCGGTGAAATCTTCATCGTGCGCGATCCCGAACTGCGCCTCGACGAAATGGCCGACATGCAGGACGAAGTGGCCACCCTCCTGGCCTTCGGTGGCCCTGCGGCAGATGCAGCGAAAGCCGTGGGCGTGACGTTCACCGTGGATGGTGTGGTTCCCAAGCCGGATGCCGAGGCACCGAAGGATTCTGAAGGCGCTGCTGCTGCTGCTCCCGCAGAAGCTGCTGACACCGAAGCCAAGGCCGAGACAGCGCCCGAAGCCGAACCAGCGGACGCAGAAAACGAGGCGGAAGCCCAAGCCGAATCCAAGGCTGAGGCCGAGCCCGACGTCGTGGTGGAATCGGAGATTGAGATTGAAATCGAGATGGAGTCCGAGCCTGAGCCGGATGGAGAGTCCGAGGCAGATTCAGAGTCCGCTGCTGAGCCCGAAGGCGAAGCTGAGGAGGAATGAGCGGGGATTAGAGCCCCAGCTCCTCGCGCACCTGGGAGTCGTTGATCAGCTTGTCATAGGCGGCCTTGACGGTGCCCGCCGCCTTCTTGGCCTTGCTGACCAGATCTGTGTAGCGTGCTCCAGAGCGCACCGGATTGAGCAGTGCGCCACGGATCACCTCTCCGTAGGCCACCAGCCCGTCCACATACGGCCACACGCGCGCATCCAGAAGCGGCCGGACCTGCCGCAGTCTGAACAGGCTGTTGCCCAGCTCGTCCCCCTTGAGGCTGGAGACATTGGCGTCCACGTCGTGATCAATGGCAGACACGACGGACTGCGCATTGTTCTGAGCCGCCTCGATGGAGCCACCGATGGAAAGCGCGCGAGGTCCGCGGCCCTGCAGATACAGCAGCAGGTACTTGGCGGAGTAGCAGTTTGGCGCAGCGGTCAGCAGGGCTTGCAGACGCTGTGCCGCATGCGGGGTGCGCAGCAGCGGCACCATCTGGCGCGGATCTTTCATCATCACCGTACGCATGCTGTCAAAGTCCGTGAGGGCACTTTGCAGCGCCGGCGGCCGTTCGGTGCTGGCCAGCAGCAGGGCATCGTCGAAGCTCGTGATGCCAAAGACGGTGATGCCCACCAGCGGTGCCGGACCTTCCAGCACCAGAAGATCCATCACGGACTTTTCGTTCTTCACCGGCACACCCATGAGCTTGCAGGAGCCTTTGGTCGCGCCGCGGATCTTCGCCTGCACACCGCCGATGGGCTGCACGCTGCCGTCTGCGTTCATGTCGCCGGTCACCGCAAAGGCGGGGTCCCATTTCTTGCCGGTGATCGCGGCTTCTAGCAGCAGGGCGCAGGCCACTGCGGCGGAGGGGCCGTCCTTGCCGATGTACTTGTCTTCAAAGCCGATCTCCAGCGAGTGGCCCACCGGCCAGCCGCCGTGGCGCAGCTGGGAGAATTTGCTGACCTCATTGAGCGCCTTGCCCATGCTTTCTCCCACGTCTTGATTGAACTTGAGCGTGGAAGGCGACTCCCCCAGCGAGGGCAGCGCGGTGAGGTTCATGCGCGTGACCTGCCCGGCCTCGCCGCCGGAGGAGAGCTGGGAGATCAGCAGGCCGTTCACCTGATTGATGCGTGATTTGAAGGACACTCCGGCGGCGGAAGGGGTGCCGGTGATCACTGCGTTATTGCCAGCCGGTGCCACACCTTGGGGGGCTGCCGGAGCATTAGTGTTGGCGTTCGCGATAGCGCTGCTCATGTCGATGAGCTTCCAGACCTGCTGCAGCTGCTGGGGCGTGGCGCCTGCGTCTGGTAAAGCCGCGACCTTGAGGTGGCTGCCATCCCATTCGTGAGCCTGGCTGGAGCCGGCCGGGAATGACGCGGCGATCTTTTCAAAACTCACCTTGCCGTTGACGGTCTTGTCCGGCAGCTCCGGATTGCCCTTCTCCCATGCCAGCCTCAGCACCACGGGCGCCACCACAAAGTTCGCGGCGGTTCTTGAAAGCACATCCAGACATTCACATTGGGTGAAGCGGCATTGGCTGGTGGTCAGCAAGACATCCGTTCCGGTAAATTTGGTGCTGTCAAACAGACACTCTACGTAGCGCGTGGAGCGCTGGCTCCCATCGGTAGGATAAGATTCCAGCACACAGGACACAAAGGTACAGCGTTTGGCGGCCATTCCGCATAAAAAAGGCGAGGCCAGCGTGCTGCCAGCCACCACGCACTCTGTCATGTTCAGCTTCGGCGGACCGATCTCTCCGTAAAGATCCTCGGTGGTGAATGCCACACCGTTGCTGCGGCGGAAGTCTCCCTTGTCATTGGACACGTAGCAGTCCTCCAGTGCGCAGCCCGTCAGATTGAAGCTGCCGCGTGAGGTCATTTTGAACGCCACTCTGCGCAAGATGCAGTTGTTCAGATTCACGACCCCGCCGTTGGTGGTGTTCAGCGTCACGTCCTCCAGCACGGTTCCCGCCGGGAAGGTCACCTCCATCTGGGTTGCGCGGGGAGTCGCTAAATAAGGATCGACCTTCACCAGGATGCCGTTTCCGACATAATGGCCAGCGGGCAGCGAGCGCTCCTCCTGCAGGCAGAGGCCCGACTTGGATGCCCGTGCATACCAACCGGGCTCCGCCGCATAAATACCGCCTAGGACGAACGACAAAGCCGGCAGCAGAAAAAAAAGAGCCCGTGTTTTCTTCATAAGGGCCCAGCTAAGGAAATATCTTGGAAATCGTCAACCTGCATTAGGCGTGATCACGTAGAAAAATGTGTTCCTGCGATCAGTCGCCTCTTGTCATCCACGGTCCTCAATTCTAAATCGCCCCATGTCCCTCCAGCAAGACCGCGAAGAACTCCTGCAAATTCTCAAAGCCAAGTCCATCAAGACCGGCAAATTCACCCTCGCCTCCGGCAAGGAGAGCGATCTCTATGTGGACTGCCGTGTGACCACCCTCGACTCCCGTGGCGCGGTGCTCGTGGGCCGTGTGCTGCATGCGCTGCTGCGTGAGGAGGAAGCGAAGCGCGGCCTCAGCATCGGCTCCCTCGGTGGCCTCACCATGGGTGCGGACCCCATCACCCTGGCAGTGGCCATGAGCTCCAGCCTCGCGGGCGATACGCCACCGGTACAGGCCTTCGTGGTGCGCAAGGAACCCAAAGGCCATGGCCGTGGCAAACGCATTGAGGGGAATTTCATCACCACCCAGCCCGTCGTTGTCGTCGATGACGTCATCACCACCGGCGGCTCCACCCTGAAGGCCATCGAAGCCATCGAGGAAGAAGGCGGCAAAGTCGCCTTCGCCTTGATCCTCGTGGATCGCTCCGAAGGCGGCCGCGAAGCCATCGAGGCCAAGGGCTACCCGGTGGCGGCTGCGTTCACGCGTGCGGATCTGGTGTGATGAAATCGCTGCGGGAGTTCCTGCCTGGAAGTACGATGGACACTCTTGTCCGTCGACCAGCGCTTACGATGCACCCTCATTATCCGAGCTATGGACCGTGCACATTGCTGTGTGCCGTCCTGCTTCTCTTTGCCACCTCCTGCCTGCACAGGCGTACGGTGGTGTTTGATCACGACACCCGCACCGGACGAGATACCATCACCTACCGTGGGAAGTCGATGACGCCCGAGGAGTTGTTTGAGCTCGGAGAAAGAGCCGACGATGATCAGATCGACCTCATCATGAAACAAGACGGCACTACGCAGAAGGTGGATTTGAAAAAATGGCACACGGGCATGAGGATGCTCCCGGAGGTGATGCAGTCGATGCCAGGAGACGTGATGGAATGACGGCTTTTCAGTCTTGCGTGCCCAGCGCCTTTTCGCCTAGCTTCGCTGCTTACCAACATCCCAACCTTCCCTGAATCCACGCCAGCCTACATCATCGGAAGCGTACAGGTGACGGACTGGCCCCGCTACTCGGAGTACATGAAGCAGACTCCCGGCATCATCGCGCAATACGGCGGTCGCTTCATTGCGCGGGGTGGTGAGTCCATGACCCTCGAAGGACCGGAAGTGACCGAGCGCGTGGTCATTCTCGAATTCCCCACCTTCGAAGCCGCCAAGCAGTTCTTCCATTCGGAGGAGTATCAATGCGCCAGGACTCTGCGCGAAGGCGCTGCGGTGGCGCAGTTTTATGCGATTGATGGCGTGCAGGTGGCTTAGCTTTTTTCTCCGGCGGAGGTTTTCCACCGATTAGGGCGCACAGTTATGGGCATGTTCATTGTTTGATAAAATTGTGGCATAGAGCGCCAATCATGGCTTTGATTGTTTTGCCGATAGTCAAATACTATGCCTGCAACTGCCATGTCAAACCACGAAGTAGCTCTCTCTTTTGCGGGGGAAGATCGCGCATATGTCGAGATGGTCGCGCGATTTCTCCAGAACCATAAAGTATCGTTCTTTTACGACGATTACAATGCCGTCGATCTTTGGGGTAAAGACCTGTACACTCACCTGAGTATGGTTTACTCGGAAGCACAACGGTACGTGGTCATGTTCATATCGCATCATTATGCCGATAAAGTATGGACAAACCACGAAAGGCGGTCAGCTCAATCACGTGCTCTGATTGAGAAAGGCGAATATATTCTCCCTGTGCGATTTGACGACACTATTGTTGAAGGCTTACTCCCAACAGTCAGTTATCTCGATGCTCGGCGCATTTCTCCGGAAATTTTGGCGAGCAAAATTTTAGAAAAGCTCGGACGACCAATCATTTTGTCCAAGGCGAACGCGGTGCCCGCACCACATAGTCCGGCGTTGTGTGGACATGTGGTATTCGATCACTGCTCCCATGATGGAAGATTTGAGTTGGGACATGGCGATTTGACATTCGAGTCCAGATGGGGTGGAGCTGCCAATCAAAGTATTTACTGCTACAACGATGCACCTTCAATCAGAGGTGTAGCGGAGGTTCCAAAAGAGTTCGAATTTAAAGCGCTTAGTGATGTCTCTACCTTGGATTTCACATCTAGAACTCGCCGCCCCGCAGTGGGACAGTTTGTGGTTCTACAGAACAGTAAAGGTTTTTTTGCTCTATTACGCATCGAGTCCATAGAAGTTATGAGCCGTGGAGATCCTTCGAACGAGCTTCGGTTTCGTTATTGGATTCGGCCCAGTGGCGATTCTGATTTCAGCAATGAAAATGGTTAGAACACCAAGTTTGTGTCTGAAAGTTCAAGCCCCCCCTCCGCCATGCACTACACCGAGTTCAAAGCCGCCATCCAGCAGCACCTGAAACGGAAGCGCCAGGGGGCGACGTGGGTGGAGTTGAGGGAGACGCTCGCCCTGCCTTATGAGCGGCCATGCCCGGAGTGGACGCGCAGGCTGGAGGAGGAGATCGGGCTGGTGCGGCGCAAGGGCACGGGACGTGCACTGGTGTGGGAAGTGCCACTGACACCGAAGCCCCGCGTTTGATTGGCACCCCCGCAGCGGCTTGATCCTCATCCTGCAGGAAACACGCCCGACCCCGCCGCGCGAGCTGGCAGTACCTACCATGATTCAACGCTTTCTGCGATGAAATGCATTTTTTCTCAGCAATCGTCGTTGACATTTGAAAAACGGGCCCAAGTCTGTTTCCATTCCTGATGAAGGGCCGGCGTGAAGAACGCGGCCTGCTGCAGAGATGACAGCGAAGCAGCAGTGAAGAACTCTGGCATCGCAACCCGCGCAAGACGCTGAAGCCGCCGACGGCTTCCGGCCCACCACGCACCAAGACCACCACCGCACGCGGTCTCCGCGCTTCTCCGGCATTTCCATGCCCCGGCGCGCCCGCATGCTACCACGAAACACCACTAAATACCAAACGTTGGAAAACAGACATGCTCAGAAATCATCATCATCATGAACTCCATCACCACCACCACCCCTCTTCCTCCACAGACGTCTTCTACCGCCGCCGCAGCCTCCGGGGAGCTGCTCACGCAGGATCAGCTTGCGCGCAGGCTGGGCATCTCCCGCCGCACCCTGCACACCTGGATCCGCCACAAAACGGTGCCCATGATCAAGGTGCGCGGCTTCTGCCGCTTTGAGTTTCACAAGGTCCTCGCCGCGCTGCAGCAGCATGAGCAGGCCGTCGTCCCCTCCCCTGAGAGCACACGCATCATCAAACGCTGAACCCTTCACCCCTCCCCTCTTCAGATCATGAACTCTGATTCCAATTCCAATCCCAAACCCGGCTCCCTCACAGATGGCACCGCTGAGCTGCAAGCCCGCCCAGCCTTCCGGCCCTCCGCCGACTGGACGAGCTATCTGCGTCCCGTGAACGCTCCCGTCCCCGACTGGTACAAGCCCCAGCCGCCCGCAGACAAACCGAAGCCCCCACCCGCGCCAAGCAGCGGAGAGACTTCCACATCTTCCACGGGAGGCTCTACCCACACAGGACCCACCAGCGGAGAAACCTCCCCAATCTCCCCAATTTCCTCGGGGGGGTATGTGCACGCAGCGGCTGCCAGTGGGGAAACTTCCGCAACTTCAACATCTTCTGCGGGGGGGTGTACGCGGGAGCACCCCATCCCGGAGGATTCCATCCTGGCGGACTACCGCGACTTCGTGCGAAAGGTCTCGGAGCTGCCGGACGGCCTCATCCTGGCACCCATCCTTTCCCTGTGTGGCAGACTGCTGACGCCCGCTGTCACGCTGGACTTTGGCGGCAGCAAGCCGCTGACCATGTACAACTTCATCGCCACGCCCGCCGGGCTGCGCAAGAGCACCACGTTCAAGCCGGCGGAAAAGATCGCCCAGAAGATCCTCATGAGCAGTGATCTGCTGTATGGCAATGCGAGCGACTCCGCGCTGTTTGACAGCTTTGAGCAGCAGCCCCACCGGATGCAGTTTGAGGATGAGGGCAACACCCTGCTGCGCACCTGGGAGACCAGCGCCCACGGCAAGGAGGTGTCTGCCAGGTATTTGAAACTCTACGATGGTGCACCCTGGACCCAGAACTACCTGCGGGAGCGCAAGCTGCACGAAGGCGGCAGCTCAGAGCGCCACATCCCGCAGGCCACGCTGAGCCTCTGCATTGGAGCCACCTATGGGGTGGCACGGCTGGACAATCTGGAGGCGGGCAGCGGGCTGCGCCGCCGCTTCGGCTTCTACCTCGCCAGCCAGCAGGCACGGGAGATCTGGTGGCCGCGCAGCCTGGAAGGTGCCGCACTCGACGAACTGGCAGAGCAGTTTCGCAAGCTGTCCGACCTTCAAGGCGTGGTGGGCGCGAACAGCTTCACCCAGGAGGCACGGGAGTACTGGATCAGCCTGCAGAAGCGCAACCGCGAGCGCTGCAAGCAAATACCAGGATACACCAGCGGAGAGGAGAGCCTGCTCTCCAGCCTCAATGAATCCCCGGCCCGCTGTCTCAAGCTGGCCGTCATCTTCCAGGCCTGCCGGTGGGCCAGGGGCAGCATTGAAAATCCTTACCTCATCACCCAGGATGTGCTCGCCCTCGCCGAAGCGCATCAGGACGCCTGCCTGGACGCCCTCGTGGAGCTGGAGGCCCAGAGCCGGCGTGTCCTGGTGGCGGACACCGGGGAGTGGCTGATGTCTCAAATCAGCGGAGACCACCCCGGCCAGCGCAGCGCGGACTACACCCGCACGGAGCTGACCCGCCGCTTTGCCGCCAATCCAGGCCGCCAGGGTGCCCTCACCGTCTCCCGCCTCTACGGCGAGATCCTCCCCCAGCTCGTGAAGCAAGGCCACTGCCGCATCCGCTCCAAGGTGGGCAGATGCACCACCTACACATTCACCTGGGACTGACGTGCACGTACACCCCCCCGCAGAAGATGTGGAAGTTGCGGAAGTTTCCCCCCGCCCCGCCGGCGGCGGGGGGAAAGTGGGCTGGTGAAAAGAGGCCGGACATCGCGGCCTCTTTTTCCAGCAGCTTTTTTCCAACTCTCGCGGACCTTGGAATGAATGAGCAACCAACCTCTTTTTTGGATGATCCTTGGCATCGCGTGCCTGGTCGGCATCGCCCTTCTTCTTCGCTCCCCCGGGCCTCTTCCACACAACGCTTTCTACAATCCGATCTCCGCTGCGGATGCCATCAACAGCCTGCGCCAGGCGCCTGAAACAGACATGGTGTTTGCCGTGTCCCGGGGGTTTTGGAGCGAAGGCAGCCAGTTTGATTCCGTCTATGCGGCTTATGAAAAGCACTTTGAGAAGAGGCGCGGTGAAATCACCGCCATTCTCGGCGCACCCACCTTTGACGGGCACTGGATGCAGGAGTCCTATCCCCTCTTTGCCATCGGGGAGAGAGTCGCCGTCTGGGGCGGCGGAGACGACACCCTGTACCTGCGCATCCATCACGAGGACAAGGAGGTGGGCATTGAGGTCTCCCTGCTCACGCCACGCTCACCCAACTCGAATCACGAACCCGAGTCGCCGTATGAAGGGCTGAGAAAGTACGCTTCGAGATAACTATAGAACATGAGCTGCGGGAAAGAGGCCAGCCAGCATGCGTCAGGCATTGGGCATGATTGTGCTGGCAGAAACTCCCTGCATCCCTGACTCTCCCACCGGCTCTTGCGGTCGTGCCGCCTGAGCTTTGCCATGCCATCCAGCTACACACCTCCCTTCACGCTGACCTCGAAGATGCTGCACTTCGTGGCGGAGATCAGTGCGGAGATGGGTCGGCAGGGGCTGCGCGCGGAGTCGCCGATGGCCCCCGCTTTGCGCAGGGGGAATCGTTTGAGAAGCATCCAGGCCTCCCTCGCCATCGAGAACAACAGCCTGAGCCTGGAGCAGGTCACGGCGGTGATCGCAGGCAGGCGCGTGCTGGGGCCGCCGCAGGAGATCCAGGAGGTGCGCAATGCCTTTGCAGCCTATGAGGCCATGGAGGGCTGGAAGCCCTGGGCGGAGAAGCACTTCCTCGCCGCGCATCAGCTCCTGATGAAGGGGCTGGTAGACTCCGCAGGCCGCTACCGGCGGGGCGGAGTGGGCATCGCTCAAGGAACGCAGATTGTGCACATGGCCCCGCCTGCGGCGCGGGTGCCCGGCTTGATGAAGGATCTGCTCGGCTGGCTCAAACGCACCGATGCCCATCCCCTGATCTCAAGCTGTGTCTTCCACTACGAGCTGGAATTCATCCACCCCTTTGCCGATGGCAATGGCCGCATGGGGCGGCTCTGGCAAACTCTCATCCTGAGCCAGTGGCACCCGCTGCTCGCCTACCTGCCGGTGGAGACGGTGATCCGTGAACGCCAGGCCGAGTATTACCGCGCACTGGCCGCGTCCGACAAGCAGGGGCACTCCACGCTGTTCATCGAATTCCTCCTCTCTGCGCTGCTGCAGGCCCTGCGCGAAGCAGCCGCAACCGACCAAGTCAGCGATCAAGTCACCGACCAAGTCAAAGCCCTGCTCAAGTGCCTGGGAACGAAGCCAGCCAGCGCACTGGAATGCATGAAAAAGCTGGGCCTCTCCCACCGGCCCACGTTCCGCAAGAACTACCTCCAGCCCGCGCTTGATGCCGGGTTGATCGAACGAACTTTGCCAGACAAGCCAAACAGCCGGCTGCAGAAGTACCGGCGCAGAGGGGTTTGAGAGGAAGGTGGTTTGTGTCCAGTGCGCAGGTCTGACAACACCTTGACGCTTTTTGTGGCGAGGTTTCGCCGGGAGGGGAGTTGCCGCACGCTGGCGGCAGACTGGAATCACGCGCTTAGTCAAGTCAGCTGGTCGGTCATCTCGAGTGAAACGGTCAGAAGAATGGCTGGTGTGTATTTCTCTGAGAGCGTGAGCCATTGGCACTCGACAAAAAGGTCTCGCATCCCATGCTCAGGCCTGGCCAGCAGCCCTTCGCAACATCAGCTTTGACTCATTCAATATTCTTGAGCAGATCGTCATGTCGGAAATAAACCGGCCTGATGCGGCCACTGCTCCGCGCATGGAAGTTTATCGTCGCTCCATTTCTGCCGAGGCGCTGAGGCATCGATTGCACGGCTTTTCGGACGAGCCTCATTTTTCAATCCGCTGCCTGCTGGCTTCGCAGGACGAAGGCACGGATCTGACGTCCTTCTTTTCCCTCGACCCCCTCGCCAACCGCACCGAGCGAGCTGTGTTTGAGCTGTTGTTTTCCCGTTATTCAACGCGCACGCGCGATTCCCGCCGCCACGCTGTGTTTACCTTCTCATTGCCCGTGCCTGTCGGAGATGCGCACGTGATCTACTATGCGGCGAATTTTGGATTTCTTGCCGGGCATGATTCGTTATGCAGATTCGAAGGAAGTTTTGAGTCGCCTGCCTCGCTGGAATTTCAACTTCTTAGCCAATCATAACGAGGCTCTAAGCGGCATATCAATCGCAGCCCATGAAGCAGACACTTCGCGCTTTTTCTCTGCCGTTGTTGTGGCGTGGTGATCGGCTCCGGAACTCGGTCAGCCTCTGGTTCATGGCCATGGCTCTTGGAGTTGTAGGATGGTTCACCTTGGGTGGTTGGATGAAGGTGCTGTGCATGGAAGGGGCCGTGATCTCTTTTCTGGTTTTCGGATACTGGTCATCGGCCCGGCTGCAGCGTTGGTTGGGATTGCGCCATTTGGCCGCTCAGGCCTGCCCGGTGTGCGGCGTTCAGATTGGCAAGAAGGCCTCCTCGCTGGCCTTTGCAGCGCACACCCAATCCTGCTCTCAGTTCATCCAGGAAGCCAGGGCCAAGGGTGCCTTTTCCATCGAACCCGGCAGGCCACTGGGTTTTTGCTGCCCTGAATGTTCGAGAGAACTGTTCTACGATTACCTCGGCTCTGATGAGCTGTTTGTGCATGAGGACGACGACGTCCCAGCACCTGCTTCAGAGACCGATGAGAGCAGATGATATTTTGCCGCTTCGAAAGCTGCTGACAAATCTCGTAATCAGCAGATTGTTTGGCATGTATGCCGCCATCGGTGGTGTTTGCGTCTGCTGCTGCCTGAGCCGAGACTTTCGCATACCAACCGAGCTCCATGTCGTGAAACCACCGCCGTTTGTTGCCAGCCTCCGTTTTGAAGCGTCTCTGAAAACTCAGGGTTCTGGAACGATACCTCCGGATGACAGCTTCAGTTTGGAACTGTGCCTTGAGTGGTCCATATGGATCCATGATCCGGAAAAGGTGTTTTATTTTCCGGGTTTTGTCTTCAATCCTGCGGCCTTGCTGTCGGCTTTTACGCCGCAAAGCGCTCCTCTGGTCCTGTTGGATTACAGCGATACGGATCCACTAGATAATGTACATCTCGAGGTCGTTGATCACGACACCCGAACAATTGCCTGGCATCACAATGGATTGAAGGGGCTCGTTCGCACCGGGTTCGCCCCGTATGAAACCAATGCATGGGAGTCACTGCCAAATCCGCTCTACTTTCGCAAGCTGCACAATCAGCACGTGCCCAGGCAGTTTGCGCATGCCGTCTCCCAGCTGGTCCGAGCCTTTCCAGGACGCGTCAAGGGTGCCTATACGCCGGAGATGCAGCAGGCTGTCTCTGCCTTTATCGGCGAGGAACTGCCTCCGCCTCGTTTGCATTCCTGACTCGGCATCCCACGCGGCTTCGACCGATCTCTCGTCGTCGCCTTCACTCACTCACTTCACCTTCACCCGCGCATAGTAGATCGCGGGCTTGCCTTCGTGGCTGGAGTAATAGTTCACGTGAAGTTCGTCGTCGTGCCAGTAGAGGCAGGGGTAGCTGCAGTCGCCGCCGCTGGGGAGTTCGAGGATGGGTGTGAGGTGGCCGCAGTCCCGCGGAAGTTTGAATCAGAACATTTCTTTTGATTCGCGGATGCGCTTTCGCCAGTAATACGGGCGGCGCTTGGCGTGCGCGACGGCGAGGATGACCACGCGATCCTGCCAGATTATGAACGGCAGATAATATTCGCCGAACTGCGGTGCCAGATTGGCCCGGCGTACGAGTCCTTTGCGTCTGCTGAAATGCAGAGGGTGTTGCGTCATTTGGGTCTTGTAGGACTCAAAGCTATTCACGAAGGCATCGGCCAGGTCCGGGTCAATCGCCGCGTAGTAATCGGTGACTTCATCCAATTCCCGCTCGGCGGCGGGATGCATGGCCGGCGGCTTCATGCCGCTGACGTAAGATCGGCCCGACGAGCCGCAAGCTTGGAGCGGATGCGCGCAATGGCTTCGTCAGCGGAGACGAGTTCCACCTTGCCCTCCTCGATCTCCTTCACACGAGCATCAATTTCTGTATCCCAAGCTGCATCGACCGATTCTTCATCGTCATTCTCGGCCACCGGCTGCTCAAACTCCTGGGCCAGATCGCGCCACAAATCAAAACGCTCGGCAGGCCGGAGCGTTTTGATCTCCTGCTTGATGTGATCCAGCGTTTGGCTCATGGCCGAAAAGTAATGTTTTCGAGTGCGGTTGTCGAGAGGGGATCTGAGCCGGGCCGTCGTCATTTCCCCTCCTACTTCACCTTCACCCGCGCATAATAGATCGCGGGCTTGCCTTCGTGGCTGGAGTAATAGGTCACGTGCAGGAGGTCGTCGTGCCAGTAGAGGCCGGGGTAGCTGCAGTCGCCGCCGCTGGGGAGTTCCAGGATGGGGGTGAGGCTGGTGGGGGTCATGGCGAAGAGGACCATGTGGGCGCCGGGGGTTTTGCCGAAACCACGGGAGCCGGCGATGAGCTTGCCGTCGGGCAGTTCGATGAAGTTCGGGCCGCCGAGGGGCAGGCCGGTGGCGGCGTAGGTCCAGTCGCGGTACGGGGCCTGAGCTTTGCCGATCACGCCTTTGCGGTCGCCGCCCTGACGGGCGATGAGGGCGAGGGCGGTGCCGTCTTTGAGGAAGCGCAGCGTGGTTTCTCCGGGCTGGCCGGGCACGTTCATGAGGGAGGAGAGCTGCCACACGCTGCCGTCCGTGCTAGCGTAGGTTTTGAGCGACCACTCCTTCTCAGGCGCAGGGCCGCCGGTGTTGGGATGGATGTTGAAGCTGACGCCGTAGAAGCGTTTGTCCGCCGGATTGATGGTGGCACGCCAGAGCCAGTCGCCTTTGGACAGGAGCTTCTGCAGCGGGGTCCAGACCTTGCCGTCCATGGAGGTGGCATAGCGTGTCTGGCGGCCCAGGGTGGCGGAGTCGCCGCCGCAGAGGAGGTAGAGGCGTTTTTCATCGGGCGTGACGATGAGCTTCGGATCGCGCAGATCCACGCCGGGCTCGTTGAGGGTGACGTTGTCCACCCAGACCTTGCCATTGGAGGAGATGAGGGTGTGGATGACGCCCTCGCCTTTGGTGGGGGAGTCGGCCTCCCGGAAGCAGCAGTAGAAGAGGTTCTGAAAGCGAGTGAGGTCGGTGGCGCCGTTGTGCGGGGCTTTGTCCGAGATTTTTTCCACGGAGACCAGCTCCGCCGTGGGGGCCTGCGCATGCAGCAGGCTGGCGCTGGCAAGGGACAGAAGGGTGGCGGCAGGAAGGGAAAGCAGGCGTGAGATCATGGCGAAGGAAACGTCAACGTTAAACGTACGCAGCCGGGTCTGTCTTATTGCTTGGTCATCTCTGCCTGCATGATCTCCATGATCTTCGGCTGCAAAACTTTCATCTTCTCCTGGGTCACCTTCATCAGGTCGGCAGTCACCTTGAGCTGCTTGCTGAGAAGCAGCTGGCCGGCGGGCGATTCCATCAGCGCAGTGACGTCCTTCGCCTCCTGCTCGGTGAAATTTTTGCCATAGATCGCCACGACATCGGGCTTGAGTTTTTCCCAGCCCATCAGCTCAAGGATGGCGGTCTTCACCTTCTCGATGGCTGCGGCGAACTTCTGCTGCATCTCCGGGGGCATGGCTTTGATTTGATCCGAGGTGACGCCCATGCCGGCTTCAAATCCCAGGATGAGGTTGCTCTCGAACTGTTTTTGCACCTGAAGGGCGACCACCAGTTTTTCGATGGAGGCCTGGTGGGAGGGGGTCAAGTCAGCACGTGCAGTGGTGAGACAGAGAGCGAAGGTGGCGAGGATCAGGATATTTTTCATGGGTAGTAGGAGTGTTTAACCGATCCCTTGAAAAACAGGAAGGGCAAAAATACAGCGCGTTTGTAATTCAACGTTTCTTTGGCCGCGTGGCACTGGAACGATCTCCAGCGCTTCATTCCAGGGTAAGATCAAAGCGCCAGTCCATTTCCGGAAGCCAGCGCTTTTGATCTGCCTCCTGGGCCATAGGCACGGAGGGATTGCGGTTTACCAGGGCCTTGTAGAAACGATCGGCGGATTTGTTGTCCCGATTTTTCAGCCAGTTGCCGGCGGTGGCGAGCACGAGGGCGGTTTCTTCTTGGTCATCCGGCATGAGGCGCGCCGCACGCCAGGCGAGATCAGCCGCGACGTAGCGGTAGTGAAAGCGCTGCTCGAAAGGCGGGCTGTAGTGGCGCAGGCTCCAGAGCTCGTCCGCCGTGGCGGGGAGCATGGGTGTGAATTTCAGCGCCTCCTCGGGTGTCTGCGGTGCATCCTCCCACCTGGAGCGCCACAGGGGCGACTTCCGCCGCTCGTGGAAAGAGTCCAGATGGAACAAACCTCCGCACAGCGTGAAGTCCGGAGCATCCTCATAGCCAAACAATTCCATGCCGAGTCTGCGCTCGATCTGTGCCGCCGTCCACAGCGCGCGTCCGCGCTCTGCGGCAGTCAGGCGTGCGTCTTTGGAGCGGCGTCGTTCGGCATCGAAGCGCAGCAGCGCGCGTTCGAGATCCGCCGGCAGCAGCTTGCAGGCTTCTTTGATCAAGCCTTCGCGGGCCAGCCGGCGTGCCACGAGATAGGTGAAGCGGTCCATCCCATCTGGCTCCATCCACCCACCGTACTTCGTTTCCAGAAAGCCAATGCTCAGCGGCCCTGTCCGAGGCTCAGCATCCGGCACACTCATTTTTTTCAGCGGCTTGATCTTGCCACGGTGTGAGAGCGCGAGCAGCTCCTCCACGGACAGCAGCCGCTCGGCGATGTAGGCGGCATCACTCCAGTAATCGGTGCGCAGAAAAGTTTGCAGGGCGCCGGCAAAGTCATTGCGGGCCACCTGCGCCACACCGCAATCCGCGAGAAGCTTGTGCGTGCGAACGGCGGCGTAATTCGCGCTGCTGAGGGGGTACCATTCGTTTTGCTGTTCGCGTTCCCAAGATCTGCGCGCAGCGGGTTCAGGCGTGGGCAGCTTGGTGGCCATGCGTGTGAGAGCCTTCTGGGCCTCCTGGCGGTTTCCTCGCAGCGCGGCCAGCTTGCCACGCAGGGCCAGGGCGTTCACATCCTCGGCAGGCGCCAGTGCCAGCCAGCGGCGGGCCTCGTCAAAGCGGGCGGCATTGTAAGTGATCCAGGCCAGCAGCACGGCCTCCTGCTGGTCGGTGACTCCTGCTTTTTCAAAAGACGCCAGCCACTGCTGCAGATTGTCGTCGATCAAAGGCTTCTGTGGCTGGCCCGTCGACCAGCCGCCGAGAGACTCCATGCTTTCGATGAGCTGGAGCATTTGCACACGCCGGAGAAAGGGGGCCGCCAGGACTTCGCGCGCAAAGTCCTCGCTCCAGTCCACGAGCAGGCGCCGGTCATGCCGCAGGCGGTCTTCCGCATGGCTGAGGCCCAGCGGAGCGCGCAGCATGGCGGCACGCTTCCACTCGGCGGCTTTCACCTCGGAAGCTTCCGCATAGTCGCTGCCCTGCCTGCCGAGAATGTAGGCGGCCTCGATGCCCAGATGCAGGCAGTCTTTGAATCCCGCGCGCGCCAGCCTGCGCGTCTCGGCCAGCCAGCGGCCCTGCTCATCATGCGGCGTGGTGCGGAAGAGCATCCATGCGGCCCAGGTGCTGCGGTTGGCGCGCTTTTCTGCCGGCAGCGCGAGCAGTTGCAGCCAGAATTCGCGCGCTGTTTTGAAGGGGTCATCCACGGTCAGGTCCTTCGCATCCAGACGCGCCGCCGCACCTTGCAGATAGAGCCGCATGTCCTCCGGCAGAGGAGCGATGATCTTGGCAAGATCTTGTTTCACCTTGGACCATGGCGGTCGTGCCATGTCATCTTTGGGACGCATGCTGTGCTCCGAGCGGTCGCCGTCATGCAGCATCGCGCGCCGCAGTTCCCGGTAGCTTCCGAACCAGGCCTCATCCATGGGCTGTCCTGCCATGATCTGCTTCAGCTCCTCCATTTCGAGATCGAGGGTGAAGGCGGGTGTGCCCGGCGGATTCATCACGCGGACATCAGGCGGCAGCGCCGTCTGCTTCATTTCACTTTGGAAATGAAACAAGGGCGGCCGCAGGATGCCGCGTGGCTGATCGAGGGCGTTTTCAGGAAAAAAGGGGCCGCAGGCAAGGACGGCGACGGTGCCGAGCAGCGTCGAAGCGCAAAGCCAGCCATGGCCCGAAGTGGGGCGCAGAGTCATGGCGGCATTTTTAGTCCGTTAATGAAAAACGCTAAGGACTTTTTCAAGGAATTAGGCGGGCCGCCATTTTCACCTCCGGCCCCTCCGGCAGGCGCAGCCACCCGGCCACGATCTGCTGCCCTCGCTGCACGCGGCCAAAGCGTGCCGGTTGCTCCAGCCTCAGCGTCAGGCTCCCGGCTGCCTGCTTCGTGACCTTGTAGCCACGCAGGCCGTCGCAGCCCTCGGCCTCGCCACCCTGCCATGAGACCAGCACCTCACGCGGCAGATCATCCGGCGCCTCGCCCTTTTGTTGCAGGATGATTTCACAGTGGCCTTCTTTGTCGGGACGGACCGCCGCCACCCAGCCACGCTTGAGGGTTTCGCCAGCCGCCACTTTGTCCAGCAGTCCTGCGGACCAGTTCAGGCGGTCACCACGGACTGGCAGACGATACCAGATGATGGCCTGCATGAGCGGGGAGGCATGGGCGCGCCAGTCCGCCACGAGCGCCGACAAAGCGTACGCATCTGAATCGAGCACCGCATAGCTTCGTGCGCTGAGCGCAATGCCGGCGGGCATGTCTTCGCCGTGCACTTCGCGCACGCGGCCATCGTCCGCAAATTCCACCACGCATGAGTAAGTCGGCAGCGCGACGCGGAACGGCACGCCGATCTCCACCGCGCGCGCCACTGCTGCCTGCGTTTCATGCATATCCATGAGGCCCGTCAGGCCACCGTTTTTCGGCAGGTGCAGAGAGTGCACCTGAAGGATATAACCGGGAGAGAGGCGCAGCAGATTCTTCGCCGAGTCGTGCCGCAGCCATGCAGGCAGAGCGGTGATGCAGAGGGGAACGTCCATGTGCAAAGCGCCCAGCAGCCGCGTGTAGTCCGCCAGCCGTGATTCCGCGCAGTCATAGTCGAGCTGAAGTTCGGCCACGTTCACGCCACCGGCTTTGAAGCGCGAGACGGTGTCTGTGCACAGCCGACGCATCTCCTGGATCAGCGCCTCGTTCCAGCCGTTTTTCCCCACGGAAGCATGCACCCGCAGCACCGCGCTGATCGGCCTGCCTGCATCTCCCAGCGCCCGCCAGTCAGGAGTGATGACCGTGATCTCGGGCTTGTCATTTTTGAAGCTGAACTCGGCGGCGAGCACATGCAGGGCCTCGAACTTGGAAGCACGCACCGCCGCTGACACCTCCGGCGTCCAGGCCCGCTGCCACACGTAGGCCTGTGCCGGCAGGGGTGTCTGCCTCACCTCACGGCCGCAAGCTGCGAGCAGCAGCAGAGTGAGGAGCAGGAGGCGGCGGCGCATGCGTTATTTTATACTCAGCCGCGCGGGAACTCTCATCGTTTCTTCGGCCGCGTGGCAAAGAACAGCGCGATGCCGAGGCAGGCGACGAGGAAGATGCCGAAGGTCACCACGGTGAGCACGAGGTCGCGGGTGTCCTTGTTGGGGATGAAGCCGAGCTTGTGGAAGTTCGTGAACACGGTGGCTTCAAACTGGCGCTGCTTGTCGGTGTGGCGCGTGACGCTGCCGGTGGTGGTGGAGACATAGACGCGGGTGTCCAGCGCATCGCCGGCATCAAAGCGGTACACGGGCAGGATGCGGAAGATGTTGATGTACTCGCTGTTGAAGGCGGTGAGGAAGTCCGTCTTTTTCACCTCGGCTCCGGCGAGGAATTTCGTCGCGATCTCCGCAGCGTAGGCTTCATCCATGGCGGGGTCCACCTTGCCATCCACGGCACTGACGTACTGTGGTGCCCGTGAGGTGGTGGTGTAAATCTGGTACCAAGGCTGGCCGCCGATGCCGCGCAGATTCACTGCCTGCACCTCGGGTTTTTCTTCGGCCAGTTTGGCCACGGCTTCAGCCACGCTGACTTTGATCGCGTTCACATCCATGCCGCCGCCGGAGGGTTTCGCCTGCGGAGGTGCGGCCTGGGTGCGCGTCATGACGTTGTGCAGGACGCCGCTGCCGGAGGCCATGAGCACGGAGACACTGAAGAGCAGGCCGAGCCAGCGGTGGAGTTTGCGGATGAGGCGGGAGTTCATGAGGTGTAGGGAGGGGTGTGAACGGTGGGTGTTGCGGGATGAAATGTCGCGTGAGCGTCCTGGAGTGCTCCAGTCCTCTGGAGCTTTTCGCAGGCTATAGAACGTTCGAAAGCGCCGGAGGACCGGCGCACTCCAAAACGCTCACGCGCGGTTGGTAAACGTGCTTCGTCATTCACACGCTCACCACTTCCACTCGATGCCGCCGTAGAAGCTGCGGCCGTCGCCGGGGAGGAAGACGGCGGTGCTGCCTGCTGCGGTGGCGTTCTTCACCACGTTGACGGTGGGGCTGTAGATTTCGTCGGTGAGGTTGCGCGCCTCCACATAGAAGGACAGGCCCTTCTTGGTGCGGTAGCCGAACTTCAGGCCCAGCAGGGCATACGGGTCTGCAAAGGTGGTGCGTGCCAGGTCGGCGGCAAAGCGGAAGGGAGACCACTCCAGCGTGGGGCCGGCGTAAAAGCCGCTGGGATGCTCATAGAGAAGCTGCGCGCGGTAATACACGGGCGAGTAGCCCGGCAGCAGGCGGCTGCCATAGGCGGCGTCCTTGTTGAAGCTGAAGTTGTTCCAGAGGAAGTTTTGGTTCAGCACCAGGCGGTCGGATGAAACCGCGAGGCCGCGCAGCACGTCCACGTTCAGGCCAAACTCGATGCCCTGGTGGATGGTCTTGCCGGCATTGACGGTGGTCGTGGGGGCGAGGATGGGGGAGCCGAGGCCGAGGAGCTCGCGCTCCACCCACGCATAATAGTAGCTGAAGTCCCAGGACACACGGTCGCGCTGGCCGCGTGTGCCGATTTCCAAGGTGGTGGCGGTCTGCGGCTTCAACTGCAGCAGGCCCGTGCCGGCGGGTGTGGCCTCGCCCAGAGTGGGCGGTTCAAAGCTGCGGCTCGCGTTGAAATAGATCTGTGTCTTGGGGTCCACCTCGTAGAGCAGACCGAGTTTGGGACTGAAGCCCCAGGCTTCGAGGCGGTCGCTGTTGTTAAATGTGTTTCCCGGAAAGTACTGCAGTTCATCCAGCTCACGCGAGGCGTAGGCCACCTGGGCTCCGGCAAACGCGGAGAGCTTCTCGGTGAGCTGCAGCTTGTCCTGGAAGTAGAAGTTGAAGTTCGTGGCCTGCAGCCGGTAGGCGGCCACCTGGGCTCCGCGTGTGCCATTGATGTTGGTGAAGCGGTTGTCATTCGTCCCGCCATACATGAAGCCCGTGCCCACGGTCAGGGTGTTTTCAAGCCCCAGCAGTTTGCCCTTGTGCTCGTAGCGCAGGTCAAAGCCGAGGTCATTGCTGAGCTGGTCAATGACTTGGAAGATCGGATGATTCAGATCCTTCCAAGACCAGAAGGTGGACAGCGTCAGGGTGTTGTCTCCGTCACTGTAGGTCAGCTTGTCCGCCAGGCGGAAGAGCCGGTAGTTGCGCTCCTGATAGCCTGCGCCGCCCGGCACGGTGGGGAGGAAGGAACCCGGTGCGGCCTGCTGCGGATTGGCCTGCATCTGCGCCTTGGTCAGGTTTCCGGGGAGCTGCGAGTTGCTGTCCACATAGGTGATGTAGAGGCGGTTCTCCAGGTTCGGGCTGATCTTGGTGCCGACGTTCGCAAAAGCGCGGAAGCTCTCCTGCTTGCTCCAGTCGCGGAATCCGTCCGTGTGGGAGGCGGTGATGCTCACGTACACATCCGTCTTGCCGCTCACAAAACCGGAGGAGATCTGCGCGCGGTAGGTGTTGAAGCTGCCGACCTCCACGCGTGCCTGGCTGGCAGGCGCGGTGTAGCCCGTGTTGGAGATGAAGTTGATCGCACCCCCGAGCGTGGCGGAGCCGTACTGCAGCGCGTTCGCACCACGGAAGACTTCGATGTAGTTCGCCGTCAGCGGCTCGATGGCCTGCATGTCAAAGCCGCCGTCCGCCAGATTCAGCGGCATGCCGTCCTGCATCAACCAGATGCCGCGACCATGGAAGGTGCGCTGCAGGCCGGAGCCACGGATGGAAAGGCGCGACTCCTCCGCGCCGAAGCGTGATTGAATCAGCACGCCGGGCGCGAAGTCCAGCGCGTCCTTCAGCGTGGAGGCACGGCCGCGTTTGTAAAAGTCCGCGTCCACCACACCGGCGCCGCCGGGCGTGGAGGCAGCGATCTGCTCCTTGCGGAGTTCCAGGCTTGGGACCGTGAGTGAAGGCGAATCTTTCTTCGCCGTGATGATGACTTCGTTGAGTTCCGTTATCGGGGGGAGTGTCGGGGTGGCGGGCTGTGCGAGCGCAGCGCCGGTCAGAGAGAGAGAAAAGAGAATAGAAAAGGGTTTCATAAATGAAGCGGGAGACAGGCAGCCGCAGAGATGGCGGCATGCGCAGGAGTGTGGGCCGGACTTCCGAGTCCGGCGTGTGGCGGAGAGACGCGGTTTTGGAAAACCGCTCTGCTTGTTCAGACCTGCCCGCGTCGTGGCGGTGGTGGCTCCGGCATCCCTTTTCGACTGATCAGCACTTCGCACAGCGGTGCGAATGAAAGGATCTCTTCGGCGGGAGGAATCAGCACCGTGGGGCTCACCAGCACGGCATGCAGCCCCTTCGTGGCATCATCTTCCTGCGTGCTGGAGCTGGAGTTGTTGGAGTCCTGAGTCCCCTTCTTCACCTTCTTGCACAGCTCGCAGGCATGCTGCCCGTCAAAGGTCTTCTCCACCGCTTCGATCACCGATCCTTCACGCGCGAAGCTGATGAACATCCCCGTCCAGGCGATGCCTTGCAGCAGCGCCCATTGCAGACCCAGCGCCAGGCACAGCAGCAGCACCGTCCCGCGCTGCGCGTGGCGCAGCCAGGGGCGTGGAGGTGCAGATGCGGCGGGAAACATGCGGGGCGATTATGGAAGCGGGAGTATCCGTGTCAAGACAAGCACGGGCCTACTTTCCCTGCGCGCCCACCACTGCGGCAAATTGCCGCAGTCCCAGAGAGGAGCGGATGGCTGCGGCATTTCGCCACATTTTAAGCAGGCCTTTGGCGGCGATGAGTGGGCATGGACTTTCCTTCGTTTTACATGGACCACCTCGCGGGTGGCCGGCTCATCATCGGCCTCATCGCCAGCCTGCATGTGCTCATCAATCATCCGCTGGCGGTGGGTGCGTACCCGCTGCTGACGTGGATGGAGTGGTGGGCGCACAAGAACAACCGGCCGGACATTGATCAGCTGGCCTACAAGATCACGTTCATCGTCTTCATCGTCACCACCACGGTCGGGGCCATGACGGGGGTGGGCATCTGGCTTTCCACCTCGCTCTTTGCACCGTTTGCCATTGGATCGCTGCTGCGTGTGTTCTTCTGGGGCTGGTTCGCGGAGTGGCTGGTGTTCATTTCGGAGGTGGGGCTGATCCTGTGGTGGTTTTTGACGTGGAAGAAGGCGAACACGCCGGAAAAGAAGCGCAAGCACATCCGGATCGGCATGACGCTGAGCCTCATGTCCTGGCTGACGATGGCGCTGATCGTGGCCGTGCTGGGCTTCATGATGAAACCCGGGGAGTGGAATCAAACACGCGCCTTCTGGGATGCGATGACCAATCCGCTCTACGCACCGCAGCTCGGCTTCCGCACCTTCATCGCGCTGATGATGGGGGCGGTTTTTGTGTGGTTTGCCACGTTCTTTTTCACGAAGAACAAACGCGGCTACGAGAAAGGCACGGGGCCACGGCAACTGCGGAGCTGGGTGGTGTACCGCATGTCTCATGTGGTGCTGGTGAGCCTGATGGGTACATATCTGTTCGGCACCTGGTATTGGAGCGCCATCCCGGAAACGATGAAGGCGAACAGCTCGGTGGCGCTGCTCACGCAGGAGTTCATGAGCTGGCACGGGCAGTTTCAAAGCCTGCTCGGCTGGACGATTCTGGTCTTTGCCTTCATCGGCCTCGGCGGTCTGGGCACCAGCTTCCTGATCCCGCGCTGGGCGCTCCTGATTCCCAGCCTCATGGGCATCTGGCTGCTGGGGCATTTTGAACGCGCCCGCGAGTTCATGCGCAAGCCCTGGGTCATCGGCGAATACATGTATTCCAATAGCGTCCACAAAGACGAGCTGGCCTTCCTGCAAAGCGAAGGTCTCCTGAAACACGCGACCTATGCGAAGCACCGCGAGGTCACCGAAGCGAACAAGGTCGAGTGCGGCAAGGACGTCTTCATGCTCGCCTGCTCGCGCTGCCACAGCACCACGGGTCTCAATGGCGTGATCGAAAAATTCACCGCCATGTATGGCGCGGACAAGGACTGGGACAGCGGCGGCATGGCCCTCTTCATCCAAGGCATGCACCAGACCCGCACCTTCATGCCGCCCTTCCCTGGAAACGACAAGGAGGCAGCGGCGCTGGTGGCCTTCATCCAGCAAGTCCGCGCCACCCGTGAGTCCCTGCCCGGTGCGCAGAGCGCGGGCGTGGTGGTCGCTCCGCCCCCCGCACCGCCTGCCATGACCGCCTCCTCCCAACCCTGATTGCATGACCATGATACCTCTTCTAGCCAACACCCCCATCCCCCGCGACCTCCCCCTGCCGCTGCCGTTGCCCGAAGGCGTGCTGATCGTACTGCTCGTCATCTTCTTCCTGGTGCACATCCTGTTTGTGAACCTCATGGTCGGCGGCTCGGTGCTCGTCACATTCTTTGAATGGCTGGGGCGCAAAGACGCGCGCTGGGACCGGCTGGCGGCGGCGATCGGCCGGACGATCACGGTGAACAAAAGCCTGGCGGTGGTCATGGGCATCGGGCCGCTGCTGTGCATCAACCTGGTGTATACCATGCAGTGGTATTCAGCGAACTCGCTCACGGGGCATGCGTGGCTCATGATCGTGCCGCTGGTCATCGTGGCCTTCCTGCTGACCTACCTGCACAAATACAAGTGGGAGTCGTGGTCGCATGGCGGCTGGAAGTGGCTGCATCAGCTCGTGGGCCTGGGCGCGACGCTGCTGCTGCTGTTCGTCCCGCTGATCTTCCTGGCCAATGTGAACCTCATGCTGTTTCCCGGGGAGTGGGAGAAGGTGCGCGGCTTCTTCTCCAGCCTGAGCATTGGCAATGTGCTGCCACGCTACCTGCACTTCATCGCCGCGAGCATGGCGATGACGGGGCTCTTCCTCGCGGGCTGGTTTGGCCGTGAGGGGCATGAGATCGAGAACACCCCGGGCTTCACGCGGCCGGAGCTGCGCCGCATCTTTTACAAAGTGGCTGCCTACGTGACCCTTGCGCAGTTCGTGTTCGGGCCGCTGCTGCTCTTCACGCTGCCGGCGGCGGGCATCACCACGCAGCTCTACATCATCATAGTTTCCGGTGCGCTGGTCGGTGTGCTCACGCTGTGGCTGCTGTTTCGTGAGCTGAAGTCCGGCGATGAACGGATTGGCCGCAGCTACGTGCAGATCTGTGTGCTGTTCAGTTTCGTGGTGCTTGGCATGGGCAGCGGGCGGCATGTGTATCGGCAGGCCGCGCTCGCTCCGCATCAGGCGGAGATCAAAGAGCGCACGGCGCATTACGCCGCTGCGCTGGCCGCCTTCAACCAGCAGCGCGCCGCCGCACCGCCAGTGGAGCAAACGCCGGAGCAGCTCTTCATGAACTGCGCCGCCTGCCACGCGCCGAATGTGAAGCTCGTTGGGCCGCCGCTCACGGAGATCGCGCAAATCTACGCGGGCAATCCTGACGGCATCGTCGCCTGGGCCAAGGCACCCGGCAAAAAACGCCCCGAACTCCCGCAGATGCCGCCCATGATCCATCTGGGTGAAGCAAATCTGCGCAAGATCGCCGAGCTGATGCTGGAGAAAGGCAGGGCGGCGCAGTGAAGCCGGCACAGGTGTGGCAAATCGCCGCAGCGGGTGGACATAAGCCTTCGCGGCGTTCACCTTGAAGGCCTATGCCAGCCAGTGCCACTCATCCCAAACCCTCCATCCCAGGCTGGCGGCGCTGGCTTGGTCTGAGCGAGGTGTGGGTGGGCGTGGAGCTTTCATCCCGTCTGCTGGTGCTGCTGCGCTGGCTGGCGGCCGTCGGGCAGAGTGTGACGCTGCTGGTGGTGGAGCAGCTGGGCGTGGCCGTGCCGTGGTGGCCCTGCGGGATCGCGGTGGGCATCACGCTGGTTTCGAATGCGGTGCTGGCCTGGTGGACGCGGGTGCTGGGCGGCCACCTGAGCGGCGGCTTTTTCCACGTGCTGCTGTGGGATGCCTTCGCACTGACCTTCCTGCTGCACTGGACGGGCGGACTGGTAAATCCGTTCGCGCTGTTCTATCTCGTGCAGCTCACCGTCGCTGCGGTGGCGCTGCGCTCATCTGCGGTGATCAGCCTCGGCGCGCTGATGGCGCTGGGGTGCGGCTGGCTGTGGCGGTACGCGCTTCCCCTGCGGATGCTGGACGGTTCCGCCGTGCCTGAAGCACTGCTGCAACAAGGCCGTGGCGTGGCGATCGTGCTTGTGGGCATTTTCATTCTCGCACTGCTTCTGTCCTTGCGGCGGCGCTCGCATCGCCTGCAAAAGGAGCGCGCACGACTGCGTGCCGAACTGGAGACCCGCGACCGCTTCCTCTCCGTCGCGGCTTTGGCCACGGGCTTTGCGCATGAGCTTGCCACACCGCTGGGCACCATCGCGCTGGCGGCGGAAGAGATGAAAGCGCTGCCGACGCAGGAAGTCGCGGAGATCATCGCCCGCGAAGCCGCGCGCTGTCAGGAAGTGCTGGCGCGTTTGCGTGAGCTGGGACAGGAGGCCGTGGGACAATCGGCTGACGTGTGTGAGGTCACGGATGTCGTGGCGCAGGCTTTGAACGATCTGCCAGCGCAGCAACGCGAGAGGGTGAAACTCACACAGGGAGCTCACGATGCCCGCATCACCTGCGCGGGCCTGCGCGAGGCACTGCTGGTCCTGCTGCGCAATGCGCTGCTGTCCTCTGCGGATTCATTGCCCGTAACGCTGCGGGTGGAAGCTGCGGGCGGCAGCGTGCGCTTCATCGTGCAGGATCACGGTCCGGGCTTCAGCGAGGAGATGCTGCGTCACTGGGGCGAGCCCTTCCGCAGCACGCGCGAGCAAGGCGCAGGCATGGGGCTGGGCTTGTTCTTTGTGCGGCGTCTCGCGGCGGCGCAGCATGGCGGCGTCGAGGTGCGAAATTTGAGCGCTGGTGGCGCGTGTGTGACTCTCATGCTGCCGCTGCAACCTTCCACCCCTCCTTTGAAATGATGCAGGTGCTGTTGATTGAAGACGACGAAAGCTTTCGCACCACGCTGGCGCTGGCGCTGAAAAGGCGTGGCTGTGAGGTGCATCAAGCCGCGAATGCCACCGCTGCCATGAGTGAAGCACGCGCCGCCATGCCGCAGGGCATCGTGCTGGACATGCGTCTTGGCAACAGCCATGGAATGGCGCTCATCCCCGAGCTGCGGCAACTTTTGCCGGAGGTGCGTCTGATCGTTCTGACCGGCTATGGCAGCATCCCAAGCGCTCTGGAGGCCGTGCGCCTGGGGGCGGATGACTACCTGCTCAAACCCGCCAGCGCAGATCAAGTCCTCGCCGCCTTGGAAGGCCACGAGGGCTCCTCCGCACGTCCCGCAGCGGGTGATCTGCCCAGCCTGGCCAGGCTCGAATGGGAGCACATCCAGCGCGTGCTGCATGACTGCGGCGGTAACATCTCGCACGCCGCCGCAGCGCTCGGCATCGACCGCCGCACACTGCAGCGCAAGCTCGGCAAGCAGCCGCCAGGCTGAGGACGCTGGACTTCGGACTCAGGGAGCTTTCACCAGCTTCAGGCTGCGGATGTCATACATCTTCGCATCGTCTCCCAGCGCCTTTACGGCGTCTTCGCGGGTGATCCTCGCGTTGGTCGCGATGATCTCGAGCTTGGGCAGGCCGCCTTTTTCATTGCGCGTGATTTTGACGCTTTGCACGTCGGGGAGTTTCTTCATCGCGGCTTCGACCTTGTTCGTGCAGTGGATGCACATGATGCCCGCGACTTCGCCCTGATAGACGAATGTCACCGGATCTCCGGCGGTGCATGAGGCGATGGTGATGAGACTGAGGAGGAGTGTGAGGAGGTGTTTCATAGATTTGGAGATGTGGGGTGCGTTGATTATTCAGCGGGGTTGTCGAGCAGGCGCTGCACGTCACGACCGAGCTTTTCAGTCATGAGCGTGGCGATCTCGGCTTGAGGGTGGAAGACGGCGTAGTAGCCGCGCACGCGGCCCTGGCGGTCGATGAGGACCATGCGCAGGTCATGCTCGTAGAGGTCCAGCGGGTTGATGCGCTTTTCCTCCGGGATGGCGGCGGGAGCCTGCAGCTGCAGCTCATGGGTCATGTAGTCCCAGATGCGCTGCTGCTCACCCGTCACGAACCACCAGGGATCTTCGGGCCTCGCGCCCACGCCTTCAGCGTAGGCCTTGAGGAAGCCGGAAGTGTCGCGCTCCGGTGCCACGGCGAGAGAGACCAGATGGAAATCCGGCCGCGTGCGGTAGGCGGCATTGAGCTTCTGCATCTGCGCCACCACCGCCGCGCATCCATGCGGACACACGGTGTACAGACAGGCCATGACGGTGACTTTCCCGCGCAGGGCGGAAAGCTTCACCGTCTGTCCGCTGCGCTCGGTGGCTTCCAGATCACCTTTGATTTGGGTGACCACTGGCAGGGGTGCCTGCGGGAGCGCCTGCCGGGCATAATGCCCCAGCACCACCACACCCGCGATGGCCATGCCGATGCCCAGCACCATGCGCACCCAGGAGCCGGTGCTGACGCGAAGGTCAGCACCGGCGGAGGTGTAGCGAATGCCCGGAGGCGATGCCTCAAGAGGTGAATCCGGCATCGTGTTATTCGGTGGGGATTTTGAGGATTTCGGCCTCCGTCCACATCGCACTGCGCGCCTTCTCCGTCTCACGGATCGCGGCGACCTCTGCGGGCGTGACGGCCCCCGCCTTGTTGCCAAAGTTGCTGCGCACATAGGTCAGCACACCTGCGATCTGCTCATCATTGAGCGCACCACCTTGCGGCGGCATCAGCGGTGCAGGCGAGGTGAATGGCTGGCCGTTGAGGGTGAACGGACCGGTGAAACCGTGAAGCACCATGCGGATCATGCGGTCGGGTTTTTTCACGTTGACCCAGTCAGAGCCCGCGAGCGGCGGAAACATGGGCGGCAACCCCTGCCCCGTGGGCTGGTGGCAGGCGATGCACACGGTGGAGTAGATGCGCTGGCCGGTGGCCAGCAGATCTGTTCCGCCGGCTGCAGCAG
>NZ_JBAQCR010000053.1:0-1646 GCF_049294395.1 Prosthecobacter sp.
GGTGTGGCGGGCGTGGGGTGATGGGGCTTGCGAAGCTGCTTTGGCTGCCGCATTCGGGTGGTTTGTGGTATGAGGGAGTCACCGAGGACGGCGAAAGCGGTAGCTGCGTTCGTGCCACACAACGCGACCGCAGTCCATATGGGAGGCGTGAGCTTGCAGCGCGAATTTGGAGTGCGGTCGCGCAGATGCACGGCGCAAGCCTGCATCGGAGCTACCGCTTTCGAGCGTCTCGTGGCGGGCGTGGGGTGATGGGGCTTGCGAAGCTGCTTTGGCTGCCGCATTCGGGTGGTTTGTGGTATGCGGTGTCAACCGGCACGGCGAAAGCGGTAGCTGCGTTCGTTCCTCACTCCGCGACCGCAGTCCATATCAGAGGCGTGAGCTTGCAGCGCGAATTTGGAGTGCGGAGGCGAAGGGTGATTTGAGAGACGCGCGGCTTTGGAGAGGCCTGCTGGCTTCAGGCAGGCACCGCCAAAGAGGGCTGCAAGCGGCCTTGAACACGGTGTGTCACTGCGCCACGCTGGGGGTCGCGCTTTCTCTGCGCCTGATTCCTTTATGAAAAAATTTGCTGTCATCGTTCATGGTCGAAACTTTCTGATTCAGGATCAGGAGGACAAGTTTCCGGGGCTGCGGGAGTTTTACATCCATGCGTATCCGGAGGCTGAAACGGCCAAGGCGGCGGAGGGCCTGGCGCTGGAGCTGGTGAGGGAGCTCATGAAGACGAGAAAGATGGTGCGGAATACGCCCGAGAACGCGCCGGAGCTTTTGATCGATGAATGCCTGGAGGTGGCGGAGTGGCCGGATTGTTCGCGGCCGCTGAGCGGGTTTGTGTTTATCGAGGCGGCGAAGAAGGGCTGAGGTGGCTGCTACTTGGCGCGCCCTGTTTGCCGGAGGTGGAATCTGCGGGGCTGGCCAGGGGAGCGCGTCATCCCTATTTGCAACATCGAGGAACGAGATGGATTGTGGAATGATGGAGCGAAAGAACGTGCTCCTGCGCCCCTTCAGGGCGCCACCTGGATAGACGATGTGTGGTGGCGCGTGCGACTCAGGGCTTGTCGCTGCGCTCCGGCGCCCTGGGCTGAATCCGTGGGTCCTTCAGACCCATGCTGGGGTGACGGGCTTAATTCGTGAGGTTCCACTTTTGGACGATCTTTGTGACGAGGTCGGCGTACTGCACGCGGTGCTGCGGGGCGAAGGGTGGGAGTTTTGCGAGGGATTTTTTCACGGCAGGGTCGCTGCCGAGGTAGGCGAGGGCGAGGGTGCCGGTGGTCCAGTCACAGGTGACGCGGAGTTCTTCGTCTGCTTCGGTGCCTTCTTCATCTTTGTAGCGGCGGCCGCTGAGATAGACATCGGTCTCGGTGGTGGGCTTGCCGGCTTCGTCATGGCGGACGCGCTTGACGGCGGCTTTGTCATGGGCGCGGTCGATGAGCCACTCGTCGCCTGCGGCGGGGGTGCTGCGGAAGCAGATCCAGTCTTCGCCGACGGAGCGCATGCCGAGGAGGATGCGGCGGGGGTTTTCGGCGAGGCCGCGCTGATGCGGCGCCTCCAGATGGGTGAGGGCCTGGGCGTTTGCGTTTTTGGACGGACCGCAGGCGATGAGCATGAGGCTGAGGCCGATGAGGCCGATGAGGCCGATGAGGCCGATGAGG
>NZ_JBAQCR010000054.1:0-28525 GCF_049294395.1 Prosthecobacter sp.
GAACTGGGCGTCGTGTCTTTTGCGTTTGGCTTTCATTTCGTTGGGTCGTGTCTTGGGTTGCCCCCAAGCCTCGGCCACCATAGTCGCATAACTTCACTACTGGCCCGAATTTCGGGGTCCACCTCAGTCTGCCGCTACACACTCACAGTTTCGGTTGGTTAAGGATTGGCGGGGTTGCTGCATCCGTTACACAATGGTGATTTCCACCGTGCTACCGCAGGGGCTGCCGCCATCGTGCCTAAATTCGAAATGACCTCTTCGAGGCTGGGTGCCGCTACTGCCGCGTTTGCTTTCACCCAAACACCCGGTATAAGCCGTGGCATTTTTTCTTGTCACTTTTGACACCCCATGGTCTGATGCTAAGAATATTTAACATGAACTACCCATGCATTTTCACTGCTTTGGCTGGCATTCTATTGGCAGCCTCCTGTGATAAAAATGAGTCCATGTCTAAACAACAGGCTGGTTTGGAAGCAGAGTTCCTTCAAGGCAATGAAGAGCTGCGACAGCTCGACGCAGAACTGGTCCATGGCACCAATACCATCGACCTGAATGTGCTGACTCAACAGGATATGGAATGGGTGAAATACAATGCCGCAATCGAACAGGCTCTGGCCGGGCTGAAAAAAAAATGCACCCAGGGTGATGATCTGCTGAAAAAAGTTCAATCCAAGCTTGATGCCTACAAAGGCCTCAATGCTCAATAATCCCCACCACCATGCTTACCTCACCCAAGTTTTGGCTTCTGGTTGTAATCGGCGGCGGCCTCGGTGGTTACTTTTATCATGATCATACCGCCAAGCTCAAGGCATCAGAACTGGCTGTGCAGGAGGTCACTGCCCGACTTGCCGACCAACGCAGTCTCATCGCTCAAAAGAAAGCGTTCCTGAATCAACGCCGCGATACCATGGAAAAAAATCAGGTGCTTCTGAAGGCCAAGGGCATCCTCGACAAGCGCCTTGAAAAAATCAACGCCGACCTGGCGCAGAACACCGACTCATTCAAAATGGCAGTGGAGAACGCACGTTCCTCTGCCGCTGGCAAGGAATTGGGAGATTTCACACTAACAAATGGCAAGCTGGTCCGGTCTGCCAAAATCCGCAAAGTGGATGAAGCAGGCATCTCATTGATCTATGCCGATGGCGTTGGCACTGTTACGGTGGGTCTGCTGCCTGAGAATTTGAGAGAGAAATATGATCTGGGAGCGAACGCCCTGATACCCAAGCTGATTGCTGCAGTTACGGCTTTTAAAACATCACCACCAGAAGCAGCGCTCACATCAAAGCCCCCAACCAGTGAGCCAACACCGCCGGAAATGGCCAAGGCTCAAGCACCAGCCACCCCCAGCGTGACGACAACCACACCTGCGCTGGCGGCGGGTTCATCCTTTGATGCCGGTTGCCTCATCATCATCAAAACAGACCATGGCAGCGGCTCAGGTTTCATCGCCCAGGTGGGTGGCAAGACCTACGTCTATACCAACGCGCATGTCATCTGCGGCACTCCCAAAAGTTTCACCTCCAAGATTGAAAGCATCAAAACGGCATCGGGACGGAATATCCCGATTCCTTACGAGATCGAGCTTTCGAACACATACGATCCTAATTCATCCAATGGCCTTGAAGACGTTGCACGTTTCCCTGTGACACTCAAAGAGGGCGAAACTTCCTATGCCCTCGTAGACACCAATTTTTCAGTCAACGTCAATCAAAGGGTGATCGCCTATGGCAACAGTCTGGGAGGCGACGCTGTGACTTCGCTTGATGGTGCGGTGCTTGGTTTGGGAAGTGACCGAATCGAAGTCAGCTGTCAGATCGTACCTGGCAACAGCGGCGGGCCAGTTGTACTCACAGACACAAAGCAGGTACTAGGTATCTCAACCTACCTGGATTCAGGCAAAAGTGACATCTGGACCCGGGGAACCGTTTTCGAAAATGTAAGACGCTTTGCGGTGAGGCCTGACAAGGTGACCAAATGGCGGAAAATGCAATACACCTCACTGATGAGTTCCTTGGCCGAGCTGAAAGCTTTCCACCGTGATACTTTGACTTTGGCTGCCGCATGCTATCTCGACCCCAAGCCCAATCGCGGAGGGTTTGACATTCCCAGCCGGCCCCGCGGTGACTACATTATCCGCCAGGTCATTGTGGATGGCAGCAGATTTACATTAGGAGCGGCCATCAGCAACGGCATTGCCAAGGTCAATCAACGGCTGGGGTTCACGAAAGGCACAATGGCCATCACCCAGGTGGTTCCTGTCTTCGCTGAATTCTTTGGCTCCGTGGCCCAGGTTTCATCATCACAAATAAGCATGCTCTCCAATGCAGACCGAGCTCCCTATCTGAAGCAGTTCATTCCTGAATTGTTGGAGATCAGAAAAACGATTCATGCCAATTTCCTCAATGAAGGCGCCACGCGCTATCGCTGAGAAATATCACTTCCTCACGTCGGCGACCTCCGGGTTCAACGGCGTGTAGTGCTCCATGTAGCCGATCATCATCTCGTCGAAGGTCTGCTGTCCCCAGCGGACGGTTTTGGTGGGATCAGGGTTGGCCGGATTGCCAGAGCTGTTATCATACACGGCGGTGATTTTCACCGTGCTGCCGCGGGGCAGGAAATGCGGCACGGCATAGTCGTAGCGGAGCTGCCAGTTGAAGTCGTATTTGGGGATGTCCAGCAGCGTCTCGCTCTTGCCATCGGGCAGAGTGACCTCGAATTTGAAGGCCTTGCCGCGCACGTGCATGTGGGCCATCCAGGCCATCACATTGACGTCCACGGGCAGCGTACGCTGGGCCACCTCCACATGATTGGCCTCTCCCGGGGGGATGCTCAGGCGCGTATTGGACAGGCCGGTGGTGTGAACGACATATTTCGGTGGTGTCTTGGAAAACAGCAGCCCCATTCGGATCGTGTCTTCCACCGCTTTGCCGTTCGGCGTGTAGTGAATCTGGAAACTCACCGTCGCGCCCGCAGGCAGCTTGCGGGCAAATCCCTCGGGGTAAATCTGCTTCGTATTGCCAGGAACATAGGCCGCCCAGTAGCCTTCGGCGCCTTCATCGCCACCACCGCGCACTTTGCTGCCTTTTTCATGCACACTGACAATGACGTGATGCACCACCTCGCGGGCGCTCGGAAGAATCTCATAACCGCGCACCCAGCGGTCTTCAGGAAATTCGGTGGCCACGGTCACATGCTGGTATGGCATCGTGCCTTCGGCCTTGATGGAAATCGGCTTTGCGGCAGCGATGATCGCATCCGGCTTGCCAATGCTCCACTCGCTGGGAAAAACACGAGGCTTGGGCGCATCCGCAATGTCGCCCTTGGCACGATCCGCGCTCAGCCATGCCAGCAAATCTGAACGATCACGTGCCGATAAAGAGCGGTCATTGATCCAAGGCGAGTGAGCACGCCCTTCGAGCGGAGCGGCAAACCACGGCGGCATGGCTCCGCGCTCCACCTGCTTGCGAATCATTCCAGCGTGCTCGATCACCGCCTCATATGAATCCAGTGCGAACGGCCCAACGCCGCCCTTGTGATGGCACTCCACGCAGTTTGCCTGCATGATGCGTGCGATGTCACGGTGATAAGTCACGGGTGTACTGGCGATGCCTTGTTGCGACGGCAGATCCAGCGCACATCCCGGCGCACTGGTCGCGACCAGTTCTGCCGGCTCGCCACGCAGCATCGCAGCCACCGCATCGCGCAAGTAATGATGCTGCGGCGTGTCCTTTGAGTAGCCCAGGCCGTATTGATCATTCAGTGCACCGCGGTAAACGAGCGTGCGTGCAGCATCGAGCAGGAACACCTCTGTGGTTGTCGTTGCCGTCAGTAGCTGCGCGAGTTTGCCATCCGCATCTGTGGCGACCGGAGACACCAGCTTGTGGTCTGCGATGAACTGCGTGATCTCCTCGGCTTTCTGTCCCGGCGGAGCGTTCACCAGCAGCATGCCCACACCTTGTTCCTTCAGTGACGCTTCAAGCCGGGCGGTCTCGGGTGCCAGCTTGCCGCTGATTGGGCAGCTCGCGCTGAACAGTGCAATCACGAGGCCGTTCTTGCCTGCGGCGCTGCTCAGTTTGACTTCACTTCCCTGCAAGGTCTTCAAAGCGAGATCGGCCACCATGCGCCCCACCCCATGATCGCTGCCCTTGAGCAACTCAGGCGCTTCCTTGAAGGAAGGATCCTCGGAGGCGGGTTTGATCGGGCTCTCAGTGGTCCCGCTTCCCGTGCTGCCGCGTTTGCGCAAAGTGGCTATCACCTTCTCCGCCTCTTCCAGAGTCACCGAGCCGTCTTTGTCCGTATCAAGGCCGTTGAACCATTTCTTGTTCGGCAACTCTTCAGCGGTCAGCTTGCCATCGCTGTTCTTGTCCATGCGCTTAAAGAGGACGGGCGTTGACTCATCACCGACCCCGGCGGGCAGATTGCCCGAGAGCTTGCGCATTTTCTGGACGGCTTCGAGCGCTTCGTCATGCGTCAGCTTGCCATCCTTGTTCAAGTCCAGCCGGGGCAGGTAGTTCGCGCCGTTCATTTCACTCCCGCTGATGATGCCGTCGCCGTTCTGGTCGAACGCTTTGAATTTTTCATCAAATTCGGTGAGCTGTGCCTGCGCACGCAGACCGACAACGGACACCGCCAGCGCCGCGCTGCCGAGCAGAATGAAGAGAGCTTTTTTCATGGGAAGATGCATGGGAACACGCTGTGTGACCTGAAGTTTCCTGCCGTATGACAGGATCATCCAGCAAAATCACCGTTGTACGATTGACGCTGCCTCTGCGTTCCGTTTGAATCCGCCTGATGAGCAACCGCATCCTCTCCCTCCTGTCCGTCATGGCCCTCGCCAGCACTGCTGCTGCCGAAGTGGCCTATGAATTCGTCCCGAACTTCATCACCCCGCCTCCTGGTAAAGAAACCATCGGCGACGGCCACGGCGAAATCGCCGTGGATTCCGCCGGCAACATCTACGTGAGCGTGCAGGACAAAGACCCCGCCCTGGCTGGCCTGCAGGTATATGGCAAGGACGGCAAGTTCATCAAAACCCTCCCCCTCCCCCCTTCCCTGCATGGCTTTGTGATTCGCAAGCTTGGCGGTGCTGAGCACATCTACGCCGCCGTGCTCGGCGAGCAGAAGGTCATCAAATGCAACCTGGATGGCAGCCTCGTGATGGAGATCCCCACCAGCGCCTTTCCTGCTGAGCAGCGTGATTTTGTGAGTGTCACCAAAGCCGACGAGGTCGATCCCAAAAAGAAGACCCCCATCGCATCGGGCCTGAAGATCGCAGATACCAAAACGGAAATCACCCTCAAGCTCGCTGACGGCACCGAGAAGAAAATTGCCAAGGAAAAAGGCGTCGCCGCAGCCGGCGGTCTCAAGCTTACCAACTGCGACGTGGCTCCCAACGGTGACATTTACGTCGTCGACGGCTATGGTCGCAGCTTCATCTTTGTGTTCAGCGCCGATGGCAAGTTCAAGAGCGTTTTCGGCGGCCCCGACAAGCCCTTGGCGCTGGCAAACGCCCACAAGATCTTCATCGACACACGCTTTGAGCCCGCCCGTGTCATGATCTGTGACCGCGGCCACAAGCGCATGCTACACACCGACCTCGCAGGCAATTTCATCGGCGAAATCGCCACCGAGATGCGCAACCCCAGCTCCGCCAGCTTCCACGGGGATCTGATGTGCGTGGCCGAAATCGCCGGCAATGTCAGCGTCTGGGACAAGGCCAACAAGCGCGTGGCTGATCTCGGCACCAGCCCGCAGATGACCAACACCCCCGGCATTGCCCCCAAGGACTGGAAGCAGGGTGTCGTGACCAGCCCGCATGGCATCACCTTCGACAACGATGGCAACATCCTCGAAACCGAGTGGAACAAGTGGGGCCGTGTCTTGAAGTGGAACGTGAAGAAGTAATGATGCGCCTCGCGCGATCCATCCTCATTCTCGCCGCAGGGGGAGCCGTTCTGGCCCCCCTGTGTGCTTTGGGGCATGGAGCAGAGTTTTTGAGCGCCAAGCTCACCCTCCTGCCGGATGCAGAGGTGCTGCTGGAGGTCACAGCCGACTACGGCAGCAACCCGCTCATCATGGATGAATCTGCCGCGCTGGATGCGCTGGCTGACCCGGTGCGCCTGAAGCAGCACGAAACTCTGGTGCCGCTTGCCACTCTGGCCACGGCAAGCATCTCGCAGCATCACAACTGGGAGGATTACGCCCCTGCCGCCTACCTGCCGTCCGGCACTGAAGGCGAGGCTCATGCCTTGATCACCTCAGCCTGGCGCTGGCGCAGCGCCGAGCCAGAGATTGTTTTTGAAATGCCCAAGGGCAAACTGCACGACGTGCTGCTCTGGACACACGATGCGACGCATCCTGATGTAGCGCCCAAATGGATGCTCCTGCTGGCGGGAGATCGTTCCCGTCCCATTCCCATCCAGCTCACGCCTTGGTGGCGCAGCTGGATGGCGGCCGCAGGAGCAGGCGGCCTGGCTTTGATCGGAATTTACTTCGTTTCGCGGAACTTCACATTGCGCCAGCGAACGCTGTAGGGGCCCGTGCCGCCCTTGATGCCGTGAACCTGAAAGCCGATGTAGCCTTCGGGGTCGTTGGGCTGGGTAAAGTCGGCGGCCGCCACTCCGTTGACGAAGCTCTGATAATGATCGCCTTTTACCACGATGCGGTAGTGGTTCCACTCGCCTTTTTTGAAGGCTGCTTTCGCGGCATCCGTCCGTACCGCGTCCGTTTTCGTCAGAATGCTCCACCAAGTGCCGCGACGTGCTTCATCATAGAAATCACCGGCAGTGCCGTTGATGGCGATCTCGCACTGCGGTCCGTAGAGGCGTCCGGCTGGGAGCTTGCCTTTGGCGCCCTCAGGTACTGGATCGCCTTCTTTGGCGATGTGGCTGCGCACCTGCACGCCTGAATTGAGCGCATCATCCACATTGACCTCGAACTCGAGTTCAAAATCCTTGAACGGGCCGATGGCGAGGAAGGTGTTCGGGCTGCCTTCGGTCGTGGTGCCTGTGAGCACCCCGTTTTCGACCTTGTAGCTGGCTTTGCCGCTGATGATCTGGCCGCCTTGCAGCGAACCATCAGCAAACCAGTTCTGCCAGCCACCTTCATCCTTGGTTTGGGCGTTCAGACTGAGAATGGCTGCCCCGAGCAGGGCGGCAGGGAGAGAGATACGGAGTAAGCGTTTCATAGGATTGGGCGGTTTTGAACGCAGTTCGTGACCGGTTTCCATCGCTAACCACCAGATGCTTAATAAACCTTAAATAAAACCGGGGTTTTTATGGGGTTAAAACCCCAAATTAATGGAAGCCAACCTTGACCATTGGGTCAAGTTGGAATTAAAATGGGGTTATTACCCGGTTATTATTGGATGGCCCGCCCCTCAAACACCTTCGACTCATTGTCACTGACGATCGCGATCACACCGCAGATCAAGCAGTACCTCGAAGACATGACCTTGAAGGGCACGTTTGGCAGCAGCCCCGCCGAGGCGGCGAGGATGCTGTTGAGCAATGGGATCGATGCCATGTTGAACTCGGGTGCTTTGGACAGACGCAAATGGACTCTCAAGAACGGACAGCTCGTTCTTTTGACGCCGGATCAACCTTCACTATCATCATGACACTGCAACACGATCCTCAGGCTGACTCCACTGTCTTCTCCACCCTTGTTGAAGTCGAAATGACCGACATGGACCGCAGCAAGAAAGGCAGTTGGAAATCCGAAACCCGGCTCTCGATGCTCTCGCACGAGATCACCCGCTACATGCCTGAACTCGCCGCCCTGCTGGCTGAAGGCGGCAAACAGAAGCTGCTGGCTGCAGCCTGAGGTGGTAGCCGCCAGACGCGCGGCTGAATGGAGTTGAAGTAACGCCAATAGAGTTACTGCTTGCCACTGAGCAGGCCCCAGGGACCCAGCCGTTCGGCGGCTTTTTTGCGCAGGATCGCCTGCTTTTCAGCAGGGAGATGCTGGCAAATACGATCAAGCGAACCCGACACGTTCATGCTGGCCTTCTGCCAGACTTCACGGCGCAATGCCTTGAATTCTGTGGCGGCTTGCAGCAGTTCCGCATGCACCGCGCTACGCTCGGAATCCGTGAGATCAAGCTCCGCCACCATCTGGGATTCGATCTTGCCCACGACCCGGTCAACCGGAGCGTGTGACTCATCTGGATGTGCAATGGCATGCTGAACGATTCGACGCAGCACCAGCAGTCCTCCGCCGATGCCGCAACCTGCCCCCAGAGCAAAGACCAGCAGCAGAAGAAGAACGGCTTTCCAGCGTAACGAGGTTTGGGATGGAGTGTTCATGGAAATCAAATGCCTGCGAACACGGGGCCCTGAAGCTGCCAGATCCAGGCCATTTCATTCACGACTTCGAGGCTCTCGAGGCAGGCCAGAACGGCTGCAGCAGCGAGACACGCAAAACAGGTCTGCAGCCATCGGGAACGAAAGAGACTGAGAACAGCGTCCAATAGAGACGCGGCTTGTGACGGGGAGGAGGTGATTTCAGCGCGAATAGCAGCACGCAGATCTAGGTCTGCTGGCGCAGGAACCGATCGTGCATGGTGTGTGAGCTGATCCCAAGACGTGGGTTTACGAGAGGGTGTATCCATGACGTGTGAGAATGGTTTTAAGGCGCTGCCTAGCGCGGAAGGCTTTCACCTTGGCGTTGACTTTGCTCCAGCCGAAATGCGCGGCGATGTCACCCAGCGGCATTTGTTCGAGGTGGAGCAGCGTGAGCAAGGCACGGTCATCCGGCGGGAGATGCGAAAGGATGAACTGCGCACAGGCGAGAGCATCGCTTGCAGTTGGGACGTCGTCAGCACTGGCAATGTTGTCGAGAGGATGTGATTCATCGGTCGGCTGAACGAGGCGCGAAAAAGGTGAGCGCTGATGCTTGCGGCAGAATTCGAGGCCGATGTTGGCAGCGATCCGCTTGAGCCAGTGCAGAAAGGGTTTGTCCGGCCGCCACTGCGGCAGCGCGCGCCAGGCACGCACAAACGTCTCCTGCACCATGTCCTCAAGATCGGCACGGTTGGCGGAGAAGCGGTGAAGCATGGCGGTCATGGTGGACTGGTGGCGTGTGATGATTTGATCAAAGGCATCGAGATCTCCAGCCTGCGCCGACTGAATCAGGACGAGGTCATCGTCCACGAGGCTTTCAGTTTGAGCGGCGGCGGTCACAGCTGGTAACGCAGGTAATTCCAAAACGGAGAATGGCAACGAGGCAGACCTAAGAAGATCAAGCCTCGTTGCCGTGGAGCGCATTCAGCGCAGCGCTGAGGCGAGCGCGCCATCGACCATGCCTTCGATCTCTGTGCGGGCTGCTTCGAGCTGTTTTTGCTGCTCCGGCGTGAGCAGGGGCCGGACCTGCGCACCGATGCGGGCCATAAGCAGCGCACGATCACGCGCGGCATCGCCGATCTTTTCCGCAGCCGCCATGGTGCTGCCGTTTTCTTTGACGGCCGCCTCCATGGCATGGCGGGCAGCGCGGCTCTGGTTGATCTGCGCATGAATTTCCTCACGGTGCTCTGCGAGGATCTTGCTGATCGCAGCCTTCTGTTCTTCGCTGAGAGGCGTCTGCTTGCGGAAGTTCAGGAAGTGACGCACCGCCGTGCGCACGATCTCGCGGATGGAGGAGCGTGTTTGATCAGGGATGATGCCTTCGCCGATGTCGGCGCTGCGGCCGAACGCCATCGCAGGAATGGCAGTGGCCAGGCCAAAGACGGCGAGCAGTGACAGTGTCAATGTTTTCATAGGTTGGCAGTGTTGGAGGTTTATTGATTCTTTGTCGTGGTGGTGGTCGCGGATTTCGTCTGTCCGTTCGGCCCCGTGGCGCTGCGGGTGGCGGTGCGGGTACCATCGGCATGTGTCACGGAACCACTGGTCGTGGCAGTTTTGCCATTCGGGCCGGTGACCGCACCACCGGAGGCGCGACCGTTTTCGATGCGAGTCACCTGCTGGCTGGCGGTGGCAGTTTTGCCTTTGGCTCCAGTCGTGGCGGCGGTGCGACTGGCACCGGTGCCAGGAGTGACATTACCAGCAACTGCACGCGAGCTGGTGCCTCGTTTGGTGGTAAATGAGGAACTGCGGCCGAAATCGCGCGCCTGCACGCTTCCGAGGGTGAAACCGAGAGTTAGGAGGATGAGGGTAGTTTTCATGATGTGATTTGGGTTTGGATGGATCGCGGCTTGAGAACCGCACAGTGAGCCGAATGCCGGGCAGAACCGTGTGGTTACAGAAAAAGCCGCCCTGCGGTTTTTGGCGTCGGCTGTTGACTCGCCGCCACGTCTGCATGACCAGAAAACATGCAGATCATCTCAGGAACCGCCGTCGCCGAAAAAGTCCTCGAAGAATGCCGTCGCGAAATCGCCGAACTGGCCGCGCAGGGGCGCAAGCCGGGCCTCGCGGTCGTCCTCGTGGGTGATGATCCGGCCTCACGGGCCTATGTGCGTTCCAAAGATAAAAAGTGCCGTGACCTGGGCCTGCACTCCGTCAAACTCGAACTCCCGGCCACAACGACGCAGGACGAACTGCTGGCCCATGTGCACGCCTTGAACAACGATCCGGCGATTCATGGCATCCTGGTGCAAAGCCCGCCGCCAAAGCACATCGATGAGGCCGCCATCGTGCGAGCCATTGATCCGGCCAAGGATGTGGACGGCTTTCATCCGGTCAATGTGGCCAAGCTCGCGCTGGAAGATCCCACGGGCTTCGTCCCTTGCACCCCGCTGGGCTGCCAGCGACTGCTGATCGAAGCCGGCATCGAAACGAGCGGCGCCCATGCCGTCGTGGTCGGCCGCAGCATGATCGTGGGCAAACCCATGGCCCTGCTGCTCATGGCCAAGGGCAAAGGCGGCGACGCCACCGTGACCGTCACGCATTCCCGCACACGCGATCTCGCCGCGATCACCCGCACGGCGGACATCATCATCGCCGCGATTGGCCGCCCGCATTTCATCAAGGCCGAACATGTCAAAGAAGGCGCAGTCGTGATCGACGTGGGCATCAACCGCGTGGACGATCCCACCACCGAAAAGGGGTACAAGCTCGTCGGCGACGTTGCCTACGATGAAGTCGCGCCGAAATGCCGTGCGATCACCCCCGTCCCCGGCGGCGTCGGTCCGATGACCATCGCCATGCTCATGGCGAACACGATCAAGGCCTGCAAGCAGGCGTGACCGTGGTGGTTTCATGCGGATTTTGATTCTCAAGGCGTGGCGCGCATGCCATGCTTCCGGTCACCATGCGTATCCGACCGACCCTTTTGACCTCCGTACTGGCCCTGGCGATGCCCGTTTGCCTTGCCGCTGAAGAAGACAAGCTCGCCAAACCTGAAGCACCCCCTGCCGAGAAAAAGGAAGGCAAAGCGGATGAGAAAAAAGAAGCCAAGAAGCCTGATGCCGACAAGCCTGTGGTAACGAGCGGCAAGGTGACCATCGGCGGCAAAGAAATCGCCTATGAAGCCAAGGCTGGCACGCTGCCCATCCTGAAGCCAGACGGCAAACCTTCGGCGCAGGTCTTTTATACGGCCTACACCATGAAGGATGTGAAGGACGCGGCCACGCGGCCTGTGACGTTTTGCTTCAATGGCGGCCCGGGCAGCAGCTCGGTGTGGCTGCATCTGGGAGCCTTCGGACCCAAGCGTGTGGATTTACCAGCGGATGGACTGACGCCCCCGCTGCCCCCAGGCGGACTGGTGAACAATGAGTTCTCCCTGCTGGATGTCACCGATCTGGTGTTCATCGACCCGGTGAACACTGGCTTCAGCCGTGCCGAAGATCCGAAGAATCTCAGCGAATTTCTCGGCGTGCAGGAGGACATCGCCAGCGTGGGCGAGTTCATACGTTTGTGGGTCACGCGCGAGCAGCGCTGGCGGTCACCCAAATTCATCGCGGGTGAAAGTTACGGTGGCATTCGCGGTGGCGGGCTGGCGGAGCATCTGCAGCAGCGGCACCGCATGTACTTGAATGGCATCGTGATCGTGTCCGGCCTGCTCGATTACGCGACGCTGATCCCCGGACCGCTGAATGAAACACCGTATCTGGTGGGACTGCCTGCGATGACCGCGACGGCTCACTACCACAAGAAGCTGCCGGCGGATTTGCAGGCGGATTTCAAGAAGGCCGTGGCGGAATCACGCGCGTTTGCCTTCGGTGAATACGCTTCGGCCCTGCTCAAGGGAAGCGATCTGACAGCCGCAGAGCGTGAGGCGGTGGTGAAAAAACTGGCCCGATTGACGGGTCTGGAACCGAAGCTTATTGAAGAGCAGGAACTGCGGATCGACAGCGGGGTGTTTCGCGAGCGGCTGCTGCGCAAAGAAAAGCTGGTGCTCGGTGCCTACGATGCGCGGGTGACAGGGCGGGATGGCGATGAGTCAGAAAGCCGTCCACAGATCGAACCTTTCATGCGTGTGGTGGGCAGCATCGCTGCGGCTTCGATGAACGCCTATTTGCGCGAAGAATTGAAATATGAAAAAGACCTGCCGTATGAAGTGCTGGCACCGCAGCCGAACTGGAACCACGGCAAGGGCAACAGCTACACGAGCGTGAGCGGCCAACTGGCGGAGGCGATCAAGCAAAACCCCCATCTCAAGGTGCTGGCATTGGTGGGCTGGCGTGACTTGGTGACACCGCCTGACAACATGCTGCTGAGCGTGCGCCAGATGCACCTGCCGGATGAACTGCGCGGGAACATCGAATTCGCCGAATATGAGTCCGGCCACATGATGTACACGAACCGCCCCGATATGGAGAAAATGCATGCAGACATCGCCGCATTCATCGCCAAGGCCCTGAAGTAACACCTGCCCAAGTCATCCATGAAAAGCTGCTGGATCGCTCTGATGCTCGTTTCTGCGACCATGGCCGCGGACAAACCCAATGTGGTGCTGCTGTATGCGGACGATCTTGGATACGGAGATGTGTCCTGCTACGGCGCCAAGACCATTTCGACCCCGCATATCGACAAGCTGGCGGCTGAGGGGCTGCGTTTCACGGACGGACATTGTGCGGCGGCGACGTGTACGCCCTCCCGATTCGCGATGCTGACCGGCGAGTACGCCTTCCGGCAGAAAGGGACGGGCATTTTGCCGGGGGATGCCAAGATGATCATCCCACCGGGCCGGGCGACTCTGGCCTCAGTCTTCAAAGGCACAGGCTACCAGACCGGAGTGGTCGGGAAATGGCATCTGGGGCTGGGCGACGGTGCTATGGATTGGAATGGCTCGATCCAACCAGGACCGCTGGAGATCGGCTTCAACCACTGCTTCATCATGGCCGCCACGGGTGACCGGGTGCCTTGTGTGTTTGTGAAGGATCATCAAATCGAGGGACTTGACCCAGCAGACCCGATCCAGGTGAGCTACAAGCAGCCTTTTTCTGGAGAACCGACGGGCAAGGCCAACCCCGAACTGCTCAAGATGCACCCCAGCCACGGGCATGACATGGCCCTGATCAATGGCATCAGCCGCATTGGTTATATGAAGGGAGGAAAAGCGGCCCTTTGGAAGGATGAGGACATGGCGGACACTTTTACCAGCCAAGCCGTGAAGTTCATCGAGGCCAGCAAGGACGGCCCTTTCTTCCTGTACTTCGCAGCGCATGATCCTCACGTACCGCGCGTTCCCCATCCGCGTTTTGTCGGAAAAAGCGGCATGGGACCGCGAGGAGATGCCATTTTGCAGTTCGACGACAGCGTGGGCACAATCCTAGCCGCACTCGACCGACTGGGCCTGAAAGACAACACCCTTGTCCTCCTCAGCAGCGATAATGGCCCCGTGGTGGATGATGGATATCAGGACCAAGCGGTCGAAAAGCTCGGCAAGCACAAGCCCGCCGGCCCCCTGCGGGGTGGAAAATACAGCGCGTTCGAGGGCGGGACGCGGGTGCCTTTCATTGTTCGCTGGCCCGCGAAAGTGAAGCCGGGTGTGAGTTCCGCCCTCGTCTGCCAGGTCGATTTTCCCGCCAGTTTTGCCGCTTTGACCGGCCAGCCAACTCCACCCGCCGCCGTGGACAGCCAAAATATACTGCCCGCCCTTCTGGGAACGGACATGACTGGCCGGACACAACTGGTCGAACAGGGCGGTCCAGTTAGCCTGCGGGATGGGAACTGGAAATTCATCCCTGCCAGTCCCGGCGCCGCCAAAAATAAGAACACCAATAGTGAGACCGGAAATGCCCCCGACCCTCAGCTCTATGACTTGTCCCAGGACCTTGGGGAAAGCCAAAACTTGGCTAAAACAAGGCAAGATCGGGTCAAAGCCATGTCATCCGCGCTGGAAAAAGCTCTTTTGAGGCCGGGTAAATAGGTCCTTTCCCGCGTCCCAGCTTGCCGAAACTGCAAAAAAACCGCTAATTAGCCTAATTGGATGCTCCTCCGGCACGTTCGAACCATTGGAATTCCATTCCCTTCATTCCACACCACCATGAAACAAACCACGAAACTGCTCAGCAGCCTGCTTGTTTCCGCGCTTTGTGCGTCTTCCGCCTTGGCGGAAATTCGCACTTGGACGGACACCTCGGGCCGCCAAGTCACCGCCTCATTCATCGGACTCGATGGTGAGGACATCATTCTGAAAACCGCAGACGGCGCCACTCACAAGTTTGCGCTGACCAGATTGTCTGCGGAAGACCAGGCGCTGGCAAAAAGCATGAAGCCTTCGGACCAGCCGGTGATGCTGGCGAACGCCACGGTAGCCCAGGCATCCGCCTCAGTTGACCGCCTCGTGGCCAATGGCCTTGTACGTGCCAATCCTGAGCGCGCCAAGGGTGGCAAAAAGCCGATTACCGGATTCAACCCGCTGGCAAGCGACGAGCAGTTCGTGCGCCGCGTTTATCTCGACATCGTCGGTCGCATTCCGAATTACGCGGAAACCAATCAGTTCGTTTCGGACAGCAATCCGAACAAGCGTGCCAAACTGATCGACATGCTGCTCGACAGCCCCGGCTACAACAGCAACACGTTCAACTACTTCGCGGAAATGCTGCGTGTGAAAGACCGCCTCGAACAGGACAACCTGCGCGGCGTTCCCTACATCAACTGGATGCAGCACGAGATCGAGAAGAACACCTCGTGGGACAAGATGGTGTTTGAGATGCTGACCGCCAAGGGGAAGATGTGGCAGGATGGTGCCGCTGGTTATCTCCTCCGTGACGCAGGCATGCCGCTGGACAATCTGGCCAACACGCTCGCTGTGTTCCTGGGCACCGACGTGGCCTGCGCCCAGTGCCATGACCACCCGTTCTCCGACTGGACTCAGCACCAGTTCTATGAAATGGCCTCCTTCTTCGGCGCCACCACCACCACGATGCGCGCTTACGGCAAAGGCAAGGGCAAAGAAAGCCCCGGCATGGCCATGAACGCCATGAATGATCTGATGCCTAAGATTGAAGAAATGGTCACCCAGAGCGGCCAGGACATCAAGCGCATCCGCAATGGCATCCGCAACTACATGGGAGCCAACCGCTACATCGTCGGAGACATGGACACCAACACCATGAAGCTTCCGCATGACTACAAATATCCTGATGCCAAGCCCAATGACCCGGTGGAACCCAAGTTCATCACCTGGAGCAGGGACGACAAAAATCTTCCTGCCTACAAGCAGAAGATGAAGTCCGCAGAAGAACTTCGTCCGGCATTCGCCAAATGGGCCACGGATCCAAGCAATCCCCGCTTCGCCATGGCGATCGCCAACCGCATGTGGAAGCGTGCTTTCGGCCAGGCCATCTGTGAGCCAGTGACCAACATTGATGATCCCAAGCAGTCCGTGAATCCCGAACTGCTCATCCACCTGGCCGAAGAAATGAAACGGGTGAAGTTCGACATCAAGAGCTTCATGCGCATCATCTACAACACCCGCGCTTATCAGTCTGAGGCCACCTCGGAAAAGATTGCCATGGGTGAACCCTACTACTTCCAGGGCCCCCTCCTCCGCCGCATGAGCGCTGAGCAGGCCTGGGACTCTTACATGACCTTGGTGCTCGGCGACCCCGACAAGTATGCCAAGCCGCTTGAAGATCTCTACAGTCGTTCCATTGACCTGGACCTCAGCAATCCAAAACTGGATGCGCAGACCGTGCTGGTGAAGTATGACGCCTTCCGCAAGATGGCAGAAAAAGAACGCGCCCTCATGGGTGGTGGTCTTGCCGAAGCCGGTGGTGACGACATGATGATGGACAGCGGCAAAGCCAAAGGCAAAGGCAAGGCAGAAGCCAAGCCTGCTGGCGGCACGATGGAAAATGCCTCCCTGACCTACAACGGCATGGTTCTTCGCCGGGCCTCCACTCTGGAGCAGCCTGCTCCAAACGGCCACTTTCTCATCGACTTCGGTCAGTCCCCCCGCTCCCTGATTGACGGCAGCGTCAAGTCCGGCTCGGTTCCCCAGGTGCTGATGATGATGAACGGCAAGGCGCAGCAGATGCTCACCAGCCCGGATTCACTGATCTTCCGCACGATGGCGCAGGTGAAGTCCCCACCTGAAAAGGTTGAAGCTCTGTTTGTCTCCGTGCTCAACCGCCGCCCAACGCTTGCGGAAAAGGACATCGCCAAGCGCGCCCTCTCCGGAGGTGATGACGGCTATGCCAACATGATCTGGGCGCTCATCAACACCCGCGAATTCATTTTCATCCAATAATCCCACGTTTAACCGACAACACGTAACGCGCAGACATCTCTTATGAAACCAGCACTCAACAAGCTCAACCCTATCGCCCGTCGTGACTTCATGATGCGCACGGCTCAGGCCGCGCTCGGCGTGACCGTCATGCCCTCTCTGAACCTGGCGGCTGCCGGCACCACTGGTGCAGGCACCCCCGGCTTCGGCAAGGCCAAAAACGTCATCTTCCTCTGGATGGGTGGCGGCATGACCCACATCGACACCTGGGATCCAAAAGACGGGCCAACCAAAGGCCCGACTGATCCGATCAAGGCCAATGCTGGCTCCGGCAACATGGACCGCCTTGGCGGCACTATGGAGAAGATGGCCAAGGTGGCCAACAAGTTCTCCATCATCCGTTCCATGAGCTCCAAGACCGGTGTGCATGATCAGGGCACTTATGTCATGAAGACCGGCTATGAGCCGCGTGGCACGATTGTCCATCCTTGCATCGGCGCCTGGGCATCCCACTTCCTGGGTCGTATCAAGGGACCAACCCTTCCAGACAGCGTGGTCGTCAACAGCGGCAATGCTTTCCCTGGTGCAGGTTTCTTCCCCACCACGATGAGCCCCATCCCGATCTCCAATCCAGAGACCGGGCTGCAGAACATCAAGCCGACCACTTCGGAAGATCAGTTCAAGAAGCGTCTGTCCCTGACCGACGAATTCGACACCTCCTTCCGTAAAAAGTTCCAGTCGGACGATGTGAAGTCCTATTCCGAGTTCTATGACGAAACCGTCAAGCTCATGAAGAGCGAAGACCTGAAGGCCTTCGACCTCAGCCAGGAACCCGCAGCAGTGCGTGAGAAGTTCGGCAGAAACAACTTCGGCCAGGGTGCTCTCCTTGCCCGTCGTCTGGTGCAGGCCGGTGTTCGTTTCGTCGAAGTTCAATCCGGTGGCTGGGACATGCACAACACCATTGACACAGCTCTTGGCACAACCGCAGCGACCATGGACAGCGTCTTCGCCGCCTTGATCGAAGACCTTGTTTCCAATGGCTTGTTTGAATCCACGATGATCGTCATGGGTTCAGAATTCGGCCGCACACCGGACATCAACGAAAATGATGGCCGTGACCACTATCCGCTCGCTTACTCCACCGTCTTCGCAGGCGGCGGCGTCAAAGGCGGCTTCGTCTATGGCTCCACCGACAAGGAAGGCCGTCGTGTCGCTGACAAGCAGTGCACACCGCAGGACTTCCAGGCCACCATCGGCCATGCCATGGGCCTGCCTGTGGATGAAGTGGTCATGTCACCCTCCAACCGTCCGTTCACGGTCGGCGACAAGGGCGTTCCTGTCCTCGACATCTTCGCGTAACCAATCGCGGGATTATCTCCTCAATGAGAAGCACCCGGTCGCAAGACCGGGTGTTTTTTTTGGGTCTTGTCCTGCATAACCTGCTGTCAGCAGCTTACGCCCGCCTGCGTGGGGCATGCAGCAGGGCGGCCCCAAGGAGCAAGAGCAACACGCTGCAGGGCTCGGGCACCGGTATGACGGAAGTGATCGTAAAGTTAAAGTCGTCAAAGCTTTGAATGTAGCTCACCGCTCCATTGTCCAGACTGCCTCCGCGCAAATCCCACTGCAGTCCGGTGATCGTGCCGCTGACCAGCCCAAGACTCTGATTGTTGAGCACGCTTATGCTGCTTCCCAGCATTGAACTTCCGTCATTGTAGGCGCTTATGCCGAGAGTGGCGGTGTTGTTCAGTGTATCCAGCGCCACGGTGATTTCAGACCAGCCCAGAGTGCCCATTTGATAAGCTGTCGTCTGCCAGGCACCGCCGATCATGCGGTACTGCAGGAAATTGTCACCTGTGTACCCGACTTCAAACACGGACTGATTGGCCGAATCAAGCAGCGACAGCCCCATCATATTGCCGGTGTCGGGATCATCCCAGTCCGAAGGCTTGACCCAAAACGACATTTGCACCTGCAATCCCGCCGTACTCGCGGGAGTAATCCCGTCATAATCGCGCGAATCCATGCTGTAGCGGTAACTGAAGCTTTGATCCGAAGCCATCAGGTTCAGGGTCTGCGACCCGGAGTGCGGCATGGTGTTCCGGTAGGCGACGATCTGATTCCGATCGTACTGGCTCCCATAATAGTAGGGGGCCGTGGCATCCTCGTACAGTCTGCCTCCTGACAGCACCTGCCAAAGGCCTGTGCCGTCGGCAATGTCCGTCGCCCCTCCTCCGGGGCCTGAGTGGTTGGTGCCATATTGACCCGCGTTATAACGTGTGACGTCGGGCCCGTTCGTGCCGTCCCCCAAAGAGTTGGGGTAGGCTCCCAGCGGCACCACCCCGGTATAGCCGTTGACGGAGTTATTGTTGAGATAGAATTGGGCATCCCCCGCCAGATAAGCAGACAGAATTTGGCCGTTCATGGGGACCCGATAACCATCTTGCTCCTCAAAACTGCCCAAATAGGCAAGAGCGTCATGGGACCAGAACATGGCCCCAATGACGCACGCATGGAGACAAAATCTGCGTTCGAGGATCTTCACGGGCTAAATATTACCTTAGCCAATATGAATATAAATTCAATAATTAACGTAATATTCCATATTCGAGAGGGTCTTAACTCTTGGCCATCGGTGAGCTTGGATATGCTGAGGGCGTCAAAACCAACCACACGCCACCTCCATCCCACGCGTCATTTTGAATCCTCCATCACCGCCAAAGGGGGGCCAAATGCCTTTCAAGCACGCCTTTTCCTGCTTGCGGCCTCCTATGAAGCCCGGATAATGACCGCCCTTCCGTGCCTCCTTGGCTAGTGATAAACACACATGAGCAAACCCAGCCCCAAGTCCGACGAACCCTCCTTTGAAGACGCCATGCAGCGCTTGGATGAGATCGTGGCGGGAATGGAGGACGGCCAGCTTTCCCTGGAGGAAATGATCTCCAGCTACGAAGACGGGGTGCGACTCCTCAAACTTTGCCGGCATCGTATCGATGGTGCCCGCCGTCGTGTGGATGTGATCAGTGCCGATCTTGAAGGTGGCAAAGCCTCGCTCAGTTCATTTGACGATGCCGCTGATAACGACGAGAGCGCCGAAGACACCGAAAAACTCCGCTCCCCCGCCCGCCGCCGTAAAACCGCCGAGCCTGAAGGTGGCGAAATTCGACTTTTTTAGACCTGTGGATACCCAACTGCCTGCCATCAACTCCCCTGCCGACCTCAAAGCCCTGCCGCTGGAGAAACTGCCCGAACTTGCGGAGAAAATTCGCCAGACGCTCATCGAGACCCTCAGCCAGACCGGCGGCCACCTCGGCCCAAATCTTGGTGTCGTGGAGCTTAGCATCGCCCTGCATCGGGTGTTCGACACCCCCAAGGACCGCTTCGTCTTCGATGTGGCTCACCAGGGCTATGTTCACAAAATGCTCACCGGCCGCTGGGACCGCATTCACACCATCCGCCAGCATGACGGCCTGAACGGCTTCCTCCTTCGCACTGAAAGCGAACACGACTGCTACGGTGCAGGTCATGCTGGCACAGCGCTCTCCGCCGCCCTTGGCATGGCCACGGGTCGTGACCTTTGCGGAACGGACGAAAACGTCATCTGCGTGGCCGGAGACGCCGCCTTCACCTGCGGCCCGGTGTTTGAAGCGATGAACAATGTCGCTGCGCACACCAAGCGCCTCATCGTCGTGCTCAACGACAACGAATGGTCCATCGACCGCAACGTCGGCGCCATCGCGAAATACTTCAATTCAATCGCCACACACCCTGCTTACGCGAACCTTCATCAGAAAGCCGGCAAACTGCTTGAGTTCATTCTCGGTGAAGACGCACGCCGCATCGCCAAGAAGGTCGAAGACCACGCCAAAAACATTCTGCTACCGCAGAGCCAGACCCCGTCCAATCGCAGCTCCCTCTTCGACGAATTCGGCATCCGCTACTACGGCCCGATCGACGGACACAACATCCCCCTGCTCATCCAGACCTTCGAGTTCCTCAAGACTCAGGATGAGCCGGTGATCCTGCACATCATCACCGAGAAAGGCCGCGGCTACACCCCTGCCCTCAACGATCCCGGCAAGTTCCACGGCCTCGGCAAATACACCATCGAGACTGGCGAGACTCCCACCAGCGACAAGCCCACCTACTCCCAGGTCTTCGCCCGCAGCGTCACCGATTTTGCGAAATCCGACACAAAAATCGTCGCCATCACCGGAGCCATGCCTGGCGGCACTGGCTTGAGCGTCTTCAAAAAGGAAATCCCAGAGCGCTATTTCGACGTGGGCATCGCTGAAGAGCATGCCGCACTCTTTGCCTGCGGCCTCGCGACCCGTGGCCTGAAGCCCTTCCTGACCATTTACTCCACTTTCATGCAGCGCGCGTTCGACATGATCGTGCATGACATGGCAGTCCAAAATCTCCCCGTGCGCCTCTGCATGGATCGTGGCGGACTCAGCGGCGATGACGGCCCCACGCACCATGGGCTTTTCGACATCGCCTACCTCCGGGGCGTCCCCGGCATCGTCCACATGCAGCCGCGCAATGAAGACGAGTTTGTGGACATGCTGTGGACCATGGCCTGCTACGAGAGCGGTCCCATCGCCATCCGTTATCCGCGTGGCAACGGCCCGGGCATCATGCCCAAGGACAAGCCCGTCCGCCTCGAAATCGGCAAGGCCGAGGTCATTGCCGACGGCAACGATGTCGCCCTCATCGCCCTTGGTGATATGTTCCCCATCGCTGAAGCTGCTAAAATTGAACTCGAAGCCAAAGGCCTGTCCGTCGCCCTCATTAATCCACGCTGGATCAAACCCCTCGACATGGACTGCATCTCATCCTTCGCTAGAAAAGTGAAGGTTGTCTGTACCCTTGAGGACCACGTACTGCGCAATGGATTCGGCACCGGCGTCATCGAACAGCTCAGCGACGCAGGCATTCATACTCCTGTCGTCCGCATCGGCTGGCCCGACCAGTTCATCGAGCACGGCACCCCCTCGGTCCTTCGTAAAAAACACGGCCTTAGCGTCGAAAACACCGTCGCGAAGGTGCTCGGTGCTCTAGGCCAGGCGTAATGCCCGGTCTGGAGTGATGGCAGCGTTGGGAGGAGCTTGCTGAATCGTCTTTTCGAGAAAGCCGAGACAGCCATCCTAAATATTGATTTATCTGTGATGTTCCGCTGCTTTCTTTCTGGAAATGTCAGCGCCATTGAATCATCCTCTTTTTGCTCTGGGCCACGCATGACAATGGTCAGGAGAACAAGAATGTTTGTATTCAGTTTTGCAGCTATTGAAAACTGCTGATCAGACCTTTTCACAGGCCGCTCTAGAGTCCCAATGCTATTTCGTGATGATGCCGTTATTCCTCTTTCGCCCCAGCAATTGGGTGATGCCGGAGGGCTGATGAACAGGGCACGTAACCGGGCAGGGCTGGCTGAAGATGGCCAAAAATCACGTGCGACCCATGCTGCGCCGACCGAGGTGATATGGAGCAATGAGAGGCCGTTCTACAGCCGCCCCGCTCAGTGCAATCGGCGCATGCAGCCTTTTCAAAAATGGTTCGTTGCAGCAGGCTTTCTAATGGCCGCCCTTCTAGGCTACCTTCTCGGCCTCAGTCATCGACTCCCCACATCTCGGCCTGACCTTCCAAGCAAGGATCTCGCATCTTCGTCAGCGATGAAGTCAGGAACGGAACTAGTGCCGCTCAAGGGGGGAAGCTACTCCATGGGGGACCCCTTGGGTGAATTGAAGGATGCACGGCCTCATCAGGTCACTCTGGCGCCGTTCATGATTGCCAGACATGAGGTCACCTTGGAGCTATGGGACAGCGTCATGATTTGGGGACGGGAGCATGGCTATCCAGATCTCCCTGCTGGCAACGGCAAAAGGCACAACCACCCTGTCTATGGCATCTCCTGGGGCGACGCTGTGAAATGGTGCAACGCGCTCAGCGAAAAAGAAGGCCTCACGCCTTGCTACTATACCGGAACCACCGGGCAGAACGTCGCACGCAAAGACAGGGTGGACATCGGCAACCAGCATGTCAACTGGGAGGCCAATGGTTACCGCCTGCCCACGGAGGCTGAATGGGAGTTTGCCGCCCGTGGGGGCCTCGCAGACAAACGTTTCCCCTTGGGCAATGAGATCACCCATGAGCAGGCCAACTACCATGGATCACCCCTCATCGAGTATGACAAAAGTCAGCGTGAAGGAACTGTACCTGCTCTGATGAGCAGCAAACCCTACACCGCTGCCATTGGCAGTTTTCAGCCCAACGGATTCGGTCTTTATGACATGGCAGGCAACGTGTCCGAGTGGTGCTGGGATTTCTACGATCCAAGCTACGGGGCTCCAGAGCCACAGCTGAAAAATCCCCATGGTCCTGACAAGGGCCAAAACTGCGTCGTCAGAGGTGGCAGCTGGCGGCATACGGCCGCTGAAGCCCGCTGCGCGAGTCGTTTCAGCCTGCCTGGAGATCTTCCAGCAGCTCATGTCGGCTTTCGGGTCGTTCGCTGCCGCTGAGACGCCTGTCGTATGCAACAGGTCACTATTTGCCCCCTCACCTCCTGAATCGGCCGAGCGCCCATGATCTTCAGGGAACCACCGATGCGAAATTCTGCGTGGCATAGACATGAAATTTCGGACAGGTGCAGGCATGCACGCCGCAGCCTAAAAAGAGGAGATTGCGGTTCAGAATGTTTGCCCGGTGGCCCGGAGAGTTCATCCACAACTTCACCATCTCATCTGCAAAGGCGAGGTAGGTGAGGCCGTTCGTGGTGCGCATGGCGATGTTTTCAGCGCGCTCGCCACTTTTCAGGCCCTTGGCCTCCATGCGCTGCCAGGCGGTGCGTTTGGAGGGATCATTCGGATTCTCGTGAGAAATGAAATTCTCCAAGGCCATGTCCCGCGAGTGCTCATAGGCACACGCCGCCAGCGCACGTGAAGTTTGGAAAATCGGCAACTTTTGCTTCTCCCGCTCCGCGTTGGTGGCAAAGAAAACCGCCGCGTTGAGCAGGCCAACATCCATCTTGGCATGATCCATTACCCTCATCGCAGGTGCATACATGCGAAAAGTGGCAGGATTAAATCGCTCATAGTCAGCAAACGTCCAAGCCGCAGGCTGCACCGTGTCCTCAGCACCCAGCGACAGCGTTAAAAGAAGCAAGAGCGAGATCAAGCGCATCAAGGCTGAAGAAAGTCAGAAGTGTCCTGAAGGCAACTGGATGAAACCTTCTTGCTTAGAACCCGGTGAAATTCAAAGTACGATGTCACGGGGACAGCCGCGCGGCATCATCACCTCTCCTCCACCCAGCCCGGAGCCGGATAGCTGCCGAGAATCTTCACCTGAACAGCGATGCCTTCGACTTCAAGAGCGGTGATAGCCTGCTGCAGCGTGGCATCGGAATGATGACCGCTGATTTCGAGGAAAAAGCGGGCCTGCGCGCCGCTGGTGGTGGGGCGGTTCTCGATCTGCCGGACGTTGACGTTCCGTGAGGCAAAGACCTGCAGGACTTCCATGAGCGCTCCCACTCGATCCTTGGAATGGATCATGAGCATCGTGTTGTCATTGCCTGATGGAGGGCCGGAGCGGCGCCCCAGGATGATGAAACGAGTCTGGGTCGCGTATTCACGCGGCGAGGTGGCGATGACGCGCAGATCGTGCAGTTCAGCGCTCAAAGGCGTACCGAGAGCCGCCACAGTGGGATTCTGCGCCGCTAGCGTGGCTGCAGCGCTGGAACTCGCCGACTCGATCAGTTGTGCGCCAGGGAAGCTCTGCATGAGCCAGGGACGGCAATGGGCGAGCATCTGCGCCCGTCCATGGATCTCAGTGATGGTGCTGTTCGGTCCCTGCGCCATGACGGCGGCATCGGCCTTCCACAAAATTTCGGCATAGATCTGCAGCGCGCTGTCGGCCAGATGGTCCAGCGTGTGATGCACCGCGCCTTCCGTCGAATGCTCAATGGGCAGCACGCCGTAGTCTGCGGTCTGCGCGGCCACTCGGCCAAAGACGCCTTCGGTGCTGGCCTCAGCGAGGTATTCGACGCAGTGGCCAAACTTGTTCACCGCCGCCTGATGCGTCCAGGAGCCCGTGGGGCCGAGGTAGGCGATTTTGAGGCTGTCCTCCAAAGCGAGCGCGGCGCTCATGATTTCGCGGTAGATCGCACGGATCGCCCGCTCAGTGAGACGGCCGTTTTGCGCGCGGTTGATCTCCGCCAGTTTGCGCAGCAGTTTGTCTTCGCGGCCCGGCACATAGATGTCCAGGTCGTCCTTGCGTTTGATCTCGCCAACGGCGTGCACCAGTTCGGCACGCTCGTTGAGCAAACGCAGCAGCTGCTGATCGATGCTATCGATCTTGTTGCGGACTTCTTCGAGGGACATGGACCGCAGGAGAAAAAAGGTTAGGACTCGTCCGCCGCAGGCGTGACGGGAGCCAGGGAGAGCTGGTGCTCCTGCGGGTGCTCGGCAGCCGCCGCACTTTCTTCGGCGGTCGGCAGTTTCACCCGGCGAAGCTCGGACGCGTTGGGCATGTCATCGAGACTGCGCACGCCGAAATGGTCAAGGAAAGCCTCCGTGGTGCCATACAGCAGTGGACGGCCCGGCAGATCGGCCCGGCCTTCGATTTTCATCAACCCGCGGTCGATGAGCTGTTGCACCATCGCATCCACCGAAACACCGCGCACAGCTTCAATGCCGGCTTTCGTGATCGGCTGGCGGTAGGCCACGATGGCGAGTGTCTCCAGAGCGGGCTGGCTCAGGCGCTGCACTTTTTTACCGGGATAAAGCGCCCGGCACCACTCGGCATACTCGCCACGGGCGGCGATTCGCCAGCCGTTTGCACGCTCAACGAGGGTGAAGGCATGCTTTTCTGCGGCGTAGCGGGCGATCAATTCATCCAAACTCGCCCGCACCTGCTCCTCGGTCGTAGCCGCCAATGGGGCCACCCACTCGGGGATCTGGATCGGACTGCCTTCGGCAAGCGGCTCGCTGGCGGCATCACAAATGTCCTTGGCCGTCTCTTTGACGGCGGCACACATCTGCGGCACACCCAGGGGCTCCTGGGTGGCAAAAAGAAGAGCTTCGACGATCGAGATCAGTTCCATGGCGCGGACAGGCAATCTCAAGCGAGCCAGAGGGGAGAGTCAAGCCATGCCTTAGCCTTGACACTGCCGCCAAGCCCGCTCTCTCATGCGCGCATGGCCCTGCGTCTCGATACTGCCGTCATCCGTGGCGAAATCGACAACACCACCCGCGACAACGTGCGTGGCAAGCTCTGGCTGGTCGGTCGGGAAGATCCCGTCATCATTGACCTGAGAGGAAATGCTTGGCGCGACGTCGCCGGCTGCAAAATAACTTTCACCAATCCCACCCCCTCGCCGGGGCCCGCCTCGGCCTTACAGCCGAAGCAAAAGGGCCATGTCGGCGATATCACCACTTCCCACAAAGAGGAGCTCGAGAGCGCTAATGCACTCTACATCGAATGGTTCTCCGAGGAAAACGGGCGTGTATTCATCGAGGGCACGGATTTTGAGATCAGTATCTCCGCATGGGTCTGGGAAATGGACGAGGCGGAGGAAGAAGCGCAAAAAATGAGCAACCTCCAAGCCATGCGGGAATGGCTGGCCGGCATCATCCAACGCCCCGAACCGAGGGATGATGACGATGAGGAGTTCGATGCCAGTGAGGAATCCTGGGAAGACTCACTCAAGCAGTCTGATCGCCTCACCGATGCAAACATGGAGGCGATCGAAAAATACGGTATCGATGGCCTGCATGATGACCGCATCGCGTTTGTCATGGGCTGGGATCACATGCTGGAGGGCAGCCGCGGACGCGAACGAGGAGACGACGATGACAAGGGTGAAAACTGGAAGGAAGGCCATGATGGCATGCCGGAATTGGACGGGATCGAGATGGAACTCGATGACCAAGCCTTCTCCGACTACCTAGAAGAGGAGAGCGAGCGTGAAGCCCATCCGCTGCAAACCATGGCCCATGACTTCGTCCTGCGGCTTCTGACCGAGATCAAAGAGGAACGCGCAGAAAACGCCGCAGAGAGCGATGGCAGCACAGCGCTCGACCGTTTCATCCGCAACTCGATGAACATCAGCGGCAAGCTGGCAGGAGCACTCGGCACGCAGGATTTTGGCGGCTCATTCCAAACCGGCCACACGCTCGCCATTCTACGCCGCTGCCTCAACTGGGCAAACGACGCCTTCGCTGCATTGAACGAACTGATGGAAGCCCCCGAGTGGAAGGACCGGCAAGATTTGCTCAACGACTTCTGAGCCGAACTCTTCGCCATTCGTGACGGCATCAACGATCTGCGCAAACAACTGCGCGCTGAGTAGCCACGGGGCTACTTCCGCAGGGATTTCCAAGGCTCTTCTTCACTATGATCGACGAGGCCGGGCTCATCCGCCTTGGCTGGAGAAAGAATGGCCAGGAAGACGAGCATTTCTTCGCCCACGTTCCACGTGCCGTGGATTTCTCCCATGGGAATAAAAGCCGTGTCACCAGGGCCGAGGATTTTCTTTTGCTGGCCTACCCATTGTTCGGCCTTGCCCGAAAGGATGTAGATCATCTCCTCCCGGGTGGGGTGTGAGTGAAAGGGGTGGCTGCGCCCCGGCTCCATGTTGGCCCGCACCATCATGAGGTGCTCGTTGTTCACGATGTCGCTGCGGCAGATCCACTCCTCCAGTGTCCACGGAGAGAGGTGGTCGATTTTTTCGGCAGCGGTGACGAAACGGCGGTTGGCGATGGCTTCGGACATGGTGGGCGGATGCTAGCGTGATGAAATCACCCCGGCAAGCCGGGCGATGCACCTGTGACTATCCGTTTTGCCACTTCTCAATACGTGAACAAATCCTTCACCACCCAGGGACGCTCGATCTCCACGCCCTTCTGCTTGAGGAGGAGGTTCAGAGCGTCCGCCATGCGCTGTTTCATGTGCTTGGTCAGGCGGCGGCCTTTGCGGGCGCGCTGCACGGCTTTGTGGGTCATAGGCTCCGTACTGGCTGCCACCAAGGCGTGATTTTCCAGTTCATGCTCGGTCATGATCCCGTCCAGAGGCTGCACGCCCATGTTGCGCTCGATTTCGTCTTGTCCCATGATCACCCTCTCATTCCGCAAACCGTCATCTGCAATCTGAATTCCAGCCATGCGCATCCTTCTCACCACCACCAGCTATCAGGACACCCCCGGCGACCACCACGAACTGCTCGCAGCGCAAGGCTACGAAGTACACCGTGAACGCGGCCCCCTGCCGGAGAAACGCATGCTGGAACTCGCGGGCGAATTTGACGCATTCCTGTGCGGCGACGACGAAATCACCCGCGCCGTTTTGGACAAATCCCTGCCACGCCTGCGGGTGATCTCGAAATACGGCATCGGTTTGGACAAAATCGACGTGGCGGCCTGCACGGAGAAAAAGCTGCCTGTCCTTTTCACCCCCGGCGTGAATCACACCACCGTGGCCGAACACACCTTCTGCCTGCTGCTCGCCATGGTGCGCAATCTCGTCGATTCCGCCAACTCCGTCCGCAACGGCCAATGGAAGCGTGTCACCGGCCATGAAATCTGGAACAAGACCATCGGCATCGTCGGTCTGGGCCGCATTGGCCAGGAAGTGGCGAAACGTGCCACTGCCTTCGGCATGAACATTCACGCCATGGATCTGCCGCAGTACTGGCCCAAGGCTTTCGCAGACGTTCACGGCATCACCCAGCACGAAGAAATCGAAACGATGCTCCCCCACATCGATGTGCTGAGCCTGCACGCAAACCTGAGTGAGAGCACCCGCAACCTCATCAACGCCGAACGCTTGAAGCTCGCGAAGCCCGAACTGCTCGTCGTGAACACCTCGCGCGCCGAACTCGTCCACATGGCCGACATGATCGCCGCGCTGGATGCCGGCAAAG
>NZ_JBAQCR010000055.1:0-19583 GCF_049294395.1 Prosthecobacter sp.
ACCTGTTGAGACCTGCGCAACAGACCGACATCCTCGCCTTGAAGGCCAACGGCCTTCCGTCATACAGCCCAGGGGTGCCGAGCTTTAGCGAGTGCTCCCCTGGGTTTCACCAGCCAATCCGGAAAGCAAACCCATCCCTCCGCCACAGGCCACGGCCACCAGCAGCGTCTGCAACCAGCCCCGCCGCGAGTCCTCCGCATTCACACACAGCCTCCACTTCACCATTCCACCCATCTTGTGCGAAACGCTCAATAAACACACATCTCCCTCCCCTAAAATCATTCGTACTAAATAGAACGCGTCACCACCAGCCGGCTCAGCAGTTCGCTGAAGACCTCATCCAACTTCCCATCTGCAAGAATGGAAATCTTCTCCCCATCCCTCAGCTCATCCGGCCGCTGATAACCGGCGCTCAATCGCTTGTAGTCTTCGAGGCGCGCATCAGACACCACCTCCCCATCCTGCTCACGCTCCTTCAGTCGTTCACACACCACCGTCTCGCTGGCATGCGCTTCGATCCATCTCACGTCGCATCCTTCAGCGGCAGCCACCTGCTTGAGCGCATCGCGCTGTTCCACCTTCGAGAACGTGGCGTCGAGAATGACGCAGCGCCCTTCACGCAGCGTGGCCAGCGCCTGCTCAAACAGCCCTTCATAAGTCTTCTGCGTCATCGCGGGGGCATACAGCGCCGCGCGCTCTTCCGCGCTGCCGCGATGATTCAATGGCGTGCCCGCCAGGGTCTTGCGCAGACGGTCCGAAGAATGCACCGGCCACCCTGTCTCCTGCCCCAGCGCTGCGGCGAGTGCTGACTTGCCTGAGGCCACCTTGCCCATGAAAACGAAGACGCAGGGTCTGGAACCTGCCACGGCGTATTGCAGCGCCAGCTGGAAGTAGCGCCGCGCAAGCTGAAGACTCGATTGCTTCTCCGCCTCCGCCACAGTCTCCGCATGAGCATGCAGGCTCTCCACCTTGCCGCGCACGCAGGCACGGTAGCATTTGTAAAAATCCATCAGCGCACGGATGCCGTGGTCATCCAGCAGCACCGCGAAGCGTTCGACGATGTACCGCGCCAGATCGGGGCGGCCGTTGAAATCGAGATCCATGGCGAGAAACGCGATGTCGCAGGCCACATCAATGCAGCGGAAGTCGGTGTTGAACTCGATGCAGTCGTAGATCCGCACCGCCTCGGGAGAGAGGTGGATGTGATCCAGATGCAGATCGCCATGGCAGTCGCGGATCCAGCCGTCATGCAGGCGTGATTCAAGCAGCGCGCTCTGCCGCGTGAAGAACTCGCGCGTGTAATGCGCGATGGCATCCAGCGCATGCTGCGAGAGGCTCTGGCCCACGAATCGCGCGGCAGCCTTGAAGTTGTCCTCCGTGCTCTGGCGCAGATGATCGTTCGCCGTGCTGACCTCTGCGGCCGGCAGCGGAGGCTGGGAGACGTAGAAGCGGTTCAGCTTCTCCACGATGCGGTCCATTTCCCGCGTGCCCACCTCTTCGGTCTGCATGAGCTGCAGCAAAAAGTAGCGCGGGTCCATCTGCCGCATCTTCACCGCCCACTCGACGACTTCGCCGTAGCCGCCGAAGTGCAGGTGGCCCTCGTGCTCGCAGATGGGCTCGATCCCCAGATAGACGTCATCCGCAAGGCGGCGGTTGAGCGCCAGCTCGTGCTTGCAGTCGGCATGCCGAAGCTCCAGCGTCGAGAAGTCAAGGAAGCCCAGGCTCACCGGCTTCTTGATTTTGTACACGAAGGGCGGTGCGATGAAGACCCAGGACGCATGCGTCTGCAGCAGCGTGACCTGCGGTGGTCGGTGCGGGTAGGATTCGGTGTCAGACAGAAAAACCAGCAGGCGTTGGGTGGCGGCGGAGATCATGAGAGAAAAAAATGTCAGGGCACCAGCACGGCGGCTCCGCTGAGCTGGCCCGCGCGCAGCATGGCCAGCGCTTCGTTCGCGGCTTCCAGCGGAAAGTTCCGTGTCTCCACACGCACCGGGATGCGTCCCGCGAGCGGCAGAAATTCTTCGCCATCACGGCGCGTGAGATTGGCCACGGAGCAGATGCTGCGCTCCTGCCAGAGATCCGCATACGGGAAGGAGGGAATGTCGCTCATGTGAATCCCCCCGCAGACCACCGTGCCGCCTTTGACCAGAGAACGCAGAGCCGCAGGCACCAGCGCACCCACAGGCGCAAAGATGATGGCGGCATCCAGCAGCTCCGGCGGGCGCTCATCGGAGGCACCGGCCCACACGGCGCCGAGACTGCGGGCAAACTTCTGCGCCGCCTCGTCCCCTGCCCGGGTGAAGGCATAAACTTCACGTCCTTGATGACGCGCAACTTGAATGACGATGTGCGCCGCGGCTCCAAAGCCATAGAGGCCCACCCGCCGCGCAGTGCCGGTCTTCATCAGCGAACGATAACCAATGAGCCCCGCGCACAGCAGCGGGGCCATGGAGACATCGCTCTCGTCTCCAGGCAGCGGGAAGCAGTAGCGCGCATCCGCCACGGTGTGTTCGGCATAGCCGCCATCCAGGGTGTAGCCGGTGAACTTGGCGGCATCACAAAGATTTTCGCGGCCGCTGCAGCAGTAGTCACAGGCACCACAGGTCCACCCCAGCCAGGGAATCCCCACACGCTGCCCCTTCTGAAATCCCGTCACCCCTTCCCCCATCTCTTCGATGATGCCGACGATCTCATGCCCGGGAATCAGCGGCAGCTTGGGATTCGGCAGCTCACCGTCCAGCACATGGAGATCCGTGCGGCAGACGGCGCACGCGGTGACTTTCACGAGGACTTGTCCAAAAGCGGGTGCAGGCCGGTCCACCTCGCGGCAGACCAGAGGTCCGCCGTTGGATTCGAGGCGCATCGCTTTCATGACTCATGCTTTTCTGCGGCGGGCTCCAGTGCGGCCGCCAGCACTTCGTCCACGGTTTCCACCGGCAGGATCTTCAGGCGCTGGCGCACCTCCTCAGGCAGATCAGGCACGTCCTTCTCATTGAGCTTGGGAATGATGATCGTCTTGAGCCCGGCACGCAGCGCGGCGATGGACTTTTCCTTCAAGCCGCCAATGGGCAGCACCAAGCCGCGCAGGGTGACCTCTCCCGTCATGCCCACGTCCTTGCTCACAGAGCGGTTGGAAAACAACGAGGCCAGCGCGGTGAACATGGCGATGCCCGCAGACGGCCCGTCCTTCGGCACAGCACCGGCCGGCACATGAACATGCACTTCGTTTTTGTCGAAGCTCTCGGGATCAATGCCGAGCTGCGCAGCCCGGCTGCGCACGAGGCTGAGCGCGGCACGGACGGACTCCTTCATCACATCGCCAAGCTGCCCGGTGAGCGTGAACCCGCCTTTGCCAGGGAAGCGAATCGCTTCGATGTGCAGCACCTCGCCACCCGCCGTGGTGTAGGCAAGGCCGGTGACCACGCCGGGCACGCTGGTTTGCAGCTTGCTCTCGCGCACAAACGCCGCAGGGCCGAGTGCCTCACGCACGATGCCGGGTGTGACCATGGCCTGGGTGATCTCCTCTTTGGCAACGCTGGCTGCGATATGCCGCGTCACGGACGCGATCTGCCGTTCCAGATTTCTCACACCGGCTTCACGCGTGTAGTCTTCGATCACGCGCTCCAGCGCTTCGTCGCTCCAGGTGCATTGGTCCTCCGTCAGGCCGTGCTCGGAGAGCTGGCGTTTGACGAGGTAGTTCTTCGCGATGCTGAGCTTCTCACGCTCCGTGTAGCCGGAGAGCTCCACGATCTCCATGCGGTCGCGCAACGGCGCGGGAATCGTGTCCAGCGTGTTGCACGTGGCGATGAAGATGATCTGCGAAAGATCAAACGGCACATCGATGTAGCGGTCCGTGAACTCCTGGTTCTGGCGAGGGTCCAGCACCTCCAGCAGCGCGCTGGCGGGATCTCCCCGGAAGTCCGCGCCGAGCTTGTCGATCTCATCCAGCATCAGCACGGGATTCCGCGTGCCCAGCCGCTTGAGCTCCTGAATCAACCTCCCCGGCATGGAGCCGATGTACGTGCGGCGATGTCCGCGAATCTCCGTCTCATCCCGCAGGCCACCGAGACTGATGCGCGCAAACTTGCGCCCCAGCGCTTCCGCAATGGACTGGCCCAGACTCGTTTTGCCGACGCCCGGAGGCCCGAGGAAACACAGGATCGGTCCACGGCCCGCAGGGTTGAGTTTGCGCACCGCGAGGTACTCGATCAGGCGCTTCTTCACCTTCAGCAGTCCGTAGTGGTCGCGGTCCAAAATCTCCTGTGCTTTGCGCAAATCCACCTTCTCATCGCTGAGCACGTTCCACGGCAGCTCAGCCATCGTTTCGAGGTAGTTCACGATCACGGAGTGGTCCGGGCTTTGCGGCGGAATGACCTCCAGCCGCTTGAGTTCGCGGTCGGCCTGCACCTTCGCCTTCTCAGTCAGTCCGGCCTTGTCCAGCCGCTGGCGGATGTCCTCCACCTGCTCTTCACCGCTGCCATCCTCGCCCAGCTCTTTTTGAATGGCGCGCAGCTGCTCGCGCAGATACGCGCGCTTCTGGGCGTCGGAAAATTCACTGCTCACGTTCTCGCGCAGCTTGCTCTGCAGATCGGCGATGTGGAGCTGGTTGTTGAGGTGGACCTCCAGCGCCGCCACCCGGCGGGCCACGTGGGCTTCCTCCAGCAGCTTCTGCTTGGCCTCCGTCTCAATGCTCAGATTGGCCGCCAGGATGTCCGTCAGCGTGCTGGCGTTGTCGATGGTGGCGAACAAGCCTTTGACCTCGTCCGAGATCTCCGGCCGCAGGCTGAGCAGCTTCCCGGCAGACTCGCGCAGATTACGCACAGACGCCTCGGCCAGATCATCTCCCTTGTCAGGCATCACGCTGGCCAGCGTCTCCACCTCCGCCTTCATGAAAGGCTCCTGCTGCGTCACCTGCTTGATGCGCATGCGCTGTTCGCCACGCACCAGAACGACCACCCCGCCGTCCTGGCGGATCATGCGGATCACACGGCCGATGACCCCGTGCTCATAGAGCTGGTCCATGCCGGGACTGTCACTCTCCTTGTCCTTTTGCAGCACCAGCCCCAGCAGCTTGCTCTGCGGCAGGCTTTGTTCCAGCAACTGCAGGCTGGAGGCACGCCCGATGGTCAGAGGCATGATCGTGTCTGGAAAAAGCACAGTGTCTCTGAGCGGCAGGATCGGCAGCACCTCGACCGCGCCCGCCACCGGCGTTGCCGGTTCTCCGGCCGTTGCGGAGGCACCCGCGCTCACCGGTTCAGTAATCGCCTCCGCCGTTTTCAATGAGAGATCTTCCATCATGATGCGTCCTCCGCTTGCAGGGGAAGTGTGATCCACAGCCAGCCGTTGTCCTGTCTGGCAACCACACGCTCGGTGTCCACCGCCATGGGAAATTCCAGCACGCGCTCAAAGCTGCCGTCCGGGATCTCCATGACGAGGATGCGGCAGCAGGAGGTGGCATCGCAGCCGTTGTCCGGCGCCTGGCGCTGGCCCCGCACCACGAGACGCCGTGGCTCCACCTCCACCTTGATCTCCTGCTTGGCCACTCCCGCCAGATCCACACAGACTTCCAGGTGGTCTTCATGGGCGTACACATTGACATCCGGACGCCACACGGCTTCAGGAGATTGCAGGCCCGCGAACTGCAGGCCCTGCAGCTGGTTGGCCAGTTGGTCCGCCATCGTAAAGAGGCGCGTGAGTCGGATGCTGCGAGGCATGGTGTTGGAGGTGTTCAGGGCGAATCCACGGACGGCGTTTCTTCCTTGGCCGGGGTGCTTTGACAGCAGAGTTCAAACGCCTTGATCAGGCTCAGACCCAGCAGCGTGGGAGACACCATCGCAGCACCCAGTGCGGCGATGGGCCTCACCATGCTGCGCGCCGGCAGCAAGGTCAGCACCAAACCCACTCCCAGGGCGGCTCCCACCGCCTTGGTCGGCTCACGCCGCACATAGTCTTCCGCACGCTCCAGAGTACGATGCAGGCAGAGCTCGGCGGGATGCGGTGTTTCAGAGGTATTCATGGCATGAAATGTTAGGAATGCACTTCACCGTCCGCCGCGCGCAGACTGGGATTTCGGGCTCGCCTTCAACTGGCGGACGCCGCGGTCTTCGCGCAGGTCTTTGGACTGCTTGAAGTTGTTGTCATGCTTGCGCGGCCGTTTGGCGGTCTCGCTGTGATTCGCTCCCAGTTTCCGTGGCAGGGGCTTGGCGGGGGCTTCAGTCGTTGCGTCTGTGGCTGTGGTTTTCGTTTTCATGGCGGTGAACTCTAATGTTATTACGTGCGTGCGGCTGCCTGCGGTTTGGTGAATGCCGGGCGGATCATGTGCCGGTGGGAGCCGTTGCTCCTGGCGGCGGCGCAGGCACCGGCACTGCGGCAGGTGTGGGCGCAGGCGGCACCGCGATCACCGGTATGGGTGCTGCATCAGGAAGATGCGGGCGCGCAGAAGCTTCATGCGCTGCCTTCTCCTTCCTCACCTCAGGCTCGGGCAGCCTGGTGTCCTTGGGCTTCTTGTGGCAGCACGTCAGCGCTGCAAGGCTGAGGATCGCGATGATAATAGCCGTTGTTTTCATGACCTGGTTTCAGGATTTGGATCTGTCATTCCGCGGTTCGTGTCACATGGAACCTGTGCCTGATCGTAAACATCCCCCCTGCAAAACCGCCATGGGAAAGAGCCCCTCCCGCATCTCAGCCGTTTACTGAGCTGCATCAGGGACATCCGGCAATTGCTGCACAGCTCGGCCATGCTCTATCGCTCCTCCTCCAGTTTCACCCACGCCTTCAGCTCGGGGCCACCCCTTGACTGCACCGCAGATCACACCGCCCACCATGACCACACACCCTCTCCACGCCCTGCTGCTGGCACTCATTCTTTGCTTCGGAGGGTCCGCCTGCGCCGGCCGTATGAATGGCAGCGAAAAAATGATGTGGTCCACCTATCCGCTCGCCACGCTGAAAGGCGCAGCCACAGGCTTTGTCATCAATCGCCGCGATCCCAGCGCCCCAGGCGGAAAGGTGCCCGTCGTCTTCACCTCCGTCCACGTGCTGAAAACGATGGGCAAAGGCCCCCTGATCATCGGTTTTCGCATGCCAGATGCAAAGGGCGAGGCCCAGGTTTCCCTTCTCGCATTCAACCCGCCGCCACAGGCTGGCAATGAGCCCTTCTACGTCCGCCACCCGCGTTATGATCTCGCCGCCTTCGCCTTGCACTTCCCCCCCGAGATCGCCAGTCGTGCCGACATATCATCCTGCCTCAATGAAAAATCGCTCTCCCACGATGGCACATCACTTCACTCCGGCATGGAGGTCTCCTTCCTCGGTTATCCCGAGGTCCTTCCCGGCACCGACGGCGCCTTCCCCGTTCTGCGCAGCGGCAGGATCGCCTCTTATCCAGTGGGCAAACCTCAGGCCCATGGCCGTTTTTTAATCGACTCAGACGTCTACCCCGGCGACAGCGGCGCCCCCGTCTTCATCGCAGGCACCAGCGGCCGTCCCAAACTCGTGGGCATGATCATCCAGCGCGTCAGTCCCGGCACCCGCAATTTCTCGCACCTCGCCATCGCTGTCGATGCAGACGTCATCCGCGAGACGCTCGCACTCGTCGCAGCCGACGAAAACAAAAGCGCCACCGCCATTCAAAAGCTTCCCGCCAAACCCACCCGCTGAGATTCCTCATCCCCATGCAGACGCTCAAGTCCATCCTCGTCGCAGTGGATTTTTCCACCGGTTCTCGCGCCGCTCTTGATCAGGCATCACGCATCGCACGCCTTCAGGATGCCAGGCTGCAGGTGCTGCATGTGGTTGATTCATCAGCAGTGGCCGCCATGGCCGCCAGTCGCGAATCCAGCTACGAAAGCCAGGCCCGCACCGCCACTCTCGGCGCTCAGTCCGCGCTCCAGGCCTGGCTCGCTTTCTCAGAAGTGCCCGCCAATGCCGAGCTCACCATCTCCGTTGGCACACCTCTGCATGAAATCCTCGAGCATGTCCGCAGCACCCAGGCAGACCTGCTCGTGGCCGGCATCACAGGTTCGGGCGAAGCCACCGCAGGCGCCGGCTCGGTCTCCAGCAAGCTCGCGCGCAAGTCTCCCTCCCGCGTCCTGCTGGTGCGCTCCCATCACCGGCACGCGTTTCAGAAAATCATCGCCTGCATTGATTTTTCAGAGACCGCCCGGGAGGTCGTGGCGTCCGCCCGCCGGATCGCTTTGAAGGACTCGGCCACCGTGGATTTTTTGCATGTCTGGCGTGAGCCATGGATCGTCACCCCCCATCAGAGCGAAGTCGTGGAGTCCACCTACCCCACCCTCGTTTTCACCTCGGCGGAGAGGCAGGCCTACCTTGAAAATCTGCGCCGCGAACTCCACGATTTCATTGGCACGGCCGCACAGGGCATCACCTCCACGGAGACGCTCCACGAATCCATGAATCATGCCAATGGCATCGTGGCACAGGCACAGGAGCGCGCGGCGGACTTGATCATCGTCGGCAGCAAAGGCCGGACAAATCTCCGCTACGTGCTGATGGGATCAACGGCAGAGCGCCTCCTCACCCGCCTCCCCTGCTCTCTTCTCGTGGTCAGGCCATCCCCGGAAAACCCATGATCCCCATGAAAAACATCGTTGTCCTCGTCGATCTCTCGGACCTCACCTTCAAAGTGCTCAAGCAGGCCCACTTCCTCGCGGTCGCGTTCAAGAGCAGGGTCGTCATCCTGCATGTCGTCCCAAAGGAGCCCGCCATGGTCCAGGTCGGATTGAGCTCGCCCGTCATCCTGCAGGATCCGCCCCCGGAGCGCGTGCACCAGCACCATGACCGCCTCATTGAAATGCGCGACTCCCTCGTCAAATACGGCGTGGATGCAGTCGTACGGCAGATGGTCGGCGCCAGCGTGGAGTCCGTGCTGGAGGAAACCCGGAAACTCGGCGCCGATCTCATCATCCTCGGCTCCCACCACCATAGCACGATCTACCATCTCCTCGTCGGCAGCATGGTGGACGATGTTTTGAAGCACGCCCATTGTCCCGTTCTGGTGGTGCCGGGAGATGACCCTGCGCAGGCAAAGCGCTGACCCCTCCCTCCCGCCATGGCCTCCTCACCCTCATCCTTGGAGCCCCTCCTGCTGCGCAAGATCCGCAGCACCCTCCTCTCCATCTCACGTCAGGCCGAGCGCGATCTTGAACTCCTGCCCTCGGACGATGTGCAGCGCCGCATTCACACCCTGCGCGTGCGCATGAAGAAGCTCCGTGCCATCCTGCGCCTCCTCAAGCCCGGACTTCCCCCCGCCACGCTGCACGCCATCCGCCGCCGGCTTCGCATCCTCAAGCAGGCCTTTTCAAGAAACCGCGATCAGCACGTGCTGCAGTCACTCGCCGCCAAATTCCAGGTGAAATGCAGCACCACCTGTCACCTCCCCGGCATCCAATTCCCCGCTCCGCAGAAAGGCAGACGCTCCGCAGACCTCCCCACTCGCACAGAGCTGCTCAGGCTCAAAGCCACCGCCCAGGATCTCACTCACCGCCTGGAGATCCTGACCATCCGTCCCATGGACGGGCATGAAATTGCCAAAGCCTACGCCAGCCGTTATGCCACGGCCCTTCAGGGGTTCCGCCGCAGCAGGAAAAAGCCCACACCAGAGCGTCTGCACCGCTGGCGCTCGCCTGTGAAGGATCACTACCTTCAGTCGCTCCTCCTGCTGCATGACCGCCGTCACCTGAAGCTCTCACGCAGGCTCGGCAGCTGGCTCGGCCAGATGCATGATCTCTCCCTCCTGCACGCGTACTGCCAGCAGCACGCTCCTGTCGCTTGGGTGCGCACCATCCGCCGCCGCATGAAGAATCTGCTCGCCCGCATCTTCCGCAAAGCCCGCCGCCTGTTTGAGCTCAGTCCCTCAAAGCTCTTGCGCCGCGTCACCACCTCTCTGCACGCAGGCCTGTCCCCCACCATGGCATGAGCACACTACATGCGACTCACAGCCACCACCTCAGCCAAAGCATTTCCCCTCCCCGCAAGCCGGACCCGCATCCCCCCTTTCTTCTCTCACCTCACATCAACCCCAACCACCCACTGCCATGCTCGCCAAATTTGACATCGAATACGTCATCCACCCCCAGCACAATCAGCGCCTCGACACCCACCGCACCGACGATCCCGTCGAAGCCGAGGACTTCCTCATGAACCTCCTCATCGTCGGCGCCCGCATCCGGAGCATCAAACATGAAGGCATCGCACTCGATCAGCCGCAGTCGGACCGCATGCTCCGCGTCGCCGCAGAGCGTCTCGCCTCGCGCCTGCTTGGCGGTTCACTCGGTCTGGATGCCGCGCAGGTCAGGCATCGCTTCGGCTTCGCCGCCTGAGCCCCCCTTCACCTTCTCCTTTCCATCGCCATGAAACTCCAGGTATTCGCCGCGTTGCTTGCCCTGCTGGGCTTGCCGTCCTGCATGCAGATGGAGCCACCGCATGAGGTGGACTTTGTCACCGAGGAAAAGCCCCTCCTCGAAACGCGCTGCCTGGAGTGCCATCAGCACCACTACCTCTGCGCGGGCTTGAATCTGGAAACTCAGAAGCTCGCCATGAAAGGCGGGCGCAGCGGCCCCGTCATCGTGCCCGGTGCTCCCCATCACAGCCTGCTCTACAAAGTCCTCCTCCTCGGCCATGAGAGCCCCGTGGCCATGCCCCCCACGCCAGAGCGGCTGGAGCGCGAGCACTCACGTCTTCTGCATGACTGGATCCGGCAGGGCGCCAAATGGCCGCCCGCAGTCCGGCTCGTCCCCCCGCAGGAATGGAAGAGCACCCCTTCCTGATCCACGCGCACCACCCGCCGGCCCCGTCTCTTAGATCATTCTCGCATACCATCTCATCCGTTGGCTGAGACGCGTCGCGCCACTACGCTCATTGCTCTCCCTCTCTGGGTATGCCTAGTCATGCCCATGAGTTGGAACATGGATGCGTGAGGTAAGAGGTTCCCGCAGGCACGCCGGATTCGGCATTTGTCACCGGTGATCGATTGGCTTTTACAAGGCTTTGTGCTTCTCGTAGCGATCCATATCCATGAAATCCCGAGCCCCAAAGCCCAAGCGGCCTCTGCCCACTGCCAAGCGAGTCCGCAGCCTTCACCCGGCTGCCTCCTTCCCAGTGGTCGGCATCGGGGCCTCCGCAGGCGGGCTGGAGGCCGCCACGGCGCTGCTCAAAGAGCTGCCAGCAAACACCGGCATGAGTTTTATCCTCGTGCAACACCTTGATCCACAGCATGAAAGCGCACTCACCTCGCTGCTCTCACGCGTCACCACCCTCCCGGTCACGGAGGCACGGGACGGCATGCAGGCGCAGCCAGATCACGTCTATGTGATCCCCCCGAACAAGCTCATGGGCATCAAGGATCGCACCCTGCGCCTGCTGCCGCGCGGGGGTGGGCATGACCTCCATGCTTCGGTCGACTACTTTTTTCGTGCTCTGGCGGCGGATCAGGGCGGGCAGGCTTTCGGCATCGTTCTCTCCGGCACCGGCACAGACGGCACCCTCGGGCTGGAGGAAATCAAGGCGGCTGGCGGCATCACCTTCGTGCAGGATGAAGCCTCCGCCAAATATGCCGGCATGCCCTCCAGTGCCAGCGCCAGCGGCTGCGCGGACTACATTCTCTCACCGCAGGAAATCGCCCACGAACTCGTCAGGATTGGCAGCCACCCTCATCTTCGCCCGCTGGCCCTGGATGGCGGGGAGGCCCTGCCCCTGGTCGATGGCGATGCATTCAAACAAATCTGCACCATCCTCCGCGCCCAGTGCGGTGTGGACTTCACCCACTACAAGCCCGCCACTCTCCGGCGGCGCATCAGCCGCCGCATGGTGCTGCTGAAGCAGGACACCATGCGGGAATACGCAGCCTTCCTGCACAACACCCCCGCAGAGGTCTCGGCTTTGTTCCAGGACATCCTCATCTGCGTCACCGGCTTCTTCCGCGACGCCAGGATGTTCGAACTGCTGAAGAAGAAGATCCTTCCCCGGATCCTCAAAAACCGGCAGCCGGATGCCCCCATCCGCTTCTGGGTGGCCGGCTGCTCCACCGGGGAGGAGGCCTACTCCATGGCCATCGTGCTCACTGAAGTCATGGAGAAGGAAGGCATTCGCTGTCCCGTGCAGCTCTTCGGCACGGACATCAATGAAGCCGTTCTCATCCGCGCACGCGCAGGCCTCTATCCGGAGCGCATCAAGGAAGACGTCTCGCCGGAGCGCCTGCGCAAATTCTTCACCAAGTCCGACGGCGGCTACCGCATCAACAAATCCATCCGCGACCTCTGCATGTTCGCACGGCAGAATCTGTTTGAGGACCCGCCCTTCTCGCATGTGGATCTCATCTCCTGCCGCAATGTGCTCATCTACTTTGATGTGGCGCTGCAGAAACGCGTGCTGCCCGTGTTTCACTATGCGCTGCGGCCCAGCGGCTTTCTGGTCCTCGGCACCGCGGAGTCCGTCAGCGGCTTTGCCGAGCTCTTCGCCATGGTCGATGCCAAGTTCCGCATCTACGAAAAGAAGTTTTCCCATGTTCGCCACACGGGCCTGCCCACCCGCTTCACCACCATGATCGACCGCAGCGAAGGCACCCGCCACGGCCTCACCCGCCCCCCGGTGGAGCCCGCTCTCGGAGACATCCGCAAGCAGGCCGACGCCGTCGTTCTCAGCCAGTTCGCCCCGGCTGGCGTCGTGGTGAATTCCAGCATGGAGATCCTCCAGTTCCGCGGACGCACCGGCCCCTTCCTGGAAAACACCCCCGGAGAAGCCACCCTGAACCTCCTCAAAATGGCCCGCCAGGGACTCGCGGTGGAGCTGCGCCCCCTGCTTGCCAAGGCCACCAAGCAAAAGCGTGAAGTCCAAAAGACCGGCGTGGAGATCCGTCACGAAGGGCGCGTGCTCACGGTGGATGTGAAAGTGCTCCCCTTGCTGATGCCAAATTTCAGCGAGCCTTTCTTTCTCGTCCTCTTTGAAGAGAAGGCCTCCGTCTCAGCCCCCGCCACCAGGAAAGGCAGGGCGCAGCGCACCACCGGGCCCATGCATGAACTCGAGCAGCTGCAGGATGAACTCGCCGCCACCAAGCTCTCCCTCCAGCGCATCATCGAGGAGCAGGACGCCTCCAACGAAGAGCTGCGCGCCGCCAATGAGGAAATCCTTTCCAGCAACGAGGAGCTGCAAAGCACCAATGAGGAAATGGAAACGGCCACCGAGGAGCTCCAGTCCACCAACGAGGAGCTCACCACCCTCAATGACGAGCTCCAAAGCAGGAACCTCGAGCTGCGGGAGCTCAGCGATGACATGCTCAACCTCTTTGGCAGCGTGGACATCCCCATCATCATCCTCAGTTCGGATCTGCGCATCCGCCGTTTCACCCCCAAGGCGGAGAAAGTGCTCAATCTCATTCCAGGTGACATCGGCCGGTCCATCTCCGACTTCAAAATCAAGCTCAAGCTGCCCAGCCTTCCTGAACTCATCGGCGCAGTGCTCGAAACCCTCGCCCTCCATGAGCAGGAGGTGCAGGACCTCGAAGGCCGCTGGCATGTCCTGCGCATCCGCCCCTACAAAACTGCGGACAATCGCATCGACGGCGTCGTGATCACCCTGCTGGACATCGACGCCGTGAAGCGCGCGCTCGCCCAGGCCGAGGCGGAGCGCAGCTATGCCGAAGCCATCGTGGCCACCGTGCGTGAGCCTCTGCTCGTGCTGGATGGCGGCCTGCGTGTGAAGACCGCCAACCGCAGCTTCTACGCCTTCTTCAATGCCAGGCCGGAAACCACGGAGGGCAGGCTCCTCTTTGACCTCGACAACGGCGCCTGGGCCATGCCGGAGTTGCGCTCGTCCTTGGAAAAAGTGCTGGCCGCAAAGACCACGTTTCAGGATCTTCACCTCCAGCACCACTTTTCAGGCCTCGGCAGCCGCACCATGCTGCTCAACGCACGCTGCCTCGATCTTGAAGCCGGCCAGTCTCCCCTGCTTCTGCTGGCCATGGAGGACATCACCGCAAAACCCGAGCCGCCATGAAACGTGCCGCCAGCAAGAAGGCCAAAGCCGTGAAGTCCGCGAAAAAGCGCACTTCCCTGCCCCGCGCAAACCAGGCTGCCACGCGGAGCAAAGCCCATTTGCCGAAGCACATTCAAGACCGAACCGATGCCGTGAAAACGGCAGAATTAATGACGCAGATGCAGGAGCAGCAGGACCTGCTGGAACTGCGCAATGAGCAGCTCGGAGAGGCCAATGCTGATCTGGAGCTCAGCCGTCACCGCTATGCGGATCTCTACAACCTGGCGCCGGTGGGTTATGTCACCCTCGATGCCAAAGGCTGCATCCGCGAGATCAATCATACCGCCGCAGAACTGCTGGGCTACACCATCACTCACCTGATGGGCCGCCCCATGATGCCGTATCTGGCGAAGCCGGACCGCAAGGTCTTCCTTCAGCATCTCTGGGAGTGCCGGCGTGCCGGGCATGAACTGTGCGCCACCCTCCACCTCGCCACCAAGGACAAAGGCGAGCGCCTGACCGAATTTACCACCCACCCCGCACAGGACTTTGACAGCAAGCCCGGCTGGTGCCGCACCGCCATCATGGATGTCACCGAGCGGCGTGGGATTGAGGCCGCTCTCAGCGCCAGCGAGGCCAAGTTCCGCCTGCTCGCCGAAAACATGGGCGAGGTGTTCTGGTTCATGGAGCTCGACCCGCCCCGTGTGACCTACGTCAGCCCGGCCTTTGAGAACATCTGGGGCATGCCGGCCTCAGAACTCTATGCAGATTCCAAGGTCTGGATGAAGGCCGTGCATGCGGAGGATCTGCCTGCCGTGGATGCAGCCTTTCAAAGCTGGCTTGCCGGTGAGACCGACACCTATCAAATCGAGTACCGCATTCTGAATCGTGAGGGGGAGATTCACTGGATCATGGATCGCGGCATCATCATTGGCCGCAGAGACGGCCGGCCCCGGCAGCTCTGCGGCATCGCCAGTGATGTCACCGAGCAGAAAGTGGCGGAGGAGGAGCTGCGCCTGCGCAATGCCGAGCTCTGCTCCAAGAACGACGAACTGGAGCGCTTCAACCGCGCCATGGTGAACCGCGAGCTCCGCATGATCGAGCTAAAACAAGAGATCAACACCCTGCTCCAGCAAGCCGGGCAGCCGCCTCGCTATCGCGTGGAAACCTTGCTCCCGGACCACGTTTGACTCATGAATTTTCACTCTCCCTGCAAGACATGAACATCACCCAGCAAGCAGTCATCATCATCGCCGACGACGATGTCGGCCACGCACGGCTCATTGAAAAAAACCTCAGGCGGGCTGGCCTGAGCAATGTCATCCAGCGCTACGAAAACGGCCAGGAGGTGCTCGATTTCTTCTTCCGCCGCGGTCTCGGCCCCCACCGCCAGAAAGACACCGCCTATCTTCTCATGCTGGACATCCGCATGCCGAAAGTGGACGGCGTGGAGGCGCTGCGCCAGATCAAGGAAGATGTCGCCCTCCGCAAGCTGCCGGTCATCATGCTCACCACCACCGACGATCCCCGCGAGATCGAGCGCTGCCATCTGCTCGGCTGCAACAGCTATGTCGTCAAGCCGGTGGACTACGACAGCTTCGCCGATGCCATCGCCCAGCTTGGCATGTTTGTCTCCCTCGTCAAAGTTCCTGAAATCAAGGATCAGAACTAACCCTCCTCATGGCCAGCCCGCAAACACCCGCGACCATCCTCGTGGTCGATGATGATCCTGGTATTGCCAGGCTCATCACGCGTGAATTGCAGCGGGTTGGCATTCACTCCGCCAGCGTCAGCTCCGGCGAAGAGGCCGTCGGCTGGATGAAGAACCATCACGCAGACTTGGTTTTGCTGGATCTGAAGCTGCCCGGTTTGGGCGGCAATGACCTGATTGACCGCCTGGACGGCATGCATGACCACCTGCCCTTCATCATCATCACCGGCCAGGGGGACGAGCGCGTGGCGGTGGACATGATGAAGCGCGGTGCCCTCGATTATCTCGTCAAGGACGTCAACTTCATCACCCTCGTGCCCACCGTGGTGCAGCGCGCTCTGGCACGACTGGAGGAGAAGGCGCGTCTCACCGCCGCCGAGGAGGCTCTCAGACTCTCGCAGGAGCAGTATCATTCTTTGTTCAATACGCTGATCGAGGGCTTCTGCATCATCGAGGTGGTCTTCGACTCGCAAGCTCACCCCGTTGATTGCCGCTTCCTTGAAGTGAATCCTGCCTTTGAGGCCCAGACGGGATTGCGCAATGCCCGGGGCAGGTTCATGCGCGAACTCGTTCCAGATTATGAAGAGCATTGGTTTCAAATTTACGGAGAAATCGCCCTGACGGGCGAACCAAGACGCTTTGTCAACGAAGCCCGGGCCCTTCAGCGCTGGTTCGATGTCTCCGCTTTTCGCTTTGGCGGTCCGGACAGCCGCAAGGTCGCCATCCTTTTCAATGACGTCTCCGAAGCCAAACGTGCTGAGGAGGCCCTGCGTGCGAGCGAGCGCCGCGAACGCCAGCGTGCGGCGGAGCTCGCGGCCCTGCTCGATGCCGTGCCCACCCCCATCTTGATCGCCGATGATCCGGAATGCCGGCACATCAAAGGCAACCAGGCTGCGGACAAACTGCTGCACATTCCCAGCGGAGCGGAAGCTTCCCTGAGCGCCCCCCCTGCCCTGAGGCCCCGCCATCTCAAGATCTTCAAGGATGGCCGCGAACTGAGCCCCGCAGAACAACCGGCTCAGCGCGCTGCCAAAGGCGATCCCGTCCATGGCTTTGAGTTCGACCTCGTCTTCGAGGATGGCACCAGTCGCGATATTCTGGCCTTCTCCACCCCGTTGCTCAACGAGGCAGGTCTGCCGCGAGGCTCCATCACCGCACTGATGGACATCACCGACCGCAAGCTGGCCGAGCAGGCGCTGGCACGCTCCCACGCCGAGCTGGAACAGCGCGTGATCGAACGCACGGCGGAGCTCACCCAGGCCATCCAGTCCTTGCGCGAGTCGCGCCTGGCTGCGATCAACCTCATGGAGGATGCCATCGCCGCACGCCAGAAAACGGAGCAGACCCAGGCTGCCTTGCGGGACAGCGAGGCCCGCTTCCGCGGCTTCTTCGAGAACGTCGGCGTTGGCACCGTCGAGCTGGGGCCCGATGGCCGTTTCACCCGGGTCAATGACCGCTTCTGCTCCATCTCCGGCTACAGCCGCGAAGAACTCCTGGCGGGCATGTCCCCCGTCAGTCTCGCCCATCCCGAGGATGCTGCGATCAGCCGGGAGAGGGTGCAAAACGTTTTGCGCGGTGAGTTGTCCTCTTATGAAACGGAGCGTCGCTGCGTCCGCAAAGATGGGACCGTGATCTGGGTGAGCGCAACGGCCAGCACCATCCACAATGACGACGGCGGCATACGCAGCATCGTGGGCATCGCGGAGGACATCACCGGCCGCAAACAAACCGAGCAGGCACTCCTCGCCAGCGAGGAACGCCTGCGCCTGTTCATCAAACACACACCCGCCCCCGTCGTGATGTTTGACCGCGACATGCGCTACCTCTCCGTCAGCGACCGCTGGGCCTGGGATTTCCGCCTCGACGTCGGAGACCTCACCGGCAGGTCGCATTATGAAGTCTTTCCTGAGATCCCGGAACGCGTGAAGCAGATTCACCAGCGCTGCCTGGCCGGTGCCACGGAAAGCTGCGAGCGTGACCCGTTCCCCCGTGCCGATGGCACCCTCGACTGGGTCAAATGGGTGTGCCGCCCCTGGTATGATGCGAAGGGCGAAATCGGAGGCCTCATCATCTTTGCCGAAATCATCAATGACCGGGTGCGCGCAGAAGATGAGATCATGAAGGCGCGCCGCTTCGCCGAATCCACGCTGGAGGCCATACCCGCAAGCATTGTCGTGCTCGATTGCGACGGCAAAATCATCAGCACCAATGAGGCATGGACCGCCTTTGCCAAAGCCAACGGCGCTGCCATCAATGTCGGCGGCGTGGGCAGCAACTACCTGGCCGTCTGTGACGCCGCCGCAGGGGACGGTGAAGAGGATGCGTCACGTTTCGCCGCGGGCATCCGTGAGGTCATGAGCGGTGCATCCACGCGCTTCAGCCTGGAATACGCCTGCCATTCGCCCACCCAGCAGCGCTGGTTTGTCGGCTACGTCACCCCCTTCGCAGGCAATGGCCCGCATTCCGTCGTCATCGCCCATGTGGATGTCAGCGAGCGCAAACGCGCCGAGCAGGTGATCCGCCGGCTCAATGAGGAGCTGGAGAAACGCGTGGAAGAACGCACCCTGCAGCTTCAGCAGACCAATGCCGAACTTAAGCAGCAGATTGCCGCGCGCAAAAAGCTCGAAAAAGAAATCCTCCACATCAGCGAACATGAAAAGCAGCGCATCGGCCAGGATTTGCACGATGACCTGGGCCAGCAGCTCGCGGGCATCTGGCTGCTCTGCGACCTGCTGCAGGCCAGCTTGATCAAGAAGCAGTCACCCGAGTCTGAAGACGCCGGAAAAATCACCGGCTTGCTCAAGGAAGCCCTGGCTCTGACCCGCTCGCTCGCTCGCGGTCTTCACCCCGTGGCGGTGCAGTCAGGCGGGCTCGTCGCCGCGCTGGATGAGCTGGCCGCGCGCACCAGCCAGATGTTCCGCATCAAATGCCGTAGCAAATGCCCCCCTTCCATTGAGATGGACAACACCACCGCCACCCATCTCTACCGCATCGCCCAGGAATCCGTGACCAACGCCGTCAAGCATGGCCTCGCGAAGGAGATCGACATCGAGCTCTCCACCAATCCCCTCCACACCGTGCTTTCCATTCACGACAAGGGCAATGGCAGGGGCATCACCGAACTCGAACCCAAACGCCAGGGCATGGGCCTGCGCATCATGAAGTACCGCGCGGACATGATTGGCGGCATTCTTGATATCCAGCACAGTCAATCCGGCGGCGGCACCACCGTCTTCTGCACCATTCCCACTCCTCAAGCTTCACCCAAACCCAGCCATGACTAAAAAAGCCTCCAGCACATCGGCCAAAAAAGTGTTCATCGTCGATGACCACCCCGTCTTCCGTGATGGCCTCGTCCGCATCGCCGCAGCCATTCCCGGTGTCGTTGTCTGTGGTGAGGCCGACAACGCCCGCGACGCCTTTGACTCCATCGCAAAGCTCAATCCCGATCTCGTCCTCATGGACATCAACCTCCCCGGCAAAAGCGGCCTTGAGCTTCTTCAGGACGTCCATGCCATCCGGCCTGAACTTCCCGTGCTCGTCATCTCCATGCATGACGAGCAGCTCTATGCCGAGCGTGTCCTCCGCGCCGGGGGTCGCGGCTACATCATGAAACAGGAAGGCCCCGAGAAGATGCGCGAGGCCATCACCAAAGTTCTCAACGGCCAGGTCTATGCCAGCGAGAGCACCGCCTCCGCCATCCTCGACGCCCTCTCCCGCCCGCGCTCCTCCGCCAGCACCTCCACCGTGGGAAAACTCACCGACCGCGAACTCGAAATCCTCCGCCTCACCGGCCAGGGCAAGGACAACCGCGCCATCGCCCAGGAACTCCACATCAGCCTCAAAACCGTGGACACTCATCGCGGCCACATCAAGGAAAAGC
>NZ_JBAQCR010000056.1:0-8643 GCF_049294395.1 Prosthecobacter sp.
GAAGTTTGGAAACTCCTTCGCCAGCTCGATCATGAGCTTCACGGACGGCACCGGCCCTTTGTAAGCCACGCCGCCTGTCGTTTGAAAGATGACGGGGCGCTGCGCCACCTCTGCCAGTGCACGCCAGTACTGCCGCAGGTCCTCCTCCGTGCGTCCCGAGTCTGGCGGACGTGAGATGATGGCTGCAGGCGCGAGTTTTTCAGCATGGCGCGAATACAGGAGCATCTCCGCCGTGTCTTTTCCCTGCACACCGAGGCAGAGCGCTGATGTCTTGAAACTGCGCGAGGTCTTCGCCAGCACCTCCATGCCGCGCAGCTTTTCCTCCATCGTCAGCAGGTCCACGCTGTCGCCCGACTGCGGCCAGATCATGCCTGGACAGCCGCCCCAGTCCACAAACCGCGCCTGATTCGCCAGCACCTCATAGTCCACTGCGCCGCTTTCCGTGAAGGGTGTCGAGAGAATCGGAAACGGTCCGCGCACTCGTGGGTCGGCATCAGCAGCGTGCAGTCGCGTTTCATTCCAAAGCACTGCGGCACCGGAGAGCGCAGTGCCGAGGAGCTGCCGCCGGGAAAGATGATGGGCTGACGGCTTCATTGGCTGGCTTTGGGGGTTTCTGGCGCAGCAGGCCACAGATCGTTGAAGGCTTTCACGGTTTCATCCACCAGCGCCTGGCCGCCTTCGGGGCCGACCCGGCTGCTTTGAATGATGGCGCTGTAGCTGCCTCCGGCCACGGCACGGGGTGTCGGCAGATAGCCGCCTGAGCCGGTCAGCTGAATGAGAAAGGTCTGCACCGCAGGGCTGCGGGCCTTCATCTGCACGCCGTAGTCGGTGAAGAGTTCAAACTCATTGGTGGCGATGGCCACATCTCCGAGGCGCAGGGCGTGGAGTTCCATCTGGAAGACACCCGCAGCCCCGGATTTTTCAGCTTCATAGCGATCCACCACGCCTTGGTTCCAAAGATACTTCCACTGTTCCTTGGGGTCGTTCTTGTATTGCTCGACGGCCTTCTGCGCATCGGCCAGCTCCTTCTCAGTCACCTTGCGCCAGGGCAGGTCGATCTTCTTTGTGTGGTGCTGCAACACCGCGCCGGTCACCGGCTCCAGTTTGGCGCCTTCATACGCCTCCTCCCAGCCACGCACGACACGCCGGGCGACTTCTTCCAGCCGTGTGAGGCCGCGGAGACGGCGCATGCGCTCATCCGCCGCCTTGCCATACATCGGGCGCGGCACCTGGTCTCCTCCGGCTCCGGTCCAGGCGAGGATGTGGAGATCCTTGCCATGACGCTCACGCAACTGGCGGCGCACCGGATCCCAGAAGTCGGCGTGGATCACTTTGAGCCCCTCGACTTCCTGGGAAGGGCATGGGACGTTCACCGCCGTGGCGATGAGCGTGTTGTTGAGATCCCAGAAGAACAGCACTTCGAGGTTGTGATCCTCATAGCCCTCGATGCCGCGAAACTCCGGCACATTGGTGGGGCCGTACATTTTCGCGGTTCCGTCCGCGTAGGTCGCACGGCGGTTCTGGGCGATCACCGCCTGCCCTTGGCCCCAGCCTGCTTTGGCGGGCTTGCGCTGCTCCCAGCTTTGCGCCGCAGCCGCCACGATGTGATCCACCAGGAAATCGGTGTATTCCATGGGCAGCATCACATTCTTGCCGAGCAGGCTGTAGCGATCCCCCTTCATCGTCACCGGCGCGGTGTGAGTGTGCGTGGCATTGAGGACGAGCTTGTTGAGATCAAATCCGGGCAGCTTGTCCCTGGCCTTCTCGCGGACCAGCTTGATGAGCCCATCGCGGATGGCCACGATGTCGCAGGAAATCATGATGGCCTGATCCAGCACCCGGTCTCCCTCGCGCGATTCCAGTCCCAGTGCGGTGGCAAAGATGTGAGTTTCGGGTTTCTCAGAGATCCGCACATGCATTTGTCCGTCCAGCGCCACGGGGCGGTCTGGCGTGATGTCAACGGTGGCCGCACCCACATGGAGATCTGAAGCCGAAGCAGCAGCAACAGAGGTTGCGATGAACAAAGAGAGCAGAAAAAGGCGCATTGGGTTAATACCCAGCTTCCACGAGATTTTTGTCAGCGTTTTTGCTCCGAGGCCGATACCACAATCTGCAGCGGTTCCAATAGACACGATAAGCCTCACCAACAAGGCGCGTAGAATCATGCCTCGTCTGACCAGCCGTCACGATCTTGTCTGCTCGCCGCTTTGGAAAATTCCCGCCCACCATGAATCATCCCCCTGCACCGACTTCTTTCTCACGTCGTTCCTTCATCAATAAATCAGGAGCGGCGCTGCTGTCCGGCTTGTATGGGCAGTCCCTCTTTGGAGCAGAGGGACAGAAGCCGCTGCCCGAGGGGTGGCATCTGCGGATGGGCCAGGCCCAGACGCCCGCGGAAGCCATCGCCGAGCTGGAGGCCTTCAAAAAAGCCACCCCCGATCTGGCGAGCTGGGAAAAGCGCAAGGCGGCCATTCGTCGCGGCATCCTCGAAGGAGCACGGCTGGCGAATCCACCGGAGAAGCCCCCGCTGGACCCTGTGTACTCCAACAAGCGGACCTATGAGGGGTACACGGCGGAGAGCGTGTACATCCGCAGCTGGCCCGGCTTCTACATCACCGGCACGCTGTATCGGCCTCTCGGGATGAAGCCCCCCTATGCCGGCATCGTGTCTGCACACGGGCACGGTGGCCGTTTCCTTCCATCGCGCCAGACCCGCTGTGCGGTGCTGGCCCGCATGGGGGCTGTGGTGTTCCACTATGACATGGTAGGTTATGGCGACTCAAAAAAAGCGGGCTGGGATCATGGCAAAGTGCCGGAGATTCAGCGCTTGATCATGTGGAACTGCATTCGCGCCCTGGATTTCGTCTCGTCCATCGAGGGGGTTGATCCCCAGCGCATCGGCATGACCGGCAACTCCGGCGGCGCCACGCAGACGTTCCTCACTTCCGCCCTGGATGAGCGCATCGCGGTGGCGGTGCCGAGCTGCCAGGTGTCCGCGCATTTCTTTGGCGGTTGCCCGTGTGAAAGCGGCATGCCTATTCATTGGGGGCCAAACCACAAGACGAACAACGCCGAGATCGCTGCGATGACCGCACCACGGCCTCAGCTCGTCATTTCCAATGGAGCAGACTACACCCAGCACACGCCGGAGGTGGAGTTCCGCTACATCCAGCACATCTACAGCCTTTACGGAGCCGCAGACAAGGTCGTGAACGCTCACTTCCCACTGGAGGGGCACGACTATGGGCCGAGCAAGCGACTGGCCGCCTATCCGTTTTTCATCCGTCACCTCGGACTCAACAGCCTGCGCGCCTGGGCCAAGGAGGAGCAGATCAACGAAACCTTTGCCAAAGTGGAGACTGAAGAAGAAATGCTCGTCTTCAATGCCGGCAACCCCTGGCCGAAAGACTCCGTGGCCCCCAACACCCCCCTGCCCTTCTGATGAGCCTCTTTTTCTCCCGAATCATCGTCGCCGCATTTTTCATCGGCCTGGCTCATGCGGAAGTCACCCGTATTGAGATCACCGGACGCTCGCCGTTTGCAGCGGGCAAGGTCTTTGGTGCCGCAGGTGCCTATGAGCGTCTTGAAGGGCGGATGTATTTTGAAACGGACCCGCGCAACGCGGCCAATGAACGCATCAGCGACCTTCAGCGGGCGCCGCACAACGCCGGAGGGCGCGTGGAAAGCTGGGCGGACTTCTTCCTGCTGAAACCGACCGACGCCACGAAGGGCAACGGCGTGCTGCTCTATGACGTGAACAATCGCGGCAACATGCTCGCTCTTTGGACCTTCAACGATGGCGAGCGCACGAATGATCCGAAGTCAGAGTCGCATGCGGGCCATGGCTTTCTCATGAAGCACGGCTTTTCCCTGCTGTGGTGCGGCTGGAACGGCGAGGTGCAGGCCGATGACACACGGCGTTTGCTCTGCGGACTGCCGGTGGCCACCGAGGACGGCCGGACGATCACCGGGCGGGCGCATCTGGAGATCAGCACCACGGAAAAAGTCTTTAGCCGGGCCTTTTCGTGGAGCCCTTGGGGCATCGGCGCGGCGTTTCCATCCGTAAGCCTCGACAACACGGACGCGACGCTCACGATGCGCCCGCAGCGCGATGCTGAAGGCGTCGAGATACCTCATGGCGAGTGGGCGTTTGGTCGCATGGAGGATGGGAAATTCATCCCAGATGCCACGCATGTTTATGTGAAAGCCGGTCTGCGCCCCGGCTGGCTCTACGATCTCGTTTACACGGCGAAAGAGCCTCGCGTGACCGGGCTCGGCCTCACCGCATTGCGAGACTGCGTGGCCTTTTTCCGTCACGGGGCAGCGAAGGAAAATCCGCTGGCGGGCGCGGTGCAAAAGGCCTGCGTGTTCGGCATCTCCCAGTCGGGCCGCGTCATTCATCACTTCCTGCATGAGGGGCTGAACACCGACGAGCAGGGACGCGCGGTCTTCGACGGCGCATTGATCCATGTCGCGGGCTCCGGAAAGGGCATGTTTAACCATCGCTTCCGCATGAGCACGGAGTTCGGCACGCAGCACGAAGGGCATCTTTCCGGCAGCGAGTTCTTCCCGCTGGCTCCGCTGCCGCAGACGGATCCCATCACGGGCGCATCAGGAGACTCGCTGGCCCGTTCGAGAAAGTCCGGCCACACGCCACGTCTGATTTTCACGCAAACCTCCACCGAGTACTGGAGCCGCGCCGCCTCGCTGCTGCACACCGATGTGGAGGGGAAAGGCGATCTCACGCTGCCCGACGATGTGCGCGTGTACCTCGTGGCAGGGGCGCAGCATCTCGGCAAGAGCGACGGCACCACCGGCATCTGCCAGCAGCCGCGCAACACGCTCGATGATCGCGGCCCCGTCCTGCGGGCCATGCTGCTGCACCTCGTCGATTGGGTGAAGCATGGCAAAACACCGCCGCCTAGCCGCCATCCGCGCATAGAAGATCACTCGCTAGTGAGCTTTGACGAATGGAAGTCGCAGTTTCCGAAGATCCCGGGCTGCCGCCTTCCCACGCAGGCCTACCAGCCTCCGCGCCTTGATTTCGGGCCGCGTTTTCACAGCGAAGGCATCGCCGACATCATCCCGCCCAAGGTCGGAAAGCCGTTTCGCACGCTGCTGCCCGCCGTGAATGCCGATGGCAATGAAACAAGCGGCATCGTGCTTCCGGAGGTCGCCGTGCCGCGCGGCACCTACACCGGCTGGAACCTCCGCTCGCCGCAGGCAGGCGCTGAAACGATGCTCGCGCCGCTCGACGGCATGTTCATCCCCTTCGCCCAAACCAAAGCCGAGCGCGAAAAGACCGGCGACCCGCGTCTCTCACTGGAAGAACGCTATCCGACACGAGAAGCCTACCTTTCCCGTCTCGCGAAAGCGGCGAAGAAACTCCACGAAGAAGGTTTTTTGCTGGAGGAAGACGTGGCGAGGATCATCGAGCGGGCTTCAGCGCAGTAGGCTTGTCGGCGGCGGCACTGCAATCCTTCCAGCTGCCATGGCTGCCAACACGTCTGAAGAATGCCACGCAGGACGGCGTATTGCATCACCGCATGAATCCTGCTCCGAGTTCCTCACGCCGACATTTCCTCAAAACCACCGCCGCCGCGGTGACTACTTTCAACATCGTCCCCCGGCATGTTCTGGGTGGGCCGCGCTTTGTGCCGCCGAGCGAAAAGGTGAACGTGGCGATCATCGGCACCGGCGGGCAGGGCCGCACCAATGTGCGCAATCTCCTGCCGCTTGAGGATTGCCAGATCATCGCCGTGGCAGATCCGGCGGAGTCGTTCAGCCTTGAAAATTTTTACTTCAAAGGCATGGGCGGCCGCCTGCCGGTGAAGGCGGAGATCGAGAAGCACTACGCCACCAAGACACCGAACTTCCGCTGCGCGGACTACATCGACTTCCGCGAGATGCTGGAGAAGGAGAAGAGCATCGACGCCGTGCTCATTGCCACGCCAGACCATCTGCACGCCTACTGCTCGGTGATCGCCATGCGGTCCGGGAAGCACGTCTACTGTGAGAAGCCGCTCACGCACAACATCTGGGAGGCGCGTCACGTGGCCAAGGTGGCCGCAGAGACCGGCGTGGCCACCCAGCTCGGCAGCCAGGGGCATTCGTCGCTCGGCACACGCGAGACGATCGAGTACATCCAGGACGGCGCCATCGGCGCGGTGAAGGAGATCCATGTGTGGGTGGGCGCGAAGCGGTGGAATCCCACCCTCGCCGGAAAGCCCACCGACACACCGCCGGTGCCTGCAGGCCTGAACTGGGACCTGTGGCTGGGCCCGCGCCAGGAGCGGCCGTTTCATCCGGCATACTTCCCCGTGGCGTGGCGTGACTTCTGGGACTTTGGCTGCACGGGCATCGGCGACTTCGCCTGCCACGACATGAACACTGCCGTGCGCGCCTTTGATCTGCCTGTGCCCTCGCGCATCGAGGCGCACGCGGCCGGTTTGATGACGAGCGACATCGCTGGGCATGGCGCGCTTATTTATTACACCTTCCCCGCAGCGGGCGCGCGGCCGGAGATCCGCATGACCTGGTATGACGGTGGCATGATGCCGCCCACGCCCGAGGCGCTGGGTGCTTTCCCACTGCCAAAACGTGGCTGTCTTTTCATTGGCGAAAAAGGAGTGATCCAGTGCGATGGCGGCGGCGGGCCGCCCCGGCTCTTCCCTGAAAAACGCCGCGTGGAATACCAGAAGCCGGCGCCGCGGCTGAAACGCTCCAACGGCCATCATCGAGACTGGATCGATGCATGCAAAGGCGGCGAACCCGCGACGAGCCCCTTTGCCTACGCCGCCCACCTCACGGAGATCGCGCTGCTGGGAGTGCTCTCGCTGCGCGCGCAAAAGCCCATCGAGTGGGACGCTGCGGCGATGAAAGCCAAAGGCCTGCCTGCCGCAGACGCCTTCATCAAAGAACAATACCGCAAAGGCTGGGAGATCCTCTGAGCCATGAGCGAGCACATCGCCTTCACGGCCCTCACCGCATCCGACCGCGAGCCGATCGCCCGCCTGCTGCACCGGGCGCTGGTGCACTGGTATGAGAGCCGCCTCGGTCAGGGATCACGCTTTGGCGGCAGCCACGAGCCCTTCACCCTCTTTCCTGACGTCTATGAGGCGCTTGATCCCGGTGAATGCGTCACTGCCCGCACGGCCAGCGGCGAGATTGTCGGCGTGTGCTTCTCGCACGAGCGTGAAACGCATGTCTCAATCGGCATCGTCGCCACCGCGCCGGACGCGGGTGGGCGTGGGATCGCGAAGAAGATGATGTCGCTCGTCTTGGACAAGGCGAAACGCCTTGGCAAGCCCGCACGGCTTGTTTCAAGCCTGCTGAACCTCGACTCATTCTCGCTCTACACGCGGCTCGGATTCGTCCCCGGGGCGATGTTTCAAGATTTGCTCATCACCGTTCCCGAAACCGGCCTGGCCGCCACCGCACCTGAGGGCATCGAAAGTGTGCGTGATGCCGTTTTGGCCGATGCGCCGCGAATCTCCGACTTCGAGCACGCTCAGCAGGGCATCCGTCGCGAAAAGGACTTCGCGTTTTTCATTCGCAACGAAGTCGGTGCCTGGCGGGTGCTCGTTTCCGAGGCCTCGGATGGCTCCGTAAACGGCTTCCTCGCCATGAGCACGCACCCGTCGTTCACGATGATCGGTCCTGGTGTCGCCATCGATGAGACAACGGCAGTCGCCTTGCTCTGGCGAGCTCTCGACTGCTTGCGGGGTCAAACGCTCGTCTTCCTCGCCTCCTGCGCCGCGTCCGCCCTCGTACGCACCGCTTACTCGTGGGGAGCTCGCAACGTGGAGCTGCATGTCGCGCAATCCACCGCTCCCGTCGCTGGTGCGAAAGGCATCGTCTTCCCGACCTTCATGCCGGAGACAGCGTGAGATCCTGGCTGCGCATGGAAAGAGAAGCCTCATCTGCGATGCTCCATCCCTGCGTGTGTTGCAGGGATGAGGTGAGGAGGTCGTTGACCAGTCGTGTCATGGGACGGCGAAGCCGCCGGCCTTCATGATGCAATGAGCAGATGATGACCCGATCGATGCAGGGCGAATAGTGGGTTCGCCGGGGCATGGTGGGTGGATAAACCCGGCCTATGCGATAGAAGCGGAACGGAAAGCGCAATGGGTTGAGGTGCCAGGGGAATGACAGCTGTGGAAGAGTCACCGTGATGGTGAACCTGCCCATTGAATACTCTGACAAGCCGGTGACGCCCTTTGGCGGCATGGCGCTGCTCAAGCGCTTTGTCGACCGGACCGGCATCCGGGAGCATCTGGCCGGAATCCGCGAAAGTTCGGTGTTTTGGATCCCGCCTAACACGCCCACCGTGCCGTGATTTGGAAAATCAAATCCTGCTTGCCGAGCAGGAATAATCATTTCATTGTGTCCTCATGCGATTGACCAAACGCGGAGAATATGCCTTACGCACCCTGATACGGCTGGGCATTGCCGAGCGGCAGAAAGAAGGAGTGATTTCCGTCTCCTCATTGGCCGAGCAGGAGCACCTGCCGTTTAAGTTTCTTGAAGCCATCTTGTTTGAGCTGCGCACAGCCGGCTACGTGGAAAGCACTCGCGGCAAGTATGGCGGCACGCGTCTCGCCAAGCCGATGAAATCGATCAAAATGGGCGAAATCGTCCGCC
>NZ_JBAQCR010000057.1:0-10442 GCF_049294395.1 Prosthecobacter sp.
GCTTTTCCTTGATGTGGCCGCGATGAGTGTCCACGGTTTTGAGGCTGATGTGGAGTTCCTGGGCGATGGCGCGGTTGTCCTTGCCCTGGCCGGTGAGGCGGAGGATTTCGAGTTCGCGGTCGGTGAGCTTTCCCACGGTGGAGGTGCTGGTTGATGAACGGGGGCGGGAGAGGGCGTCGAGGATGGCGGAGGCGGTGCGCTCGCTGGCATAGACCTGGCCGTTGAGAACTTTGGTGATGGCCTCGCGCATCTTCTCGGGGCCTTCCTGTTTCATGATGTAGCCGCGCCCGCCGGCACGCAGCACACGTTCGGCATAGAGCTGCTCGTCGTGCATGGAGATGATGAGCACGGGAAGTTCAGGCCGCATGGCGTGGACGTCCTGCAGGAGCTCAAGCCCGCTTTTGCCGGGGAGATTGATGTCCATGAGGACGAGATCGGGATTGAGCTTGGAGATGGAGTCAAAGGCGTCGCGGGCGTTGTCGGCCTCACCGCAGACAACGACACCGGGAATGGCTGCGGCGATGCGGACGAGGCCATCACGGAAGACGGGGTGGTCATCGACGATGAACACTTTTTTAGCGGGCGGACCGGATGCTGTTTTAGCCATGGTGGTGTTAGGTTGAGGCAGGTGATGTAGGAATGGTACAGAAAACGGTGGTGCCGAGGCCGGATTGATTGCGCTGGATGTCAAGAATGCCGCTAATCATGTCGGCGCGGTACTTCATGATGCGAAGGCCCATGCCCAGGTGTTTGGGGTTCAGTTCGGTGATGCCCCTGCCATTGCCCTTGTCGTGAATGGAAAGCACGGTGCGGTGGAGATTGGTGGAGAGCTCGATGTCGATCTCCTTGGCCAGACCATGCTTGACGGCGTTGGTCACGGCTTCCTGGGCGATGCGGTAGAGGTGCGTGGCGGTGGTGTTGTCCGTCTGCATGGATGGGGGGCATTTGCAGCGGCATTGAATGCGGAACATGCTGCTCGTGCGCTGGGCCAGCTCATCCAGCGCGGCAACGAGACCGCCCGCCTGCACGGCCACAGGATGCAACCCGCGCGCGAGTGACCGTGTCAATGCCAGGGCTTCCTTGAGCAGGCTGGCGATTTTGTCCGCGCTTTCGACTTCGGATGATTTCTGCTCGATCAGGCGGGATTTGAGCAAGTCGCAGAGCAGCCAGAGCCCCGCGAGCTGCTGGCCCAGGTCATCGTGCAAATCCTGGCCGATGCGCTGCTGCTCGTGCTCACTGATGTGGAGGATTTCCTTTTCGAGCTTTTTGCGCGCGGCAATCTGCTGTTTCAATTCGGCATTGGTGTGCTGAAGCTGCAGAGTGCGTTCTTCCACGCGTTTCTCCAGTTCGTCATTGAGCCGGCGGATCACCTGCTCGGCGCGTTTGCGCTCGCTGACATCCACATGGGCGATGACGACGGAATGCGGGCCGTTGCCTGAGAAGGGGGTGACGTAAACGACAAACCAGCGCTGCTGGGTGGGCGAATGGCAGGCGTATTCCATGCTGAAGTGCGCGGATTCACCGCTCATGACATCGCGAATGCCGGCGGCAAAGCGTGCCGACTCTTCGACTCCCTCCGCCGCAGCCGAATCGCACAATTCCAGGTAGTTTGAGCCGATGGCCCCGGCATTGATGGCTCCACCTTTCTCCTGGACGAAGGCTGTCCAGGACTTGTTCGCGCTGATAATCCTGCCGTGGGCATCCAACACGACAATGCTTGCAGGTATGGCCTCCAGCGTGGACTCGGCGAAGTGCCGTGCTTTCAGAATTTCATCTTCCGCCTGCACCCGGTCATTGATGATTTCGGCAAAGAGAATGAGTCCTCCGATTTTACCCAGGGCATCGTGCCATGGGCGGATCTCCCATTTCACCCAGTCGATGCTGCCGTCTGCGCGGGGGAACTGGTCGCGAGCGCAGCTCTCGGTGGCACCGGCCAGACAACGCTGGTGGATCTGCTTCCAGCGCTCAGGGATGTCAGGGAAGACTTCATAATGTGACCGGCCGATGAGGTCGCCGGTGTGGAGCCGGAAATCCTTCGCCCAACGGTCATTGACGATGAGGTAGCGCATGTCGCGATCAAACATCACCACGGGTGCGGGTGCATTTTTGATGAAGAGGCGAAGGCGCTCCTCGCTGGCGAGCAGGGCCTGCTCAGTTTGCTTGCGGTCGGTGACGTCCTCCGCGATGCCCACAATGCAGCGAACGGAGCCGTCCTCATGGTAGAGGGTCGTGGCTGTGCCGCTGACCCAGATCATGGCCCCGTCCTTGCGGAGATATCGGCGCTCTGTTTCATAGGTGGGGAGCTTTCCATGCAACACCTGCTCCACGCGCTCCCGGTTGATAACTTCATCGTCTGGATGGGTGAGATCTCGTGGGGACATGCCGGCCAGCAGTTCTTCGCGGCTGTAACCGGTGATGGAGCAGAAGCGGTCATTGACCCGGGTGAAACACCCATCGGCCCCGACTTCGACGGTGCCAACGCCGACGTTTTCAAAAAAGCCGCGGAACCTTGCTTCGCTCTCGCGCAGCGCCGCCTGAGCCTGCTCGGCCTTTTCGCGGGCAGCAATGGCTTCTTCCATCAGATGGAGCGCCGCCACCCGTGACTCGCGCAGCGACTGATTGGCCTGGGTGAGTTCCGCGGTGCGCTCGATCACACGGCGCTCGAGTTCGGCGTGGGAACGGGCCAGTGCCTGCTCAGTGGCGGTGAGGCGCGCCTGCTCCTCCAACCGTGCCAGCGCGCGCTGCACCACGGTGGACACCATGGTGATGAAGTTTGCATCCTTGACCAAGTAGTCGAGAGCACCACGTTTCATCATCTCAACAGCCACGCGCGCGTCCCCCTGGCCGGTGATGATGATGAAGGGCAGGTGATCATGAAGCCCATCCAAGTGGTCGATCAGATCGTTTCCGCGCAACCCCGGCAGCTTTAGATCCAGCAAAACCAAGTCTGCGGCGTTGTCCTTCAACCAACCAACGGCCTCTTCGCCGGAGTGGACGGCGGGAGCATGATGGCCGTCTCGCTCCAGCTCACGCGTGATGAGGCGGGAGATGCCCGGATCATCATCCACCACAAGAATGGTCGCTGGCGTGTGCGGCTGGGCCATGAGGGGTCAGAGTTGGTCGTTGATTTCGGGGACCTTCACGAGGGAGACGAAGAGGCCGAGCTTGGCGATGGCCTCGGCGAACCTGTCGTAGTCCACGGGTTTGACGATGTAGCTGTTGCAGCCCAGCAGATGGCAGCGCTCGATCTCGCGCGGATCATCCGTGGTGGTGAGCATGATGACCGGCAGCTTGCGCAGGAAGACGTCTTCCTTGATCTGGCGCAGAGCCTCCACGCCGTCCACCTTGGGCATGCGGATGTCCAGCAGCAGCAGGTAGGGCGTGTCCGTCCTGCGATGGGGGCCGGGCCCCCGACGGAAGAGGAAATCCAGCACCTCCTGGCCGTTTTCGCAGCGCAGGATGGGGTTGTGAAGTCCCACGCGGTTGAGACTTTTTTCAATCAGCCGTGCGTGTCCGGCGTCGTCTTCCGCGATGATGATCACCAATTCCTGCATCATGGTCATGGATTCCTCGAGGTGGGGTCCAGGGGCTGCAGAAGGACTTCAGTTTTCATGTTCAATACGCATTGAAAATGAACCGCTCAGGTGGAGCCAACAACGAGGCAGAGGAAGTTCACGTCTCATCCAATGACTGAGAGGGGCTGCGAGTTTTCTCTGAGACGACTTTGACGCGGCGGTGCGTTCGGAAGGATGATGTGGGACAGGCATGGCACGGGGCAGGATGAATTCCATCCTGCCACAGGGCTGGCCTGCAGGCTCAGCCGCCGCTGTCATCTTGATGCCCAATTTTAACCATCCTGAGGGGCACCAGAAAGACGGTGGGCGCTTATGAGCGAGGAGCGTGGCCCGAGGCGGCGGCGCGTTCTTTGCGCACCTTTCTCATGTGGCGGTAGCCGACCAGCCTGCCGAGCTTTTCATCCCACAGACGGAGTGACAGGGACTTCAGGCTGGAGAAGAGGGTGATGGGCTTGACCTCATGGAACATGGGGTCGGCTTTGTGGCAGCGCTCCAGATTGTAGTTGGGGATGCGGGGGCTGAGGTGGTGGATGTGGTGGAAGCCGATGTTGCCGGAGAACCACTGGAGCACTTTGGGGAGCTTGTAGAAGGAGCTGCCCTGAAGGGCGGCTGCGGTGTAGTCCCAGTTTTCATCACGCTCCCAGTACACGTCTTCAAACTGGTGCTGCACATAGAACATCCAGATGCCGATGCCGCCGCCGACCATCTCGATGGTCATGTGAATCAGGAGGTAAGGGATGATCCCGAACGCCCAGCTCAGCAGCACGGCGACGCTGAGAACGGCCAGATTCATCCAATGCACGGATGCGCGCTCGCGCGGGCTGGCCGTGGAGGATGGAAAGCGCTGTGAGATGACGAAGAGGTAAAGAGGGGCGATGCCAAAGAGCACGAAGGGATTGCGAGCGAGACGGTAGGCAAAGCGCTTCCAACGTGAGGCCTTGAGGTATTCCTCCACGGTCATGGTCCATACGTCGCCGGTGCCGCGCCGATCCAGCGCGCCTGCCGTGGCATGGTGGATGGAGTGCTCCCAGCGCCAGTGGTAGTAGGGGGTGAGCGTGAGCACGCCGGTGATGAACCCGACGATGTCATTGGCCAGGCGTGACTTGAAGAACGAACCGTGCCCGCAGTCATGAAAGATGATGAAAATGCGGATGAGAAACAGGCCCGCCAGCGCCGCGAGGGCAAAGGTGAGCCAGTAGGAGTAGGAGAGGCTGAGGTACATCAAGTACCAGAGTGCCGCATAGGGGACGAGGGTGTCGACCAACTGCCAGATGGCGCGCCCGAGGGAGGGCTGCTGATATTTCAGAACAATCGCCTTCCAAGCGGCTGTGTCGCGCCTGGGGATCCGGCTTTCTTGAGTCGGCACCGGTTGAAGGGTGGTGCTCATGAAAGCACCCTACCACACCTGCGGCGCAATGCACTACGGGTCTTGCGAATTCGTCGCCCCGTTTTGTTCCCTGGGCAGGCTGCAGGTGACGCGGGTGCCGCCGCTGCGCTGCTTCTCGATGGCGAGTCTGGCGCCGATCATGCCAGCACGGTAATGCATGATGCGCAGGCCCATGCCCTGCCGCTGCGGATCGAGCGTGCCGATGCCAATGCCATCATCTTTGATGGTGAGAGTGAGGGTTTCCAAATCTGACGAGAGACCGATGCGCACATGCTTGGCGCGGCCATGCTTGACGCCGTTGCTCACGGATTCCTGGGCGATGCGATAGAGGTGCGTGGCCGCCGTGTTGTCATTCACCTGAACCGAGCCGGAGCATTCAAACTGGCAGTCGATATGGAACAAGCTGGTCATGCGTGCGGCAAGGTCATGCAAGGCGGACATGAGACCGTCTGGCTCTGCGGCCACGGGGTGGAGTCCGCGGGCCAGGCTGCGGGTCATGGCCACAGTCTTTTTCAGGAGCTCGGTGATCTTGGCGGCCTCAGGCACTTCGGGCGCGGCGCGGCTGGCGAGGCTGCGGCTGAGCATGGTGGCCATGATGCTGAGGCCGGCGAGCTGCTGGCCGAGATCATCATGCAGATCCCGGCCGATGCGCTGCTGCTCCAGCTCGCTGATCTGCAGGATTTCCTGCTCCAGCCGGTGGCGGTCGGCCTCTGCGGCGGCAAGGCGCTGCTCCTTGTCCAACTGCGAGAGCGCACGGCGGACCACGGTGGGGACGAACTCGATGAAGTTCACGTCCTTGACGAGGTAGTCGAGAGCGCCGCGCTTCATCATGTCCACAGCCACGCGTTCGTCTCCCTGACCGGTGATGATGATGAAGGGCACGGAGCGGCCCATGGTCACCATGGACTCAATGAGTGCGGGGCCTTCCATGTCCGGCAGTTTGAGATCGAGCAGGAGCAGGTCTGCGCGGTGGTGCTTCAACCATTCCGTGGCCTCCAGGCCTGAACCGACTGCGGTGGTCTGATAACCCTCCCGCTGCAGTGCGCGGCCGATCAGGCGGGTCAGCCCCGGATCATCATCCACCACAAGGATCGTGACTGGCGGCGGAGTGGCGGACATGACGGAGTCAGGGCTGGCCATTGATCTCAGGCACCTGCACGAGGGAGACGAACATGCCGAGCTGCTTGATGGCCTCGGCAAACTTGTCGTAGTCCACGGGTTTGACGATGTAGCTGTTGCAGCCGAGCAGGTGGCAGCGCTCGATCTCGCGCGGGTCATCCGTGGTGGTGAGCATGATCACGGGCAGCTTGCGCAGGGAGGGGTCCTCCTTGATCTGGCGCAGGGCTTCGACGCCATCCACCTTGGGCATGCGGATGTCCAGCATCAGCAGATACGCGGTGTCACTTTTGCGGTGCGGTCCGGGACCGCGGCGAAAGAGAAAGTCGAGCACATCCTGGCCGTTTTCAAAGAACTGCACAGGATTGTGCAGGCCCACGCGGCCCAGATTTTTTTGAATCAGCCGTGCGTGACCAGCATCATCCTCTGCGATGATAATGACTACCTCTTCTGTCATGATCAACGCTTAGACTTGGTGGGCAAGGCTGGCAAGCTGACAAAAAAGATGCTGCCATGATCCGGGCTGGACTCGACCCAGATTTTTCCATCCAGGCGCTCCAGAATGCGCTGGGCGATGGTGAGGCCGAGGCCTTCTCCCTGGCTGTGCGAGGGGTTCAGCCGGTGAAAAATTTCGAATGCCTTCTGCTGGTGAGCGGGGGCGATGCCGATGCCGTTGTCCTTGACCTCGTAGGTCACGTGGGTGCCCTCCGTCCGGCCGCTGATGCTGATGAGTCCGGGGCGCGTGGGATCGAGGTACTTGATGGCGTTGTCGAGGAGGTTGGAGAAGACCTGGTTGATCTGCGTGGCGTCACCGAGGCAGTCGGGAAGAGGGCTGATATCCAGCCGGGCACCGGCCTGCTGGAGCTGAAACTCCATGGAGTGGGCGATCTGCTGGATCATCTCCTGCATGGACAAGGGCTCGACCGTGAGGGCCGCACGGCCCAGGCGCGAGAAGCGCAGCAGGCCTTTGAGCAGGGAGTCGATTTTGGAGACGCCGGCCTGGATGAAGCCCAGGGATTCAGGGATGTCTTCCTCGATGGCCGGCCGCAGATCGGCCTTGGGCACGGTGGCGTCTGGTGTGGAGGCGAGGGTTTTATGCAGGGCTTCGCAGGTGCGTGCAAGCTCGCGGCTGAAGCCCTGGATGTTCACCAAGGGGGAGCGCAGATCGTGCGATGCCACGTAGACGATGGCCTCCAGCTCCTTGTTCTTTTCGGCGAGGGTCTGGGCGAGTTCGGCGAGCTTTTCCTCGTCGCGCTTGCGCTGGGTGATGTCGGTGCGGATGGCGATGTACTGCTGGGGCTTGCCGGCGGCGTCCACGAAGGGGAAGATCGTGGTGTGCACCCAGTAGATGCTGCCGTCCTTGGCGCGGTTGCGGATCTCCCCTTTCCATGTTTTGCCATGGCCGATGGTGCTCCAGAGGTCGTGGAAGAACTCCTTGGAATGATGACCGGAATTGATGATGCGGTGGTCCTGGCCTAGGAGCTCGCTGCGGCTGTATTTGGAGATCTCGCAGAACTTGTCATTCACATAGGTGATGATGCCGCGTGCGTCTGTGGTGGCGACGATGGAGTGGGCGTCCAGCGCCGCCTTGAGGTCGATCAACTCCTTGACCAGAATGTGCTGCCCGTCGGGCGGTTTGGCCCCGGGCAGGTGGTCTGCCTCGAGGAGTTTGAGCCGTTCAATGAGCTCAGCTTTGGTCATGCCGGAGTAGTCAGTCATTCGTGCTTAATTGTGGCGAGGTTCCATGCCAAAGCACAATGAAAAAAACGAGCAGGTGCAGATCCTGTTACTTCATCTTCGATTTCAGTTTGATCGTTTCACCGGCCACCATGAAGCTGCCGTAGCCGCGGTGATGGAGGGTGCGGGGATTTTTCACGGCGGGATCCATCCATGCCTGGACGACTTCGAGGACGAAGAGTGAGTATTTGGACACCATCCGCGTGTCCACCACCCGGCACTCCAGGCTGGCATGGCACTCGGCGATGAGTGGTGCGCCGACCTTTTTGGCGGGCATCGGCGTGAGGCTGAAGCGTTTGAATTTGTCGATCTTCGCGCCGGTGGTATTGCCGCAGCCCACCACCTTGTCTGACAGCTCCAGGGTGGGGATGTTGATGACGCATTCCTTGCTGGCTTTGAGCAGGCTGAAGGAATGGTTGCGGTCACTCATGACGATGGCCACCAGCGGGGGCTCAAACTCAAGCATCATGTGCCATGACAGCGTCATGACGTCGCGGCAGTCCTTGTGGGCTGTCGTCACGAGGACAACCGGGCCGGGCTCCAGCAGGCCGTAAACCTTGGACAAAGGGTAGGATCTGCGGGCCATGGCTTGATCAGCTGTGTTTTTTCTTCCATTCCTGCGGCGGCACCAGACGCGTGTTCTCCGGCCAGGTGGCGCCTTGTTGAATCCAGTCATGCAGAAGCTGCGCGCCTTCCTGCTCCATGCCTTCCGGTGTGGGTGGCATGGCCACGGGGCTTTCGTGCCCCAGCAGCAGGACTTTGTAGAGAAGGCTCTGGTGCGGCGAGCCGGGGATGATCACCGCACCGCTGCGGCCACCTTTCATCGCCAGTTTTTTCGTCTCCAGATTCAGCCCTGCGCAGACGTAGTGGTGCTGGTGGCACTCCAGGCAGCGTGTTTCGAGCAGAGGTTTCACTTCGGTCACAAAGTCCACCTGATGAGGGGGCTCCATCTGCATGCAGGAGGCGAATCCCAGCAGTGCCGTCATGGCGGAGAAGAACTTGAGTTTCATGGGGGCGGAGCGTGGCAGTGAATCAGGCGGCGAAGCCGAAGCGATGCTTTACCTGCACCGAGTCCAGATCGAGAGACCTGCCCAGCAGGCGCGAGGCCAGGCGCTCTGCGGCCACGCGCAGCATGCGGTCTGCCTGCCCCGCTTCGAGTTCGGCACCCTCATGCTTGATCGCACTGATGCGTGCGCCGACGATGAGCAGGTTCATGAGGAAGTCCTCTGCTTCAACGGGATCGTCCGTGCGGTGGGTGTCCACGCGGTGGTTGTGCTGGGGATGGATGACGTATTCGATTTCAAATTTGGCAATCATGGTGGTGGGGTGGTTGGTTGAAGATGACACGCGGCATGACGGCCTGCTCAGCCTGAGGTGGCGTGTTTGGTTCCGTTCTTGTGCAGTCAAGGAGCGGGGACAAAACGGCTCAGGCTGCGACGGGCGGCCTGACTACGAGCACCGAGCATGGCAGCCGGGTGAGCAAACGCTCCGCCGTGGATCCCATGAGGACGTAGCGCAGATTGGTGCGGCCTTTGCCGCCGAGGATGATCAAGTCGGCCTTTGCCTCCTCGGCATGGGCCACGATGCCGTTGCCGTAGTTCAATGATTCCAGCAGCACTTCTCTGGACTGGATGCCTTCGGCGGCCTCCTTGACGAACTCGTGCAGCTCCCGGCGCAGGCCCTCGATGAGCGTCTGCCGCTCCGCAGGCGTGAATACCACGGTGGGGTGGCCTATGCCGATCAATGCATCTGCTGAACCGCCATAGGGTGAAGAGATCAGCGGCTCCTGCCACACATGCAGGAAATCCACGCTGGCCGAGTCTTTGATGGCGATACGGCGCGCTGCGGCCACCACTTCTTTGGCGGTGTCTGAGAAGTCAATGCAGGCCACGACCTTCTTAAAGGCATGCGGGTGAGTGGAGCGCACCAGCAGCACGCGGGACGGAGACTTGCGGGCGAGTCTGCCGGAGACGGATCCCGCTCCTGCGAGTGTCCGGCCGGTGCCTGCGATCCCGGCGACAAGCAGGTCCGCCTTCAAGCTGCGGACGTGCTCAAGGATTTCATGCAGCGGGGTGCCCATGGCAATGGTGACCTCGGCATCGGCAGGCACCTCAGACTGTGCCAGCCAGGCATGGAGCGCGGTCCGGGCACCCTCAGTCGCCGTGGTGGCCTGGCTCTCATAGGCGGATTCACGACTGGCGGCCAGGGTGGCCACGGCTGAGGAATCCACGACATGCAGCACGTGGAGTTTGGCTCCCTGCAGCCGGGCAATCCGTGAAGCCTGTTCAAGTGCGGCGCGAGATCCGGTGGAGAAATCAACGGCAACGAGGATGGTTTGGAGCGTGTTCATGGTATGGATGGGATGAATTTGTCACTCATTTAAACGCAAAGCCGCAGGCTGATAAACGGGCTCTTCGTGTCATATCATTGCGAATCCTGTGCGGATATTGATCCTAAGCTTTAGCTCCTAGGCGCACCCATGGAGGCATGGAAGACAACCCGCGCTGCATGATAAGAATCGCCATGAGCAGCTGCGGGCATCAGCTTCGGTCGATGATTTAAATCTTCAGCTTATGAACGAAAAACTCGACACCCTGTTGGAAAAGATGCACTCGCTGGAAAAGGAA
>NZ_JBAQCR010000058.1:0-6471 GCF_049294395.1 Prosthecobacter sp.
GGAACAACGGCGAGGTGGTCGGAGATTACGCCTATGACGGCAGCCACCGGCGCATTACGCGTGAAGTGGATGGGGAGACGCTGCACAGCTACTACAACGATGCCTGGCGTCCGGTGGAGGAGCGCAAAGACAGCGAGACCACGGCCTCCATCAGCTACTTGTGGGGTGCACGGCACCGGGATGACTTGGTGCGGCGTGATCGTGTGGTAGGAGGCACCACGCTCAATGAGACGCGCTATGTGTTGATGGACTACTTCAATCCTGCGGCAATCACCGATGAGGAGGGTGAAGTGAAAGAGCGCTATGCGTTCAGCGCGTTTGGTCTGCGCACGATTATGAATCCTGACTTCACGGTGCGAAGCAGTAGCGAGTGCGGGATGGAGTTTGGCTTCCAAGGGCAGTTCATTGACGCGGAGAGCGGGCTGATTAATTATGGTTATCGGTATTATTCGCCGCACTTGGGGAGATGGACCTGCAAGGATCCGATCGAGGAGAAGGGCGGGCTAAATCTTTACGAATTCACAGAAAATGATCCAGTTAATAACGTGGATAAATTGGGGTTGGTTTGTGGGGTCGTTGTGGCTCGATCCAAAGAATTTCCAGGTCATCAAATGATTGGAGGGGTTGGACCGGCAAATCCGAATGCTAAAGATTTGATTCCGAGTAGAGATTATACATCCACATCCGGCAACTGGGCCATTCTAAATCCGGAAGAAGGAAAGTGGGGAACATGTTCCCTGCCAAGAAAAAACGATTATAGTTTTTATTTTTATTACTTGGTCGCGTTTAAATCCGATGGATGCTTTGCATCGGGAGTAGCCAAAGGGCTGACATGCAAAGATAATCTAAATTGTCCTAATATAAAAAGTTGCCTCGATACATATACTGCTCCAGGAACTCGCGGAACCTTCGAAGGCACTGGGACTCTTGGTGATAATTGCAGAACTGCCAGCGAAAGTGCTCTTAATGCATGTTGTGTATCTATGAGCGATTGTGTGAACTGTCCAGTGGCTACAGGTGAAACCACTTGGCCAATGTATGGAAATTAAATTGAATAAAGCACTTCAATGAACTTGGGGCCCATAATTGTTGCCATAATACCATTGCTCGTGGCTGTCGTTGCATGTTGCATGAAATATTTTTCAGCCAAGTCAAACCGCCTAACTGGCGCTGTTGGTCTAATTATTGTCATGGCAACCTGGTGGAGTGGATATCAAACAATGCATTTGAAACAAAGTTTCACTGACGAGTGGAAGCGGGGAAAGTTGTGTCAATTTTTGATAGAACTAACAATAGAAGATGATGTGAAAACTAAACAAATTATAAAACACGCTCTTCTTCAAAAGCCAAGAATGAGTGAGGCGGAGCTTTGGGACATTATATCAAAAAATCAATGAAACTGCGAGCGTGTTGTACTTAATGGAGTTGCAATGAAGAATAGCAGTTGCTCAATATTTTGTTATTTCACTGACCGCATTTTCGAACGCTCCAATGCACGAGCGTCACCCACATCCAGCAATGGAAACCGGCAACCTCGGAGACGCGAACCTCCTGCGAACGGGTTGGGAACGCGACTTGCGCGACGATGTCGGTTTCGGTTTGCCGCAGGATAGAGCTGCTTCAAGCCGTGAATGTTTTTCAACCGTCCATGCGGACCGTGTTTTGGCTCAGTTGATCGAACAGAAAATCAGGGGCTAAGACTGCGGCCCATAAGTGGATTTGGAACCCTGCTTACTAGAGAAAGAATAATTTTATCCCTGTACCTCAAACTTCAACCATGACACCCGCTCGCTCCCTTGCCAAAGACACTCCTGACATCACAGCACTGCATTCTCCCCGATGGCGTGAGGAGGGGGATGTGCCGGTGAGGCAACTCGGTGAAGCTGTGCCGTTCTTTTACACTCGGGCCGGGGCGGTGATGGCATTGGAGGGTCAGTATCGCGGTGGGCATGCGTTTCTGATGGCGAACGGCCCCTCGGTGGCGGCGCTGGATCTGACCCCGCTGCACCGGCGCTGGGTGATGACACTGAACAACGGGGCGCGAACCTTCCGAGGCAATGCAAACTGCACGGTGGACGAGCCTTCGCGCTTCAGCCTGTCAATGTGGCTGGACCCGACGATCCTGAAGTTTGCACCGATGTCCCACTTTGAAAAAGGCCTGTGGGACAACCGGCTGGTGAATACGGATCAAGGCTGGGTGCAACGCTGGGAGCCTTCCAAGCTGAAGCTGGGGGACTGCCCGAATGTGGCGGGTTATCGACGCAATGAAAAACTCCATGTGCCGCGCTGGCTGAACGAGGAAACGGTGAACTGGGGCAATCATGGCAAGTGGGGCGGTGGCCGCAGTGTGCTGCTGGCGTCCATTCGCATTCTGCATCTGCTGGGCTTCCGCCATGTTTACCTGCTGGGAGTGGACTTCGACATGTCGGCGACGAAGCGCTATCACTTCGAGGAGGGGCGGACGCCCAACGCGGTGAAGGGGAACATGAGCACTTATGCGAAGCTGCAGCAGTGGTTCACTGAATTGCAGCCGCAGTTTAAAAAAGCGGGCTTCAAGGTCTTTAACTGCAATCTGCAGAGCAAGCTGACGGCTTTTCCCTTCTTACCGTATGAGGAGGCTCTGGCGGCATCTGGCGCCCAGATCGGAGATCACACGCGGGAAAAGACCGAGGGGATGTACTCGCGGGTGGACGATCAGAAGAAAGCGCAGACCGCAGGCAAAGGTGTGGCCCCCGAGGCAGGTCCGGTGGCAGCGGCTGCCAGCAGCCGGGAGCAGCCTGCGCCAGCAACGGCAGCCCCATCCGAACCAGCAGCCTCCACAGCGGGCAAAGCATGAGCGAGCCGCTGAAGATTGAGGTGGTAACGCATTGCTACCGCTACGCAACCCTGCTACGCCATCAATTGAGCAGTCTGGTGCTGGGACCACCGCCACCGGGTGTGCAGGTGACCGCGACTGTGTTTCACACACCGGAAGACGAAGAGACCACGCGGGCAGTGGCGTGGTTTGCACAGCAGACAGTCGCGGGTGTGCGGTGGAACGCGCAGCCGCTGCCGAGGGCGGAGCTGTGCCGACGCTCCATCGGGCGCAATCGCGGAGCACTGGCAACCCAGGCGGACTGGGTGTGGTTCTGTGACGCGGACTACTGGTTCACCACGGAGTGCTGGGAGGCGTTCACACGCTTTGGCAACACCGACGCGCGACTGATCTACCCCCGCGAGGTAAACGGGCACCGTTCCCATGATCTCGGAGACGCCTGCATTCAACGCGCACGCGAGACCGAGGGGCTGGTGAGTGTCTCTATCTCCGAATTTGAGCCGGAACGGATGAACCGGGCAATTGGCGGCATCCAGATCGTCAGCGGGGACTATTGCCGGGCGCATGGCTACTTGAAAAACAGCCGCCGTGCTCAGGAGCCCAGAAGTGAATGGCAGCGCACGCACGAAGATGTGTGGTTTCGCCGGGAGCTTGGAAACAGCGGAATGCCGGTGGACTTGCCCGGCGTTTATCGCATCCGCCACGGCCAGGCCGGTCGGATGGTTCCAGATTTGATCTTATGAGACATCAAGACATCACCCTTGTCCTGGGCGTGGACGCGCAGCATTTGCAGGAACTCCGGCAGGCATGGCCTGACTGGATGAAATTCAAACCCGAACTGCGCGAAATGCCCTGCCTCGTATTTTACGATGTGAAGCAGGTGCGCACGAGCGAGCTGAAATTTCTGCGCGAGCATCCGCAACTGAGGCTTATCGCATGGGACCTGCCGCATGCACGAAGCCAGCGTGAAAAAATGCTCACCGGATTTGTGCAGGTGCCTGCACGAGAGGTGCAGACTCCGTGGTATCTCAAGCTCGATACGGATGCGGTCGCGACTGGGCCGGGAGAGTGGATCAAGCCGGAGTGGTTCCAGTCGGATGAGCGAGGCGAACTTCCGGTGTTCATTGCCTCCCCATGGGGCTACTCAAAACCGCGCTATGTGATGGATGTGCTGGATGACTGGGCGGATGCCGTGCCAAGGCTGGCTGCGAGGCCACGGCTGAACCTGCCGTATTCCAGCGAGTCTTCAAAGGTCAAGCACCCGCGCATCATTTCCTGGCTGTTCTTCGGACGCACGGATTGGACGCGCGAGATGGCGGCACTGACCGCGAAGGATGGCCGGCTGCCTTATCCCTCGCAGGACAGCTTCATGGTGTACTGCGCGGAACGGCTTGGCCGCCGCTATGTGCGCGCGCAGATGGCTGAGCACGGATGGAAACACCAGCGTCCGCGTCGTCGCCGACCATCTCCAGTGGCAAAGCCTAAGGAGAAGGAAGGCACTAGCGGGGTTGTTTACTATAACCTGGGAACAAGCTGTGTCGTGAGGCTGCTGGTGTCTCTCGTGTCCCTGCGGCGGCACTATTCAGGACCGGTGACTATTCTCTCCGAAGGTGAGGAATCACATGCCTTGTGCGAGAAAATCGGCAGCGCCATGAACGTGCCGGTAAAGCGATGGGTCTCGGATGTGAGTCCAGGCAAGCATCTGCCCTTTCTCGGCAAGACCCGGCTGCACCTTGGGACTCCCTACGACATCACGGTGGCGATTGATTCGGACACGCTGGTGGTGGGGCCGATTGACGAACTGTTCGAATTCGCGAAGCGGGATTCATTCTGCGTGGCTCAACTGGGGAAGTGGCGGACTGATGGCCGAATCATCCAAGCCCGCCTGCGCAAGTGGGCGGATATCTTGCCGGATGACCTGAACGCCGCCACTGCCTTTGGCCCGGCCATCAACATTGGCGTCATGGCGTTTCGCAAAGACGCGGCCATTTTTAACGTGTGGTATTCCGTGGCGGAGAAGGGACGAGTGAGTTTCATTCCTGACGAAGTGAGCTGCCAGATGCTGCTGCACCGCTACCCGCATCGCATTCTGGATGGACGGTGGAACCGATCCTGCCGGCACGATGATCCCGATCTGCCAGACACACGCATCATTCATTATCATGGTAAGAAACACTGCCGTGATGGTCTGCCGTTTCATGGGGACAAGTGGGTGGAAGTGTACGATGAGGTGGTGCGGCAAAATCTGGCAGACATTCAATCCTGGACTCCAGCCGGTGACCGCCTGCTGAGGCGGCACTTGAAAGGCAGCCGGGCAAACGTGGCATTGCCTGCAAAGACACCGGTGTATAAAACGGACCTCTGGTGCCGACGCGGGCATTTGAACCACGATCAGGCGGACAAGTATGCGGAAATCTGCGAGCAGGTGAAACCGCGAAATGTCCTGGAAACCGGCTTTTGCACCGGACGCTCGGCCGCCTGCGTGCTCCATGGCAGCCTGAAGCTGGAAAGGATGATCAGCATCGACATCAATCTCGACTACAAAGCACCGCATGGCCGTCGCATGGCCGTCTTGCTCAAAGGGAGGTTTCCGGCATGGGATGTCATAGAAAACTCCTCGCGCGTGATTCTCACTCCTGAATTCTTCCAGCGCGAGTTTCCGCAAGGAATTGATCTCGCGACGATTGACGGAGACCATACCTATGATGGATGCATGTTCGATCTGGAGGCCGTAGTTCCTTACCTGACACCCCACGGGGTCATGGTCGTGGATGACTATCGCTCAGGCCCGCCCAATGGCACACGTATCGAGAGCGTGACCCGAAGCGTGGACGATTTTTTGGCCAAGCACGGGAGCGATTTCGTGGGAGAGCGCTGGCACAAGAAAGGGAAGGGGTTCTGCATTATCCGGCGTGCACCTTAAAGGGGCATCCTTGGCAAATCTGCACTGAGGAAGCGTGGCGAGGTGCGTTAACTGTGCAACGGCATCAAACGGTGGCAGTTCCCGGCCATGTTCCCATCGGCGAACGCGTTGGTGTATGACACCTATGACTTTCGCCAGGCTTTTCTGATCAGCTCCAAGGCACCGCCTTGCCTTCAGGACAAGGTCTGCCGCAGTTTCTTCACGAGCGGGATAGTAGCCGAGGAAGGAAATGATGGAGGGCCACTCGGATACGATCGGCTGCCTCTCATCGCGTTCCCAGCGCTCGTAAACCTCGCGCAAGGTGCCCAACTGGCCTGCCACGTCCTCCTGACTCAGTCCCAGAATCAGCCTTCGGTTGCGAAGATGCTCACCCAGAGTTCGCGATTCGTGGGTCATGCCTTTCTTTCTGAGGATGAATGCTTTAAGTGTTTCCGGGCTCACCCGAATCGTGAAAAAGCAAAATGGCAAAATAGGGTGATACGTATTTTGAGTGAATTTTCGCAGCAGGGGCCATCGGCATTAAGTTGTCTGCAACGATGAGCCGTGTGAGGCGGCTGTTTTTTTGCTTAGCAAAAGAGGTTCTACACGAGTTTTAATGGGTGAAGACGGGCTTGAGATCAAGTCTGCCGCAATGGAACAAGATGCGGATGCGGTAGTTGGCGAATGAACGGAACCCTCTGGCGGCGCTTTTGATGGACTGGATGCGGCTGTTGAGGCCTTCGCTCGCAGCATT
>NZ_JBAQCR010000059.1:0-2317 GCF_049294395.1 Prosthecobacter sp.
CTGGAGTGGGCTGGGTGTTTGGGGGCTAGCGGAGACTGGGGGCTGCCGCAGTCGGGTAGTTTCTGGTATGCATGGACGTGTGTGTCCGTCGAAAGCGGTAGCTGCGTTCGTGCCTCACTTCGCGACCGCAGTCCAAATGGGGAGGGCTCGCTGGGGGCTGAGAAGCTGACGAGACGTGCGGAGGTGGGTGTGTTTGCGGAGTGCTGCGGACTGGAAGTCCGCGCTCCAAGGCGCTGGGGAATGCGGTGCTTGGGGGCTACTAGCGGAGACCAGGGGGTGCTGCCGCATTCGGGTATTTTCTGGTATGCGTGGGCGCGTGTGTCCGATGAAGGCGGTGGCCCATTCTTCGCTGAAGCTACGAAGGGCAGGCTGCGCTTCCTCCTTCGCTCTACGAGCTACGGAGGACAGGCTGTGCCTCGCTGCGCGACTGCAGTCTGAATGGGAAGGCTTGGGAACTTGTCTCCCTGGTGGCGCTGGTCGACGGGCAGGAACCGTAGCGCAGCGGAGATGGCCAGCCGCAGGCTGCCCGGAGGGCGAACGCCGTGAGGCAATGCCCATCGTACTCTTGGGGGGGGCGCGTGGTTACTTTTCGAAGAAGTTGGCTTCTTCGCGGTCGCCGACTTTGAGGTAGCGGTAGTAGACTTCGAGCTGGAGGGTGCAGAGGCACTGGCGGTAGATTTCGTCGGCGGCGTCTCCGGCGGGCCAGTTGGGGCGGCCGCGCTTGAAGGAGCCGTCGGCCTGCTGGGCGCTGAGGATCTGGGGGAGGAACTGCTGATTGTAGAACTTCCAGTCTTCGCCACCCTGCTGGAAGAAGGCCTGAGTGTAGTAGTACCAGCAGTAGAGGTTGCAGTTTTTGTTCCAGTCGAGGGGCTCGGCGGTGATGAAGTCGGTGAGGAATTTGATGCCCTTTTTGATGGGGGTGGTCTTGCCTTTGGCCATGGTCTGGAGGCCGAGGATGCCGACGCCGGAGAGGCTCCACTGATTGTAGTGGGCGTCGCGATTGGCGGTGCCGAAGCCGCCGTCCTTGGTCTGCTTGTCTTCGAGGTATTTGGTCATCTTGGTGATGGAGCTGTGGAGTCCATCAATCTTGAGGCCGGAATTTTTGGCGGCCTTGAGGGCCTGGAACTGCCAGCCGGCGACGGAGAGGTCTTCGCGGCTTTTTTTGCCGGCGTAGAAACCGGTTTCAGTGTCGTAGACCCAGCTGCCGCTGTCCTGCTGATTGTCGATGATGATCTTGACGCCTGCCTCGAAGGCTTCGCGCATGCCGGGGAGGCTCTTGCTGCCGAGGCGGGCGAGGGTGTACATTTCGCCGAGGGCGTAGGTGGCGATGCCGTGCTCGTAGACGGGGGCGTTGCCTTTTTCCGCCTGGCTGAAGAGTTTGTTTTTGTTCTTCTTCTGGGCCTCGATGAGGAACATGATGCCTTTGGTGACGTTGTCGCCGTAGAAGGGGGACTCGGGCGTCTCGCAGCGGCCGAGGTAGCACAGGAGTGCGAGGCCGGTGAAGGCGCACTTGCTGTTTTTGCCCCAGGAGCCGTCGGGGTTTTGCTTGGTCTTGAGCCATTCGAGGGAGGCGCTGACGGCGGCCTCACACTCGGGTGAGCCGCCGTTTTGACGGAGCTTCTCAAGACGTTCCTGCGTGGAGCAGCGGCTGCGCATGGAGGGTGGCAGGGTGACGAAGCCGCCTGCGGCTCCGAGTCCCTGGCCTTTGCCAAAGCCGCCACCGGCTCCGCCCATGCCGAAACCGCCTGCGCCGCCGAGGGCGCCGCCGCCCATCATGGCGCTGACGTCGGGCATGTCGAGGGAGTCGGGCGGGGCTTCTGGGAGGGTGATGGCTGAATTGGTGCTGGCGCTGACCAGCTTTTTCATGGGCATGGTCTTGTTGATGGAGGAGCGCTTCTTCTGCTGAACCTTGTGCTGCAGATCGGCGCTGGCCTTGGCACCCTGCGCGGTGCCGCCGCCGGGAAGGAAGTCCACCTGCTTGTCCATGACGCCGCTCTGGAAGACGATGAAGAGGGCGAGGACGCCGAGACCGGCGTGGATGAGGATGCTGAGGAGGAGGGAGCTGGCGCCTGCTTTGAGCCAGAGCTGCACGAACTTGTTTGGCGGCTTGCCCACTTCGATGTGGGTGAGGGCTGGCGGGTGATACACCTGGCCTTCGACGTGCTCGGGAATGACGGCGGCGGCTTCATCGGCTTCATCGGCGTCGTCGGTCGGAGCAGCGGCTGCCACGGGCACGGCCACGCTCGGTGCGGGCATCACGGGAGCACCGGAGGGGGAAGGCATGGAAGGAGCCACGGCGGCAGGCACGGGCATGGCC
>NZ_JBAQCR010000060.1:0-19375 GCF_049294395.1 Prosthecobacter sp.
GCTGGGGGCACTCCCGCCCCTGCTGCTGTACCCGGTGCCGCCCCGGCGCCAGGAGCCATGCCTGCAGGCCAGCCCAATGGCTACCCAGCCCAGCCGGGTGCCGTTCCTCCTGTCGGCCAGCCTCAACAGCCTGGTTATCCTCAGCAACCCCAGCAGCCCGGCTACGGCCAGCCTCAGCAGCCTGGATATGCGCAGCAGCCTCAGCAGCCCGGCTACGCCCAGCCTCAGGCAGCAGCACCTGCGCCTGCCCCAGAGGCAGAAGGCATGAGCATGATGAACATGATCCTCATCGGCATTGGTGTGGTCGCACTGGTGCTCCTTCTCACCCTCCTCGGCGGCAAGAAGAAAAAGTAATCGCAGGCCCCATGGGCTGAATTCATGCCGCTCCAGATTCGCAGAATCCAGAGCGGCATTTTCTTTTCCCCGTGCTTCATGGGGGGCTCAGACCGAGCTGCGGCCACAGCCATCGCACGGTAGAGTCGCCTTTGAATTTCCCCAATTGTTCCCGAATATCGCGCTTGGCGACACTCCGTTTGGAAGTCGAATCGAGATTCGATTCTGTCTCAGAGGTGATGGAAAAAATTTTCTCTACAGCATTTTAAGTAATTACGTGTCCGCTGAAATCAGGGCCGCCAAAAGCGGTTCTCCCTCTTCCTGCCCCTGGCATACGACGACACTGAACCCTTTTCTTCGGGGAACCGGAGCGCAGCGGAGATAGACGAAGTCAAAGGGCTGGGGTGAGGGGATTGGCTTTGAGTCCGCACGATGGCAGGAGTCAAAAGGGCTATAAAATAATTCAAAACGCTCCAGGCCAATGCAGTCCAGAGTGGAGCCTTCAGCCTCGCGCTACTCCTTCGCCTTCTTCTTCCGCTTCTCTTTCTTGCCAGCCTTGCGGCTCTCTTCGCCATTCCAGCGTGGGTCCTCCCAGCGGGGTGCCTGCATGGTGGCGTTCCATTGGTCGAAGAGCTTTTGCAGCGCCTTCGCTTTCTCCGGCTCCTTGGCGCTGAGGTCAGTTTGCTCACCGGGATCGGTGGCAAGGTTCACCAGCATGGGCTGCATGTCTTTGCTGGCTTTGACGAGCTTCCAGTCTCCCTGACGCACGGCCTGCTGCACGCCAAAGCGGAAGTAGAGCTCACGCGGGGCCAGCTTGTCCGTTTTGCCTTCGAGCAAAGGCAGCAGGTTCACACCATCGAGCGGAATGGAGGTCGTCGCACCCGCTGCGGCCAGGGCCGTGGGCAGGACATCGAGCTGAATCACCGGCTCATCACTGACACGGCCCGCAGGAATGTGCCCCTTCCACGCGGCCATCCATGACACACGGATGCCGCCTTCCCACACGAACCACTTGTGCCCGCGCAGCCCGCCCATCTCAGCATTCTGATAAGCGCCGCCGTTGTCGCTGATGAGAAAAATGAGCGTGTTCTCCTCCTGCTTCATCTCGCGCAGCTTCGTCATCACCGTGCCGATGGCTTCATCCGCCTCCGCAGCGAGCGCAGCGTAGGCCGCATCGTGCTTCGGCAGGTGCTTGAATTTTTCCAGCCATTTCTCCGAAGCCACGTGCGGACTGTGCACGGCGTTGAAGGACAGCATGAGAAACCAGGGCTTGGCCTGATTCGCCTCCATGAAATTCACCGACTCCCGTGCATAAACGGGTGAAGTGACCGGCGCACCCGCCAAGTCTTCCACCAGCTCTTTGCCGCGATAAAACGAAGGCCCTTTGCCTTCACCAAGATTGCCCACAGTACCCATGGCAAAGTCAAACCCACGTGCCGCTGGCATGAACTCCGGGCTGGTGTCGCCAAGGTGCCATTTGCCCACGATGCCCGTGGTGTAGCCTGCGGTTTGAAGGTGCTGCGCCAGCGTGGTCTCGCTCAGCAGCAGTTCGCGGCCTGCTTTGGTGGGATTGGCATCATGGCCGGTGCGCGCCTGGTAGCGGCCCGTCATCAAACCCACACGGCCCGGCGAGCACACGCAGCCGGAGGAATAACCGTTGGTGAAACGCACGCCGCCAGCGGCCAGGGCATCCATGTTCGGCGTGGGAGCCATTTTGCCACCATAGGCGCCAGGCTGGGCCCAGCCCATGTCATCGAGATAAAAAATGAGGATGTTGGGCTTGGCCGCATCCGCAGCATGGGCGGATGAGAGCAGCGCAGCGGCAAAGCAGAGCAGGAGTGCGGAGAGCTTCATGGGCGCTCTCCGAACGCTGCAATGCGGCAAATGTATCAGCAGATCACTCCTTGGCGGAGCTCAACCGCAGGTGCGCAGCCTCCGTCACGGCGGCGGCCAGTTCGTCCAGTTTCTCGCGGTCGGTGATTTTCTGGCTGTGCTCGTCCTGCACGTAAATGGCGTCGATGGCCACCCCCTTTTCCGTGCTGATGCGTGCGTGCGTCACGTTGTGCCCGAGGCGGCCGATGGCCATGAAGATGTCATACAGCAGCCCGAGGCGGTCCACCAGCTGCAGCTCCAGCACCGTCTGGTCCGGCGAGAGGTGGTTGTTCACGTAGATGCGCTGCGGAATCTCCGCGCCGATTTCATCCAGCATCGTGATCGACTTGCCCAGCTTCTGGGTGATCGCATCCCCGAAATCAAAGGTCTGCCCGCTGAAGGCTTTGCGCACAGATTCCTCGATACGTGCGCGGGCGCTCTTGGTGGTGACGGCGGCGAAGTTCGTGTTGCAGACGCGGAAGGTGTCCAGCACCAGGTGGTCGGCGCGCTGGTAGAGATCCGCGCTGAGAATGTTGATGCTTTCCGCCGCCAGGGCGCCGGAGATGCGCGCCAGGAGCAGGTGGCGGTCCCAGCAGACGACGGTGAGCTCGCTGTAACCCTGGTCCACGTGATCCTCCCAGACCATGACAGGCAGCAGTCCTGCCGCAGCCTCTTCACGGATGAGCTGCTCAAAGAACTGCCGGAACTGGCGCAGATGCGTGGCGATGAGATCGGCCTCGCGGAAATTGAAGTAGGAGGGCGGCATGTGGCGGAAGTGCGCGTCCACTTCCGCTTCATAGCCGGCCCCAAGGCGTCGCAGCACCTCCTTTTTCAGATCCTCCAGCGGCACCTGCACATTGCGCATGAAATCCGCCGGCGCGTTCATGAAACGCAGCGCGCTGTGATAGAGCTGGCGGATGGACGCCTCCTTGTAACCCGACCAGCTCTTGTCGCTGGTTCCCTTCGAGTCCGCATAGGTCATGAGCAGCAGCGTGTCGAGATTCTCCTTCGTACGCACGATGCTGACGAACTCCTCGATCACCTGCGGATCATCTAGGCTCTTCGTCGTGGCGGTGCGGTACATCAGCAGGTGATTGTCCACCAGGAAGAGCAGCAGCCTGCGGCGCTCTCCTTTGATCTGCAGCCGGCGGGAGACGGCGGCGGCCAGCGTGGTGCTTTCATCGCTGTGCGTCTTCTTGTTGGCCGCACGGCCTGCGTCATGCAGCAGGAGGGCGAGATACAGCACATACGGCTGCTGCAGATCGTGAAACAGCTGCTGAAAGAGGTCCACGCCTTTCAGGGTGGGATCACTCAGCTCATCAAGTTTGTCGATGGTGCGCAGCGTGTGCTCATCCGCCGTGTAGAGATGGAAGAACTCATGCTGCACCAGATTGGTGAGAGCACCAAACTCCGGCATGTACCTGCCGATGAAGCCCACGCGGTGCATCTGCCGCAGCGTGCGCGCCGCATCCCCTTTGTGGGAGAGAATCGTCTCAAACGTCTCACGGTTGGCCTTGTTGTAGCGGAAGCTGGTGTCCACCAGTCGGAAGTTGTCCTGGATGAGCTGGAACAAATCCGGGCTGAGGCGCAGGTGGCGCTTTTGCGTGTGGAGAAAGAGGCGCATCATGCGCTCCGGGTCATCCTTGAAGATCGTCGGGCTTTCCGCATAGAGCCGCTCATGCTTGCGGTTGAAGCCGTCGAAGCTCTCCTGCTCCTTCTCAGCCTTCCGCCGTGCGATGAAGCCCATGAGCTTGCTCTCCTTGCGGGTTTCCAGCGCCTCCAGATGGAAGCGGTCCAGATGGAAGCGGTCCATCACCTCATTGCTGCGCTGCAAAATGTCGCGCGTGGCCGTGTAGTAGCCGTGCATCAGCGCCTCGATGCGGCGCAGGATGCGTTTGTGGCGGTAGCCCAGGTGCGTGGCCACCGGCCCCTGCAGGCGCAAAGTTAAAAGATCTTCGGCCCGCTTTTCGGTGTAGTGCATTTCGTTTCGCACACGCAGGATGAATTCATAGCCCTGCTCCACCTCCTTCCAGCCCGCCTTGGAGATCAGGCCGAGCGCCACCAGATCCTTCGGGTTCAGCGTGCGGTGCCGCGCGTACGTCATCCAGATCAGGTTCTGGTAGTCGCGCAGCCCCCCGCAGCCGTTTTTCACATGCGGCTCCTGCACAAAGGGGGTGTTCTCATACTTCGTATGGCGGCTGTTCAGATCGATCTGCCGCAGCTTCAAAAAGTCCCCCTCCTGCCCGTCCATGCATTCCTTGTCAAAACGGGACCGGAACTCCTCAAAAGCCGTCTTCTGGCCTGTGACGAGGCGCGCCTCCATCAGCGCCGTCTTGGTCTCCATGCTCTCATTGGCCAGCTTGATGCACTCGCCCACGCAGCGTGAGCCATGGCCCACCTTGAGCTTCAAATCGTAGAAGTAGAGCAGGTAGTCGCGGATCAGCTGCACGACTTCCGTGGACACCCTGCCGCTGTTGCCGGGAAACATGAAAGTGAGGTCCACATCGCTGCCCGGACTCATCACCCGCCGGCCGTAGCCGCCGTGGGCGATCACACTGACATTGAGCTTGGTACGCACCGCAGGGTCCAGTGTCGACAGCGACTCCTCCCACAGGATGCGCACCAGGAAATCCATCACATCCGAGCGCATGCGGCAGATTTCCGCTCCGCTAAAGCTGCCGGAGCGGTGCCGCTGCTTGATGCGCTGCTCCTTGATCTTGAGAAAGCGCTTTGCCTGGCGCAGCGTTTCGGTGCGTCCACGCGGCAGCTTGTCCTCGGGCGGAAAAAATTTCTGCGCGCTCTTGTTCAGGTGTCGCAGGTATTCGCGTTCGGTCATTTCAGCAGAAGTCAGTAGGTGATCAGTGCGTGAACCGGGCCGGAATCATTCACTTTTTCGCGCCCGCCGAGGAACGCCAGTTCAATGAAAAACGTGCTGCCCAGCACCTTGCCGCCCGCCTGCTCGATGAGGTGCAGCGCCGCCGCCGCCGTCCCGCCCGTGGCGAGCAAATCGTCCGCCAGCAGCACCGTTTCCCCCGGCGAGATGGCATCCAGGTGCATCTCCACCGAGTTCGTGCCGTATTCGAGCGAGTAATCAATCCCCCGCGTCTGCCAGGGCAGCTTGCCCTTCTTGCGCACCGGAATGAATCCCGCGCCCAAGCGCTCGGCGATCAGCGCCCCAAAGATGAAACCCCGGGCGTCGATCCCGACGACCTTGTCCACCTCCGTGATTCCCGTGGCCTCGATCATGCCATCAATCGTCTGCGCCAGCAGCGTCGGATTGGCCAGCACCGGGGTGATGTCTTTGAAAAGAATGCCGGGATTGGGGAAATCAGGCACGTCGCGGATCGTGCGGCGGATGCTGTCGAGAATGTCGGGAGCCATGCCCTGCGATCATGGAGGAGATGCGGGGATGCGCAAGCTTCATGCGCCAGCATGAATCTTCCTCGTCCTCGATCCAAGCGCGCCCGCCATCAATCAGCGACACCAAACTTCGACAGCACCTCTTCATGGGTCTTCACTCGTCCGGCTGCGATGTCCGCCAGACCGCTGTCAATCTTCTGCCGGACGTAGATTTCATACATCAAATCGTCACATGGGGCGGATTCAGGCAGAGAACGGCTCAGCTTGGAAGTTTGGGCCTTGATTCCACAAGTACGGAGTTTGCCAGCAGCCATGACAAAATAAGAGCACATCTCCGCCAGACTGACAAGCCGCTCCCAGCGTGTTCACCCTTGCAGAAACGTCACAAGACCACGAATGTCCGCCCCCCGATCCAATGCCTGCCTCTCAGCAACTGCTTCTTGCCGCCACCCTCATCTTTGTGGGCGCGCTCGTGCAGGCATTGCTGGCGCTCAAGGCCGGTGCCTGGAAGCAGGCGCGGGCGCAGTTCTTCCTCATGGCGCTGGGTTTTGCCCTGCAGACCGGCTTCATCTTTCTGCGCGGTGAGGAGGTGCGGCAGTGCCCCATTCGCAGCCTGCCGGACATTCTGGTCTTCATCGCCTGGAGCATTGTGCTGCTCTATTTCCTCGTCGGCCCGGCCTTCCGCCTGTCGCTGCTGGGGGTTTTCACCTCGCCGCTCGTCACCCTCATGCAGGTGATGGCGTTCACGAACGGCTTCGCTCCCTACAATCCCAAGGGACCCATCAATGCGCTGGTGGAGCTGCATATCGCGCTCGCCCTCATCTCCTACGCGGCCTTCGCCCTGGCCTGCATCACGGGCGTGATGTACCTCGTGCAGGAGCGCATGCTGAAGCGGCACCAGATCGGCGGCCTGTTTTACCAGTTGCCGCCCATCCAGGGACTCGCGCACGCCATCCAGCGCACCGTGCGCCTCGGCCTGCTGCTGCTGAGCATCGCGCTCAGCATTTCCTTTGCCCTGCATCTGCCCATGACAAAGACCGGCCACGTCGTCTTCGCCTGGATCGTCTGGGCCCTGTATGCGGTCATCTCCCTCCTGATGTGGAAACATTTCACCTCCCCGCGCAAGACCGCGTGGCTGGCCGTCATCGGCTTTATCCTGCCGTTCATCTCACTGTGGATCGTCACGCATGCCTGAGCCGACGGACATTCGCAGCGGCCTCGTCTGTGTAGGCCTGAACTACAAAACCACCCCCGTCGAGGTGCGTGAGCGCCTCGCGTTTCCCGAGGCGCAGGTGCCTTTGGCCGTGCAGCAGGTGCGCGGGCTGCCAGGATTTGAAGAAAGCGTCGTCCTCAGCACCTGCAATCGCGTGGAGCTCTACGCCACGCACGCCCTGCCCAGCGGCAAGGAGGGCCACGCCGCCCTGCGCCAATACCTCATCGAACGCTTCGAACTTCAGCCAGAGCACGCAGAAGCCCTGGTGCTTTACAATCTCGACTCCGCCGAGGCCGCGCGGCACCTTTTCCGCGTCGTCAGCGGGCTCGACTCCATGGTGCTCGGCGAGACGGAAATCTTCGGCCAGGTCAAAGCCGCCTACAAAGTCGCCCTCGACACCGGCACCACCAGCCGCTCACTCAATAAGCTCTTTCAGCAGGCCTTCACCGTCGGCAAAAAGGTGCGCAACGAGACCACCATCCAGCGCGGCTCCACCAGCGTGGGCAGCGTGGCCGTGGATCTGGCGGAAAAAGTGCACGATCTCAAGGAGTGCCGCGTCATGCTCGTCGGCGCCGGGGAAATGAGCCGCACTTGCGCGCAGAGCCTGCTCTCACGCGGCGCCAAGAGCATCATCGTCTCCAACCGCAGCTACGACAAAGCCGTGGAGCTCGCCACCGAGATGAAGGGCCGCGCCATGAAGTTCGACGAATGGGAGCACGCCCTGCATGAGGTGGACGTCATCATCTCCAGCACCAGCGCCCCCCATTTTGTCATCAAGCCCGAGCAGATCGATCAGGTCATGCGCAAGCGCCGCTGGGAGCCCCTGCTCATCATCGACATCGCCGTGCCGCGTGACGTGGACCCCGCCGTGAACAACATCGAAGGCGTCTATCTCTACGACATCGACGCCCTCCAGGCCATCGCCGACGAAGGCCGCCGCGAGCGCCTCCGCCAGCTCGCCTCCTGCGAGCGCATCATCGAAGAGCAGCTCGAAAAATACGGCTTCCTCAAATCCCCCGGCAGCGGCGGTCTGAAGCTCGCCTGACCGGTCCCGCATCACCCACCGCTGTTCCGTAGTACCGGCTTCAGCCGGAATCTGGATTCTGGGGTGGTCGTGCCTTTACAGGCGTGCACTGGGCCAGCCAAGCCTGCGAAGCCGGGCTTGCCGCAGACACCTCCCCGGTGCATCTTTGCCCCATGTCAGTCGCAATCGAGACACCGCAGAGTGCATCGGATGAAGTCCCGATGTTTCCGCCTTGGCTCGACCTGCCGCCGAACTATCTGGTGCAGGACTGGATTCGCTGGCAGAAGGGCAAACTCGTCGCCGCACGATTGCGTCAGCAGCCCCAGCTTATGCAGCAGGGCCTTCACTGGTTGCTACGGGATCAGGAGACTTTATCTGCTCACGATACCGAATGGCTGACGCTCTTGCAGACGGGAGATGTGGAGGCCGTGGCCAGGATTTTGGAAGACACGGGAGACACCGGGCAGCGACTTCGTTCCGGCATGCCTTTCAAAGGCGAGCCCTTTGTGACGCACCAGGAAATGGAGACCCTTCGTGAAAGAGCTTACGCAGGCTGATTTCTCTCTTTTGTGGCCTGAACTCCGCCGCTGGCTGCCCGTTCAAGTCACCGATGTCTGGATGATCGGCAGCGCGTCCGTGGCCGTCGTCAATCCTGACGTGCCCGCCGCCTTGCGCACCAGCAAGGACATTGATGTGATCCCTGTCGGTACACCCGTGTTGTATTTTGATTCCACCATCATGGAACGTGAGCTGGGTGAAGACAGTGATTTCTCCAGCAGGCATCGCTTCTTTGTCGATTACGTCAGTGACAGCCTCCTGAAGTGGACGCCGCCCGGCTGGCAGCAGCGGGTGACGACCCTTCAGCTCACCGCAGGATTGCGCGGTCACTGCCTGGACCCGCATGACGTCGCCTACAACAAGCTCTACGCCGGGCGTCCCAAGGACATCGTCTGGGTGCGGGGCCTGCTGGGCACCGGCATCATCACCTGGGCGCGGCTGGAGGAGCTTCATGCGGCCAACCCCCTCGCCCCGGCGGACCGGGAAAAAGTGGAGCGCAGCATGGCGCAAGTCCGGGCGCAAACCAGCCCGTAAGATGGGTGTGGCGACAGCCCGCCCTATCTGCGCTTTGCATGCGCGTGCCCGGCGCGAGGTAGGGCGGCTTGTCCTCAAGCCGCCGCAGAGCGTCTCCACGTTCGCTTTCCGGAAATCAGTTTCGCAAAACGCTATAAAAACGCCACCCGCCAAACAGCCCGCCAAGGTCACGCCTATTCCTTGCGTCCCGCCCCGGTACGTGAAAAGCTGGGAACCCCACCATGACCCCCGCAAAAATCATCCTCGGCACCCGCGGCAGCGAGCTGGCACTCACTCAGACAAAAATGGTCACGGCAGACCTGCAGACCGCGCATCCGCATCTGCAGATCGAGCGCCAGATCATCCAGACCAGCGGTGACAAACGCCAGGACCTCCGCTTCTCCGAGTTCAGCGACGTGGCGCAGGTGGACAAAGGCATCTTCATCAAGGAGCTCGAAATCGCGCTCGCAGACAGCCAGATCGACGCCGCCGTGCACAGCCTCAAGGACGTGCCCAGCGATCTCGCCGCCGGCTTCACCATCGCCGCCGTTCTTCCACGTGCCGCCATTGAGGACGTTCTCGTCAGCGCACATCCCTACACCCTCGAAACCCTGCCCCAGGGCGCGCGCGTCGGCACCAGCAGCGTGCGCCGCGCCGCGCAGCTCAAGTTCCTGCGCCCCGACGTCCAGATTGTCGAGATCCGCGGCAACGTCCCCACCCGCGTGAAAAAAGTGCTCGGTGAAAATGCGCTCGATGCCGTGCTGCTCGCCGCCGCCGGCCTGCTGCGCCTGGGCCTGCTCAATGCGAACCTGAGCCGCATCCACATCGACACCCACACGCTCTACGGCCTGGTGCTCGATCCCGTGAAATTCCTCCCCGCCGCCGGGCAGGGCGCCATCGCCATCGAATGCCGCGCAGGAGATGAAGCAACGATCAAAGCCATCCGCGCGCTCAACCACGCCGAAACCGAATCCCGCATCACCGCCGAGCGCGAATTTCTAAAGATCCTCGGCGCCGGCTGCCAGACCCCCGTGGGTGCCCACACCTGGATCAAGGACGGCCAGCTCCACATGGCCGTGCGCGTCTTCAACGAAGCCGATCTCGCCCTGCCACCCGTCGAGCGCGAGGCCCGGCGTCCCGTGCACGAAGCCGCGCAGCTCGCCGCAGATCTGGCCGGCATGCTCTGACTTTTCTGAGATTCGGAAGCAGCCATTCATAGTGACTGCTGCCAGAACCGTTGCTTGCTTGCAGTGTTGGGCAGCTCCAAAGAAATGGATGCACTGGCTGAAGCGCTTGTTGGGATTATTTGGAGGCGAAGCATCGGCGTCGAACGTCTCCGAGACGGGAAAGGCTGACCGGGCGTCCATCAAAGCACGGTTTGCTGCACTGGCACAGCCGGCGGTCCTGCTGGCACCCCACGGTGCAGCGGGGTTTTCACGGCTGGGCGGTCTGCCACAGATGCCTTCTGACACAGCGTGGCCTCAATATGGCGGAAAGCCGCAGGCATTTCTCGCGCAGCTTGATCTGGCAGAGGTTCACTCTGCGATGGCTTCAAGCCTGCCTGCGACGGGTTTTCTGTTCTTTTTCTACGATCAGGAGCAGGGCGTGTGGGGTTTTGATCCGAAAGATGTTGAAGGCTGGCAGGTCGTTCATACACAGGCGGACTGCAGGTCCCTTCCTGAACGCAGTGCCCCAGAGGGTTTGCCCGAGGAGTTTATTTATCAGCGCAAGCCTGTGCAAGCTGAGCGCATCGAACTGCTGCCGGATACACCGCGGCTGCCGAGCGCCGAGTTTGACTGGAAGCGCGATGGTGACGCTTACACCAACTACCGCCAGGAAGTGTTTGGCGAACGGACGCGGCATCAAGTGCTGGGCTTTCCCACTCCGGTGCAGGGAGATGACATGGAGCTGGAGTGCCAGCTGGCCTCAAATGGCATCTATGTCGGCGGTCCCGAGGGCTACAAGAACCCGCGGGTGGAAGAACTCCGCGCCGGAGCCCGCGAATGGAAACTCCTGCTGCAACTCGACACCGATGACGACACAGGCTGGATGTGGGGCGATGTGGGTACGCTGTATTTCTGGATGAGAGAGTCGGACATGAAGGCCGGAGACTTCAGCCGTGCATGGATGGTGTTTCAATGCTGCTAACAGTGCCGCATGGTCACGGAGCTAAAAACGGCGAGGCACCATGGGGTCCTGCAGGCAGGAAAGGCCCCTGCAATCCACCGCCCCTTTTGTAATGCACAGCGATTGACTGAATAGACCCGCAGTAGCTGCGTCGGACTATTCACTTATGAAAACAAAACTGGTTCTTCTGTTCACGGCCATTCTCACTCTGACTTCTTTGAGTTCATGCATCGCCCCTTATGGCTACGGCGGCGGTTACGGGGGAGGATATGGCTACAGCAGATCCTACTACCGCCCCTCGTACGGCGGCTACAGCAGCTACGGCCGCTCCGGTTACGGTGGTAGCCGCGGGTATGGTGGCTACAGCGGCCATCACGGCGGCTTTGGTGGGGGTAGCTACGGTGGACATCACGGCGGCCATCACCATTGAGACCTCTCCTGAGCTGAGGCTTCCTGCCAGCTCTTGAGCATTTCTTGGCAGCGCCCGGACATTGATCCGGGCGCTGTTTTTGATGAAGTCCTCCAAGGTCTGAAATAGCGCGTTCAGGTCGCGTATGGATGGCGGAGAATGAATCAGAGGAGGACTAGCGCATGGTCCGCAGACTCGAAAACGGCCCCGTCTTCCCACCCGCCATCGTCGCAGTCATCTGGCGGCGTAGCATTGGAATGCGCTGGATGATCGGAAACACCAGATCACGCATCCACCCCAGTGGCAGAAGATCCGACTGGAAAAAAGGCGTCGTCCATCGCGTGGCGAACTGGTAAAAGCGCAGGTGTTTCCGTCGGCTGCTGGAGTACTGGGCGAGGGCTGCTGGCAGGGATGTTTGTGTGGCAAGAGATTGCGCGAGAACAGCCGCATCCATCAGCGCGAGGTTCACCCCCTGCCCGAGTTGCGGACTCAGCGCATGAGCGGCATCACCGAGAATGGCCACGCGTTCGCCGTGCCATTGCTTCATGCGCACGTCGTGGTAAGCCGCAGTGGCGACTTGTTGATGCGAGTCGATTTGCTTGAGAAAACTTTCGGCCTGCGGGGCCAGGGCAAGGATCTCACGCTTCCAATCTTCCAGCGGAGTCTTCCGCCATCGCTCGATGTGATCGAGGCGAATGCTCCAGAACAGGCTGAGCAGATCGTCCTGCGTGCCGGTGGGCAGAAAGCCGGTCAGCTCGCGCGTGTTGCCGACGCATTGCCACAGCACCTGCGGATCAAACTCCGGTGTCCGCTTGCCGATAAACCACAGCGCGCCCCAGGGATAACGGCTCACGCGTGCGGGCACGCCGCTTTGATCCCGCAGCGTGGAATGCGCCCCATCGCAGATCAGCAGCAGATCATAAGGGCCATGCGCTGCACCATTGGCATCGTGCAGCATGGGACGCTGCGTGGCATCTCGCGTGAGCCTGGCGATGTGCGTGTTCCAGAGAACCTTTGCGCCTGCACGCTGAGCAGCATCGAGCAGCAGATCCAGCAGCGTGGCGCGATGCGTGCCCGCACCGAAGAGGCCGCTGCCGAGTTCTTCATAAGTCAGGTGCAGCAGCGTGCGCCCGGACTTCGTGCGACAGTACAATTTCGAAATCGTGGCGATATGCGGCCGCAGTTCTTCCGCAAGGCCCAGCTCCTGCAGCACCGCCATGCCGGTGGGCTGCAGCATGAAGCCCGCGCCCACGGGCAGCTTCTGCGGCGCACGCTCGAAGAGCGTCACCGCATGACCCGCCCTCGCAAGGAAGATCGCCGCCGCAGGCCCGGCCGTGCCAGAGCCAACGATGGCGATGCGCAAAGGGGGCTGCATGAGTTTAGGAAAACACGGATTGATTCGGCGGCGTGCCCGGAATGTGCAGGATGTTGGAGGTGGGATTGCGCTGCGGCTTCTGCGCCGGATTGACAGGGTCGATCATCGCGAGCTCATCTCCCACACGCCTGCGGGCACGTTCGGCACGCTGAGGCTCCACAGCCCCTCGGCGTCCCTCGTCAGCGGCACGGGTTCTTTTTGCCACTGTCCGCGCAAAGCAACGCTTTGAGATTTGGGAGCCCGCAGGCGGAAGATCACGCTGTGATCGTCCTGAACCTCCGGTGAAACAATCGGCGCGCTTCTCTGCGCAAAGGAGGTGCAGGTGCAGGCAAAGACAAACGCAAGGCTGAGAATAGACTTCATGGCGCAGGGATGCTGGCATGAAGGGCGGCGAATGGGAAGCGGGATTCCATCCACCCCGATCCTGCCATAGGGGCGCAATTTCTTGAATACAGTCCCAGAGGCAGCGTCGAATCCCAGTGAACCCTCAGTGATTATGAAAACAAAACTCATCCTTCTTCTCACAGCGGTCATCACCCTTGGATCGCTCAGTTCCTGCGTCGTACCCTACGGCTACGCCAGCACCGGTTACCGCCGCCCCTATTACGGCGGCTACGGCGTTTACAACAACTACTACGCCCGCCCCGGTTACGTCCGCCCCGGCTACGCCTACGGCGGCTACCGTTCACCCTACTACGGTCGTCCTGGCTTTACCGGCTATCGGCCCGGCTTTACCGGCTATCGGCCCGGCTTTGGTGGCTACCACGGCGGTTACACTCATGTAGGCGGTTTCCATGGGGGCCACATGGGTGGCTTCCATCACCACTAAAACGCCAGTTCAGACGGCTGAATCCAGCCGGCTCTGAAACTTCAACTCGCAGCGCCCTTTTCGGGGCGCTGCTCGTTGGTTGATAGGCGGACTCGCCTCCCTCATCAAAAACGGATGGGAGCCGATGCCTTGAACAGACCTGCGCTGGCGACTTTAAAACCATTGAACAAATGAAAACAAAACTCCTCGTTCTCTTCACGGCCATCCTCACGCTGAGCTCAGTAAGTTCATGCATCGTGCCCTACAACAGCGGCAGATCGTACCGCCGTCCTTCCCATCACAGCAGTTACGGCCACCACCATCACCGCGGCAGCGTGGGAGGTTACCGTGGCGGCGGCAACGGCGGTGGTTTTGGTGGCAACTTTGGCGGCTTCTAAGCGGTCACTGTCAGGAGGATATCTGAAACACTCACACCACTCCGCTTCACTCCACTTCCTGCTTCGCCAAAGTGTGGGCGAACGGGCTGGTGGAGGCAAGGTTGTACTGACGGATGGCCGTGGCCCAGAACGGCGCCAGCTCATGATCGGCGGCGCTCCAGATACGGTAGTGCAGATTGGTCACCGTGTCCGTGTCGTGCATCAGCGCCTTCAGCTCCTGCGCATTCAGCGTCTGCGGCCCCTGCGTGATCAGACGGTGGCTGATCTCCTTAAGGTAGGCGGATGACACCTCGATGGTGCGGCGGCGGCGCAGCAGGCTCACATGCAGACCGTTCACGTAAGGATCCAGGCACACCTGCATGAGGCCATAGTGCCGCTCCAGTTCGGGAGAGAGCTGGATGCGGTCTTTGATCTCCTCCAAATTCTGCTGCATGTTTTTCAGCACCGTCGGCGGCTCATGCTCTTCCGGCGTGAGGAAGAGGCCCAGACGCCGTCCGCTGCGCCCGCTGGAAACCATGGCCGCCACGAGGATGGAAACGACCAGGGAGAACAGAATGGGGCTGATCCAGATCAGGAATGCCTTCGAGACAAACCAGCCGATCACTCCCCAGGCAAGGCCCAGCAGCGTCACGCTGAGGAAGGTGAAAATGATCTCGCTCCAGTTGATGCCGCCGTCGATCTTGCGCCGCTGGGTCACCCAGCTCACGCTTTTGCCCACGATGGTGTAAACGACAAACCGCGAATGGAAGATCATCAGCACCGGTGCCATCAGCGTGAAGACCACCGTGTCCAGCAGGCTGCTGAAGAACGTCAGGAAGCGCAGTTTCAGCGGCTTGAACATGCGCCCCGTGATGACTTCATCCAGCAGGATCACCGTCTTCGGCAGGAAGATCAGCATCGCCGTGACGGCCAGCAGAATGTGCTCGGCCAGGATGGCCTGCGGCTGCACGTGCGGCGTCGGCGTGGCGGCCAGCAGGGTCGCCAGCACGAGGAAGAGAAACCACAGCAGCGAGCTCACGTAGCTCAGGATGCCGTGCAGGAAATTGATCCGGCTCATCGGGTGCCAGCCTTTGGCAAACAGCAGCCAGAGGTGCTGCATGTTGCCCTGGCACCAGCGGCGGTCACGCTTGAGCATGTCCACCAGCGTGGGTGGTCCTTCCTCATAGCTGCCACGCGTGGTGGGCAGCAGCCTCACAGCGTAGCCGGCTTTGCGCATCAGCGCGGCTTCCACAAAGTCATGGCTGAGAATATGCCCGCCAAAGGGCGCATTGGCAGGCAGCGGCGGCAGCGCACAGTGCTCGATGAACGGCGCCAGACGCAGGATGGCGTTGTGCCCCCAGAAGTTCGCCTCGCCGCACTGCCAGTAGTCCAGCCCCGCCATGAAGGGCGGGCCGTAGAGCGCCTGCGCAAACTGCATCACGCGCCCCAGCAGCGTGTCTGCCGCGATCTGCTTCGGAAACGTCTGCACGATGCCGATGCCCGGATTCTTCTCCATGATGCGCACCAGGCTGGTGAGCAGCGCGCCGGACATCAGGCTGTCCGCATCCAGCACCACCATGTAGCGGTAGCGCTTGCCCCAGCGGCGGCAGAAGTCGCTGACGTTGCCGCTCTTGCGGTTGATCTGCTTGCGGCGGCGGCGGTAAAAGATGCGGCCAAACGCCTTGAGCTGGCGGCACAGCTCCAGCCACGCAGTTTCTTCCTCGATCCACTGGCTCGCTTTGTCGGAGTCGCTCAGGATGAAAAAGTCGAAATTCGCCGCCTGCCCCGTGGCTTCCAGCGAGAGGTAGATGCTGCGCAGACCTTCATACACGCGCGTCACATCCTCATTGAACACCGGCATGATGATCGCGGTGCTGGCCGTGATGGGCTGCTCGTAGTCTTCCGCCGTCAGGGAAAGCCACAGGCTAAGCGAGTCCGGCTTCGGGCGGTTCATCAGCCACACGCCGAAGAGCGCCGTCCAGAAGCCCACATTGAGCTGGTAGTACAGCGGGATGAACACCAGCAGCAGCCCCCACTCGGAAAGCCGCATGCCGTTTTCCGAAAGGAAAATGTAGGACAGCCACGCACCCACGATGGTGCCCAGGCCGACAAGGGAGAAAAACGTGGCGCGACGCGTGCGCGAGATGTGCTTGGGCGGCATCCCGGCGGTCATCGCGATGTTTGCGGTCTGGCTGCCAATGGGTGCGCTCATCCGAAGAGGGAGTAAAGGTAGCCCAGCACGCTGCCCACGATGATGACGAGCACCGAATAGCGCAGGATGGGATGGCGGCCAAGGCGGTCAAAAGTGTCGTCCGCCACGTCGGTGAACATGCCCAGGTCGATGTCACGCGGGGTCATCTTGCTCACCTGCATGCCGGGGCCGGAGGTACGAATGGCGGAGCGCATGGCCTCGGCCATGTCGTCAGGCATGTTCTGTTCATCGAGGAAAAACTGCGGCCAGCGCGAAGGACCGCCGGCGAGGTGGAAGCCCAGACGCCCCGTGGCTTCCAGCTGCGCTTCGTTGAGATTGAGATCGCTGTAGATCGAGCCCAGCCACTCGCGCAGCATGAACCGCGCCTGCTCGATCGAGTGTGCCGTCGGCGTCCGCGAAGGATCCTTCGCATGGGCCTTGGCGGCGTTGCGCAGGGTTTCGAGAATCAACTGCGTACGGCGGATGCGGTTGTGGAGCTGGTACGAGCGGAAGTAATCGGCGAGGCGCGCATACGCCTCGTTCCATTCTTCCTCGGTGCCAGTCGCGGGGGCAAACTGAATGTTGACTGCTTCCATGTAGGTTCAAATCCGAACCGCATGGAGAATGCGCAGTTTTGATGCCGTGGAAAGCAGAGGATTGCGGATTCCGCATTTTTGACCTCCGTCAGCGCAGACGGCAGCCCCCGGGACAAGACGCCCCGGGTGAATCCCGTCTTATGATCCTCCCGCTTACGCGATCACTTCATTGAGCAACCGGCCGCCGTTCACGATGTCCACCGGACGCACGTTTTCGACGACGATGCGCTTGCTGGCGTTGATGCCGAGCAGGCGGTACATCGTGCGGGCCAGGTCTTCCGGGCCCACGGGGTTTTCATCCGGCTCGCCACCGAGGGCGTCGGACTTGCCATAAACAAACCCCTTCTTCATGCCGCCACCGGCCATCGCCACGGAGAACACGCGCGGGTAGTGGTCGCGGCCGTTCGTGCTGTTGATGCGCGGCGTGCGGCCGAATTCGGAACTCACGAGCACCAGCGTGGTGTCCAGCATGCCGCGTTCATCCAGATCCTTGATCAGGCGTGCGAAGGCCACATCGAACTGCGGAGCCTGGCTTTCAAAGGCACCCTTGATGTTGGAGTGGTGATCCCAGCTGCCGTAGTTCACGGACACCATGCGCACACCGGCTTCGACGAGACGGCGGGAGAGCAGGAAGCGCTGACCGGCGGCGTTGCGGCCGTACTCATCGCGCAGCTTGTCGGGCTCGGCGTTGAGGTTGAAGGCTTCGCGGGCCTTGTCAGAGCTGATGAGCTTGTACGCAGCCTGATAGAAATTGTCCATGGCGCTGAGGCCGTCCGATTTCTCGGTGGTGCGGAAGTGCTCGTCCACAGCGGAGAGCAGGTTGCGGCGGCGGTCAAAGCGCTTCGCGTCGATCTCCTTCGGCGCGGCCAGATCGCGCACCGTGAAACCCTTGTCCGCAGGATCGCTGCCCAGAGCAAACGGGCCGAAGGCGCTGCTCATATACCCGCTGCCTTGATCCGGCGCGATCATGTTCGGCACGGCCACATAAGGTGGCAGGTTGTTGCGCGGTCCCTGCTCGTGCGAAATGATGGAGCCGAAGCTCGGGAACTTGATGGCTGGGCTCGGGCGGTAGCCGGTAAACATGTTGTGCGTCCCGCGCTCATGCGCCGCCTCCCCATGCGTCACGGAGCGGATCAGCGTGATCTTGTCCAAGATCTTGGCGATGTTCGCAAACTGTCCGCCCACGAATTCCCCCGTCACACCTTTGATGGGATTGAACGGCCCGCGGTAATCCGGCGAAGCAAACGGCTTCGGATCCCAAGACTCATGCTGCGCCATGCCACCCGGCAGGTAGATATGAATGATCGAAGTGGCGATGGGCTTGTAGCTCTCCACCGCTGGCATCGCAAGATCCGCCGCTTGAAGCTTGAGCAAATTGGGCAGCGTGAGGCCCAGCCCCGCCATGGCTCCCACCTGCAGGAAATCACGCCGGCCCTGAGGGGTCGTGAAGAGATTGCTGTGATTGCCGGAGCAGAGACGATGCATTTTCATGGTGCGGATTCAGTGGGTTACATCCAAATCTACCATGCAAGAGCGGGCCATGTTACGCCCGCAGGCCATTCTGCCAAGACAGGCACAATGTTGCGCAAGAGAGGCGCAAGTGTGCCGAAATACCAAGGGAGGAAGAGGGCATGGAGCCCCGCTCACTCCCACCCACAGATCTTCACATGCACCTGCGCCACCCGGCCCATGTAGTGGTCCATGGAGAAATCCTTCGCCGCTTTGAGCATGTGTGCTTTCGCCTTCGCGTCTTCGCCGATCGCTTCGAAATACAAGCCCAGATACAAATGCGCGTAGCACCGATGGTTGCGCAGGCGTTCACCGTCGCCCTCCTCGGCGGCTTTCAGCACGGCCTCCTCGCTGCCTTTCCCCGCAAAGAGTTCATGCACCTGCTTCATCGGGATGCGGCTGTCGCCTTCGATGGGAATGAAGACCTTCCTCGCCGCCTCCACGCCCTCCCCTTTCGCAATGCAAAGGAAATGCCACGCGGCATTCTCGACGTCGTTGCCGTTCACCGTTTGGTGCACCTCAAACTGCTCGCGCCCCCCTTTGAAATCCCCCGCGTAGTACAGCGAAAGCCCACGCTGCCAGAGCTGCGGTTTCGACTCCGGTGCCAGCGCGATAAGCTTGTCAAAAGCCGCCACCGACTCCTTCGGCTTCGCCGCAAAGAAAAAATCCACCCCCTGCTTAAAGAGCTCGGTGGGCGTGTCTGCGGCGCTGAGCAGCGAAGGGAGAACAAACAGGGTGATGACGGCGAGCAGTGATTTCATAGGATGATCAGAACATGACACAAGACGTCATGAACTCATCCAACCATGCAGAAGGCCGAAAGATGTCCACGTGGTTCTGAATAATCAAGCGTTCGGGGGAAAGCAGAGTGACTCGTTCCCGGCGGGTTGCATGCGTCGAGTACGACGGACACTCTTGTCTGTCGGCCAGCGCTTTCTCATTCATCCATCACTCCGAGGAAGAAAACGCTCCTGGAGCGCGGACCTCCGAGCTGATCTTTACCCACAAAGTTGGAGATAGAAATTGTACTCTGCTGGAGCAGGCTATCTTCGGGCGGGTGTCTATTTCCACCACCCGCACGCTTCCCGCCTTTTCGCATGACCTTCAGGC
>NZ_JBAQCR010000061.1:0-8357 GCF_049294395.1 Prosthecobacter sp.
AGTAATCCAGTTGCGCCGCAACTGGAGCCTTTCTGAGACCGTTGTAGTCCGTCTTTCCTCCCTTAAATTTCCTGTCCAAATCCAGTTGCAGCGCAACTGGACTACTTTCACAGACCATGCCCAAGCCCCTCCAAGTCCTCATCTGGATCGCCATCTCCCTTCTCGGAGCAGGCTCCGTCGCATTCTCCGCACTGCACAAAGGTGAAACCATCAATGCCTTGTGGCTCGTCGTTGCGGGCTTGTGTTCATTCGCGGTCGCCTATCGCTTTTACAGCAAGTGGCTCATCACCAAGGTGCTCGTGCTCGACAAGCATCGCGCCCCGCCCTCGGTCACGCACAAGGACGGCAAGGACTTCGTACCGACCAACAAATGGGTCGTCTTCGGCCACCACTTCGCCGCCATCGCCGGTCCAGGCCCGCTTGTCGGCCCCGTTCTCGCAGCCCAGTTTGGTTACCTGCCAGGCATGCTGTGGATCTTGATCGGTGCCACCCTCGGCGGCGGTGTGCATGATGCCATCGTCATGTTTGCCTCCATCCGCCGCGGCGGCAAATCCGTGGGCCAGATGCTCAAGGAGGAAGTGAACCCCGTGGTCGGTTTCGTGGCCATGGTTTCCGTCCTTGCCATCATGACCATCCTGCTCGCCGTGCTCGGCCTCGTGGTGGTGAAGGCACTCGCAGAGAGCCCCTGGGGTCTGTTCACCATCGTCATGACCATCCCCCTCGCCTTCATCATGGGCTTTGGTCACACCATCTTCGGTGTGAGCGTGCGCAACATCACCATCTTCGGCATCGTCGGCCTGCTGGTCAGCGTGTGGGCGGGCAGCAATCTCAAGGCCTGGGGTATCGAGCACTTCTTTGACTACAAGGGCGAGACCATCGCATGGTCCATCATGATCTACGGCTTCGCCGCCTCCGTGCTGCCCGTGTGGATGCTCCTCGCTCCGCGCGACTATCTGAGCACCTTCATGAAGATCGGCACCGTCGCCGTGCTGGCCGTCGTCGTCATCTGGGTAGCGCCTGACTTGCAGATGCCCAAGCTCACCAAGTTCGTGGACGGCACGGGCCTCGTCTTCCTCGGCAGCGTCTTCCCGTTTGTCTTCATCACCATCGCCTGCGGCGCCGTCTCAGGCTTCCACGCGCTCATCTCGTCCGGCACCACACCCAAGCTGCTCGACAACGAAGCCGACATCCGCAGCGTAGCTTACGGCGCGATGATCACCGAGATGCTCGTCGCCCTCATGGCCCTCGTGGCCGCCTGTGCACTGCAACCCGGCGAATACTTCGCCATCAATGCCGGCATCAACAAGACGATGGCCCCCACCGAAGTCGTTGGAGTCATCTCCAATGCGGGATTCCCCGTTACCGTCGCAGGCATGGAAAAACTGGCCGCCGACATCGGCGAAAAGACCATGTTTGGCCGTGTCGGCGGAGCACCCACCTTTGCCGTCGGCATGGCGCAGATGTTTGCCCGCGCCTTTGGTCCGGCGTGGATGTCCTTCTGGTACCACTTCGCCATCATGTTTGAGGCGCTGTTCATTCTGACCACCATCGACGCCGGCACACGCGTGGGCCGCTTCATCCTGCAGGACTTCCTTGGCGGCATCTGGAAACCGCTGGGCAACACCCGCAGCCTCCCAGCCAACGTCTTCGCCAGCGCCCTGCTCGTCGCCGCCTGGGGTTACTTCCTCTATCAGGGCGTGGTCGATCCCCTCGGCGGCATCAACACCCTCTGGCCTCTGTTCGGCATCGCCAATCAGCTCCTCGCCGTCATCGCCTTCTGCCTCGGCACCACCATCCTCATCAAGATGGGCAAGGCTCGCTACCTCCTCGTCACGGTGATCCCTCTGATCTTCCTCATGAGCGCCACTTTCGCCGCCGGCTACATCAAGCTCTTCGACAAAGACCCGCGTATGGGCTTCATCGCCGGTGCCAAAATGTATGGTGACAAACTCGCCAAGGGCGGCACTCCCGTCGAAATGAAAACCTGGGCCGCACAGCAGTTCAACTTCAACGTCGACACCGCCGTCACCGCCTTCTTCCTCCTCGCCGTCGCCATCATCTTCTTCGGCTGCCTCGTCGAATGGATCAAGCTCCTCAGCGGCTCCAAGAAAGTCGTCCTCAATGAGGAGCCGTACGTGGCGCTGCCGGAGGGGGCGTGATTAGGCGCGCCAGCGTCTTGGACTGCGGTGGCATAGAGGCAAGGCGCAAGCCTGCCTCGACGACACCGCTTTCGAGAGGTGAAGATTGTTCTTCGACTCCACCCCGCCGTCCTGCCCGCGAAAGCGGCGTCGCGCCCAGGCTTGCCACACGCACTCCAAGACGCTCCGCGCTCGCGTGAGCGCCGATGCCTGCCCGCCCAAAACTCGCCTTGGCAACCAACAAGTCTTCACAAACTGAAAACGCCGGCTTCTTCATTGCGTTCTTTCCACCTCATGCGCCTTTCCCTCGCTCTCCTTCTCTCCTCCGCCTCACTCCTCGCCGCCGCCCCAACCGCGCCCACGGCCCCCAGCTGGCCTGAGTTCCGTGGAGTCGCCGCACAGGGCCACTCAGATGCCAAGAACCTCCCCCTCACCTGGAGCCCCACTTCGCACATCGCGTGGATCGCACCCGTCGCAGGCATTGGCTGGTCCTCACCCGTGGTGGCAGGCAACCGCATCTTCCTCACCTCCGCCGTCTCTCTCAGCGGCAAGGAAGAGGCTACTGCAGACCGTTCCCTTCGTGTGATCTCGCTGGATGCCAGCAACGGCAAGCCCGTGTGGGACGTGGAGCTCTTCCAGGCCAAATCCCCCCGCGCCCACCGCAAAAACAGTCACGCCAGCCCGACGCCCATCTTTGAAGATGGCAAGCTCTACATCCACTTCGGCCACCTCGGCACCGCCTGCCTGGACGCCGCCACCGGAAAGACCATCTGGAGCACGCAGGAGTTTGCCTACTCCCCCGTGCACGGCAATGGCAGCAGCCCAGTGCTGTTTGAAGACCTCCTCATCTTCAATGCCGATGCCGAAACCGAACCCAAGGTCATCGCCCTCGATAAAGCCACCGGCAAAGCCCGCTGGACCTTCGCCCGCCAGTCCGAAGCCAAAAAGAAATTCTCCTTCTGCACCCCGCTCCTCATCGACGTGGCTGGCCAGAAGCAGCTCATCACACCCGGCAGCGGCGTGGTGAACGCGCTCAATCCCAAGGACGGCACCGAAATCTGGCACTTCAACTACGATCAAGGCTACTCCGTCGTCCCGCGCCCGATTTACGCGCATGGCATGATCTACCTCTCCAGCGGCTACGACAAACCCGTGCTCTACGCCATCAAAGTGGACGCCTCCTCCAAGGGCGACGTCACCCCCACCCACCTCGGCTGGACCATCGACAAAGCCGCCCCGCACAATCCCAGCATGGCCGTCATCGGCGATGAACTCTACTTCGTGGCCGACAACGGCATTCTCACCTGCGCCGACGCCAAGACCGGCGCCATCCACTACTCCGAACGCTGCACCGGCCCCATCTCCGCCTCCCTCCTTGCTGCCGACGGCAAGCTCTACCTCCAGGACGAAAAAGGCCTCGGCATCGTCGTGAAGCCCGGCAAGTCCTTCAGCATCCTCGCCCAAAACGACCTCGGCGAACGCAGCCTCGCCTCGTATGCCGTGATCGGTTCAGATCTCTTGATCCGCACCGAGGGGCATCTGTACCGCATCAAGAGGTAATCGAAGAACTCCACGCGGCTGAAAAAAGGCCCGCATGTTATACTGGTGAGCCGCAAACCCACCGACATCTTCCTGCCGCCATGCTCGAAGAACTGATCGGCCACCTCATCCTCTTTGCCGTCCGCGTGGTGGATGGCATCTTGGGGCTGTTTGGAGTGCTGCGTGCAGGTTCGCGGACAATGATGGAAAACTCACGCGTGGGAGAATCCCCAATGCAGGCCGAGTCCCGCCGATGGTGGGACCGGCTCGACAACCGCTGGTTCTGGCTCAGCCTGCTCCTTCTGGGCATCGCAGCGGCATTCGGAGTGCGCGGGGTGTGATAGAGGCCTGCATTGATCGGAGTCTGTAGAGCCCGGACACCTTACTTGTCGATGACGTGGAGGCGCGCCCGAGCTGAAATGCAGGCGAACAGGGGCGCAAATGACAAACTTCAATTAACCCAACCCGGTCAAATCCAAATTATCACCCAAAAATCGGCATTTTTGAACCCATAAACCGCAATACAAGGCCAATTTACCACTAAAAAGTCCATTTTTTGATTGTGATTTTCCAATTCACCCCCACTTTATCCCTCTAAATCGCAATTTTCACCCCAACCATCATGAGCCAGCAAAAAATGGACGGCGCGCAGGCGCTCATCAAAACCCTCGCAGATCTCGGCATCGAGTATGTCTTCGGCTACTCCGGTGGCGCAGCCATCCCGATCTTTGACGCGCTGCAGACCGTGAAGACGGACATGAAGTTCGTTCTCGTCCGCCATGAGCAGGGTGCCGTTCACATGGCTGACGGTTACGCCCGTGCCACCGGCAAGCCGGCCGTCGTTCTCGTCACCTCCGGCCCTGGCGCTGGCAACACCATCACCGGCCTCATGACCGCGCAGATGGACAGCGTTCCGATGATCGTCCTTTGCGGCCAGACCGTCAGTTGGATGCTGGGGAAAGACGCCTTCCAGGAGGCCGACATCTTCAACATCACGTGCCCGGTCGTTAAGCACAACTACCTGATCAAGAGCTCCAATTCCCTGCCCCGCATCGCCAAGGAGGCCTACCACATCGCCACCACGGGCCGCCCGGGTCCGGTTCTGATCGACATCCCTAAGGACTTCAGCCAGGGCCCCTTCACCGGCACGTTTGACGAGCCGATGGACCTGCCCGGCTACCATCCCGAAGACAACTTCAAGATTGATCAGGCTAAAATTCAAGAAGCCGCCCGCCTGATCGCAGGTGCCAAGCGCCCCGTGATCCTCGCCGGTCAGGGTGCCATGATCGCCCGTGCCGACAAGGAACTGCTGATGCTGGCGGAGACCCTCAACTGCCCGGTCACCACCACCCTGCTCGGCAAAGGCGTCTTCCCGGAAACGCACCCGCTGTCCCTCGGCATGCTGGGCATGCACGGCACCGCCTATGCGAACAAGGCCATCGTCGAAGCCGACCTCATCTTCAATGTCGGCTCCCGTTTCGATGACCGCATCATCGGCAAGCCCACCATGTTTGGCCGCAACGCCAAGCTCATCCACATCGACATCGATGCGGCGGAGTTCCACAAGATGATCAAGGTGGACGTCACCATCAAGGGCGATGCCAAGGCCGCGCTGAGCGATCTCCTTCCTCTGGTCGAAAAACTGCCCACCGAAGACTGGCTGGCCACACTGGACGGTTACAAGAAGAAGTTCCCCCTCTCTTATAAGAAGCAGGGCGGCCTGCGCATGCAGCAGGTCATTGATGAACTCTACACCCTCACCAAGGGCAAGGCCATCATCTCCACAGACGTCGGTCAGCACCAGATGTGGGCCGCGCAGTTCTACAAGAACGACGAGAGCTACCACTGGCTCAGCTCCGGCGGCGCCGGCACCATGGGCTTCGGCTTCCCTGCGGCCATCGGTGCGCAGCTCGCCTGCCCGGACAAGCTGGTCGTCTCCATCTCCGGTGACGGCGGCTTCCAGATGACCCTGTTTGAACTGGCCACAGCCGCCATCCACAAGCTGCCGATCAAGATCCTCATCCTGAACAACAGCTACCTCGGCATGGTCCGTCAGTGGCAGGAGCTCTTCTTTGAGAACCGCGAGAGCGGCGTCGATCTCATCGGCAATCCTGACTTCGTCAAACTCGGCGAAGCCTACGGCATCAAAGGCTGGCACATCCGCCGCCCTGCTGATGTGGAGCGCGTCCTGCAGCAGGCCCTCGACTACAATGACGGCCCCTGCATCATCGAAGCCGAGTGCATCAAAACGGAGAACGTCTTCCCGATGATCCCCGCCGGTGCTGCACTCGAAGATATGATCACCGAAGCGCCGAAACAGCGCATGGAAAAACCCACCGGTTCGACCTAATCACGTAAGCGCACTCGCCAGAGTGCGGCGAAGGCTCGATGAAATCCAACCGCATCATCCAAGGCGACGCCCTCACGGAACTCAAAAAGCTCCCTGCGTCCGTCGCCCAAGCCATCATCGCCGATCCGCCTTACTTCAACGTTCTCGAAAATGAAGCCTGGGACACGCAATGGAAAACTGCCGCCGACTACCTCGCCTGGTGCGATGAGTGGGTGGCGGAATCCATGCGCATCCTGCGCGATGACGGCCTCGCCTTCATCTTCGGCCAGCTAGGCAAACGCGAGCACACCTTCCTCCACCTCATGTCACGACTCAGTCAGAAGCACCAGTTTCACGATCTCATCATCTGGGATCGTGCGGTGGGCTATGACGAACGCCGCGACAGCTTCACCCCGCAGTACGAGATGATCCTCGTCCTGCGCAAAAGCGACGACGTGAAGTTCAACAAGGACGCCGTGCGCATCCCGTATGATGCCGCCACCATCGAGCTCTACCTCCGCGACAAGCGCTACAAAGACAAAGACGCGCGCCGCGCCCACCTGGATAAAGGCAAGTACGCCACGAACATCCTCCGCGTGCCCAGCCTGAAAGGCATCTCCAAAGAAAAGTGCGGCCACCCCTCGCAGAAGCCGCTCAACCTCATCGACAAACTCATCGCCTGCTCCACGGACGCCGGCGACCTCGTCATCGATCCTTTCCTCGGTTCCGGCACCACCGCAGCGGCGGCGCAACGACTCCAGCGCAAGTGGCTCGGCATCGAGAAAGACTCCACGTACATCGAGATCGCGCAGAACCGGCTCAAGACCGACGAACTACTCTTTTAAATTCAACCATCGAAATCCCATGAGCGAACGCATCCCCGCCACCACCGACAAAAAGCCAGCGCTGCAGGCTGACATCATCAACATCCACACGCTGAGCGTCATGGTGAACAACCAGCCCGGCGTCCTCGGCCGCATCTGCGCCGTGTTCAGCCGCCGTGGGTTCAACATCGAGTCCCTCGTCGTCTCCCAGACGCGTGATCCCCGCTTCAGCCGCATGACCATCGGCATCAGCGGTCATCCGGAAGGCCTGCACCAGATCATCATGCAGGTGAACAAGCTCATCGACGTCATCCACTGCGTTGAGCACACCGACCGCGACGCCGTCTCCAAGGAAATGGTGCTCATCAAGGTCGCCGCCACCGCCGCAGAGCGCACCGAGATCCTCCAGATCATCGAGCACTACAATGGCAAGACCGTCGATCTTCAGGAAGACAGCCTCATCGCCCTGATCAGCGGCAACAGCGACAAGCTCGACGCCGCCGTCCGACTGCTGACCAAGTTCGAGATCGTCGAAACCGTCCGCACCGGCAAAGTGGTCATGGCCCGTGGTTTGACTGAGACTTAATCTCGCCCCGGGTTGCCTGCTCAGGTTTACAGTCTGGCATCACCTTTGCCGCATCGGTCTTCCGGTGCTGTTGGTGGGTGCCGGACTCGTATTTATTTCGCCGAACACGGAATGGCTGATTCTTCTGTCAAACCGCGCAGCTATCATCATGGCCATTCTTGGCCTCACCGGAGCCCTGCTGGCGCTGGCTTTGTTTTGCGGGTTCCGGTTCCGGTGCCCACATTGCGGCGGGAAGAAGACCTCGTTTGGCATGCATCAAAAACGCCTGTGGTTGAACTGCTGTGACTGCGGGCTCACCGAGGAAACGGGCTTTCCGGTAAGCGAAATCAGGTTTGAGCATAATTGACAGAGGTTTGAGCAATCAGCCGGCTTTCCAGCACGCCTGTTGCACCCGCCCTGCAAGCCTCATGCAGGCCACGTGCCCTCGGGGCACTGCTTTGCGGCCAGCCAGAGAAAAGGGTGCGTGCATCGGCAGCGCACGCAGTCGCAGCGGCCACGGCCATCACGTGCGCGCTCATCCCATAGCCCACATCCCCGGCATGCAGCCAGGCGGGCGCGGAAGGCAGGCTCACTCACCACCGCGCCACCGGCATTGAGAGTGGCAGTGGCAGGGCCGTAATCGGCCTCCAAGGCGGCGATGGTGGGTTCTGGGCTGGCAGCAGCCTTGCAGCGCTTCAGATCAGCCAGGCGCGCAGCCAGTGAAGGGCAAAACAGCGCCGCAGCAGGGTCCAGCTCGGCAGGGCCAGGCTCGCAGATCAGCGCCGTCCCATCCCACACGGCTGTGGCAGCGGGGGCGGCATAGGCTCCTGAGGCTGGCCTCCACTGCCTCAGCCACATCCGCGCCAGATCCATGTCAGAGATTGCCGTCATGCCACCACCTCCACGTCGAAGAGGATGTCACAGGCAGGGGCCGTGGTCGCGCCCGTGCCATTAAATTCAAG
>NZ_JBAQCR010000062.1:0-43779 GCF_049294395.1 Prosthecobacter sp.
CCAAGCTGCCGCCGCAGTCGGTGGTCATCGTTCATGCCAATGACGTGCTGCCGACGAATGCGGACGGTTCGCTCAGCTTTGTGCAGAACAGCGATCTGTTTTATCTGAGCGGCGTGGATCAGGAGGAGACGATTTTGGTGCTGTATCCGGATGCGGCGGATCCGAAGCAGCGGGAGATGCTGTTTGTGCGCGAGACGAACGAGCACATCGCGGTGTGGGAGGGCGAGAAGCTCAGCAAGGAGCAGGCGAAGGAGCGCAGCGGCATCTCACGCGTGCACTGGCTGGAGGACTTTGAGGTGCAGTTCCGCGCCGTCATGTGCCAGGCGGACCATGTCTTCCTCAACTCAAACGAGCACCCCCGTGCCACCATCCCCACGGAAACGCGGGAGATGCGCTTCACGCAGCGCTGCCAGCGTGAGTATCCGCTGCACGATTTCCGCCGTCTGGCGCAACTCATGCACGAGCTGCGCGTGATCAAGAGCCCGCATGAAATCACGGCGCTGAACGAAGCGATTCGCATCACGGGCGATGGCTTTGACCGCCTGCTGAAGTTTGTGAAGCCGGGAGTGCAGGAGTTCGAGATCGAGGCGGAGCTGTCCCATGAGTTCATCCGCCAGCGTGCGCGCGGCTTTGCCTACACGCCCATCATCGCCAGCGGTGCGAACGCCTGCGTGCTGCATTACATCACCAACCACTGCCAGTGTCAGGACGGTGAGATGCTGCTGCTCGATGTGGCGGCGAACTACGGCAACTACAACGCCGACCTCACGCGCACGATTCCTGTGAACGGCAAGTTCACGCCGCGCCAGCGCCAGGTCTATGACGCCGTGCTGCGTGTCTTCAAAAAGTGCTGCCAGATGCTGCGCCCCGGCGTCATCATTCGCGAGTATCAGGAGGAGGTGGGCAAGCTGATGGAAAAGGAGCTGCTCGGCCTCGGATTGATCACGGAGGAGGACATCGCCAAGCAGGACCCCGACAAGCCGGCGTATAAAAAATACTTCCCTCATGGCACCTCGCATCCGCTGGGCATCGACGTGCATGACGTGGGCCACATGTGGAAGCCCGTGCAGCCCGGCATGGTCTTCACCGTGGAGCCCGGCATCTACATCCGGGAGGAAAAACTCGGCGTCCGCCTGGAGAACAACATCTTCATCGGTGAACACGAAAACATGGATCTCATGGCGCATATTCCGATCGAAGCGGATGAGATTGAAGCGCTGATGCAGGGAAAATGACGAATGCGGAATGTCGAATGACGAATGGTTCTCATTGCGAAGATCGGTCATTTATTCGTCATTGCTTCGCTCTGCTCACCCCTTCGGGACAGCACACGCTTCGCGGTGCTGGCTGTCTCGCTTCGCTCGGCTCTGAATTCGTCATTCGTCATTTCCCATGTCTCTCCCCCGCTTTCACATTTCTGCTTCCGACTGGACCACGCCGCATCTCACGCTGACCGGCGATGAAGCGCAGCATTGTGGCCGCGTGATGCGCAAGCAGCCGGGCGACACCATCGAGATCTTTGATGGTGCGGGACGAGTGGCCGTTTGCGAGATCACGCACGTGACCAAATCGACCGTGCAGGCCAGAATCACCGCTGAAACGCGAGTTGAACCGTTTCAGACGTCGATTCATCTGCTGCCTGCGCTGATCAAAGCTGAGCCTTTTGAGTGGCTGCTGGAAAAGGCGGTGGAACTCGGTGCCGCGAGCATCCAGCCCATCATCACGGAGCGCACGGTGATCCATCTCGATGCGGCACAGACGGAGAAGAAGCTGGCCAAATGGAGGCGGCACATGATTGAAAGCGCGAAGCAATGCCACACGCCGTTCGTGCCTGAACTTCACGCGCCTCTTGCGTTCATTGCGGGGGTGAAGTTTGAAGCCGGACTCAAGCTTATCCCTGCACTCAGCGAGCACTCGCGCACGCTCAAACAAGCGCTGCCTGCGGACAAACCGAGCAGCGTGGCCGTCTTGATCGGCCCCGAGGGTGATTTTACGGCGGAAGAAGAGGCACAGGCTTTTGCGGCAGGGTTTGTACCAGTGACGCTGGGGCCTTTGGTCCTGCGTGCCGAGACTGCCAGCATCGCCACGCTGGCAATACTGGGGCATGAGCTGCGTTGAATCTGGACATCCTTTTGTCTGAGCAGGTGCGTTTAAAAGGTTACCACCCTTACAATGAAACTCATCCTCCAGCTTTTTTGCCTTCTCTGTTTCTTTGTCACGCTGCCCGCAGCTGAGCCGGCGGAGAAGGCGAAGATCGAGACGCTGATCACGCACATTCAGGGGCTCGAAAACGCCACGTTCGTCAGGAATGGCAGCGACTACAGCGCGGCGAATGCGGCCAAGTTTCTCCGGGCCAAATGGGAGCGGAATGACAAGGAGGTGAAGACCGCGACGGATTTCATTGCGAAGGTGGCCTCCGCCTCAGGCACTTCGGGCAAGGCTTATTTGATCCGCTTCAAGGACGGGAAAGAGACGCCGTGCGGGGAGTATCTGACGGCACAGTTGAAGAAACAGTGAGCTGAGGAGTGCAGGCAGGCCCGCACTTGCAGCGGCATGGGCTTCAGGCCATGTTACGCTGCATGGAGGTCCGCAGCTACCAGCCTGCCGATGAGGACCAGGTCATTGACCTGTGGACTTCCTGCGGACTGGTGAAACCGCAGAACAATCCGCGTGCGGACATCCAGCGCAAACTCGCTGACTCTCCCGAGCTGTTTCTTGTGGGGGTGCTGGACTCGCAGGTGATCGCCACCGTCATGGCTGGATATGAGGGTCATCGAGGCTGGATCAATTATCTGGCCGTGGCTCCGCATCTGCAAAAGTCGGGCCACGGACGCGCCCTCATGCGGCACGCTGAAGACCTGCTGCGCCAGCTGGGCTGCCCCAAAATCAATCTGCAGGTGCGCACGACAAACGCCCAGGTGATTGAGTTTTACCAACGGCTCGGATTTGCCATTGATGATGTCGTGAGCCTGGGCAAGCGCCTGGTGGTGGATGAGCCCTTTGAACGGTGAGCCGAAGCCCGAAGGCAATGACTGGTGCCTTAATGCCTTAAATCCGCCGGCGTGTTCGCGTTGTGGAAAAAGGGCATCTGCTCGTCTCCGAGGGCATGCGTGATGGCCAGACCCGAATGGACGGCGGTCTCTATGATGTGCTGGAGCTTGAAGTCTTTCTTGGAAAGCGACTCCCGCATGAGCGGCAGCATGGCGGGGACGTAGAGACCGGCGAGGGTTTCATCGCCGTGCGGACCACGAAAGAACCAGCCCTTCTCCGGGCTCTCGTGCTGGTGAAGCTGCTCGCGCAGAAAGGCGGCGGTCATCCAGGGCATGTCCACGGCGAGGACGAGCAGCGGCATCTGCACCTGCTCCAAACAACGGGTGATGGCACCCAGCGGACCGTCATCCGCGCCGTCGGGATCATGGATGACTTCGACTTCATCGCTGGGGCTGACAAACAAGGGCTGTTCACGCCGGCAGGAGAGCAGCACGCGAGCGGCACCGATCGACTGCAGCTTGTGCAATTGGGCCTGCCACAAATCCTGCCCATGCCAGTGGAGCAGGGCTTTGTCCTGTTTCATCCGGGTGGAGCGACCCCCGGCGAGCAATGCGGCGGCGAAGGGTGTGGTCATGATTTGCGGAGGATGCCGTCACTCAGAATTTTGGCTCGCAGGCCGCCGTGGCCTTTGAGCGCAGCTTCGGCGCCTTCGGCGAAGGCCTGGTTCATCCAGTGGCAGGGAGCGGCCTCCTGCGTGCCGAGAAAACGCACACCCTGCACTTCAAATTCGGTGCCGATGAGGGTGTTGAGGTCGATGCCCTTGGTGATGATGTTGCGTCGAAAGACGGAGGGCGGCACGCCCATGGCGCTGAACTGTTCGCAGAGGCGCTCGTACTGCTCGTGCTCAAAGAAGGTGACCTGCCCTTTGAAGTCCTCCTTCCAGCCGAAATAGCGGTCACCACGCAGGCCTTTGCCAGCCACACATTCTGCCTCCGGCACTTCGATCATGGGCGTGGTGCCGGGTGGCTGGCCGTGATGACCGACGTAGATGTGCTCCGGAGAAAGGAAGATGTGCAGGATTTGCATGCGGGGCTTGAATGTTGGCTCCAAGGTGTGCCCAATCCATACGTCTATGACCGCAACTGAGCAACCCATCCGCATCGGCATCATCGGCGCCGGTGGCATCGTCAAATCCCGCCACATGCCCGGCCTGCGGGCGATCCCGAATGTGCAGATCACCCAGGTGACGAACCGCTCGCTGGAAAGTGCCGAGGCTTTTTGCCGTGAGTTTGCCCCGGAAGCCAAGGCGGTGGAGCGCTGGGAAGAAGTGGCGTCGAGCGATGAGGTGGATGTGGTCTGGATCGGCACACACCCCTACATGCATGCGGAGATGACCTGCTACGCGCTGCAGCACGGGAAGCATGTCTTCACGCAGGCACGCATGGCGGCCTCTCTGCCGGAGGCGAACCAGATGTGGGAGGCGTCCATGCGTTATCCGGAACTCGTCACCGCGATCTGCCCGGCACCGCAGGGCATGCATGGGGGTGAGCTGGTGAAGAAGCTGCTCGCGGAAGGGGCCATCGGCACGCCGCATCAGGTGCTGCTGCACAGTTTCAATGATGCCTGGCTGGATGCGGCCAAGCCCGCGCACTGGCGGCAGCAGTCGGACTTGAGCGGCATTCAAATCCTCACGCTGGGCATTTACACCGAGGTGCTGCAGCAGTGGCTCGGCCACATCCTGGAAGTGGAGGCACGCGGCAATGTGGTGATCCCGGAACGCGCGGGCGTGGAGGTGGATATTCCGGATTTCGTCCACGTGATGGCCAAATTCCGCAGCGGCATCGAGGCCACCATGCTCTTCAGCGGCGTGGCCGCGCATGCGCCGACGGACAAGCTGTGGATCTTCGGCTCCGAAGGCACGCTGAGCTATGACTTCGCCACGGATGATCTTCAGCTGGGCAAACGCGGCGGCAAGCTGGAGTCAGTGCCGGTTCCCACCGAGCTGCAGCGCAGCTGGACGGTGGAGCGAGATTTCATCGCTGCTGTTCGTGATCCGAAAGCCCCGCGACCCAGGCCGGATTTTGGTGAAGGCATGAACTACATGCGTGTGGTGCATGGCGTGTGGCAGGCCATGGATGCCCAGGCTGCGGTGCGCGTGGTGTAATACCATGATCTGTTTAAAACCGGTCTGTCATCCAGTCTCAGCAGACCTGTTCTCGAACAGGCGGGCAGCGCGCGGCACCTGGGCGTAGGGTGGGTGTGTTTGGCGTCGATACCCTGTCATCTTCCATCGCCTCCTCCGCCAAACCGCCCGACTTCGAGGACGTTCGCACGCCACAGTGTCTGCACTACGCTCGCAGACGGGCGGGCTTGCGCCACAACCGTCCTACGGCATGAGATCACGCCATGCGCCGGCGGCCCACGGCGAGGGCGCCGTTCACGACGTGCAGCAGGCCTTCGACCTGGTAGGGCTTTGGCAGCGCTGCGGCAAAGCCGTAGGCGGCGCAGTCCTTCATCACGGCATCATCCCGATAGCCGGAGGAGACGATGGCTAGGATTTGTGGATCAAGGCGACGAAGATAGAGCATGGTTTCCCGGCCGCACATGCCGTCGGGAATGGTGAGATCGAGAATGGCGAGGTCGTAGGGGCGGCCCTGCTGCATGGCTTCCTGATACTGGCGCACAGTCTCCTTACCGTCTCCGGTTTCAACGACTTCAAATGACGCTTTTTCCAAGGCACGGCGCATCAGATCGCGCACCATGAGATCGTCTTCGAGCAGCAGGATGCGTCCGGCAGAGGGTTTGGCGACCGGCAGCGGTCGACTGGGAGTATGAGCCGCAGGCACCGATGCCGCCTCGATCACGCGGCGCATGTCGCCCATGGACTGGTAGCGATGCTCACGATCCGTCATCAAGGCACGAATGATGACGGCGTCGAAACGGGGATCCAGGCCATGCAGCAAGGTCGAAGGTGGCTGCCAGGAGCCGCGTGGCAGTGCTCCCGTGAGCATCTGATACATCAGCACGCCGAAGGCATAGATGTCGGCACGATGATCGACGTCCCGGTGCGCATTGAACTGCTCCGGTGCGGCGTATTCCGGCGTGCCCATGACCATGTGCGTTTCGGTGACCATCGAAGGCGCGCGCATGACGTCCTTGGCCAGACCGAAGTCGGTGATCTTCACCTCGCCCTGGCGCGTGAGCATGATGTTCGCGGGCTTGATGTCACGATGGACGATGCCTTTGGAGTGCGCGTATTCGAGCCCGGCGCAGATTTGCGGCAGCAACTGCAGCGCGAGCTCACGCGTCATGCGGCCAGTGCGCATGATTTCGCCGAGATCGGTGCCATCGACGAACTCCATGACGAAGAACAGGAAGTCGGTGCCGATGTGGCCATAGTCATAGATGGCGACGATGTTCGGGTGGTTCAGCGTGGCCATGGCCCGCGCCTCACGGCGAAAGCGGTCTTCAAAAGCGAAGTCATACCCGTCGCTCACGCGCAGCACCTTGATGGCCACGGGCCGGCCGAGGCTGAGCTGCGTGCCACGATACACGGTCCCCATGCCGCCGATGCCCACCTGTGCCTGCACCGAATAACGCCCGAAGGGCATCATGGCGGACAGCTCCTGCGACGAAGGCGGCGCGGAACGAGTCACGAGGGGAGCGGCGGTGCTGCTGGTAAGTCGCATCAGTCAGGTACTGTGACACACCTGACCACGGGAGCAACAACCTTAAACCTTAGAGTATATTTAGGCCTTCCTGCTCAAGCGGCGGCGGGCTTGCTGGCAGCCGCCAGCTTGCGGGTGTAAATGAAGGCGCCAATGGCCAGTGCCAGCATCGCGATGCCCAGCAGCGGACGGACAAAGATCCAGGCGATGGCGATGACCAGGAAGGAGATGGCACCCGCCAGGACAAACGAGATCAGGCCCGTGCCCATGCCGATGATGTTGCCGATGAAGGGAATCACACTGCCCAGCACGCTGAGCGGTTTCATGATGGCCATGAAGCCGAAGGCCATGAAGAGGAAGCCGAAAAAGCGCACCAGCCAGGTTTCTATCGTGTTCGCTCCCGTTTGCGGGGTGACAAGAAGAACCAGGCTTCCCCGGAAGCTCCACAGCCGGGTCTCCATCGTGTTCGCTCTAGCGACGTCTTTGAACATCTTTTCAGAGCTAACGGTGCCTTCTTCGATGGAATCGATCGCGTCTCCGGCCTTGGTCTGGTAGGGCTCAAAGGTGTCACCGAGCTGAGCCGCCAAGATGCTGAAGGTGCCGGGCTTCACGATTTCAAAGGACACTCGTACATCACCGATCTTCGGCTCTTTGGGGTTTGGGCCGATGTAGAAGGCCCCGTCCTGGATTTTCGTGCCTTCTTTGAGATCCGCGGGCAGCGTGGCCAGATCCGCATCCGTGACCGCACGTTTGATCGGGCTACCCATCTGCTTCACGAAGTCTTCCGGCACGTCGAACGCACCCAGGGTGACCTTCTCGGCGCTGATGTTGGCATTTCCGGAGATCAAGTCGCCTTGGTTGGTGTGGCCTTCGGGCTTTTTGAACTCCGAAGACTTCACCGGCTCATCCACCCATTTTTTGTCGTAGATGTAGGTGGTCGTGGTTTCTTCACAGCCGCCGACTTTTTGCTTCTGCTCGGTCTTCTTGTTCTCCACCCACTGATAAATCTCTTCGGTGCGCACCAGCCGCAGCGCAGGCACGCTGAGGCCGTAATCCGCATCCACCACCGGGCCAGGTGCCTTGGCGTCTCCCGTCACATGCACGAGTTTCTTGTCATTGGCAGGGTCCACTTTGTCTGCGGCCACATGCACCACGGCAGCAGCGCCTTCCTTCAGGCTGTTCGCGGTGGTGACGGCGCGGCCTTCATTCCACCAGAGCAGAACGATCGTCACGGGAATGACTATGATGCCAAACAGGATGCCTTTGATCGATTCGCCAATGCGGCTGAACCAGTTTTGTGAAGTCACTTCAGTAAAGGAGTCAGCCATGGTATTCTAATTGGGTGGATTACGTAAATTGGAGCGAAAGTAACACCCGGCTTCCACTTTTTTCTGTCACACGAAAATACCGGAACCAGTGACAAGGCGGCAAGAATCCGCCGCAGCTTCGTTTGTTAGTCTCTACCCCATGAAAACGCGTTTCCTTTTTCTCCTGCTCGGTGGCTCTGCGCTCGCTGCGGACCCGAATGTCAAGCCCGACGCCGTCGCCGGCAACGAGGCCGTGAAGAAAATCATGGAAACGCGCCCCGGACGCGGGGTGATGCGCGATGACACACCGCCCACGCCGCCCGAGGAGGCGCTGAAGAAATTCAAAACACGCAGTGACGTGGCCATCGACCTCATGGCCGCGGAGCCGGTGGTGGAACAGCCGCTGTATGTGAGCTGGGACTCCAAAGGCCGCATGTGGGTCACGCAGTACCGCCAGTATCAGTTTCCCGCCGGGCTGAAGATCATCAGCTATGATCAGCACCTGCGCGCCAAGTTTGACAAGGTGCCGCTGCCGCCGCCACGGGGTGAAAAGGGGGCCGACAAGATCACCGTTTTTGAAGACACGGATGGCGACGGCTTTTTTGACAAACATGAGGACGTCATCACCGGCCTGAACATCGCCAGTGCCGCACTGCACGGCATGGGCCGCATATGGGTGCTGAATCCCCCTTACCTGCTCAGCTATGCGGATGCTGACTTTGACGCGAAGCCTGACAGCGACACGCCCGAAGTGGAGCTCAGCGGCTTCGGCCTGGAAGACACGCATAGCGTCGCCACGAATCTGCAGTGGGGCATGGACGGCTGGCTTTACGGTGCCAACGGCAGCACAACCACGGGCAACGTCAGCAGCGCCAACACCAAGAATGTGAAGTGGGAGGGCCAGTGCATCTGGCGTTATCACCCGAAAAAGAAGACCTTCGAAATCTACGCCGAGGGCGGCGGGAACACTTTCAGCCTCGACTTCGACAGCAAGGGTCGCCTGTTCTCCGGCACGAACGGTGCCACGCGCGGCATGCACTACGAGCAGGGCAGCTACGGTATCAAAGGCTGGGGCAAGCACGGCCCGCTCACCAATCCGTATGCGTTTGGCTGGTTCGAGCACATGCAGCATCAGGGCGACAACAAACGCTTCCCGCAGGCTTTCACCGTGTATGAAGGCGGCCTGCTCGGCAGCGCCTACGAGGGCAAAATCATCGCCCCGAACGCGCTGCATAACCTTGTCTATGTCAGCGAGCGCATTGCCGACGGCTCCACCTTTCGCACGAAGGATGAAGAAAACCTTCTCAGCACCCCGGACCGCTGGTTCCGCCCGGTCTGGGCTGGTGTGGGCCCGGATGGAGGCTTCTACATGGCCGACTGGTACGACACCCGCCTCAGCCACGTCAGTCCCATCGACGACTGGCACAAGACCAGCGGCCGCATCTACCGTGTGCGGCCTGCGGCAGGTGCGCCGAAGTTGAAGCCGTTTGATTTGAGCAAGGCGAGTGGGGATGAGCTGCTCGGTTATTTGAGCCATCCGAACGAGTGGTTCCGGAAGCAGGCAGTGCTGGAGATCGGGTGGCGGGATTTGAAGGAGCTGAAGCCGAAACTGGTGGAGATGGTGCTAAGCAAAACGGAGCCTCATGCTTTGGATGCCCTGTGGGCTCTGGATGGTTTGCATGCCCTGCCTTTGGAAGGCTGCCTGGAACTGCTAAGTCATAGTGATGCCTATGTGCGTCGCTGGGCTTTTAAAGCTATCGGCGAAGGAGATTGGGATAAGACGAGACCCCATCTTGATCTGGCGGAATGGGTCAAAGAAGAAAAGAACATCGAAGTCCGCGCCCAAATCCTCGCGAGCGCCAAAAAGCTGCCAGCCCAATCTGCACTTCCATTGCTGTGGGCCGGCGATGCGGAAGACATCAGCGGCCATCTGCCCCTGCTTGCATGGTGGGCGCTTGAATCGAAGGCAGAGAAGGAACGCGCCGCCGTCTTCGCTTTCCTCAAGAGCGACACCGCCTTCCTCAAGACCACGCTCTTCCGCGACAACCTCGCTGAGAAGCTGGCGAAACGCTATGCGCTGGCGGGTGGCGAAGAGAACTTCCAATCCTGCGCGGATCTGCTTGCGCTGACAAACGACGACACCCTGCGTGGCAAGTTCATCGCTGGCATCGCCTCCGCCTTTGAAGGTGCGGAAATGCCGAAGCTGCCGGAGTCGCTCACGAAGGCGCTCAATGATTACATGGCGAAACAGAGCGGCGGAGATCTCACGCTGGCACTGCGCAGTGGCAGCGCGGATGCGTTGAAGAGCGCGCTGAAGCTGCTGGAAGACAAAAAGGCGAGCAGCACCGCCCGCATCGCCATCGCGAAAACGCTGGCTGAACTCGGCAAGCAGGAAGCGGTGATGCCGATGGTGAACATTTTGAAGGCCACCAACCCGCCGGGCCTCAAGCGCGGCATTCTCCAGGCAGCGGCCAAGTTTGATGACAAACGCATCCCCGAGGCCCTGCTGCTTGGCTGGGAAGGTCAAATCGCCGGAGACAAGGCGCTGCGCGAAGATGCGCTGCGTGTGATGGCCGGGCGCAAGGAGTGGGCGCAGATTCTGATGAACTTCGTGAATGAATGGAAGATTCCCACCAAGCACTTCACCGTGGACATCGTGCGCCAGCTCAGCCTGCACAAAGATCCGGAGATTGATGCGGCCATCGACAAGCATTGGAAGGGCCTGCTGGCCACGGGCCCCACGCCGGAAAAGAAGAAGGAAGCCGAGCGCATCAAGGCCGTGCTCAAAACCGGCCTGGGCAATGCCGACAAAGGCAAGATCCAGTTCATGGCCCGCTGCTTCATCTGCCACAAGCTCTTTGGCGAAGGCGGTCAGATCGGCCCCGAGCTCACCGGCTATGACCGCAGCAACGCCGACTTCTGGCTGGACAACCTCTTCATGCCCAGCATGGAAATCCGCGAGGGCTTCGGGGCCTACATCGTGAAAACGAAGGGCGGCCAGATCCTCACTGGCCTCATGGATGCGCAGGACGCCAAGGGCATCGTCATCAAAGACATGGCCAACAACAAAACCGCGCTCAAGCAAACCGACATCGAATCCATGACCGCCTCCCCCATCTCCCTCATGCCCGAAGGCCTCACCACCGGCATGAGCGATGCGGATTTGAAGGACTTTTTTGCGTATCTGATGAAGAAATAATCCACCTCAGCGATACCACACGCCAAAGCCGCGCAGCCAGGTGGCTGCGACGCCGAGCAGGAGGGCCAGAGTGCCGAATTCTCCGGCGAAGGGCAGGTGCAGATCGGCAAAGACATCCAGTGTAGCGTAGAGAGCGCCCACACCGGCCAGCGCGGCTGCCACGCCATAGACGTGGCGGCCAATCCAGTGGTCATTGGTGAAGGCGGCGGCGTTGACCACGGCGGCGAAGATGCAGGTCAGGGCGGCAAATCCACCCTCGGCCCCGAGATGCCAGGCAAAGCCGAGCACGAGGCTGGAGATGGAGGCGAAGATCAGGCCGCCCACCACCACGCCCTCCCAGTACTCGCGTGGGCGCAGCGCCTCACGCGCGAAACGATCCATCACAATGAAGGCCGAACTCAATCCGCGCGCCAGATGCGCCCACAGCACGAACATCAGCCATGCGCCAATAACGACCGCGCCGAGGATGGGCGAGACGGTCTTGAGGTAGCTGCTGACTACCTTGTAGCAGATGAAGCCACCGAGCATGATGGCGGTCTGCCGGCCTTCCGTGAACTGGTTCATGAAGTGCGCGAACTTCAGCTGCAGGCGGTAAGGCCATGACCGTGCACGGAAGGACTCGATGAGGCCCAGGCGCGCGTTTTCATTCATGGGGTTCAGCCGCAGTGCCTCAAGGAAATGCTGGTTGGCTTTTTTGTGATCCCCCTTCATCACGGCCATCCAGCCGGCGCTGGTATGTGCGCTGTCGTCTTCGGCATTGCGCTCCAGCTGGTATTTGATGAGGTCCTGGTTGTCGCCGTCCTTCTTCTGCAGCAGCAGCGCGGCGGAGAGCACCTCGGCGGCCATGGTGTTCTCGGTGTCGAGCGATAGCGCCGCACGGGCCGAGGCTTCCGCTTTCGGGTAATCACGCAGACGCAGGTGCAGGCGTGAGAGAACGGCGTGGCTGAAATCGCTGTCGGGATCGAGATTCACCGCTTCCTCAGCCTGCTGCAGCGCCGCTTTGATCGCGGCGTTCTGGCCGTCTTTGGCATTCGCATTCAAAGCGAGCGCCAGGACGCTGCGGGCGAAGGGATTTTCCGGTTCGAGCGCCACGGCGCGCTGGGCCGCATCGATCGACTTTGGCGCGGTGTCATCCTCCTGCATCCAGCACAGCGCGAGCATGATGTAGCTGAGCGTGTGATGCGCATCGAGCTCAAGCGCCTGCTTGTAGCAGGCAATGGCATCCTGCGTGCGGTGCTGGCTTTGCAGCAGGCGACCGCGGGCGAAGGCCGCATCTGGGGAGGGATGAAAATCGTCAGACATGCGCTGCCAGGGGTTCAGCGCTTCATGAGGCCGAGGTGCTTCAAGACGTCATCGTAAAAGCCGCTTTGGTTGGAATACATCGCGTAATTCTTCGCGCTCTCGAACCAAGCCTTCGTCGTGGCCTTGTGGCGGCCTGCGGCTTTGATGAGATCCTTGGTGGTCAGCGGGATGACCTTGCCGGTGCGCATGACCTTGTTCATCACGTCTTCCGTGGCGAGATCAAAGACCGCCTTGAGATCCGCACCGGAGAAGCCGTCGGTTTTTTTGGCGAGCGCACGTGGATCGAGTTCACCGATCGGTTTATTCTTCGCCATGACTTCGATGATGGCGGCGCGCCCCGCTTCATCCGGCGGGGGCACAAACAGGGTGCGGTCAAAGCGGCCCGGACGCCGAAAGGCGGGATCGATGTGCCAGGGGGCATTCGTGGCGCCGAGGATGAGCACGCCGTCGTTGTTCGACTCCGCGCCATCCATTTCAGAGAGGAAGGCATTGATGAGATTGCGACCGGCGCTTTGACGCAGATCACGGCGGTCTGCGGCGAGCGCATCCACTTCATCGAAGAACAGAATGCTGGGTGCGTTCTGACGAGCGAGCTCAAAGACCTCGTGCATGTTTTTCTCCGAGCCGCCGATCCACATGTCGAGGATCTGGTGCAGGCCCAGGGCGATGAAGTTGGCATTGATCTCGCCGGCGGTGGCCTTGCTGATGAGCGTCTTGCCCACGCCGGGCGGGCCGTAGAGCAGTACTCCGCCGCCCACTTTCTTGTCGTAGGCCTTGAACAGCTCCGCGTGCTTCAGCGGGTAGATGATCTTCATTCGGATCTCCTCCTTCAGCGCCTCCATGCCGCCGACGCTGGAGAAATTGAGCTCTGGCTTGCCGAATTCGGCCAGTCCGAGATCAAAGGCGGCACCACCGCGCGGATGGCCGTCATCGTCGTCTTTCTCCTCCTGCACCGATTCGATGAGAGTACCGCTGGATGTCATGGCCCCGCGTTTGCGCCCTGAGTTGTCATCCCCGGAGGGTTTGATGCCGTGCAGATCTTTTTCGATCCCGGGGTCCGCCAAGGAGCGGTTCAAGGCGATGCCTTTGTCATACATCGCTTTGGCCTTTTGCAATTCGCCCTCAGTGATGTGAATGCGTGCGAGCAGCAGATAGGCTGCGGCACAAGTGGGTGTGTCGGCCACGATCTGCTCGGCGCGCACCGCGGCCTGAGAGGTCTTGCCTTGCAGCAAAGCGACACGGGCGAGGCCCAGACGTGCGTCTGCGTGGGCAGGGTCGTCTTTCAACACACGCTGAAAGCTCTGCTCAGCCTCATCCAGCAGGCCATCATCCAGGCAGGCGTCCGCAAAAAGCATCAGCAGCGGCGCATTGTCGGGCGAATGTTGGAGTGCTAGCCGAAGAGCATCGAGGTTTTGAGCCATGTGGCAGACTCCTGCGTGGGGTGGCTGAGGTGGCAAGGTAATTTAATTTCCCAACGCACGCCGGTACGCCGCGATCCTGCCAAGGTAGGCCTGCCACTTGGCACCCGGGCGACCATGCTCCATCAGGAAGTGCGGGCAGTTTTTGTGACCGAGATTGCGATGGTCATCGTGGCGGATCATGAGCCAGTGCTGATGCGGGACGACGTGGTTCAAAGGAATGTTGTACTCCTTCATGAGCCAGGCGGTGAGACGCGCGGTTTTGTCCAGGGTGCGGGCGCGGTCATTGCCCCGGTTTTCGCACATTTCGATGCCGATGGAGGTGCGATTGCCGGGGCCGTCATAGTCGGCGTGTTCGCCGCGCTCATTGGTGGGCATGCTTTGGTAGATGGAATGATCATCCACGGTGAAATGCCAACCGATGTAGCCGATGGCATTGTGACGCCCCTTGATCGCGCCGGTTTTGATCATCTGAGCATGCGCATAGGCTCCGGCCCCCCGCGCATAGTTCTCCGTGGCATGGATGGTGATGTAGGTGGGCCGCATGGGCCGATACTTCCGACGTGCGTAACGGCCACTCGGTATCAAATCGACCGTGACCCCGGGGGGAGTGCCTTGTGGAACGATGACCGAACAGGAGCTCAAAAGGGCCGCAATAAGAGTGTAGCAGGCGATGTGGCGGAATTTCATGGGTTCAATATGAGCAGTTTACGTGACAAGATCCGCTTCCGGTCCCATGTCGTTGTCGAGTTTAGGTAGTTTTTGGTTTCCCTTGGTTTTCGCCGTGCTCGGGCAAGGATGCAAAGATTCTCAATTCCGCTCTTCAAGGACGGCATTTTAACGCGTGGAAAATTTTTACGCCGTGGAACCCTTGAATCTCCGGTGTGAAACGCGTTTTAGCACAATGGATGGGAAAAAGATCTGGCCAAAACACTATATCTTGTGCATGATCCGCCTCGGTCCGCGTCCTATCTAGAATTTATGACGCATGCCGGATAATTTGTCATTTTCGATAAAATTCTAATAAACACCCTTCACTCTGCAACGAAACCGTCATGGAAAAGATCTACAAGATTGGCAATCGCGAGTTCCCACTCGATCAAGATAAAGCAGAGGCCGCCTTCGCAGCGAAGATGGTGATCAATGGTCGCAAGAGCATGACATTCAACCTTCTCCCACTGAAATATCAGTGGGCTTATGACCTATATCGGATCATGAAGGCCAACCATTGGGAGCCGGAAGACATTCAGATGCAGAAGGATGTGGAACAATGGCGCTCCAACGAGGTTTCCCAGAATGAACGCTGGATCATCATGATGGGCATTGGCTACTTCAGCGCCGCTGAAGGCATCGTGGGTGACAACGTGCAGCATGTGGTGCGCGAACTGGTGACCGCCCCCGAATTGAAGCTCGTTTTGGGCCGCCATGCCCATGAAGAGAACATCCATGCGGATTCCCTGCTGTACATGATTTCCTCCCTGGGCATCAACCCGCATGAGTGCGAGGCGATGTTTGAGCAGATCCCGACGATCGTGAGGAAGAACGAATTCGTCACCAAGCACTCCAACAACCTGCGCCGCGATCTGGACCTCACGCTGCTCGAGAACAAGCAGCTCCTGGCCAAGAACATCTTCGTCTTTGGCCAGTGCATGGAAGGCACGCAGTTCTACGGCCTGTTTGGCATGATCCTGAGCCTGTACCGCCAGAACAAGTTCCCCGGCATCGGCCAGATGTTCCGCTACACGCTGCGCGATGAATCGAACCACATCGAAGTCTTCCGCAATCTGTTCATGGACCTCATCGAGGAAAACCCCGACATCTGGACCGCTGATTTCCGTGAGGAACTGCTCAACATCATGCGTGAAGGCGTGGCGCTGGAGAAGGAATTCATCCGTGACTGCCTGCCGGTGAACGCCGTGGGCCTGAGCGCGGAAGAATTTGAGCGCTACACCGACTACATCGCTGACCGTCGTCTGGACGGCTGCGGTCTCCCGGCGCTGAACCCGGGCATCACCAATCCGCTGCCATGGCTGGCGGAGCTGATGGACATCAAGAAGGAGCAAAATTTCTTTGAGGGCAAGGTGACCGACTACCAGAAGTCCTCCGCGCTCGCCGCCTGTTCCGACGACGATCTTTAATTTCTTTAGATCTTTAATTTATCATTACTGGCCGACTTTTCGCTGGCGTTCCTCCAGTGAAATTTCCTTCGGCCCATTGCCCCTTTCCGCTCATCCCCTGCTCTCGTTAATCTTAAACTTGGACCTCCTGCCATGACCCATGCCCATGACCTGCTCAAAGAAGACAAGGCGCTTAAAAACGTCGCTCACAACACTCCGAAGCACGAAAAACCTCAGTTTGAGTGGAGTGCGCTGACCGCAGGCGTGATTGGCATTCCCATGACGGGAAACACCAAGGTGCGCATCGGCAGCAGCGAGCGTGATTTCGATGTCGGTGAAATCGCCGACACCGTGGGCAATGCGATCACCGATCTGCTCATGGCGCGCCAGCGTCAGAGCGAAATCTTCAATGACTCAAACCGCCAGCTGGTGCAGGCCATTTCACGTGCGGTGGCCGAGGAGGTCGCCCAGCGCACGACGGACAATGGCACTGAGGCCCCGATGCTGAGCACCAAGGAGATCTACCAGGTCATTGAGCAGGCGCTGGTACGTCACAACGCCCACGACGTGGCCCGCAGTCTTGCCGAGCGCCGCAAACGCACCGAAACTCTTGCCAACTCCGACGCCAATGACGCTGGCGCTCTCCAACCCATCATGGTCACCACCAAAGTCATTCGCCGCAACGGCCAGCTCGTTCCCTGGAACCACAACAAGATCGAGATCGCCGTGCGCAAGGCCTTCCTCTCCATGGAGATGGATTCCACGCCTGCCGTGCAGGTGGCCGAGTCAGTCAGCCGCGCCATCATCAATGACGGCAAGCAGTTCATGCACATCGAAGACGTGCAGAACCTCGTCGAAGAAGAGCTCATGAAGCAGGGCTTCTTCAAGGTCGCCCGTGCCTACATTCAGTACCGTGCGCTGCGCTCCACCATGCGCTTCGGTGAAGAAACGGCCGCCGCCATCCTGGACGAGCAGGAGTCCGACCAGCAGCAGACGCTCATCTTGGTGCGTGTTTCCCCCACGGAAACCTTCCTCTGGGACGGCCAGGATCTGAAGCGCCGCATCGACTTCGCCAGCCTGGGCCTCGACCTCTGCGTCAGCCGTGCCGAGATCGAAATGGAGCTGCGCCGCTCCATCTTCAGCGAGATCTCCGTCGAATCGCTCAAGACCACCATCATCCTCAATGCGCGCACCTTGATGGAAAAGGACGCTGACTTCGCGAAGTTCGCCGGACGCATGCTCCTCACCTACATCTATGAAGAAGTGCTCGGCTGGAGCATCGTGGATCATGGCATCGAGCAGCTGCCGAACTTCCACCGCCGTGGCTTCCGCAAGAACCTCGCCCGTGGCATCGAGATCGAGCGTCTGCACCCGCAGCTGCTCAAATACGACCTCGACAAGATCGCCGACGCCATCGACCCGGCCGCCGACATGGACTTCGACTTCCTCGGCATCCAGACGCTGTATGACCGCTACCTGATCGTCGACAAAAAGACCAAGCCTTCCAAGCGCCTTGAAACCCCGCAGCTCTTCTGGATGCGCGTGGCCATGGGCCTCTGCGTGCAGGAAAAGGAAAATGCCGAGGACAAGATCATCGCGCTGTACCGCCTCTACAAAGGCCGCCGTTTCTGCTCCAGCACACCGACGCTTTTCAACAGCGGCACGATGCACAGCCAGCTCTCCTCCTGCTACCTCTACAAGGTGGACGACAGCATCGAGTCCATCATGCAGCGCGGCATCGCGGACAATGCCTACCTTTCCAAGTGGGCGGGTGGCCTTGGTGGCTCCTGGACCGCCGTGCGCGGCACCGGCGGCTACATCAAAGGCACCAATGGCGAAAGCCAGGGCGTCATCCCCTTCCTCAAGCTGCACAATGACCAGCTCATCGCTGTCAATCAGGGTGGCAAACGCCGTGGCTCCGGCTGCGCCTACCTCGAAGTCTGGCACAACGACATCGAAGACTTCCTCCAGCTTCGTGTGAACACCGGTGACGAACGCCGCCGCACGCATGACCTGAACACCGCCAACTGGGTGCCCGACCTCTTCATGAAGCGCATGGAGAACCGCGGGTCTTGGACGCTCTTCCGTTCCAACGAAACGCCGGACTTGCACGAGCTCTACGGCAGCGCCTTTGAAAAACGCTACGTCGAATACGAAGAGATGGCCGCCAAGGGTCTGATCTTCGGGCGTGTCATGGAAGCACTCGACCTCTGGAAGAAGATGCTCAAGTCCATCTTCGAAACCGGTCATCCTTGGATCACCTTCAAGGATCCTTGCAACGTCCGCAGCCCGCAGGACCACGTGGGTGTCATCCACAGCTCCAATCTCTGCACCGAGATCACGCTGAACACCAGCCATGAAGAAACGGCCGTCTGCAACCTGGGCTCCGTCCTCATCGACAACCACCTCGACGACAACGCCAACATCGACCACTCCAAGCTGCGCGAGACCATCCGCGTCGCCGTGCGCATGCTCGACAACGTCATCGACATCAACTACTACCCCACCGAATCCGCGAAGACCGCCAACAGCCGTCATCGCCCCATCGGTCTCGGCGTCATGGGCCTCGGCTACGCGCTCTACCGCAAAGGCCTGCCCTTCGCCTCCAAGGAAGCCGTCGAGTTCAACGACGAGTTCATGGAAGCCGTGGCCTACTACGCCTATGAGGCCAGCAGCGACATCGCCGCAGAAAAAGGCACCTACTCCACCTACAAAGGCAGCAAGTGGGACCGTGGCCTCCTTCCGCAGGACACCGTGGATCTCCTCGCCAAAGAGCGCGGCCTCGACATCGACGTCCCCCGTGGCGGCAAGATGGACTGGTCCGGCCTGCGTGCGAAGATCGCCAAGAACGGCATGCGCAACAGCAACGTCCTCGCCATCGCGCCGACGGCCACCATCTCGAACATCATGGGCTCCAGCCCCTGCATCGAGCCGCTGTTCACGAACTTCTACACCAAGAGCAACCTCTCCGGCGACTTCATGGTGCTGAATCCTTACCTCGTGAAGGACCTCAAGAAGCGCGGCCTGTGGAACTCCGAGATCCAGAACAAGATCAAGTACACCGACGGCGAACTCGAAAGCATCGAGGAAGTCCCCGTGGACCTGAAGCGCAAGTACGCCACCGCCTTCGGCATCGACTGGGCCTGGCTGCTCGACGCCGCTGCACGTCGTCAGAAGTGGATCGATCAGTCCCAGAGCGTGAACCTCTTCTGCGGCGAGAGCGCCATGCAGACCCTCTCCCACATGTACCGCGCCGCCTGGCGCAAGGGTCTCAAGACCACCTACTACCTCCGCACCCGCAGCGCCTCCAACATCGAAAAAGCCACCAGCGAAGTCGAGAAGGAAAAGCGCGGCGTCGTCGGTGAGCACCACGCCGCTGTGGCCGTCGCCGCAGCAGCAGCCAAACAGTTCACCGCTGACCAGGCCCTGGCCTGCTCACTGGAGGCCATGCGCAATGGCGGGACGTGTGAGGCTTGCCAGTGATGATACGTCGTTGTTCAATCCCAACTGTTGCAACAACGGCAAATAATATATGGGCATGCAATCGCTCCGCAGGTCGCCTCTCCAACTCGATGTCGCATCAGTATCCCCGCCTTATGTCATCGCAATTGACGGCGATCATGGGGCTGGAAAAACGAAATTGGCAAAGGAACTTTCTCGCTTGGTTCCGTGCACAACTATTCATGTGGACGATTATTGTGAGGGACATAGCAAACCCTATCTCGAATTAGTGCATTGGGAGCGCCTTTCGCAGGCATTGCGAGGGTGCCAGAGTTCAATTCTTATCCTTGAAAGTGTGCTTCTTGATTACATTCTGGAGAAAGTCGAAATTATTCCAACGTATCGCATATTCATGAAGCGGATAGAATATGGCCAGTGGCCTTATTCTCATTACATTCAACCCAAAGCTAAGCTGCCTAATTCTCAACTCGACAGGGAGGTGTCCCAATATTACCGGATCCGCAGGCCTTGGGAAAAGGCAAACGAAGAGGTGTCCTTCAACGCCGTTTGAGGCGTCAAAACCCGCAGTATGGACATTGGAACCACTCGGGCTTAATTCATTTGAATTAAGCAATTAGCCTGCATCGTACATCTCTTTGACACCCTACCCAGTGATGAAGTTGTTTTGGTTTTTAATTTGGGTTTCGCTCCATTTTTTTTCTGCTGTGCGAGCAGGCGAAGATGATATGAACCTCGAAAAGCTCAGGCGCGGTGCTGAAGCAGGTGATGCTGTGTCGCAGTGGAGACTTGGCATGTGTTATTATGATGGCGTGCTTGTTAAGCCGGATGGGAAAAAGGCCATGGAGCTTTTTGAAGAGGCAGCCAAGCAAGGTCACTTGGAAGCCAAATATTGGCTGGCGGCTTCTTACTGGGCGGGTGAGATCGTTCCGCAGGATCTTCCAAAAGCTATTCAATTGATGACTGCCAATGCCAAACAAGGGCATGGCCCAGCTCAGTTAATGGTCGGCTTATTTTATTACGAGGGTGATGGGCTTCCACGTGATCATACGGAAGCAGCCAAATGGTTTAAATTGGCTGCTGAGAAGGATGTTCCGCTGGCTCAAAGCTATTTAGGATCATGTTACCAGCATGGAGAAGGCGTGGCAGTAGATCGAAAAGCTGCTTTAACATGGACGAAAAAAGCTGCTGATCACGGTGTTGCTGACGCTCAGTTCAACCTTGGGATTTTTCATTCTACTGGATTCGGTGTAGAGGTGAATCGGGAGGAAGCAGTCCGATGGTGGCTGCGTGCCGCAAACCAAAATCACGCTCAGGCTCAAGCCAATGTCGGATGGAGTTACGCAACGGGAACGGGAGTTTTCAAAGATCGCGTGACAGCTTATAAATGGCTCAATCTAGCTGCGGGACAAGGACTCGACCCTGCCAAAAGCATGCGGAAGGGTCTGGAAGCAGAAATGTCTCCGAATGAAATTGTTGAGGGTCAAAAAATTAGCAGGGATTTCAAACCCGTTGTGGATGCTCTTCACAGAATTCGGTGACCTTCCCGCCTTTCGCAGCAGCGGGAAACGACGTCAGGGTGCAAAAATCAGCAACCCTGCCTCCCCAGCCTAGTCCATCACGCCCCGACCCCAAAGCCCAACGGGCTTTCGTCATGCAGCCCAGGAGTGCCGAGCGATAGCGAGTGCTCTCCTGGGAACCGCGCCACCCACGATCCCCGCCGGATCAGGAACCTCAACGAGGTTCCGTCACTCCAGCTCACAGATGCCCTGGAGGCGGGTGGCGGCCACGCAACGATTCTTCATGCCGGATGCTCACGGCTATGGGGCGGTTCATGGCCAGTGCTGACACCGTGGCGCGCCCCGAGGGAGTGATGCCGATCAGCTCAGACGCATTCCAACGAAAGTGCAGATTCCATAGGTCACGCCGAGGATGAAACAGTGGAACCATGCCGCCGGTGTCTGGATCCGCCGCACTCACCCGCGCTGATTTGCGCAGCGAGCAAGACACACAGGCCAGGGCCAGGTTTTCAAGCTCAGTCGGTCCATCCAAACTCACCGGTTGGATATGGTCCACGTGAAAAACTGCTTCCTGACCTTCCTGAGAAAGCCCGCAGTATTCGCAGCGGTTTGCTGCGCGTTCGACCACCTGCATGCGCAAGAAGTTTGGGATGCTCATGCCGCAGCCCTGGCCTTGAGTCCCAGATAAGTCAGCGTGTCCGCCAGATCCACCAGCCCTTCGGCTTCAGCCCTTTCCTGATCGGTGAGAGTCTGTCCCGAATCCTGCTTGTCCAGCAGGGCGGTCAGCCGTTCACTGACTCCGGTGGGCAGCTTGAACCGCGCCAGATCGCCCGGCAGTTCGAGATCAAGGTGGATCGACTGTGACATGACGGGAGTTTATCGTTTGAGTCTGCCTGACGCAACCCCTCACTTCCTCACTCCCCCCCGGCAATCCGTCAGCCCCACATGGACCGGTTTTCACAAGACTGCCTCATCACAGGTATGTTCCCGGCACGGAATGCCCACGCCTGCGCTGATTTGCTTCCAGTTGCAAAGCTTTGCACACAGGCCGGGGCGAGATCGTGAAGCAGGTCAAAAGTGCTTGATAAAATACCGGATCATACCATAATATATCCATGGTGATCATACCATATACGACTGCCCCGCCGCCCGATCCCGGACCGGCGCTTTGAAGAAGAAAAAGATGCCGGCCATCATGGCATCCAAACCGGTTTCAGCATTGCCTCCAGACACCTATGGAAACACACCTGCCCATCATCATGGAAGAGATCCCCCAGCCAAGATCCATCCGCAGGAAGTGGCTGTTTCCCTCGCTGGACATCGACAGCCGTGAGATCAGCGCGGAGGTGGCCAGGCAGCGGCATTGCGATCATCTGTGGCAGGAGCCTCGTGTGGCGCTTCAGTCGGACGGCAAGCCTTTCTATCGCATCCAGTGTGCTGACTGCGGCCAGAAGCTCAGCCATTCACTCCCGCACTCCAGCGTCCCCAACCGCGAGAGGTGCCCGCCGTGGAATGAGGAGCTGTACCAGAGGCGCCTCCGCGAGGGCGCTGCTGCCTACGGGCAGTGCCGGGAAGCTGCCATCGCCAGGCGGAAGGCGGAGTGGCGGGCTGTCTATCGTCGCTATCTGGCATCCGCCGACTGGCAGTCCGTGCGCCAACGCGTTTTGAGGAGGGCCCGGGGCACTTGCGAAGGGTGCCTGGAGGCTCCGGCCAGGGAAGTCCACCATCGGACCTATGCCCATGTGGGTGATGAGCTCCTCTTCGAGCTGGTGGCGATTTGCCGCCCCTGTCATGAGCGCGTGCATCCCAAGTCTTCGACCGGCTATACGGAGCTTCTGGAACGGCACCTGGAAAACGTTCATGTTTACGGGGGGCTGAACTCAGCTTTTTAAATACCACTCCATACCACACTATAACCATGGTGATCCAGCCAGAAATGATTGCCGCGCTGCTCGCCTCGGGCAGGCGCTTTGAACTCACCCCCGAGGGTGGCGTTATCGTGGATGCGGAGCCATCCAAGGCCGGCAGGCGTGCCGAAAGGAACCGCCGCTACTATGAATCACAGCGTCTGCGCGCGTCTGAAAACGTCTTACCATCGTCTGAACCCGTCTTGGAGTGTCCTGATGCGGCTGAATCGTCTGAAAACACAACACCTCTCCCCCTCTCTCCCTCCCTCCCCCTTTCCCCTCAGACTCCCCTTTCCCCCGCCCACCCACACGCCCCCACACCTGCACAAGGGCGCGAACCCGCGTACGTACGCGAGGCCGGGACGGGTCACACAGCGCAGCCGTTGGCATCCGCCAAGGAACTCAAGCCCAAACGACGTGGACTGCCGGTGGATGACGCGATGTGGCTCGCGCACCTCGCTGCGAACCCGGCGTATCAAGCCCTCGACATCCCGGCGGAACTGGGAAAATGCACCGCCTGGTGCGAGCTGAAACAAAAGCGGCTCAGCCGTGCGAGGCTGCTGAACTGGCTGAACAAAGCGGACCCGCGCATCAGCCTCCAATGCCTGGAGTTTCCCGGCGGCGCAGAGCCCCCTGCCGGCCGTGCAACCCAGGCGGAGCTGGAGGCCTACGCGGTGCAGATCGGACTGCCGGCCAGCGATGGAGCCTCGATGTTCAACCACTGGGAGGCGAACGGATGGGTGAACGGCCAAAACGCGATCAAGGACTGGCGCGCAGGGCTGCGCAAGTGGCGGGATCAAGGCTGGCTGCCTTCGCAGAAGGTGATGCACCGGCCCGTGCCAGCGCCCTCGGCGCGCAGTGATACGGCGAACCGGCCGGGACGGTATGCGTAGGACCTCACCGAGCCCGTCAAAGCATCACGATCTCACGCTGCCATCTCGCGGATGCCTTTTTCGTGCCGGAGGCAGAGATCGCGAGTCCGCCCGGGTCTGATTTCATCGAGCACATCGCATGGGCAACGCTGCAGTTCTATACCACGAGCACTTATAAACAGGTCTGTGTGCTGGGCGCAGCAGGCTCAGGACGTAGGGCGGTCGTGTTTGGCGTCGAGCGCGTGTCCATTGACTACCGTTTCCTCCGCCAAACCGCCCGGCTATGAGCGTCTTCGCATGCCGGGGTGTTTGCCGTGCGCTCGCAGACGGGCGGGCTTCGTACTCATGCTGCCGACTGTCCCCACTTGGGGCGAATATCCCTCGCTGTTTGCAACGGCTTGATTCCTGACGGTTTCCGGGAACCTTGGCGCATGAAGGCCGCCAAACCTCTCACCATCGCCGAGCAGATGAAGGTGCTGCAATCCCGGGAGGATGTGGCGACGTTTTCGCTGGCGCATCTGGGACTGCCGCCGGAGTGGCGGGACACGAATGAAGAAGGCAACACGGAGCGCTGCCAGGAGGCGGTGAACAAGGTCTTCACGCTGACGCGCCAGGACATCGAGGACAGCCTCGCGGCCCAGGGCCTGCAGCCCGAGAACCTGCCTCCGGTGAGCACCGAGGTGGGATCAAGAGACGGCAGCTACTTCATTTCCAAACGGCGCGGCGAGTGGGAGTTCTACTATCAGGAACGCGGTTCCCCCTGGGCGGGCACCACCTTCGATGACCTCGCCGAGGCGCGGAAGTTCCTCATCAACTACTTCATCCCCGTCTGGCTGGATCACCTCCACGTGCCGTGCCGCACCAAGACAGGGAAAAAGATCTTGTCATTGTAAGCCCTGCGTTTGCCTCTGACATTTGACGGGCATCCTTCCTGTGGCGCCTGATCTTCCCTTCGTCATCGCCCGTATCGCGGCAGGACTCATGACCAACGCAGCCGAGGCATAATCTCCGTCCATGCTCCAAATCACACCTCGTGATTCAATCCCAAAAATGCTTAGACATTCCCGTGTTTATGAGTCATACCCCACGCACTTATGATTCGTGAATGGCTCAGATCCCGGCGACGTGAAAAAAAGATCACCCGAATGGAAAGGTTGTTCGGCAAGGAACCCGTGATCCGGAGCGGGCCCTTCAAAGGCATGAAGTTTTATCTGCCAGGCGAGTCTGACTCCATGATCCGCCAGCTGATCAATTCAGCCATCGTGACCAAGCTGGTGGGAAGCTTTGAAGAGCCCATCCAAGGCTGGATCCATGACATCGCCGCCAAAAAGTATGATCGCATCATCAACGTCGGCTCCGCCGAAGGCTATTACGCCGTGGGCTTTGCCTTCACCAAGGTCACGCCGCGCATTGTGGCGTTCGACATCGTCGAGCGGCCCCGGCAGATGCTGGAAAAGCTGGCCACGCTGAACAACGTCCTGCCGCAGATCGAGATCAACACCTTGTGCGACTGGAACCAGTTGGAGAAACTCTCCGGCCCGAAGACTCTGGTCTTTTGCGACATCGAAGGCGGCGAGGCCGACCTGCTGGACCCCGTCAAAGTTCCGAACTTGAAGTATTCCGATTTTATCATCGAAACACATGACTGCCTGGTGCCCGGAGTCACCAATCTGCTCATCGAACGCTTCCGCCTGACCCATCAAATCGAGGTCCAGTCGGACACCGAGCGCCAATGGAAGAAATATGACTGGCCGCTGGCTTTCACCGACCGCATGAAGCGCGGCTGGACCAACGAAGGCCGCCCCAAAGGGATGCTTTGGCTGCGCCTGACCAGCAAGCTGTAAGAGCCGCCCCGGCATCGCCTTTGCCTGCGTCAAAAGACCGCCGCAGGTCATGGCCACGTCTTCCAACGTGACCATGCTCAGGGCTTGAGTCCGCCTTAGATCGCCACTTCGGCATCTTCGTCACCCGCATCCACCAGCGACTTGGTGATCATGCCGGCAGCGACGGTGTTGTTCGTCTGTTCATCGACGAGGACGAAGCTGCCCGTGGTGCGGTTCTTGGAGTAGGGGTCGAAGAAGATCGGCGCTGCGCAGCGGATGCGGATGCAGCCGATGTCGTTGAGGGAGAACTCCTTGCTCTCAGTGGTTTTTTCCAGCGTGCTGATGTTCACCTTGTAGAGCACGTCCGTGACGACGGCGCGCACATCATTGGTGGTGTGGCGCAGATGGAAGCGGCTGCGTGGCTTGAGCGTTTTCTTGTCGGCGAACCAGCAGATCATGGCATCAAACTCATGGCTCGTCTGCGTGGGCTCGTTGGCCTTCACGATCATGCCGCCACGGCTGGTGTCGATTTCATCGGCCACGGTGATGCTGTAGCTGAGCTGCGGGATGGCTTCTTCCTGCGGGCCTTCATAGGTGTGAATGCCGGTGATCTTCGACTTCATCTCGGACGGGTACACGAGCACGTCATCGCCCACTTTGAAGGTGCCGCTGGCCATGCGGCCGGCGAAGCCACGGTAGTCATGCAGATTGCCCAGCTTGGCGTCTTCACGGTCGGAGATCGGGCGAATGACCCACTGCACGGCGAAGCGGGCTTCATCCGCAGCGGTTTCGCTGTGCACCTGGACGGTTTCAAGATGCTGCAGAAGCGAAGGGCCGGTGTACCACGGGGTGTTCTCGGACTTGTCCACGACGTTGTCACCATTGAGCGCGCTCATCGGGATCGGCGTGACCTTTGGCAGTTGATCGAGGCCTTTGGCGAAGGCCTGGAAGTCAGCGACGATCTTGTTATAAACGGCCTCGTCGAAATCCACGAGGTCCATCTTGTTCACCGCCAGCACGATGTGGCCGATGCGCAGCAGGCTCGCGAGGAAGGTGTGGCGCATGGTCTGCTCGATGACACCGAGACGGGCATCGATCAGGATGATCGCGAGATCTGCGGTGGAGGCACCCGTGACCATGTTGCGGGTGTACTGAATGTGGCCCGGAGTATCCGCGATGATGAACTTGCGCTTTGGCGTGGCGAAGTAGCGGTAGGCCACGTCAATCGTGATGCCCTGCTCGCGCTCGGCACGCAGACCATCGGTGAGCAGCGCGAGATTCACGTGGGCATCGCCACGACGCTTGGAGGATTCTTCGACGGCGAGAAGCTGGTCTTCGAAGATGGATTTGGAATCATACAGCAAGCGGCCGATGAGGGTGCTTTTGCCATCGTCCACACTGCCAGCAGTGGTGAAACGAAGAAGAGAGGATTCAGTAGGGTTGAGAGTGGTGGTGGTCATAATTCAGTCAATTCTGCGCTGCCAGTAATCAGGGCGGCGTTTGTCGTGGGCCACGGCGATAATGATGACGTTTGTGGCGGACGGGAGGTAGATGAGGTTGAAAGGGTAGCGATCCACTCGCACGGCACGAGCTTTGCTCTGTTTAGCGACGGGATGGAAATGGCCAGGAGTGTTGCTGATTTTGTCGAGTGTGGCGGACACTTCCTCAAGGAACTCTGAGGCGGCCCGCTCACTGTGTTTTTGATACCAGGAATAGCTTTGCTTGAGGTCGCGTCTTGCGCCGGCGTGGAAGTGAAACGTCATGAGTCTGTCCGCACCTGAGCTCGAAGCTCGGCCAACACTTGTTCAGCCGGGATAAGTTCCGCCGTTCCCGACTCGACTTCACCTATGCGGCGATTGATTTCTTCCATCCACTCCGGTGAAAGCGAAACCTCCCTGTCATCAGCATTCTCGCCACCATGCAGGCGATCAGACAAACGATTCAGCAGCTCATACTGATCGTCGATAGGAAGCTGCTCAGAGACTTCCAAGAATGACTCAATGGTAAGTGGAGGATTTGCAGTCATAGCCAGGAGAATAGCACGATTTCAGGAATCAGAAATAGCCCTCTTTTTTGCGGTCCTCCATGGCGGTTTCGCTGCGCTTGTCATCGGCACGTGTACCGCGCTCGGTCTGGCGTGCAGCGGCGACTTCGGCGACGATTTCATCAATCGTGCTGGCGGTGGATTCGACGGCGCCGGTGCAGGTGACGTCGCCCACGGTGCGGAAGCGGATGGTCATTTCCTTCACCTTCGGCTTTTCTTCATCGTGCAGCGGGATGATGCCGGTGCCGGCGTCGAGAAGCTGGCCTTGGCGGTCGATGATCTTGCGCTGATGGCTGAAGTAGAGGCTTGGCAGCGGGATGTTTTCCTGACGGATGTACTGCCAGATGTCCATCTCGGTCCAGTTGCTCAGCGGGAAGACGCGGAAGTGCTCGCCGAAGTGTTTGCGACCATTGAAGATGTTCCACAGCTCGGGGCGCTGGTTCTTGGGGTCCCACTGGCCGAACTCATCGCGGTGGCTGAAGAAGCGCTCCTTGGCGCGGGCTTTTTCTTCATCACGGCGACCGCCGCCAAGGCAGGCGTCATACTTATTTTCCTCGATGGTGTCGAGCAGGGTGACGGTCTGCAGTTTGTTGCGGCTGGCGTTGTAGCCTTTTTCCTCCTGCACACGCCCATCGTCGATGGACTTCTGCACCAGACCGACTGTCAGCGTGGCGCCGATCTCCTGCACGAACCAGTCGCGATACTCGATGGCTTCGGGGAAGTTGTGGCCGGTGTCCACATGCAGCAATGGGAAGGGCAGCCTCGAAGGATGAAAGGCTTTGCGCGCCAGCCAGGCCATGACGATGGAGTCTTTGCCACCGGAGAACAGCAGTGCGGGCTTCTGGAACTGCGCGGCCGTTTCGCGCAGGATGTAGATGGCCTCGGATTCGAGGAATTGGAGATGGGTGATCGCGGACATGAGACGGGTGAATTAAAGGATCTTGAAAATGCGGAGGGAATTGATGACGACGATCAGCAGACCGACCAGCACCATGAAGGGCTTGTGCGGGATGTGTTTCGCGGACCACGCAGCGAGGGGCGCAGCGATGACACCGCCGATGGCGAGCGCAAGGATGATGTTCCAATGCGTGAGGCCGATGGTCAGGAAGAAGGTGATGGAAGCAGCGAGCGTGACGAAGAACTCGACGGCGTTCACACTGCCCACGGTGATGCGCGTGTCATTGCCACGGATGATGAGGTTGGAGGCGACGATGGGCCCCCAGCCGCCGCCGCACATCGCATCCACCAACGCGCCGAAAAATCCCAGCGGGGCGAGATGGGTGGTGACCTTGCGCGGTGGGACACGGGTGAATGCCTTGGCAATGATCACCGCGCCCATGATCACAAGATAGACGGAGATGTAGGGCTTGAGCACCTTGCCGTCGATTGAGGTGAGGATGTAGGCACCCACCACCGCACCGATGACCGCAGGAATGAGCAGCCGGCGAAACAACACGCGGTCCACATTGCCAAACGCATGATGAGAGATGCCCGAGGCCCCCGTGGTGAAACATTCCGCTGCATGCACGGTGGCGCTGACGACCTGGGGTGACACACCGAAAACGGACAGCAAGGAGGAGGCGCTGACGCCGTAGGCCATGCCGAGTGCTCCGTCGATCAATTGAGCGACGAAGCCGGCCAGGACGTACAGAAGGAAATGATCAGGCAGTTCCATGAACGCTTACGCTTTGTCGGTGACGAGCTTGGCGTGCAGGCCGCATTCGTGCTTTTCGTCGCCTTTGGCAGGATCGTAGTAGGTACGCTCGTTCGGCAGATTGTGCTCAAGCAGGTAGGCATCCATCTCAACGGGCGTCCACTCGAGGATGGGGTTCACCTTGAGGCAGTTGAATTTGGCATCCCACATGAAGGGCTGCAGCGTGGCGGCACGCTGAGGATTCTGCTCCTTGCGCAGGGCGGTGATCCAGACCTTCGGAGCGAGCTCGCGCATGCCGCGCTCAAAGGGCTCCAGCTTCATGATGCGGCTGAAGGATTCCACGCGCTCGACTTCATCCGGCATCGGCACCTGGCCGCCGTTGAGCGCCAGCCAGTGGGCGGCGGTCATTTTCGGCAGGTAGGGCAGCAGATTGAGGCCCAGCCTGACGCGGCTCTTCTCGGCGAAGAGGTAGGTTTCAGGGAGATTGGTACCGTGATCCACCCAGAGGATCGGGATGTCCTGACTCTGCTCAGTCGCGAGATGCAGGATCACAGCCTCATACGGACGGAAATTCGTGGTGACGATGGCCCCGCCGCCGGCATGAGCGAGGGCGGTCTTGATGATTTCCTGGGGCGACTGGCCACGGGCGGCATCGTTGAGAGCTTGGATTTGGTCGGGATTCATGCGAGGGGCGCGGAGTATTCACCTGATTCCCGATGTGTAAAGTAGGAAATAGGACTTTACGACGGAATTTGGGCAAGAAAAAGGGCGCGGAGGTGATCCGCGCCCTGATGAAAATAACTGTTCGATCGCTTATGCCACGAGGGCAGCGGCTGGCTCAGCAGCAACAGGCTCGACATTCACACGACGGCCATCCTTGTCGAAAAGGACTCGGCCAGCCACGAGAGCGAAGATGGTGTGGTCACGGCCAAGACCGACGTTGCGGCCTGGAACCCACTTCGTGCCACGCTGGCGGAGGATGATGTTGCCACCGATGACGGCTTCGCCGCCGAATTTCTTGACGCCAAGACGCTTGCTCTGGCTGTCGCGACCGTTTTTGACGGAACCTTGTCCTTTTTTATGGGCCATAAGAAGAGAGTATTAAGGGATTAAGCGTTGATGGCGGTGATCTGCACGAGGGTCAGCGGCTGGCGGTGACCACGAGTCTTGTGGAAGCCCTTGCGCTTGCGGAACTTGAAGGTGGTGGCCTTGTCAGCTCTGTGCTGCTTGATCACTTTGGCGGAGACGCTGGCGCCTGCCAGGGTCGGAGCGCCCACGGTGATGCTGCTGCCTTCGCCGGCGGCGAGCACTTGGTCGAAGGTCGCGGTGTCGCCTTCTGCAGCTTCGAGTTTCTCCACGTCGAACTTGTCGCCCACGGAGACTTTGTACTGCTTGCCGCCTGTTTTGATGATTGCGTATGCCATAACCTGAAAAGTAAGAGTTGCCCCGTCATTTTGGGACGAGGGGCGCAGAGGTTTCCACACGTCCACCCATTCGGCAAGGGAAAACTTCCCTCGAAAGCTTTAGAATTGTTAAAATATGGCTGCTGGGGGCGGAGAATTGCCAAAAAAATGTGTCAGCGCCTCCATCATGCCCTCGCTGGCGAAGCGGGTGGCGATGAATCCACCCCGTGAATGCACGATCTGCTTCACCGGCTCCACCGCATTTCCCGGACAGGCGATCATGTGGGCATGGCGCGGATCCAGCATGCTGAGGTCATTGAAATTGTCCCCGGCGGCAAAGCACACCGAGGCGTCCAGACCGAGCAGGCGTGCGAGTTCGCTAAGCGCGGTTCCTTTGCTGTAGCCGCTATGCGAAAAGCGCAGGTAGATGCCGTTGCGATGGTAGCCAATGTCCGGGAACTGCCGTGCGTGCGTGTCGATGTAAGCACAAATGCCGTCGAGTTCGAGGTCGCTGGTGCCGACAATGCCCATCTCACCCTCACCAGCGGTGATGAACGAGGCCTGGGTCTGTGTCTCCACCATGCGGCGGATGTCTTGAAGCGATGCCTGGTGGTCTTTGGCGAACCGCTCCTGGGCACGCCGCGCCAGCCGGTTCCAGGAGCCGTAGTCCGTCCAGCGGCTGAAGAAGCCCGGCTTATAGATGTCACTCTCCCGCGCGATGATGAAATCCGGCTCCATGTAGATGCCATGCTGCGCGAGCCCTTCGATGGTCTGGCTCAAGCCACGGCCCGTATTGATCACCCACGCCGCGCCCTGTCCGCGCAGCAGTTTAATCATCTGCCCGAGACCTGGATGAAACACGGGCTCTCTCTCGGGATGTATGAGAGTGCCATCGAAGTCGAAGCAGAGAATGAAACGATGTTTGGAGGCAGCCATGAATAGGGGCGCGCATTCATGCCGCGAAAGAGCCCGGCTGCAAGACCGCGATCACTCGCCAGAAGGCCAGAGTGCAGAGCGCCCACAGCACCGTTTCGTAGATCACGAAGACTGGCAGCCGCATGTTGCGCCGGCGCGCACGATGCACCAATGCCTCGCTGGCCCAGAGCAGGCTGAGCACCAGCGGCGGATACAAGGCCAGATGACGATTTCCCCAGGTGAGCACCGGCATGTCCCAGCCGAAATCTAGCGTGCAGGCCACAAAGGCCAGAATGCTGAACAAAGCCAGCGGGGCTGTTTCAGGATGCAAGGCCTGCCCGGCATGCGCCGCACGTGGCGCCACGAACGCGATGATCAGCAGCAGCAGGCACAAAATGCTGGCCAGAACGCTCACAAACACCCCGCGTTCATGCGGCAGCGAATCAAAGCTCCAGGGGAACTGCAGCACGGCTCCCATCATTTTCAGCCCGCCGTGCCAAAAGCGCTCCTGCCTCTCTTTGGGTGAATGGGTTGCAAGGTAGTTTGCATAGCTCGGCATCTCGCCAGCGGGCACAGCCTGCAAAGCTTCGCGCGTCCGATGCACCGCCGTCCACTGCTGCATGGCGGTTTCATTTTCAAACCACCGCCAGTGGAAGGGCGTGGCGTCTCCCAGTTTCTCCTTCGAGTACGCCATCATGGGGCCGACGGTGATCAGATGGCAGGCCACCAGCAGGACCATGCCCAGCCAGTGATTCCGCCACACCCACAGAGACGTGCCGCGTTCATGGGGCAGGTGGGCCAGGACCCAGCCCCACAGCCAGCGCAGCGTGCTCACGGCGATGAAAACCAGCACCAGCGTGGTGGTGGTGGGCAGCGTCAGATTCGCCAGCGCCGAGAACAGGCCGATCAACCCGTAAAGCCAGAGAGAATTGCGTTTCAACGCCGCCACGCAGCAAACCCAGGTGAGCAGAAACAGCAGCTGAAACAGCACATCCGGTGAAAACTCAGCCGTGGAAGGCAGCAGCACACCAAAGCCGATGGTCAAAATCGTGAGCAACGCCGCCGGAACCGAAAACGCCCGCGCCGCCGCCAGTCCGAGCATCATCAAAAAGCCCAGGCTCACTCCCATGAGCCAGCACTTGCTGGCCCCAAGCACCCGCTGGTCCTCCTTGCTCAAGGGGCCGGATGACAGAGGCTGCTCCGCCCCGACATTCCATGCGGCCAGCCAGGGCCAGATGGGGCGCACCACGCCATCCGTGCGGTGCGGCAGCCAGTCGTTCAGCGGCTTGGAAACGCTTTTGGAGAAATCCGGCGTCAGGTCCTTCCGTGTTTCGATGGCGGCGTTCAGATACATCCGCTCATGCTCCGGAAGGGGATCTGAACGGGTGATCCCCTGCCGCTGAAAGGCCCGCATGTAGCACCAGGCAAAAAAGATCAGACAAGCGAACATCACCACCCAGCGGCCGCCGCGCAGCCATAGTTTCGTTAACTGCAGATACACGGACTTGACCGACATGCGGACTGCGGGGTTGGCGTGAAACGGGTTATTTCTTCGGCCGCACCTTGATTTCCACGCGGCGGTTCATGCCCTGCTGCTCCGGCGTGCCGGCGGTGCTGACGATCGGCTTCGACTTGCCCATGCCCACGGCCTGAATGCGGTCGGTTCCCAGGCCAAGCGACTCTCGCAGCCAGCTGACCACCGCCGTCGCACGGCGGATGCTGAGCTCGAGATTGTAGTCCTCACCGCCGAAGCTGTCGGTGTGGCCTTCGATGATGAAGAGCGAATCCGGGTTTTTTTGAATGAGGAAACCCAGCTTCATCAGGCTGAGGCGTGCCGCTTCGGCGAGCTGGTCGCTGCCATACTCAAACAGCAGATCGGTGGGCATCAGAATCGGGGCCGTGCTGCCACCCATTTTGCCACCGCCACCGAGCAGATCATCGAGGTTGCTGAAGCCCTTCACGCGTGCGCCTGAAGCGGCCGTCGTGCTCTGGCTTTTGACTGCGTCAAGAAGGCCGCTGTCCATCTTGCCTCCCTCGCCGGGGTCTGCGGCACCGGCATCCAGCAGCATTTGTTTTTCTGAGATGGGTTTGGACAAGACATCCCGGCGCACGCTGGCCATCTCTGTGGCGATATCCGGCCCGTCCATGGCCGCAGGGGCCAGCAGCTTCGCCATGTCAACGCCTTTGGAGGTGCCGGGCGCACCGTCACCGGGATCGTTGGCGCGGATGAAATTCGTAATCTCCTTCACGTTCGGCGTGAGGTCGATCTCCTGATTCTTGGGCAGTTCCTGCAGCTTGTCGAAATCATCCAATTTCGGCTCAAAGGCCTTCATGTCGGGCACGTTGCCGGGAGCGATGATTTCCGGGATCTCCTGGATGGCCTGCTGGTCTTTCAGCAGCTGCTCGCTGATGCGCACGCGCTCCGGCACATCACGCGGCTTGGTCGGTGTCACATTTGAGATGCCCAGCGTGTCAAAGCCGACCACGAGCATCATGTGAAACACCACGGAAAGGATGAGCGCGAACATCACCCACCATTTCAGGCTCCAATCGTCACGAGAACGAAAAGAGGACTGCGGAGTGGTCCATTCGGGGGGATGGGTGACTGCGGCCATGACAAATGCAAAGCTACCACGGTGACAAAAGATTGCACGCAGCACTTTCGCCGTGACATCGCCCCCGCTGAATTCGTATTCTGGAAGCTCACCCACACCCCAACACCATGAACCGCCGCCACTTCCTCACCACCAGCACCGCCGCCCTCGCAGGCTCGCTCGTTGTCCCCACCAGCAGCCACGCGCTGGAACTCACCCAGGCTCCCCTGCCCTACGCTCCCGAAGCCCTGGAACCCCACATCGACGCCCTGACGATGAACATCCACTTCGGCAAGCACCACACCGCCTACATCGCCAAGCTCGGTGATGCACTCAAGGCGGCGAACATCAGCAAAACCGACGCCATCGAACTGGTCTCCGACATCAAATCTCTCCCCGAAGCCTCCCGGATGGCCATCCGCAACAACGGCGGCGGCCACGTGAACCACACCTGGTTCTGGAAATGGATGGCCCCGGCTGGCAGCGGCCCGACCGGCCCTGAAGGCAAGCTCGGTGAAGCGATTCAGAGCACCTTCACCAGCATCGACGACTTCAAAAAACTCTTCGGCGAAGCCGGAGTGAAGCGCTTTGGCTCCGGCTGGGCCTGGCTCATCGTCACCAAGGACGGCAAGCTCAAGATCACCTCCACACCCAATCAGGACAATCCGCTGATGAAAGGCATCGTCGATGCCGCCGACCTTGGCACCCCGATCCTCGGCCTGGATGTCTGGGAGCACGCCTACTACCTCAAGTATCAAAACAAGCGCCCCGACTACATCGCCGCATGGTGGAACGTCGTGAACTGGGCGGAAGTGGCCAAAGGCTACGCTGCCGCAAAGGCGTGAGCCGCTCCACCGCATCACGCTCATGACCGAACTCATCGAGGTCAATCTCATGGAGTTGAACCAGTTGTTCAACTCCCTGGACCCCTCCCCGTTCCATGAGCGTGATCTGGATCACGATGCCGAGGAATTCATCGTCAGCTGGGCGCAGGAACACTCGCGCAAACACGATTTGAAGCTCGTCGTGCACCTGGCAAAACGTCCCGTGGATGTCGCCGACGCACAGAAGCTCGTCGCCAACTCCATCGCCCATTACTTTGAGTATCGCGCCGAAATGACGCTGCGTGAATTCAAGCGCCTGATACGCGAGGGACGCGCATCCTTTCTGATCGGCTTGCTCTTCCTCGGCACCTGCCAGTTCACCGCCACGCTGATCACCCCTGCCGATGGCAACTGGCAGTCCGTCGCCCGCGAAGGTCTCACCATCATCGGCTGGGTGGCCATGTGGAAGCCGCTCGAAATCTACCTCTACCGCTGGTGGCCTCTGCTCGCCCTGATTAAACTCTACCAACGTCTCAGCCGCATGCCCGTCGAAGTCCGCTGCACGGTCTGAATTTAGGCTTTATATTTTACACCAACCCATCCAATGAAAACGCTCCTCACCGCCCTCCTTCTTTTGCTCCCCACGCTCATGCTTGCCGCAGACCCCGCCAAACACGTCAAGGCTGACGAAGCCGCCAAGATCATTGCCGACGGCAAAGTGGCCGTCATTGATGTGCGCACGCCGGACGAATTCAAAGACGGCCACATCCAAGGCGCGAAGAACATCGACATCATGGCGAACGACTTCGAAGCCCAGCTCGGCAAACTCGACAAGACCCAGCCCACCCTCGTCCACTGCCAGGCCGGTGGCCGCAGCATGCGCGCCCTCGAGGTCTTTGAAAAACTCGGTTTCACGAACCTGATCCACTTGGATGAAGGCTTCGGCGGCTGGGCAGCTGCGGGCAAGCCGGTGGTGAAGTAGCTCTCCGGCCTTCGACTCATGGAAGCATTACCTTACTTCCTCGGTTTCTCAGTCATTTGCTTCCTTGTCAGCTTTGGACTGTTCCATCGCAAAGTGTGGGTCTGGTATTGCGGCTGGGTCTTTTTCTACATCCTGGCCTCTTACTTCGGAACTTTCTTCGTCAACGGACTCTACGAAGCCAAAGACCAGACGCAGGTGGCTTACGCATGCCTTTACCTTGCCGGCGGGCTTTTCTTCTGGCTGCCCTTTGTTGTTTGGTGGGCCAACCAACGCAGTTCTTTTGGCATTCACGATGGCCGGCCCAAGTCATTGGCCGGGGATTGATCCCATGACTCGCGCACTCTGCGCTCCAGTCATTCCACGGCTGCCAGCCTTCTCACCACCTCCGCCGCAAGCACAAACCCAAACGTACCGGTGACGAACGTCGCAGCGCCAAACCCGGCGGCGCAGTCGAGGCGGAGGCCCGTTTCAGCGCCGGTTTCGGGTTCGAGGGAGCAGGAACCATCCGCCCACGGAAACACCGGCTTCTCCATGGAGAACACGCAGGGGATGTCCATCGTCACGGGGCGGCCCTGTTCGCTTTTGGCGAAGCCGTAATCACGGCGCAGGCTCTGGCGCACGCCTCGGAGCAGGGGATCCGCCCCGGCATGACCGAGATCGGCGATTTTGATGCCCGTGGGATCACGCCGCCCCCCGGCAGACCCCGAAGTGATGACCGGCAAACCGCGTGCATGGCAGCGGGCGATGATGACCGCCTTGATCGAGGTGCGATCCACGGCATCGACCACGAAATCAAAGTTCGGTGCGAGCAGCCGGTCCGCATTCGATTCGGTGAGGAACTCGATGACACGGTTCACGCGGCAGGCGGGATTGATCTCAGCCACGCGTGCGGCCAGCACATCGACCTTCGACACACCGATGGTGTGGGCGAGTGCAGGAAGCTGGCGGTTGGTGTTGGTGATGCAGACATCGTCCATGTCGATCAACGTCAGCTCGCCAATGCCACTGCGCACCAGAGCCTCCACGATCCATGAACCCACGCCGCCAACACCCACAATGGCGACGTGTGCAGCAGCGAGTCGGGGCAGCGCCGCAGCTCCGTAAAGCCGCCCGATGCCGCCGAAGCGTTGGGTGTAGGATTCATCCATGCAGTCGTTTAGCGTGGGCAGCACTTGAGATCAAGGAACTGCCGAGCCATGGATCATTCGATTTAGCCGCAGAGAGGCGGAGGAGCAGAGGCGGCAGAGATTTTGAATAAATTCGGATTCTCTGCTCCCTCTGCCTCTTTGCTCCTCTGCGGCTAAACCGAGCGTCGCCAGCTTTTCTCAGCAATGATGCGCTCCACGCGTATTCACGTAGAGCGAATAAAGACTCTGAGATGCGGTGATGAAGAGGCGGTTTCGCTTCGGACCGCCGAAGCAGAGGTTGCTGGCGGTTTCGGGGAGCTTGATGTAGCCGAGCATTTTCCCTGCGGGATTGAAGACGTGGACGCCATCGTAGCCGTCGCCGATCCAGCCGGCGCTGGCCCAGACATTGCCCTCGACGTCGCAGCGGATGCCGTCCGAGTTTCCTTTGGCAGCTTTGTCGGTGAGCATGCCTTTGTTGGTCGCAAATACCTTCCCGTTCTTCACCTTCTTGCCATCCACCTCATACACCCGGATGTTCTTCGGCGCACCCGTGTCCACGATATAAACCTTCTGGTAGTCCGGCGAAAAACAGAGCCCGTTCGGCTTCTCCAGATCCTCGGTGATCTTGGTGATCTCCCCGCTGGGATCGATGCGATAGACTGCCTCCTTCAGCAGCAGCTCCCCTTTGTTTCCTTCGTAATCCATCATGCTGCCGTAACCGGGATCGGTGAACCACACGGAGCCGTCGGCATGCACGGCGCCGTCATTCGGTGCGTTGAGCGGTTTGCCTTCAAACTTGTCGGCCAGCACGGTGATCTTGCCGTCGAGTTCATAACGGACGACGCGGCGCGTGGCGTGCTCAAAGGAGATCTGGCGGCCTTGCAGATCAAAGGTGTTGCCGTTGCTGTTGTTCGCGTTGTTGCGCAGCACGGAGACGTGGCCGTCTTCGGGCAGGTACCGCATCTGCGCGTTGTTGGGAATGTCGCTCCACACGAGGTAGTTGCCGCTGCCGTTCCATGCCGGGCCTTCCGCCCAGAGCATGCCGGTGTGCAGGCGGCGGATGGGCGAGTTCCCCTGAATAAGTTTTTCAAACTCAGGCTCGAGCACAATGACATCCGGATCTGGATAGCGCTCGGGCGTCTGGCCGGACCAGTCGCGGGACAGCAAAGTCGTGGTGGCGGCGGAAACGGCGAAACTGGTCAGGAAGGTGCGGCGGCTGGTGTTCATGGCAGGAGATGGTTGTAGCGAAGGGAACGTGCGATTGGCAAGAGATTTGGCAGCAAGTGCAGAGGAGAAAGCACACAAAAAAGCCCCGGCTGCATCGCTGCGGCCGGGGCTGGAGTGATCCAGGTTGGTGAGATTAGACGATCTCCACGTTCTGGCGGCCATGCTCGGCATAGTCCTTCGCAGCCCAGCCGGGCATCGCGACGGGGTACCAGCCTTCAGCATCGGGTTTGACCGGAGCTTCGGACTCAGGAGTGATGATGTTGGGCATGTGCTGCACTTTGCTGTTGAGCACTTCATCCCACTTCAGCTCCTTGCCGGAGTAGGTGGCCATGCGGCCCATGAGGGCGGTCATCGTGGATTCAGCACCGTAGTAGGCGTTGTTGACGGGCTTGTTCTCACGGATGGCGGCCTGCAGGGTGTCGTGCTCGGTCTGATATGGATCTGGATCCAGCTTCTTGGCATTTCCCTTGCCCGCCGATGCGGGATCCTTGCCACCTGGGCGGTATTTCCAGATGGTTTCGCCCTTGTGGTTGTTGGCGTAGCAGCGGCCGCTGTTGTCGAGGTAGATCTTGCCTTTGGTGCCGGTGAATTCTTCGCGCACGGCGTTGCTCACACCGGACTGGTGACGGCACTGGCTGTTGATGCGGACACCGTTTTCATAGGTGTACTCCACGTAGTGGTGGTCATAGATTTGGGCGAATTTCTTGTCCACACGCTGCTGGCGGCCGCCCATGCCCTGGGCGCTGATGGGGTGACCACCCAGGAACCAGTTGGCCACGTCGATGTTGTGGATGTGCTGCTCATTGATGTGGTCTCCGCAGAGCCAGGTGAAGAAATACCAGTTGTTGAGCTGGTACATGAGTTCGGTCTGGTCTGGGCGCTTGTCGCGGAACCAGATGCCACCGCCATTCCAGTAAACCTGGCCGGAAACGATGTCGCCGATGACGCCGTTTTCCTTGACCTGGGTGAGGGCTTCGCGGTAGCAGTTTTGGTAACGGCGCTGCAGACCGCAGACCACCTTGAGGTTTTTCTCGTCGGCAATTTTGGCCATTTCGAGAACCTTGCGCACGCCGGGGCTGTCCACAGCGACGGGCTTTTCCATGAAGATGTTTTTACCAGCGTTCACGGCGGCTTCGAAGTGATACGGGCGGAAACCGGGAGGCGTGGTGAGGATGACGAGATCGCAGCAATCAATCACCTTCTGGTAAGCGTCCGTACCAGCAAAGATGCGGGAGTCATCGACCTTCACCTTGTCCGGGACTTTGTTGCGCAGATTGCTCAGCGCGCCGTCCGCCTTTTCTTTGAAGGCGTCGCCCACAGCGTGCAGTGTGACGCCCTTCTGATTGGTGCTGAGCGCCTGGCCGGCAGCGCCGGTGCCACGACCGCCGCAGCCAATGAGGCCGATTTTGATTTCATCGCTGCCGGCAACATTCGCGGACTGGGCGACAGTGAGGCCGGTGCTGGCTACAGTAGCGGCGGTGGTGCCGATAAACTGGCGGCGGGAGGTCGCCGCTGCTGGGGGTGGGGTCGGTGTGTTCATGGGTTGAATGGGTTGGGTTGACGTGGCTTCAAATCAGGCGAGCGCGTTTTTGATGAGCGCGAAGCCTTCGGTGTAAACTTGTTCGGTGTTGGGGAAGAAATCGCGCCAGACACGGGTGGCGGCGGCGAGGTCTGGCAGAGCGCTGCCGAAGGCTTCGATGGTCATCCAGCCGTCATAGCCGATCTTTTTGAGGTGCTTGATCTGCTCGACAATGTTGATGTGGCCACGGCCCGGAGTGCCGCGATCGTTCTCGGAGATGTGCACGTGGTTGAGCTTGCCGGAAGCAAACACGGTGTCGATGGCCGCCAGCGGGTTCTTTTCTTCGATGTTGGCGTGGAAAGTGTCATACATCGTGCCGAAATTCGGATGATCGACACGCTTCACGTAGGCGGCGGCCTGCTCCATGGTGTTGAGCAGGTGGGCCTCGAAGCGATTGAGCGCTTCGATGGCGCACTTCACGCCCGCAGCTTCAGCGACGGGAGCGATGGCACGATGCACTTCAGCAGCGCCTGCGAGTTCAGCTTCCGAAGGGAAGGCGCCGGTAAACTGGCCGAGCACCTGATAGTAGGGACCGACGAGAGTCTGCACGCCGGCGTTGTGCGCGCATTCGATCACACGCTTGAGATGATCAATGGCGCCCTGGCGGTTGGCCGCGACGGGGCTGATGGCATTGTGGGCTTCATCTGGCAGGACGGTGACAGCGGTGCATTCGAGGCCGTTGTCCTTCAGCACCTGGCCGATGCCTTTGAAATGGGCGGGATTGCTGACATCAAAGATCGGAACCTCGACTCCGTCGTAGCCGGTGGCCTTGAGTTTTTCGATGACGGGGTAGTTTGCCTCGGTGATGTGGCCGGAGTAGAGAAGGAGATTGAAGCCGATTTTCATGGGGTGGGACACGAAGCTAGGGAATGGCGGGCGAATTGGCAAGGTCTGTGTCGGAAGATTTCCCTCGTCAGGCACAACGCCGGTGCTGCTGCCTCTATTGCGCCAACCTCGGGAAATCGCAGCGCAGGCTCAGCAGCAGCAAATTAGGCATTGAAAAGGATGAGCCCGATTTCATTAGTGCGCAGGTTCCTGCCATGCGTGTATGCTGGCTGAAATCACACCCCATCATGACTGCCCTTCGTCTCATCGCGCTGTCCGCCACCTGCCTTGCCCTGGCTTCCTGTGAAAACACGAACAAATCCGGCGGCACTAGCAGCGATCCCTATGCCTCCAACTACGGCACCGACGGGCACTACAATCCTTACCCGGGCCAGAGCGGCTACGCGTCTTCGACCACGCCGAAGTATCAGACCCCGCCGGCCCCTGCCTCCTCCCTGCCGCCGGAGCCTCCCGCGAATCCTTATGCTTTCAGCGGCACGAAGAAGGTGACGCCGTCCAGCACGTCATCCACGCCCAAGAAGTCCACGGCTTCCAGCAGCTCTGCGAAGAAGAAGTCCACCCCTTCGAAATCCAAAGCGACTGGCAAAAAGTCCTCGGGGTCGAGATACACCGTCGTCAAGGGTGACACGCTCTCCTCCATCGCCCGGAAAAAGGGTTCTTCCGTGGCTAAGATCAAGGCCGCCAACGGCCTCAGCAGTGATCTGATCCGGCTTGGTCAGTCCCTGAAAATCCCCTGATTCAACGTTCGACGCATTTTTTGGCTCCAAAACGTGCTGCGACCTGAATAATTCCACCGTCACGGCCGTCAATCCTCCGCCAACAATAATCCATGCCTGCCTCAGCATCGACTGACCCTGGCGAAGTCTCAGACCTCGACTTGGTCAAACGCAGCCAAGCAGGCGACACACGGGCGTTTGACGTTCTCGTCACGCGCTACCGTGGGAGGATTTATGCCATGACCTATCACCTCATCCAGAACGAAACCGAAGCATGGGACCTCGCCCAAGAGGCCTTCATCAAGGCATGGCGTGCTCTGCCGACGTTCAAGCATGATGCGGGATTCTACACCTGGCTCTACCGCATCGCCCACAATGTGAGCTATGACTGGCTCCGGAAGAAGAAGATCCAGGGCGATGGTGAATTCGATGACGAGCGCACCGAACACCGCGTCGCCGTAGGCGCGGAAGCCACGCCGAAGGGCGATCTAGCGCCCGACGCTGCCATGACAAACGCCGAGCTCGGGCAGCGCATTCAGCAGGCCATCGCCAAACTTTCGCCCGAACACCGCCAGGTCATCGTCCTGCGTGAGGTCGAAGGGCTCGCTTATGAAGAAATCGCCGCCCTCATCCCCTGCTCTCTCGGCACGGTGATGTCGCGTCTGTTTTACGCTCGCAAGAAACTTCAGGAACAACTCCACGACGTTTATGAAACCTCCATCTGAAGAACACGACCTCATTCGCTGGATTGATGGCGAAATGAATGAAACGGAAAGCGCCACTTTTGAGGAGCGCCTCAAGCAAGATCCCGTGCTCGCCAAGGAAGCCCGGCAGATGCGCGAGCTGAGCACCAGCCTCCGCACCCACCTGCCCGCCGAAATGCGTGTGCCGCACGCCGATTACTTCAACACCCAGATCGGAGTGCGCATCACCCAGATGGCGCTGGACGACACACGCGCCAAGCAGGCCGCTCCGGGCTGGGGCGCCATGTTTCAATGGCTGCGCCAGCCATGGTTTGCGCTGGCCGGCACTGCTGCCTTGGCGGTTCTGGGCTTCTTCCTGATGAATCCCGCGACAGGTGACGCTTCGGAAAGCATGATCCTCAGTTCCTACACCCCAAACACCCACGTCCAGGCGCGCACCTACCATGACAGTGCCGCAGATGCCACCGTCCTGATGCTTGATGGCTTGGATGCTGTGCCGGCTGAGCGTAAAGTTTCGGGAATCAACATCCAGCGCAGTGAAGTGGAGCCTCAACTGGCCTCGACAACGATGTTCGACGCACATGGAACTCCGGTGCTCATGATTTCCCGTGACGCACTTGGCAATCCCATGATCACTCCTCGCGGATGAAGCCCCTCCTTACAGCGCTCTTCCTCGTCATCAGCACGGCTCTTGCCAGTGCCCAGGGGCAGCCACCCTCTGTGGTATCTTCAGTCAAACACGCGACTGAAGGTCACGTGTGGGGCGCGCTCATTTTCGCCACCAACGATGCCACCCAGCTGACCGGCGCCAAAGAGCCGATTCACGCAGAGCTGCCCCGACTGAATGAGCGGCTCGCGAAGGTGTTTCCATTCAAACACTTTGAAATCCTCGGCCAGCATCGGCAGGACATCTTCCGTGAGTATGAATCCTGGGTCGTTCCGTCCCGGGATCTGTTCATGAAAATTGACTCCAAAGGCCCGGCGGACAAAGGCGGGGTGAATTTGCATCTTCAAGTCTGGCGTGAGCAGCAGGTATTGGTCAAAAGCGATGCCGTTTTGCGCAAAGACAGTCCCTTGTTCATCGGCGGACCGCCATGGAAAGAAGGACGTCTGATTTTTGTGCTGTTCCTGGAGCGCAAATAGAAGGAGCTCACTGGGCATCCAGCCAGTTCAAAGGCTCAGTAGGCGTCGATCAGTAGAAGTGGGGATCGAGTCGCACGGCAGAAATCAGCCGCTAAGGCTCGTGATTCATGCGGGGAAATGACGATGGGCTCCAAACCCGGCGACTGATACCACGCGCCATTGAAAACGGGTCTGAGCAGGTTTGTGCGGGGTAGCGTGGCGCTCCGGTCGTAGGTTGGATGTGTTTGGCGTCGCAACCGCTTCTTCGCTCCACAACTCCCTCCGCCAAACCGTCCGACCACGAGGGTGTTCGCACGCCCCGATGTTTGCGGAACGCTGATGGACGGGCGGGCTGTCGCCACACCCATCCTACGTATGGCGGGCATGCAAGCATTGGCTGCCCGATTTGCCTTGAAGTCTCCAACTGAAAACAAAGTCTCTTCTTCAGAGCCGAACTTT
>NZ_JBAQCR010000063.1:0-16620 GCF_049294395.1 Prosthecobacter sp.
TGCTTTCCCCATAGTCTCCTTATATACTCTCTCACGTTGTAACTATGGGGAAAAGGGTCATTGTTCTGCACTTTCACACTCCAATAGCTACATAAAAAACACACTTGGCGCACCCCGGACGCCAGAAACCCTCAGCGCTGTAGATTTGCACAAGCGAGGGGCCAGTCCAGCGGCCTACTGATTACTGCAGCTTGACATCGGCCCATGTCGGCGGCCTCGTTGGCAGCTCTACAAACCCACGATCCTTCATCCTCAGCGTGAGCGTGTTCTTGGTCATCGTGTAGTTTTGGCCATTATCAGTGGCCCACAACCGATACTCCATGTACAGGTCTGCCTTTTTCGTCCTTGCCCCAGCCACGGTCACGACGTGTTCATCAAGGAATAAGCCTAGCGTGTCTTGGTCTTTTCTGTACTCAGAAGTGGCCCCTGTGACGCAACAAGGAGCACCCAATTTACTGCCACCCACACTCATGGCACCCTGCCACTGGCGCAGTCCACGGATGGCCCAGTTGAGTATGCCGGGCAGTTCGACCGCTTTCATCTTGTCTTTCAAGTCCAAGTCGATCTCCTCAGCCGTTAGAGTGGCCGTGAACGGGATCAGTTGCACCCGCCTCCAGATGCCCCTGTCCGTGCCACTAATGGAGGGCTTGTGGTTGCCAAACATCCACAGGCTGCAGGTTGGCGCGAATTGAACACCTTCCTTCCAGAGTGATCTGCCATAGACGGTATCGCCGCCTGTGAGATCCTTGATGAACTTCTCGTTGAGCCTGTCGCCCTCTTTGGTCTCACTGCCGAATAATATGCGCCCTCCATGTAGCGCAGCAATCTCATTCTGTGGCGTGTCTGCACCGTGTTTGGACAACGACAATAACTTCTCGCTGGCCCGGATGCCATATTCACCAAAGAGTTTCTGTAGGGTCTCAATGAAGGTGGATTTTCCGTTGTTACCATCGCCGTAGAGGAACCAGAACAAATGCTCCACCGTCAAGCCCGTCAGGCTGTAGCCAACGGAGCGCTGGATGAACTCAGCCAGTCCGTCATACCCTCGCGTCACCCGTTCGATAAACGCTTCCCACAACGGGCAGGTGGCGAGCGGATCGAAAGCGGTCTCCATTCCGCGTGTGACATAAGCCTCCGCCGGTGTTTCCACCAACTGGCCAGTCCGCAAATCCAAGGTGCCGTTATCTACGCCCAGCAGCCACGAGTCGGCGTCTAACTGTTTGAGGTGAACGATCACTTTTGGATTGTTTGCAGCCAGCGTGATGGCGTTGCACATGGGTTTAAGGTCGCCCAAGCTGAGTGCCCGCTTTAGCGCTCGGCTGCGTGTGGCCTCCTCTACCACAGCTGCTGCCGCCTTGGTGGAGGCGCGAACAAAGTCTGCCGCTTTGGTGCGGATCTGATTTGAGTAGTCCCTGCGCCACCGTTGCTCGAATGTCAGCCACATTCCAATTTCCGGGCAATAAACACCCATGCCTTGAATGGCATCGACCAGCGCATCGGCGTTGCCAAGGTCGCTACTTGAATACAACCACAGCGGCTTTGCGGTAGGTGGTGCTGGCTTGCGCTTAGTTAACAAGTAACCACGGGGATTTTCTGGATCATCGTGATTGTCAGCATCAGAGATCTTGTGGCGCAGCTCCTTCTCGCTCCAAGGCGGTACACAGCAGCGCTCGCTCCACTCGGCCAATATGGTATAGGCATCCTCAATATCGAGGTGGAAGCCACGGACGAGCGCTATGGCGAGATTGAAGGTGACTTGGCTGCCACCCTGTCCCGACACCGCGCCAGGCACTTTCGACGCATAGGCACGCGGACGATTCAATGTTATTTTCGGACCAGCCTTTGGTGCTGCAGGTGTTCTTGCACCAGCCCTTTGTGCTGCCAATCTGGGCTCCTTCACTTTAACCACTGCACATGTGCTGGCCAGCTGCTCCAGCAGTTCCGTTGCCACAACACCGATTTGTTCGGGAATCGTGATTATCCCGGAAGCACGATGCGGCCTTTCAAGAGTATTTGGACCTTTGCGACCAACCGTGCCGTAGAGCTTGCAGATGCGGCTTGCATTGGCAACGACCGTGTCAACATGAACAAAATCATCATCAAACTTCTCAGCCAATGCTTGCAACACCCGGCGGATCAGTCCGCTGTCATCCCCGAGTACGTCAACCCTGTAAAGGGCGTGCCACCCATTGCCAGAGTCGCAGATGATTGGAGCTGGCCACCCGCGCCCGGCCAAGAAATTATTGACGTCGGTCATCTTTATCCTTGCATAGTTCTTCTCCTCACATGTGGCCGAGATAGTCCCCTCACGTTTGGGGTCAATATCGAGCAACAGCCACCTCCTATGAACGACATCCGGATCTTTTGCTGGTTTGCCACTCCAGTTGAACGGTAGAGGGTTTAGCATCCAATAAACAGCTTTGGCTGTCAGTCCGAAAAAGGAGGCTTCCCGGGCCATTGCTCTTAAATCGTTGGAAACATAATGCCGTATCTCTGGCTTTTCACCTTCAAACAGTGCCCGCAGCTCGACGGTCGTGTTGGGCTCAACTAATACCTCTAGCCACGCGGCTATTTGGTCTGCGTGTGCTCCGTGGACTGGCGGTGGTGCGTCAGGCGGTGGTTCCTGGCCATTGATGGTGGATGTGTGGGGACTGGTTTGGACCTGTGCGTGAGCGGATCTGGTAGTCGGCTTGGTGCTGGCGCTGCAGATCCTATCCGAGTCATCGGAAGAATTCTCGCTACATTCTAGGGGCCGAGGTGTCTGGAGGACAGGCTTTGTGTAATCACAACACTCATCCTGGTCGGTGTCGTCGGATGAGGTCATTGGCCTGTTAGTGTCGTTCATGTGGATGGGCGTTTCCTGCCCTTGCCCGTAACGAAAAACTGACTGCCCTTAACGGTCGCTCAACTCCGCAAACAGCAGCCCCGTCTATCTTCACAGAAGGCGGGTTTGTTGTTTTATGCGTCCTTCTTGGCCTTCACGTCGAAGCGGGCCAGCGCGGCCTCGACTGCTTCAAGGTTAAAGACAACACGGCGTCCTAGACGGCGGAACGGAATCAGATTTTGTGCGATCCAAGCGTCAACGGTGCGGACGCTGACTGCCTGGTGTTTTGCAAGTCCATGGCGGTCAGTCCAAGGAGTGGTTGCGGTGGCTTGCGCTGGGGTGCTGTGGGGATTTTTCACCCGTCTATATATGCACCACGTTGCGCCGCGTCTAACCAGGGTTCGTCTCGCGCATCGAATGTACTACACGATCATTTTGGTTTTTGTGTAGTTCGCCGCCGCCGCGAAACATTTCCCACGCCCGCCTTTGCTTTCGCTTTCGCTTTCGCTTTCGCTTTCGCTTTTTCCAGCTTCCACGTCCCGGCCCTCGGCAGCTTATCGAGTCCAGCATTTCTCCATATTTTAGTCCATAATGAGGCTGACAACTCCGGTAATTTGGGGTGCTTCTCAATCATGAGCAGTTGCAGTTCACCCTTGGTCGGAAGGTTGTGGTGCTCCAAAACCCATGCCTTAAACTCCTCGATGGCGACAACCGCAAGTGGTACTCGTCCACGCCTTGGCAATGTTACGCAAATAAGGGATTCGTGCAGGTCGTGCGGGTGTTTGCCAGCGAGAGAATCGACCACTAAACACAATGCCTCCTTCGCCTTCAATGCTATTTCCTCCCGCTTGTCATCGGGGGCGAACCGGACGGCGGCGAACAGCTGTGCCAGCGGCCCTTTGTTGCCCATGACTTTCGCGCTAGCGAGCAGTAAAGAATGCGCGACAGACAGTTCTGAATGCTCCGGCTCTACGAGCTTTGTGTATGCCTTCTGAACTTCGCCCAGCAGGACTGCGCTATGCGTGCCGTTGTCATTTTGAACGATTTCGATCAAGCCTTCCCAATATTTAACGGAGCCTCTACGAGAACCCGGCCGAAGTTCAGCAGCACGACTTGCGTTTGCACGCTTTTTCAGGGCATCAAAGAATTCGTCAGCCATAGCTATGCCACACTGCTCCAGATCGCGACGTGTTTCCGCGATCACCGCTGTACGCACTGCCTCATCGGCGCCTGCCTGGCAGAGCTCTTTAATCCTATCCAGTTGACTCTCCGAAAGTTCTCCAATGCGGACCCTGCTCCCATCACTGTCAACTCCCTCCATTGTGGAACGAAGCATAGCGAGTTCTTCCGCCGATAGCTTTTTTCCTGTGAACCCGGCGCTGTTCACTCCAACCATTATAAAAGAAGCAATCGTAGTCACATCATCAACCGACGGTTTCACTGGCACGTTCAGAGATAGCTTTGGCGTTGATAGGGGTGCCTCAATCCCGCCCTTGGGCTTTGCTTTTTTCATGCTGCCACCTCCATGCGTATGATGTTTGTTGGTGTCTTCGGCGGCATGATCTTGAAGTACGCCAATGCGTCCTTCCGTGCTACGATCTCGCGGTAATGGTCGAACAGAACGTCCGTTCCCTTGTGCCCTAGCTCCAGCGCTGTTTTAGCGGCGTTCTCATACGCCGCTAGGTGGCATGAAGCGAAGGTGTGACGGGCGGCGTTATGCGGCCAGTCTTTGATGCCAGCGACGACGCATGCCGCCTTACGGGAGGTGCGAAAGATTTGGTCGGACGGTCGCAAGGGACCGGATGCTTGAACGTATGGTTTCAGCCACGCTTTCAAATTTGGACTGATGGTTACAATGCGCCGTTGGGCGTTCTTGGTGGTCTTGGCGGACAGGTCAATGATGCCGCGTTTGAGCTTGATGTCCTTCCAGTCGAGACGGGCAAGCTCCGCTTCGCGTAGGCCAGCAAAGAACGCGATTGCATACACCGGGACGATGCGCGGCTCGGCGGCGCCGAGGAACGCGGCCACATCAGCATTTTTCAAAATCCCGGGCGGCGTGTCCTTGTCGGGGGTGATCTCGACTGCGGCGGTGGGATTGACAGACATCCAGTTTTTGCCAACGGCAAAGTTGAAGAGGTTACTCAAGATTGCCCTATGATTAATCTGGGTCCTGCCTGTGCCTTTGATTCCAGCAAGGTAATTCTCCACATCGTCCTTGGTAATGGTCGAGATAATGCGCTTGCCATAGACCAACTCGAAGGCAGCGAGACGGTAGCCAAGGTTCTGAAGGTGCCGCTTGCTCCGCTTCTTAAGCTCTCGTGAAATGAGGAGTTTCTCGGCGGCGTGCTTCACAGTGACGCTGGATTTCGTGCTTCGCAGGTGTGCGGCGTAGAACTCGACGGCACGCTCGAAGCTAAACTCTTCGGTGACGTGCGACGCTCTCAACTGCTTTTCGATCTCGCGGGCATTAAGCAAGGCGCGGAACTCGGAAGGAGACACGCCCCGCTCGGCAATGCCCACATTTTCCAGTTCGACAGCCTTGGCATCTGCGAAATTTTTGGCTTCCTGCTTCGTCTTGAAATATTTCTGAAGGTAGTTTCCACCCTGAGAAAACGAAGCGCGGAACTTGTAACCCGGGTGTCCCTTGAGTGGTTTAATCGTGATCTTCATTATGCAGGACGTTGCAATGAATTGCAGGGGATGCGACAAAAAACCGTTATGAAATCATTATAAATTAACGAAAGCCTTGAAAATACAAGGGTTACGGCGGTTTTGTAAACCGCAGGTCGTCGGTTCGACCCCGACTGCTGGCTCCATTCGAGTCTTTTAAGACACCTAGTGCCAATGGTTTAGTAGGGGGGCGAAGCGAACGCAGAGGAAATCAACATCCTCCCGAACCTGACCGGTCCACGGGGTTTGTCTTGAGGCTCGAAGAAAAGGCTGTTGCGGGCCGTTTGTCGCTCATGAGACTTCTTCTGGTTCTTCTTGTCACGAATTCGCTGTGCGCCGCTGAACTCCGCATCGGCTCAGCCACAGTCAGCATCACGCCGGACAAGCCGGTGGCACTGGCTGGACAGTTTGGCACGCGGATATCGAAGAGTGTGGAAGCTCCGATCATCGCCGCCGCCGTGGCGATTGAGTCAGTGGAAGGCGGCAAGGTGGTCGATCAGAGCATTCTCATTTCCTGCGACCTCGTGGCGATCCATCATTCCGTACTCATGCAGTTTCGGCAGCATTTGAAGCCGCTGCTGCCTGATTTCGATGTGCGGAAGGTCATCGTGTCCGCCACGCACACGCACACCGCGCCGGTGACGTCCGAGATTCCAGAAGAGACACTGATCACCTATGCGATCCCCAAGGAAGGCGTCATGCAGCCGACGGAATACACCGCTTTCCTCGTCGAGCGGCTTTCGCAAGCTGCCGTGCAGGCCTGGAAGAGCCGGAAGCCGGGTGGTGTGAGCTGGACGCTTGGGTTTGCCCAGATCGGCGAAAACCGCCGCTCGGTCTTTGCTGATGGTCATGCACAAATGTATGCGAAGACGAATGACGCTCGGTTCCGGCATCTGGAAGCCGGCTCCGATTCGGGAGTCGAGACGCTGTTCTTCTGGAATGCGGAGAAGCAGCTTCAAGCCGTCGCGATCAACATCGCCTGCCCATCGCAGGAAGTGGAGAGCCGCAGCGCGCTCAACGCCGACTTCTGGCATGATGCACGGGAGCAGTTGAAGGCCAAATTGAACCTGCCTGACCTCACGGTGCTCGGCTGGTGCAGCGCGGCCGGTGATCAATCGCCGCATCCGCAGTATCGCAAGGACGCCGAGGCACGCATGATCGCCCTGCGTGGTCTTACGCGGCAGCAGGAACTCGGTCGCCGCATCAGCAATGCCGTTTACGACACGGTGGATGCTGCCAAGGCTGACATCCGCACGGATGCACCCTTTGGCCACAGCGTTGAAGACCTGCCACTGCCGCCGCGCAAGATCCTCGAACGCGAGTATGTGGACGCGAAGAAGAACATCGCGCAATACAGCGTCGTCGAGAAGCCGGACAACCGCGTCATCACGATGCTGAAGCTTGAGAAGGGCATCGTGAAGCGGTTCGAAGAGGCGGACAAGCTGCCGCCTTATGACATGGAGCTTCATGTGCTGCGCCTCGGCGATATCGCCATCACCACGAACACGTTTGAGCTGTATCTTGACTGGGGAATTCAGATGAAGGCCCGCAGCCCCGCGCAGCAGACCTTTGTGCTCCAGCTTACGAATGGCTGCGGCATGTATCTGCCGACCGCGCTCGCCATCGAAGGCGGCAGCTACAGCGGGCTGCCGCACGTGAACAAGGTCGGTCCCGAAGCCGGTCAAATCCTCGTCGATCAAACCGTGCGTGCCATGCAGGCCCTGTTTCCATCACCGGCCGTGGTGAAATAAGACTGGTCGTCGCGAGATCACACTCTTCGCAAAGGTTGAGAAAAGATCATGTCCACGATGGGGATGCGGGAGCGAAGTTCGGCACCGCCTGAACTGGAGAAATGGGCCTTTCCTCCCGTGGAGCGGCGGTCATGCAGGAGGGAGATGTCATGGACATTCAGACCACGCATTTTCTCAGCCGTCAGAGGCTCTCCGCCAAGGTGCGTGTCCGGATAGGCGAAGGCCTCCACCCGCACAAACGCCGCCACCCACTGGCCTGCGGCGTCCCGCTGCAAAGGAAACTCCGCCTGCGATGCATCGACCACCAGCGTCACTCCCTGATCGGTCACAAAACGGATCTGCACATGGGGCCGCTTGACGCTGTCGTTGCCTGTGACTGCCACCTCGAGAGCCACCGCTTTGCCAGCGGCATCTCGCCGGACGACGATGCGCGTGAAGCGAAAGGTACTGTAGTCATAAGGTGGCACCACTTCTCCCGCCTCGTTGACCGCCAAGGCAGACACCGCTCCGAAAAAGGAGCCCTTTCTGTAGGCGCGCAGAGCCTCCACTTCTGCGTCGGCTGCGTGTCCTGCAGCGTCTGGGACCAGCAGCACATTGCGACCGCGACCGAAGGTGTTGTGATCTTTGACAAAGAAGCCCCAGCAGCGCCTGCCAGTTCGCAGCAGGTCGTCCCACAGCTTGTAGAAGTGCAAGTGCGGCCCCTCGCTGTCGTCATAGAATCCTTTGCTGGAGCCGAAGCCTGAGGTCAGCTGATTCCATACTTCGATGCCCAGTACGCGGGGATCAAAATCCAGAAACATCTCATAGAGTTTACGATCCTGTGTGGGGTGGTTGAGCGTGATTCCCCCGCCATCCGCATGCAGCAGTCCGCCGGTGCGACGACCCTCGATGGTTTCTCCATTCAGCGCCGCGCCGAAAACTTCGCGCCAGGGGCGGTTGGCACCCTGCATCAAGCGACACTGAGTTACCATGAGCTGCTGCTTGTCATAGACCAACTGCGTGTGCAGATGCGGTTCGGTCGTTCTGAAATAAAACGTATGACTGCCTGCCTTCAGGGGCCTGTCATGCACCGGCGTTTTGGCCGCAAATTTGCCGGTGAACTCGCATTCGGTGGCGCCTTCGACCGTCAGTTTGGCGAGCCCGCCTTCGGCGATGGCCGTTAAAGTCAGGTCCAGCCGATACACGCCAGCCCATGGGCGGGTCTCGTTGAAGACCTGCAAGCCGTCAAACTGATGGACCAGCGGAGTCGTACGGAGCTGCGCAGCACTGAGACTGCTGCCATACCCGGTGGCGAGCAAACTGCCGAGCGAGTTGAAATGAAGCCCCGCGTCTGGCATGGAGTGCTGCTCCGCGTTCGGCGCAGCCACGACGTCCGCGTGTTTCGCCAGGAAGGCCTGAGGGAGTGGATACGTGGGCGCAGAGGGATAATAATTGCTGAAGGCAAAGTGGCGATAGCCCATCGCATAAAACTCCTCACACGATGCCGCCGTCTGCCCCGTATGTTGATGGGACATCGAGTGCAGATAATCGCACTTTTCCCAGTCCACGTCCGCATAGGGGTCATGCAAATCGCCTTCGCTCTTTAGCTCTGCTGCCTGGGCGTCATGACGCAGCAGTGCCTGGGCGCCATACAGACTGGCCATGGTGGAGAGTATGCGCCTTCGTTTCATGGCTCAAACCTACGAGACCAGCGCCGGATTGTTTCTGCTGCTGGTTTACGATTGGACATGGATCAACTCTTGTCCGGCATGCTGTTGATCCAGAGGCGCAGCATTTCGAGTTCGGTGGAAGTGATGAAGGGGCCCTTCTTTTTGGGCGGCATCTCCTTGTAGTGGATCAGCTCGATGAGGAGGCTCTTTTTGGCGTTGCCGGGTTTGATGGCAGGGCCGGTCACACCGCCTTCGAGCAGGGCTGCCAGGGTGCGCATGTCCAGCTTGCCATCGCGGCGTTTCGCGCCGTGGCAGCGTATGCATTTTTCTTCGAAGACGGGCAGGATGTCTTTTTGGAAATCGGGCGCGGCTTGTGGCTTGTCTTCGGCACGGGCGTTCGCTCCAGCGTGGCTGCCGAGCAGCAGCCCGCTGAAGAGAATGGGAAGGTATGCCCGCATCACCTGCGAGGGACTCAGGCCTGGCCGACGACATTCACGAAGCAGTGGACGTGCGGGAGGACACGGTAGTTCCAGACGAAGCCGGGGCCTTCGATGCGCCAGGCGTCCCAGCGGTCGTTGCCTTTTTCTGCGTTGTCCTTGTAGAAGGCGAGCCGCAGTTTTTCCATGCCGCCGTTGATCTTGATGAGCTGCATCACTTCGTCGCCATCTTCCTGGCGGAAGGGGTTGAGGAGTTTGCGCATCACATCGGCGACCAGTTTGCGCTGGGATTCCTCAAGATCGCCGTAGCCGACGCCGGTGGCGGGTTTTTCGACCAGCTTGGGCTTGAGCGCACCGACGCCGTCTCCCGGGGAGCCGACGATGACGGCCTGCTTGCGCTGGGGCTCGTTGAGCATGTCAAAGACGCTCATGACTTCCTTGGTCTGGTCGTTGTAAACATTCATGTCGCTGTGGCCGTTTGCGGAATGGCCGTAGTACATCGGGCCGCCGAAGGCGGTGTTGGGCTGGGAATTGCCATCGCAGCGGAGGGTGAGGTGATGGCCGGCGAAGACCCAGGAGAAGGGATCCTTGCCGGAGGGATCGCCGAAGATGGCGATGCCGTTGCCTTCAAAGGAGCCGCTGCTGTCCCACTTGCCATGGCGGCTGATGCGGTCGTAGGCCTCGTCGCCTGAGAGGATGGATTTGAAGGTCTGCTTGATGAGGTCCTGCTGCGGGGTGGTGAACTGCTCGCTCAGCTTCTTGCCCAAGGGCGCGGCATTGTGGGTCTTGAGGCGTGTGGGGATGCCGCCTGCTTCTGCGCCATGGTCCCAAGGGCGCACCATGGCCGTTTTCTGCTCGGCGGTCAGCGTGGCGAAGAGCTCGCGGATGAGTTCTTCCGCAGGCTTTGCGGTGCGCGGAGCGTCTGCCGGGGCGGCTATGCCCGAACTCAGTGAGGAGGCGCCCATGACTCCAAGGGCACTGCCGGAAAGCACGCGGATGAAGTCACGACGTCCGCGATGCGGTGAAGGGGAGGCGTGCTCGGCACACTCTGGGCAGACCGCTTGATTCAAATCGGAGGAGGATGGAGTTGGGTTGGAATTCATGGCGGGGTCTTATACAGCCGGGGCTTTGGGCATCTTGCCGGGCGCGGGGAGGAAGATCGTTTGCGTAGCGAGGGGGGCGGGAACCGCGTACGCCATCCGGGCTTCGATCCAAGCGAAGCTAAAAGGAACGATTTTCCAAATGCAGCCGGAGAACTTGCCGAACACTCACAAGGTTCGTAAAGGGCTAGAATTCAGAGGGTTTGATAGCTTGCAGTTGATACTGTTCCAAAGAACAGTATTAGATGGACATGATCAATCCCTGCCAGACTCGCGCTTTGAATCTCCTTTGGCTGTCCGAAGGCCGTTCCTGGATCCGGCATCAGGTGCCGTTCCTTGGCAGCATCATCGCTGGGAGGCCGGAAATTCAGGACGGGCGGGTGGACGGGTGCATCGACATCGACCCCACGACGTTGCGGCTGCCGAAGAATGCGCGGACTTTTGCGCTGAAGGTGAGGGGGGATTCCATGCGCAATGCGGCCATTTTGGAAGGGGACATTGTCATCATGGAGTTTCGTGAGGCAAAGCACGGGGACATCGTGGCGGCGCTGATCGACGGGGAGACGACGCTGAAGCGCTTCGTTATTCAGGGGGGCGTGCCCTACCTGCGGGCCTCAAATCCGAAATACCCAGACCTCATTCCTGCGCGGGAGCTGGTGATCCAGGGGGTGCAGATCGCGCTGCTGCGGCTGGCTGAAAGGTGATGCGCCATGATTCTTCATTTCGATGCGGATGCGTTTTTCGCCTCAGTGGAGCAGGCTGCGGATGTGAAACTGCGCGGGCGACCTGTGGCGGTGGGTGGTGAGCGGCGGGGCATCATCGCCTCGGCCAGCTATGAGGCGCGGATGCTCGGGATCTACACGCCCATGCCGACGGCACGGGCGCGAAAGCTGTGCCCGAGCCTGATCGTGCTGCCCTGCGATTTTGAGAAATACGAGCGCTTCTCGCGGCTGATGTTTTCGTACGCCTATGACTTTTCGCCGGTGGTGGAGCAGGCGTCGATCGATGAGTGCTATCTGGATCTCTACGGTGCCAAGCGCACGCGGGCGGGGGAGGCGGCGGCGACGATTCAGAAGGCCATCGCCCAGAGCCTGAAGCTGTCGGTTTCGGTCGGGGTGGGGGCGAACAAGCTGGTGTCCCAGATCGCCAGCAAGCTGAGGAAACCGCATTGCTTCATCGAAGTGGAGCGGGGAAGTGAGCTGGGGTTCCTGTGGCCGCTGGAAAACCGATGGCTGCCGACTGTGGGTCCGCAGCTGGCCGCCAAGCTGAACACCGCCGGGCTCCGTCACATCGAGCACATTGCCCGAACGCCGGTGGATGAGCTGTCTCTGCTGGTAGGGCAGGAGGCTCCGGTGCTGCATGAGTATGCAATGGGGCTCGACACCCGTCCCGTGGTCTGCGATGCCCCGGAGGCGAAGAGCTACGGCGAGCAGGACACCTTCAGCCAGGACACCACGGATGAGGCTTTCATCATCGCCCGTCTGCGAGCCATGGCGGACACGCTGATGCGGCGGGTGCGGCAAGATGGGAAAAGTATCCGAACGGTGTTACTGCGTCTTCGTTACAATGACATGGATGAGGTGACGCGCTCGACGAGCCTGGATGAGCCGACTGATCTGGAGCATGATGTCTATCCGCTGATCACCGGCCTGCTGAAGCGGGCCTGGGAACGGCGTGTGAGTGTGAGGCTGGTGGGGCTGCGCTTTACCAAAGTGTATGAGACGGGCGGGCATGCGCTGCTGCCATTGGAGCAGTCTGACATTACGCGAGAACGGTTACATAAGATCGCAGTGGTGGTGGATGCGCTGCGGCATGAACACCGCAGCATCATGCGGGGGCATGACTTGTGGCTGTCACAGCACCGGCATGCTCCCAGGCAGGCGCTGCCCAAGCCGCAGTCTATCGTTGACCTCATTCCCGAAGTGTCGAGTCGGACATTGAAGGAACGACCTAGGGCAGGTGTTCAAATAATAACGAAGCAATCGTTACGCAATGTGGTGCCTGCTTTGAATGTGAAAAGCTGTTACAGCTTCCTCGATTCCACGCTCACCATTCCGGCGATGATCGATGCCGCGATCGAGAGGGGGCTGCCTGCCATGGCGATCACCGACCCGAACCTGCATGCTGCGGTGCCCTTTTTCCAGGCAGCCAAGGCGAAGGGCATCAAGCCCATCATTGGGGCGGAATTGCGCTGTGACCAGAAGCCGCTGCTGGCCTATGTGAAGAACCAGCGAGGTTATCAGAACCTCTGTCGGCTGCTGTCATTTGGTGACGCTGGATGCGTTACTATTGAGCAAGTGCATGATCATGAGGAGGGTTTGATTGTTGTACCTGCAGATGCTGATTATGTAACGTTTAAGCCGATACGTTATCGGGACAAAAAAGACCGGGTGTATTTCGATATCCTGCAAAGCATGAAGACGCTGACGCTTTTGCACGAAGCACATTCGGGCAAAAGAAAGGGGGACTTTTCTTTTCACGATTATGGCGTGTTAACGAGTGTCATTTCTGCTGGTGAGATGAAGATTATCAATACTATTCACGCAGAATGTGAGTTTGAATTCGACTTCAAAACGTTACGATTTCCACGTTATGATCCAACGGATGGGAGCACGCCAGCGGCGATGCTGCACCGGCTGGCGCATGAGGGGCTGAGGCGGCGGTATGGGAGGCGGTCACGGCAGCATGAAGCGCAGTTGATGGAAGAGCTTTCGATCATCGGGGAGGTGGGGTACGAGGAGTACTTCCTCATGGTCTGGCAGTTGCTGCAGGAGTGTGAACAACTCGGCATCGGTTGGATCACCCGGGGCAGTGCGGCGGACTCCTTGGTGTGTTACGCTTTGGGCGTTAGCAATGTTTGTCCGATTCGTTTCGATCTTTATTTCAAGCGGTTCCTGAACCGTGACCGCATGGCGTTACAAAAGCTGCCGGACATCGACATCGACTTTGCGCATGATCGTAAAGATGACGTGGTGAAGTTACTGTTAAATCGTTACGGACCGGAGCATGCGGCGATCGTGGGAGGGTTCAATACTTTCCAGGCTCGCTCTGCTTTTGGGGATGTAGCCAAGGTGTTGGGGGTGGCTGAAAACGAGATCCGGCGGCTGACTGAGCACATGCCCTGGACCGATGCGAGGCATGCGGCGGACGCGGTGGCGCTTTCGCGTGAGTGTGATCTTTCGGCCTGGCAGGAGGAGCCCATGCGCACCGCCCTGCTCATGGCTGGAATGATGGATGGACTGCCCCGATATGCCAAAATGCATCCCTGCGGGGTGGTGCTGTCGCGCGACCCGATCCGCAACCAGACACCCACCTTCATCAGTGGCAAGGGATGGCCGACCACGCACTTTGACATGGATGCGGTGGAGGCGGTGGGGCTGATCAAGCTGGATATTTTGGCGCAGGGCGGACTTGCCGTTTTGCGGGACACCCAGATTACCCTCCGAACCCAGGATCAGGCTTTGGACCTTTTGGCGCTGGAAGTCGGCGCTGCGGGCGGGACGGAGGCGCCGCGCCGTGAGTTGGAAGTGGAGCCGTGGAGTGATCCAGGCATTTGGCAGATGATTGCCAGCGGCAATGCGCGGGGAGTGCATCATATCGAAAGCCCCGCCATGATCGGCCTTTCCTGCATGGCCGATGTGCGGGACATCGACCGACTGGTGGCCATCGTGTCCGTGATCCGCCCTGGTGCGGCCAATGGCCTCAAAAAAGCACAATTTGCGCGACGGGCGCAGGGGCTGGAAAAGGTGGACTACCTCCACGAGAGCCTGGCCCCGGTGCTGAGATCCACTTTTGGCGTGATCGCCTATGAGGAGCACGTTTTGCAAATCTGCGAGGCCTTCGCGGGGCTGGCTCCGGGCCGGGCGGACGTGCTGCGCCGTGCGCTGGTGAAGCAGGACGCGGCCAAGATTGCAGAGATTCGGGGAGAATTCATCGCTGCGGCGCGGATGCTGGGACGTGAGGAGGGGACGATTCTCAAGGTCTGGGAACTTCTGGCGAGGTTTGAGGGGTATGCGTTTTGCCGTGCGCATAGCACCGCCTATGCGGTGGAGGCGTATCAGGGGGCGTATGCCAAATGCTACCACACCGCTGAATTCATGGCGGCCGTGCTGACGCATGGAAAAGGATTCTACTCAGCGCTGGTTTACACCCTGGAATGCCGGCGGCTTGGCATTGGGTTTCTCTCTCCTTGTGTGAATGTGCTGAGTGAGGCGTTCGGGGTTGAGTCTGTGAGTGCCGAGCACGGTACGCCTGCGCCTTCCATGGGCAAAGCCATCCGCGTGCCCCTGCGGTGCATCAAGGACCTCACCGAGGCCATGATGGAGCGCTGGCGCAGTGAGCTGGGGCGTTCTCCCTTTGTGAGCGTGCGAGATTTTTGCCAGCGGGTGCGTCCTGCGGGCACCGAGATTTTAAATCTCATCCGTGCTGGTGCTTTTGACCGGCTGGGGGGCACCCGTACGGCGCAGTTCTGGCATTGTCTACACGCGGCCAGCGACAGCACGGCCGGTGCGGACTGGCTGTTTCGAGGCAGTGAGCCGGCGGTTTTGCGGGCGACCTGTCGCGAGGAGCCGACGCTGCTGCAGACACTGCACGATGAAGCCGAACTGTTTGGCTACACGGTCAGCGGGCATCCGCTCGATCGCTTTCCTGAGGTGGACTGGCGTACGTATTGCCCCATCGCGGAACTGCACCGCTACCCGAATCAGCGTGTCACGGTCTGTGGGCTCATTGTTGTCACGCGTTCGCATGTGCAGATGAATGGGCAGCCGATGAAGTTTATCTCGATCTGCGACCGCACCGGCATCGTCGAGTGTGAGATTTTCGCCGCCGCCTACCGCGCCTATGGGCTCAATACCGCACGCTATCCTGTGGTGCAGATCACGGCGGAGGTGAAGCCGTTTGAGAACGGACAGGGGTTTACGCTGGAGGTGCGGCGGGTGGAAAAGGCGAGGGTGTGCTGAAAAAAGGGGGGGCTGCGGGAGGCCTCCAATCGCACCGGGCGGGTTTGATCCTTGGCGCAGGATGCCCTCTTATTCGTCGTCCTCTTCCCACTCCTGCATCAGGCGGGCGAGCTTGCGCTTGATGCTGACTTTGGCGACGGCGTTGAGGCGGTCGATGAAGAGGATGCCGTTGAGGTGGTCGATCTCATGCTGGAAGGCGCGGGCGAGCAGGCCGTCGGTTTCCACGGTGACGGTTTTGCCGTCGAGGTCGGTGTAGCTGACTTTGATCTGGCTGGAGCGGCGGATATCGCCACGGAGGCGGGGGAAGCTGAGGCAGCCTTCTTCGCCGATCTCCTTGGCGCTGCCGAGTTCGAGCTGGGGATTCATGAGCACGATGGGCATGTGCTGGGGCATTTCCACCTTCTCACCGTTGATCTTCATGAAGGTGATGCAGTCGGGGTTGTGGGAGACGTCGATGACGGCGAGCTGCACATCCACGGCGACCTGCGGAGCGGCGAGACCGACGCCGTTGGCCTCGCGCATCGTTTCCAGCATGTCGGCGGCCAGGGCGCGGATATCGGGCGTGACTTCAGTCACGGGGCGGCATTTGGCACGGAGCACGGGTTCAGGATAGCGGACGATTTTACGGACCATATCCTTCTTTAATATCACCGGGTTTTCACCGGCTCAAGCCGGGAGTGGTTTTGTCCTTGCCAAGATGTGGCGGTCTCCCTAGCCTCGCGGCCTCCCTATGACTGACACTGCAGCGCAATCATCCATCAAGATTAAATTGTTCCTCATGATGATCCTCGAGATCGCCATCTGGGGGGCGTGGCAGATCAAAATCTTCTCTTATATGACGATGCTGGGGTTTAATCCCGATCAGCAGTGGCTGGTGGGCAGCGCGTTTGGCATCGCGTCGATCGTGGGGATCTTTTTCAGCAACCAGTTTGCGGACCGCAACTTCTCGGCCGAGCGCTTCCTGGCTTTCAGCCATGTGATCGGTGGTCTGGCGCTGATCGCGACGGCGTTTCAGACTTCCTTCTGGCCCTTCTTTGCCTGCTTCATCACCTATTGCCTGCTGTATGTGCCGACGATTTCGGTGACGAACTCGCTGGCTTTTGCCAATCTCAAAGACCCGGCGAAGGATTTTGGCTTTGTGCGCATGGGTGGTACGATTGGCTGGATCGTGGTGAGCTGGCCGTTCATTTTCCTGCTCAGTGAAAAGGCGGGCGCGTCTGAGACGAAG
>NZ_JBAQCR010000064.1:0-2166 GCF_049294395.1 Prosthecobacter sp.
TTTCTGCTGCGTTTGGTGACGCACCGATCATCGAAGTCTCCGGGCGCATGTTCCCCGTGGATATTCGTTACGCGCCGCTCTCAGGTGGTGAAGATGACTTCGGATTCATCGATGGTGCCGCCGCCGCCGTCGAAAACGCCCTCATCGAAACCGACGACGGTGACGTCCTCGTCTTCATGCCCACGGAACGTGACATCCGTGAAACGCGCGATCTTCTCGATGGCCGCCTGGGTTCCGGCTTCGAAGTGCTCGCCCTCTTTGGCCGCATGGCCTCGGCCGAGCAGCAGCGCATCTTCCAGCCCGGCCGCAAACGTCGCGTCGTCATCGCCACCAACGTCGCCGAAACATCCATCACCATTCCGCGCATCCGCTACGTGGTGGATACCGGCCTGGCGCGCATCAGCCACTACAACCCACGCACACGCACCAAGCGCCTGCCGGTCGAGGCCGTGTCGCAAAGCAGTGCCAATCAGCGCGCGGGCCGTGCCGGTCGTGTGCAGGACGGCATCTGCATCCGCCTGTACTCGCAGGAAGATTTTGAAAAGCGCGACCGCTTCACCATGCCGGAGATTCAGCGCGCGAACCTCGCCGAGGTCATCCTGCGCATGAAGGCCTACAAGCTCGGCGAGATCGAGGACTTCCCCTTCATCAATCCGCCCGTCAGCGCTTCCATCCGCGCAGGCTATGATTTGCTGCACGAACTAGGCTCTCTCAGCGAAACCCACGAACTCACGCCCCTCGGCCGCGAACTCGCCCGCCTGCCTCTGGATCCCACGCTGGGGCGCATGCTGCTGCAAGCCCGCGTGGAAAAAGCCCTGCCTGAGCTGCTCATCATCGCCGCCGGTCTCAGCATCCCCGACCCCCGTGAACGCCCCGAAGAAAAACGCGAACTCGCCAACGCCGCGCACAAAGCCTTCGCCGCACCTGAGTCCGATTTCATCACGCTGCTCAAAATCTGGAACGCCACCCCCGAAGCCTCGGGCGGTTCGCGCAATGCGCTGAGAAAGTTCTGCAAATCCAACTTCCTCTCCTTCACCCGCATGCAGGAATGGCGTGATGTCTGGAAGCAGCTCTGTGATTCCTTCAGCGACGATCTGCGCCAGCAAACGCCACCCGCGACCGACGACGCCATCCATCGCAGCATCCTCGCCGCGCAGCTTGGCCACGTCGCCATGAAGGAGGAGCGCAATCTCTACAAGGCTGCGGGCAATCGCGAAGTCTCCGTCTTCCCCGGCTCCAATCTCTACGAACGCCGTGAGAAAAACGGCAAGGGCAAGCCCGGTCAGGACAAAGGCCGCCAGCCGCCGTGGATCGTCGCCGGTGAGATCGTGCAGACCTCGCAGCTCTTTGCGCGCACACTCGCCAAGGTTGATCCGAACTGGATCGCCGAACTCGGCGCGCATCTCTGCCAGTTCAAATACAGCGAGCCCCATTGGAATCTCAAAGCCGGGCGCGTGCTCGTCACGCAGCGCGTCCTCATTCACGGACTGGAGGTGAAGCGCCAGCACATCGACTTCCTCAAGGTCGATGCTGTCGGCGCCACGCAGATGTTCATACGCGCCGCACTCATCGACAGCCAGGAGGTGCCCATCACCCTGCGCTTTTACGCGCACAACAACAAGCTCCGCCAGAAGATCGAAACGATGCTCACCCGCGTGCGCAGCAATCGCGTCTACGCCATCGAGGAGCGTCTGTTCAATTTCTATGACGCGCGCATCAAAAACGTCTCGTCCATTCACGACCTCAACCGATTCGTCAAAGAGCACATCGACGAGCAGCCAAACTTCCTCTGCGCCACCGAGCAGGAACTCACCGCCGGCGAAGAGTTCGAGGCCGACCTGCAGATGTTCCCGGATCAGGTCGCCTTAGGCAACACCGCGCTGCCCCTCACCTACAACTACCAGCCTGGCGAAGAAAACGACGGCGTCACCGTGCGCGTGCCCGCGCAGCTCGCCGGTCATCTCACCAGCGGCCAGATTCAGTGGATGGTGCCCGGCATTCGCGAAGAACTCGCCAACGTCATGCTGCGCGCGCTGCCGAAGGTGATTCGCCGCCAGTTGATGCCCATCGACCCCAAGGCCCGCGAAATCGCCGCCGACTTTGACCCGGGCCGCGAAGCCTTCCTCGACGCTCTCGCCGATTTCATCACGCGCCGCTATCGCATCC
>NZ_JBAQCR010000065.1:0-2944 GCF_049294395.1 Prosthecobacter sp.
TATTTGAGGAGGGACGAGGTCATGACTGTTTTTTCGAGCGTGAGGCGGGTTTCGGCTGGGCGGCGCGGCGGGTGGTGAGGGCGCCGAGAACGAAGTCGGCGATGTTGTCTGCGAGGCGCTGCACTTCGGGCGCGGTCTTGGGGACGGGCGGGCCGAGGCGGTCCACGAAGACGCGGCAGTGATCGTAGTGAATGCAGAGTCCGATGATGTGATGGCAGTAGAGGATGCAGTCTTCATCCACCTTCTTTCTGCCGAGCACGGCGGCGATGATGCGCTGCAGCTCCTCATGGAAGGGGCCGACGACGAGCTTGATGAATTCGTTGAGGCAGGGGGTGGGCTCGCGCATTTCGTGGGCCATGAGCTGGCTCTTCACGGGATTGGCGGCGCGCTTGAGCAGCATATGGTCCAGGAGGTGATGGATCCAGCTGCGCAGGGTGTCTTCCGGTGAAGCGCCGTCTGCGAGCGTGACGGGCGGATCTTTGTCCATCTTGCTGGCGCAGGAGGAGAGGAAGACTTCGCGGTAGAGTCCTTCTTTGCTGCCAAAGTAGTACTTCACGGAGGCCACGTTGGCCTTCGCCTTGAGACAGATGGCGCGGAGGCTGGCCTTCTCAAAGCCGTCTTTGGCGAAGACGGTGGCGGCGGCCGTCAGCAGGCGCTCGCGGCGCGCCTCGGCATCATGTTCACGGGATGGGGGAGAGTTAAACATGCGTTTATAAACGGGTGTTTAACTTGCGAAGCGCGAATCGTCAAATGATTTTGGGCCTCGGGAGATTTGGCGAAATCAAAAAAAGAGGGCGTGGAGTCCTTGCAGACTCACGCCCAGGTCAGCGCATCGGCTCTGCGGTGCGGTTGAACTTCAACGCTGACATCAGACTTAACGCGGCATGGTGAAAGCGCGGATGTATCCACGAATTTTTTGTTTCAAAGAAACGGGCGGGCCACGGCGGCGTCTTGCGCGCATCAATGCGCCGTGCGGTGTGGTGATGTGCGTGACACCGGAAATATGCAGCTCCCAAGCAAAGCACCCGGGCATCTCTTCACGGTTCATTTTTTCAGAGTCTTCTGAAACGCATCCACGCGGACCTGGGCGCGGACGTAGTCCTCCACGGTGAGGAGCGGCTGCAATTCCTTGACCTTGGCGGCGGCGTCCGGATAACCCTGGGCGGAGGCGAGGAGATACCACTTCATGGCATTGACGAGGTCCTTCTGAATGCCCGAACCGGTCTCATAGCACCCTGCAAGATTGAACTGGGCCTCTTTCAGCCCCTGCTCGGCGGCCTTGGTGTACCACGTCACGGCGATGATGGGAGACTGCGCCACTCCGGTGCCGTTCGCATGGCAGATGCCCAGATCATTCTGCGCTCCCGCGAGCCCCTGATCCGCAGCCTTCTGAAACCATTTCACGGCCAGCGCGGCATCCTTCGGCACGCCGGTGCCGTTTTGGTGGCAGGTGCCCAGCCAGTACTGCGCCTGAGAGTAGCCTTGGTTCGCGGATTTGGCATACCACATCATGGCTTGCGGTACATCCTTGGTCACGCCGGTGCCGTTGTAGTAGCAGCCTGCCAGATTGTACTGCGCCGTATAAAGCCCCCAGTCTGCGGCTTTGCGGTAATGCTCCACGGCTTTGGCGGCGTCCTTCTCGACGCCCTCGCCGAATTCATAGAGATATCCGAGCATGTATCGCGCAGAAGGGTTGTCATTCTCGACGGCTTTGCGGAACCACTCGGCGGCGACCGGGAGATCTACAGCGACGCCTTCGCCGGTGTAGTGCGCCATGCCGAGTTGATACTGGGCCTCGTCATTTCCACCTGCTGCCGCCAGACGGTACCAGCGCACGGCCTCAGCGGCATCCTTGGGCACGCCATTGCCTTCACGGCTGGCATTGCCCAGGTGAACCATGGCCACGGGGAAGCCCTGCTCTGCGGACTTGCGCAGCCACTTTAATGCCTGCGGCACATCCTGCTGAACGCCGGTGCCTTTCATCAGGCATTGGCCCAGCCAGCCCTGACACTGATACTCGCCCATTTCTGCTCCTTTGCGGAACCATTTCACGGCCTCCTCGTTGTCCACAGGCACTCCATTTCCGACCAGGTACTTCACGCCGTTGTTCAGCATGTCATACTGCGTCTGTAGATCGGCCTGGGCGGGAGGGGTGGGGATGGCGGGAGAAGGTGTCGCCGGTGCGTGTGCCGCATCGGCCGTGGGAGGTGGGGCTCCGGCGTCTGCGGGGACGGAGATTTCCGTGCCGCCCAAAAACTTCATGTAGAGGGTGATTGCGACCACACCGGCCAAGCCGAGGCTGACTGCCGTGACGGCGAAGGGGCGGCCGTTGGTGGATTCCTTGCGCAGGACGATGGCCTTGGCCGCCAGATCATGCAGGCACTGGCGATTGCGCGTCCACAGGGCCATGAGGATGCCGATGCCGAGTGTGAGGATGGAGAAGGGCTTGGCCAAAAAACGGCGCAGCGCCTGGGCCCGGCTGAGGCGCTGGCCGTTTAAGTCTGCCACCATGAGTCCGCAGGCCTGCTTTCCCAGCGTGCCCTGCTGCGCGGAGCTTTCCATGAGCACGAAGTACAGCAGCGTGAGGATGAAGAGGAACACCATGAGCACGTAAAGCTGCGCTGAGGTGTTTTCCGGCCCGGGTGCCCGTGAGTTTAAAAAGGCCTGATTGAATCCGCAGGCGACGGCGACCACGGTGTAAACGATGAAGTCGATGATCCCGGCGCAGATACGGTAATAGAACGGCGCAGGGCCCCCCTCCAGCAGCAGGGGATCTGCTGCCAGCGTCGAGATGACAGGCGGCGGCCGAGAGGTCCTCGCCTGCTGCGGTGAGTGCGGCTGTGCCTGTGGTGGCTGATACGGCTGCAGCGGCGGCGGCGGGGGCTGCTGAGAGTGCGTTTGCGGTTGCAGCTGCGGTTGCGGTTGCGGTGCTGCGACCTGTTGC
>NZ_JBAQCR010000066.1:0-9894 GCF_049294395.1 Prosthecobacter sp.
TTCATCCTGAACGGCGCGGTGGGCGAGTAGGTCGCGGGTGGTTTGGTCGGGCCACTTCTCTGCCAACGCCTGCAGTGCGGCGCTGCGGGGAGTGGATACTTCATCCTGGACAGCACGTTGGGAGAGCAGGTCGCGGGTGATCTGGTCTGGCCAAAGTTCCAACATGCCCTTGATTGCACCCACACGAACAAACTGGCCAAGCAAAGGGCCCTTTCCAGTTGTGGCTAGAAAGGTAGTTACATCACGGTCTCCAAGAACGACACTGACAAATTTTCCCCAACGAAACTGCCCAGTGTTATTATCATGGAATTGATCGATCTGAGAACGTGCACATTGCGCCAATATTGAATTGCCGGGCCAGCGCATGCCGATTTCCTTAGCAGCAGCAACCACTTCCTCAGAATTCGGCTGGAGCGAAGCATGTCCCTTGGTCATGAAGTGGATAACCCGCTGCATCAAGGCGCTGCCAGATTGTTGCAACCGACTAACATTCCTAGCATCACTTAGACACCAAAGCGCCAGCGGCAATTCCGGTAGCTGCGTGTTCCCATCCCACTTCTCCAAATCCGTTCGCATAGCCAAGTGTTCGACAATCCGTCCGACGAATTGCTCATCGATTTGCCCGCAAATAAGCCGCAGCACCTCGCGCCATTCGTCATCGCGGCAATGCCGGTTGAACAAGGCGATCAGTCCCTCAATGTCCAGCGTCTTGGCCACGTTGAACTGATGCACGAAATCGGCGGCGCAGAAGTATTCCAGAAACGTGCGGTGGACGAAAGCGTAGCTGTCAGCGCCCACGAAGCAGAGAATGAAGTTCCGCAGTCGCAACTGCTCGACCACCGCCCGGGCTGCGGCGCGGGATTGGGCGATGTGAAGCTCGTCTTGCAGATAACCCTCGATCAAGCGGGTGAGCGTCGGGCCATCAATCAAGTTGCCCTTCAGCCCGTCGGGAGCGGCCTGCATGTGCGCGGCGATGCGGCGTAGGAGGTCGGTCTTCTCGCGGAGGCCAATATCGTTACTGATTCCCGGAAAGTTTTCCAAAGCACGTTCGGTGTCCCACTGGTGCAACAGCACACGGGAGGCCTGGGCGTATAGATCGGCCCGGTCGCGCGGCAGTTCCTGATTACGGTTCAGGATAGCCATCATCGTCAGCAGCAGCGGATTGCCGGCTAACATGGCGATGGACTTGGAGTCGCGGACGGCCTTCTGCAAGCGGTCGCGCTTGGGTGCCGCCTGAGCAGGGTCGTCGAAGGTCACCTCGTGCCAGCGCTGCAGGAAGTCGGTGATCTGCACGGCGTCCAGGTCCTGCAGCATGAAGTGCCGGAATTCGGCATCGCGCAGGCGTTGCGCCTGGTAGCCCACGACGCGCGAGGTGACGAGGATGGGCAGATGGGGGAACTGGCTGCTAAAGCGCTGGATGTCATCCATCACTTCCGCCCGAGGCGTTGTGTCAAAGACTTCATCCAGCCCGTCCAGCAGCAGCACGATGCGGCCCGGTTGTGCGAGCAGCTTGGCAAGTAGACCAGCGGGCCATGAATGCCAGACGGGGGCTTCTTCTAAGAAGCGGATGAAATCCTTGCTTTGTTCGCAGCGCCAGCGGCCATAGGCCCCCAAATCAACCACGAGCGGAACCGCCTGCGTGTCCCTTACAGCCGGATCGCTGATTCCAGCCCAGCGTACGGCGAGGTAGCGGATGAGTGCGGATTTGCCAGAGCCGGGATCGCCCAAGATGACCAGCTTCCGTACGGCCCCTGCAGTCGTGGAGCGTAGGGTGTCGTCCACGATTTCCAGCACCGCACGGAGCGGCTGTTGGAAGTATTCTTGGCGCTGCTGGTGCGCCTGTTTCTCGGCTTCGAGGAGTTCCTTTTCACTGATCTCTCCTGTGTCCAAGAAACGGCGCTGGTGTTCCTTGGGAATCTCCAGCAGGCGCGGATTGTATTGGTGGCACTCACGCACGGACTGCGCGACAAAGACGCTCCACAGACGGACCGCATTGTAGGATGCGCCGGTCGTGTCGAGCATCTCGAAGTTCAACTTGTCGTATCGCTTGAGCACGGCGTTCTTGTAACCTTCCGAATCGAACCCGATTGCCAGTGCGGGAGCTGGCGCTGTGCCAGAGCTTGCGAGGTGGGCCGCACGTTGCTCCGCCCAAGGCCGGTCCTCAGCGGCAAGCCACAGATGAAGATCGTGCGCAAGCATGTCGGCGAATCCGGCAGAGGAAGGATATTCCGCATAGAAGATCGGATTGTTCAGATCCTGCATTCGCTTGCGGAAAGCGCGGACTTTCTTCCATTGATCCAACGCTGCATCCGCCTCATCGGGATCGGAGGGCAACTCCAGCTTGTCCACCTTGCGGAAGAACCATTTGATCTCCGGGAAGCCTTTGGTCTGATGGCTATCCATCGCCCAGTTAAACTCTTCCACGGTTCCGGACTCCTCCTTGCCGCTCGGAGAGCCGAAGCGCTGGGCCATGATGCCGATGACCAACGCGAGCGAATCCCGGTACTTGTCCAATGTCTGCTGATTGATGAGCTCCTGCGGCCGGCCCACGCCGGTGGTCGAGTAGTTCTCCCAGTCCACCACGTCGAAGCGTGCGTTCCAGATATGGGCTGTGGAGCGGTTGTAGTCATCGAAGAACTTCCGCACGGCCTGCCGTTCCACCGCCACATCCCCGGGCGAGGCGAGGAAGACATGATACTGGCTGACGGCGTTTGGGGTGGGTTTCATTTCTTTGGCGCGTATCGGATATGCGGAAGCTACCTACTGCTGCAGCGGGTGCAACCGTCATCAGGCGGAGGAGGCTTGCTACAACGGTTGTGCGGTAGCCAGAAAGGTTTACTTCAACTCCGAAGCCAGGCATCAAAAAAGGCCAGAGCGTGATGCTCTGGCCTTTTTGATGATTCCAAATCGGTTGCCGTCGCTGCTTACGCCGCGCCTTCGAGCTGGGCTTCGCTCTTCTTCTTCTCGCGCTGACGCTGGCTGCTGTCGAGGATGCGCTTGCGCAGGCGGATGCTCTTCGGTGTGCACTCGGCGAGTTCATCGGGGGCGATGTACTCAATGGCGCGCTCCAGGCTGAAGCGGACCGGTGGGGAAAGCGCGATGGCCTTGGTGCCGCCGGCTTCACGGAAGTTCGTCAGGTTCTTGCTGCGCGTCGGGTTCACCGGCAGATCGTCTGCACGTGGGTTTTCACCGATGAGCATGCCGTCATAGACGAGTTCACCCGGGCCGATGAAGAGCTTGCCGCGGATCTGGATCGTATCCAGAGCGTAGCTGGTGGCTTCGCCGCCTTCGGTGCTGACGAGAGTGCCCGTGGAGCGCGTCTGCATCGGTCCGGCATGCGGGGCGTACTCCTTGAAGAGATGGCTGTGAATGCCGTGACCGCTGGAAAGGTTCATCAGTTCAAACTCAAAGCCGATCAGGCCACGAGTCGGCACCACGGCCTGCAGGGTGGTGCGTCCGGCGTGGGCGCTCATGTCCTCCAGCTTGCCTTTGCGCTCGTTGATGCACTTCATGATCGGGCCGAGGTATTCATCCGGCACGTCAAGGAACAGAGTTTCAAACGGCTCGCACAGCACGTCGTTGATGCGCTTCATGATCACCATCGGGCGTGAGACCAGCACTTCGAAGCCTTCACGGCGCATCTGCTCAACAAGCACGGCGATCTGCATCGCACCACGCGCGCTGACATCAAAAATGCCGGCGGTGTCGGTGTCCTTGACGCTGATCGTCACATTCATCTTCTGCTCGCGGTCCAGGCGGTCGCGGATCTTGCGGGAGGTCACGTGTTCGCCTTCGCGTCCGGCCAGCGGGCCGTCATTCACCGCGAACTGCATGACGATGGTCGGAGGATCGATGGCCACGAAAGGCAGGGCGGGGGCGTCAGGGGATCCGGCCACGGTCTGGCCGATGTCCACGTCTTCAAAGCCAGAGATGCCAACGATGTCGCCAGCGGTGCCTTCCACGGAGTCACTGGTGGTCAGCGTGGTGTATTGGAAGACCTTGGTCACCTTGACCAGCTTGGCCTTTTCTTCCGGCGTCTTGCCGAGGAGGTAAACGCGATCACCCAGCTTCACGCTGCCGCGGGTCACTTTGCCGATGGCCACACGGCCCACGAAATTGTCCCAGTCGATGTTCGAGACCAGCATTTCAAAGCTGCCTTCGACTTCCGCCTTCGGCGCCGGGATGTGCTCCACGATCTTGCCCAGCAGGAAGGTCATGTCATGCTGCTCGCCCGTTGGGGAATCCGTCACCCAGCCGGCGCGTGCGCTGCCGTAGAGGAAGGCCGCATTGAACTGCTCTTCCGTGGCGTCCAGCTCAAGGAACAGTTCGAGAACCTTGTCGTGAACTTTCTTCGGCTCGATGTTCGGGCGGTCCATCTTGTTGATGAGCACGATGGGCTTGATGCCCTGCTCCAGCGCCTTCTTCAACACGAAACGCGTCTGCGCCTGCGGGCCGTCATAGGCGTCCACCACGAGCATCACACCGTCCACCATCTTCATCACGCGCTCCACTTCGCCGCCGAAGTCGGCATGGCCGGGAGTATCGACGATGTTGATGATGTGGTCGTTCCAGTGAACGGAGGTGTTCTTCGCCTTGATGGTGATGCCCTTTTCCTTTTCGAGATCCATGGAATCCATCGCGCGTTCGGCAATGGCTTGGTTTTCGCGGAAATTGCCACTGGAGCGCAGCAGGCCGTCAACGAGCGTGGTTTTGCCGTGATCGACGTGGGCAATGATGGCGATGTTGCGAATTTTATCAGGGGTCATGGGCAGTTTTGAGGGAAGGGGGGTCGAGAGAATAGCAGCCCCAGAGCCATAGGCAACCACTTCGCTGCACCCGTTTTGTCGCTTTTGAAAGATCGGGGGCGGGTTTGAGGGGCTTTAGGGGCCGGTTTTCGACCCAAAAATCAAGCTGCGCCGGGATGGTTGCGGCGATTCCGTGCGGTCACCGCGCCTGCCCTGAAGGGTGTTTTTTCGCAGCCCGGGCATTTGAAAAAGAGCTTCAGCGGCGGCGTCTTGCCACGAGCAGCGCCAGGCTCAGCCCCAGCAGCAGCGCCCGGGAAGGCTCGGGAGCATTGGCCACCACGATGGAGAGATCCCCCGCGCTGGTGAAGGCGCTGAAGTCCCAGGCAAAACCGGTGCCCGTGAGGTCCGGCAGGATCAGCCCGACCGGGGTGTCGCCACTTCCATACACCAGACCGGTGTAGTTGTAGCGGCTGTCAAACGTCGGCGCTGCTCCCAGTCCGGACCAGTCCAGCAGATGGAAGGTGGCCGTGGCAGTCGGAGTGAAGGCTTCGGCGGTGATGGTGAGGTTCCCGTTGAAATTGACGGTCGTGCTCCCCGTGCCGGTGATCTGCAGCATGTCTGAGACCCCGCCGGGATTGATGCCCAGGACGATCGTGCTGCCCGCCTGGAAGTCGATGCTGCCTGATCCTGCGGTGGGCGTGAAATGCAGTGTGCCGTAGCTGCTTTGCGCCGTGCTGTCTCCCGCTTGAACGGTGGACCCGCTCGCTGCGGTGAAGCTGCTGCCCTGCACATACCCCGTGCCCAGCAGCATGCTGCCTGATTGCACGCTGACCGCACCGGTCCCGGTCTGGCCTGCGCCGTTCGCGCCGACCTGCAGCGCTCCGCCGTTCACCACAGTCGCGCCGGTGTAGGTGTTGGCGCCTGTCAAGGTGGTGGTGCCCGTGCCCACTTTCGTCAGGCCATACTCACCGGAGATGACGGCATTCACCGTCAGGTTCCCGCTGCCACCGATGCTGGAGTCGGATGCCAGTGCCACCGAGGTGACGTTCGCCGTGGCAGTCGCAGTGCCGCCCGTGACAGTGACCGTCGGCGCACTGCTGTAACCGCTGCCGCTGTCCGTGAGATCGACTCCGTTGAGCACGAAGTTTCCATCCACCACCGTGGCTGCCGCGCCTGTGCCGCCGCTGATGCTCACCGTCGGCAGCGAGGTGTAGCCCGTGCCCCCGTTGATCACATTGAGCCCCACGATGGTGAAATGCGTGCTGTTGCCAGAGCCGGTGGGATCGGTTCCTTGAGACAGCACCGTGCCGCCGGTGAACTTGATCGTGGGCGTGCCGGTAAAGCCGCTGCCTGCTGTCAGCAGCGTGATGCTGGTCACCTTGCCGTTGGCGTCGAGGTTGGCCGTGGCCGTGGCCCCGTTGGAAAGCGTGACCGTCGGCGCGGAGCTGTACGTCGTGGTGCCCGACGTGACCGTGTACGAGGCCGTGGTGACGCCCATGTTTGCCGTGACCACCGCACCCGTGCCCCCGCCGCCCGAGACGGTGACCACCGGCGCAAGCACATAGCCGCTGCCGCCTGCGGTGAGGTTCAGGCTGGAAGCGGAAAGCCCCAGCAGCGCCGTGGCTGTGGCGTTTGTTCCCGTCGTCGGTGCATCCAGGCTCACCGTCGCTCCCACGGACCATCCTGTCGTGGTGGCTGAGGGAAGGGTTAACGAAGCAATGCCGCTGCCGATGCTGGCTGCGGTGTCGCTGTTGTTCACCAGCGCCCCGCCGTTGCTCACGCCCGTGCCATTAAGGGTGATCACGCCCTGCACATTGGACTGCCCGTTCAGGTCCAGTGTGGCACCAGCGTTTACCACAGTGCCTGCCGCGCTCGTGGCCAAAGTGGCGCCGTTGTTGCCCAGTGCTGCGGCATTGCCCAGGGCCAGTGCGCCCTGCGCCACGGTGGTCCCGCCTGTGTGGTTGTTCGCTCCACTGAGCACAAAGGTTCCTGCGCCATTCTTGATGAAGCCCAGGTTGTTGTTCGCGCCCGTATTGTTGGTGCCCACACCGCCCAGCGTGCCGCTGTAGGTCTGTGTGCCTGAAGACACGTTGACGTTGAGCAGACTCGTGCTCGTGCTGCTGCCGCCGAGCACCGAGTTATCCGTGCCTGTGCCTGAGGTGTCGAGTCCGGCGATGCTCTGGGAAAAGCCGTTGAGCTGCAGGATGCCGGAGTTGCTGCCGCTGCCCAGCGTCACGCTCGTGCCGGTCGGCAGGCGGTCATTGCCCAGGTTCAGGATCAGCATGCCTGCCTCCACGTTGGTGGCTCCGGAGTAGGTGTTGTTGGCACCGCTCAGGATCAGATTGCCCAGCCCCCCTTTGATCAAAGCTCCCGTGCCGCTGACGCTGCCACTGAGTGTGAGGACGGAGAGGCTGCCTGCCACGCTGGTGCTGCCGCTGCGGTTGCCATTGTCCACCTCAATGAGCGAATCGCTCTGCAGCACGATCTCATTGCCGATGGTGGTCCGGGGATCCAGCAGCGCGGTGCCGACGGTTTGGTCAGACACCCGCAGCGCGCCGTTGCCACCCAGCCCGCGCCCATTGAGCATGATGCGTCCGCCGCTCGCGATGTTGAAGGTGGCGGTGCTATCATCCTCGACGCCCCAGGTCGCGCCGCTGGCCACGGTGACCGAGGCTGCGGAAGTGAGCTGCGAACTGTTGGAGTAGATCGCGGCGTTGTTGATGTAGATGTTCCCCGTGAAGGTGCTGACAGACGAGCCGGTGGTGAATCCGCCTCCGCCCGTCACCGTGAGATTCCCGCTGCCTGAGAGCGCTGCACCAGAGAGCCCCTGCACCGTGGCAAAGCTCAAGGTGCCACCTGCCGGACCGATGTAGATGCTGTGGGCTGCGGCCGTGGGCGTGGAAAACGAAAGGTTGCCGGTGGTCTGCTTCAGGGTGCCGCCATTCAGTATGATGGCAGTCGTGGCCGCGCCCAGATTTCCATTCGCACTCACCGCCACCGTGGCTCCATTGTTGATGACAAGACTGCCGGTGAACGTGTTGGTGGCCGTCAGTGTGACCGTGCCAGAACCAGACACCGTCAATCCGCTGCCGCTGATGACCGAGTGGATGGTCAGCGGACCTGAGCTGCTTTGCTGATTGACGATCACTTCGCCCGTGCTGCTGGTCAGTGTGCCTCGTGTGGTCGAGCTGCCGATGCTGGTGGCTCCCGCCGTGCTGGCAATAAGAATGCCGCCGCTTTCCAGTGTCAGCGTGCCGGGCGTGGTGGCATTGAAAGTCAAAGCCCCGCCGCTGGTGAAGCGCAGCGTGTTCGTGGTGGCTCCTCCGCTGGCCAGCGCGGTGCTGCCGCTCAGGCTCGTGGCCAGGCCGCTGCCAAAGGACGTGGTGTAGCTGCCTGCCGCCAGCGCCGTGATGTTTCCCGCGCCGTCATTCACCGCCCAGTCATCGAGCTTGTAGGTGGCATAGCCGCCCAGGATGCCGCTGGCCGTGTTTGCTGTCGTGGTCGTGATGCTGGCCACTCCCGTGCTGGTGTTGTTGGCGGAGAAATCCACCGTGGCTCCCGTGTTGCGCGTGATCGCCCCCAGATCGAGCGTGGCGTTTTGATCCGTGCCGCTGGTCACATTGATCTGCCCGCTGCCGCCCAGCGGTGTGGCGCTGTTGCCCAGTGTGAGACCATTCACCATCTGCGTAGAGGCCGCCGTGCTGCTGCCGCTGAGGCTGAGGGAGCCTCCATTTAAAGTCAGCGCCGCCGTGCTGCTGAGCTTGGCGTTGTTGGACACGGAATGGTCCAGCAGCAGCGTGCCGCCGCTGACTGTGGTGCCACCTGTGAACGTGTTGCCACTGCTCAGCAGAGCCACCGTGCCCCCTCCGGTGACGGTGAGTGTGTCCGTGCTGCCCGTGGCCGAGACCGCGCGCAGCAGATTGCCATTGATCTGCACCGTGCCACCGCTGGCGGAGTAAAGCGTGAGCCCCTTGGCCGCAGCACTGGCCGTGCCCAGGGTGATGTTGCCAGTGTAGGTCACTGTTCCGGTCGTGTTGAGCCCGCCCACTGTGGCGGTGCCGGTGTTGCCGGATTGCAGCATGATGTTGCGGCCGATCGTCACTCCCGCAGTGTCCATCAGCAGCCTGGCTGAAACAGCGCCGCTCGTGTTGCCCACGAGCACGGCGGTGGTGGCATTGCCCAGCGCACCGGCGCTGCCGCTCGGAGCATTGGCCGAGACGATCAGGGTGCCGCCCAGCACGGAAGTCGCGCCGGTGTAGTTGCTCGTCGAACCCGATAGCACCAGTGTCTGCGTGCCTGCGGAGACCGCAAGAGCACCCGATCCCGTCAGCTTCCCGGAGAAGACGTAGTATCCTGCCAGATTGGTGGTGATGCTGGCCCCCGAGGTCATTGCGATGGTCCCAGCCCCGGCGATGGCGCCCATGGTCTCGCCATTGCCATTGAAGTCAAACGTCGCCCCGCTCTGTACCGTCAGCAGCTGGGCGGCGCTGAAGAGATCGGCGTTGATGCTGCCGGAGAAGCGCACCGTGCCGGTGCCGCCGATGTTAAGATAAAATAGATTGGAGCCACTGCCCAGTGCTCCCAGATTGCCCACGTTGAAACTGCCGGTCGCGCTGTTGTTGTTGATCAAGTTCAGCACGATGCCACCACCGCTCACGCCGCCAGTGTTGGCGTAGGTGACCGCATCCGCCAGTGTGATCGTGCCGGTGCCGCTGTTGATGAAGGTCTGCTTGGTGCCGTTGTTGTAGGTCTGGTTGCCATTGAAAAGCAGCGTGCCGGAGCCCGAGTTCGTCACCGCCGTCTCGCCGCTCCAGGTCATCGGCGCAGAAATCGTGGCGTTCCCCGCGCCCGTGAGCGCCAGCGTGGGCAGCACCGTGTTGCCATTGAGCGGATTGACCACGTTGAGCGCATTGCCTGCGAGCGTGACCGTGCCTGCGCTGTTGTTAAACAGCAGCCGGTTGAACTGAAACGTCCCGCTCAGGTCATTCGTCGCGGTGTAGCTGGAGCTGCCGCCGAAAGTCAGCACCGTCGAGGTGCCGCTCACAGGCGCCGTGGCCGGCAGCCAGCTGGCCGCGTTGCTCCAGTTGTCAGCGCCTGTGTTCCAGACAGATGACTGCGCCCTGATCTCAGCGGCGCATAAAACAGCGGC
>NZ_JBAQCR010000067.1:0-6119 GCF_049294395.1 Prosthecobacter sp.
GCCGATGACTGCCCGGTCTGCTTGCGCCAGGCGGCTTCGCGCAGGCGCTGCTCTTCGGGGTCGGGCGGCGGTGCGGGTGCAGCGCCGGTCTTCTGCTGAAAGGTCTCCCACAGCCATTTCACGAAGCCTGCCAAGACCGCGATGACAATGATCGCCACCTGGAAAGGATCGACATCGCTGCTCAGCAGTAGTGGATGCATGGTCAAAAAGCGCCTGCGGGGTTATTTGGCGCCGGAGGATTCCCCGGCGATCTTGCTGCGCATGTCCGTGTCAGCGAGCACGTTTTTGTACTTGGCGTAGTCCATGACGCCGAGCTGGCCATTGCGGAAGGCTTCTGCGATGGCCAGCGGCACCTGGGCTTCGGCTTCCACCACGCGTGCGCGCATTTCCTGGGTGCGGGCGGACATTTCCTGCTCCAGCGCCACGGCGGCGGCACGGCGCATTTCGGCCATGGCCTGCGCGATCTTCTTGTCGGCCTCGGCCTGCTCGGTCTGGAGCTTGGCACCGACGTTTTCGCCGACGTCGATGTCGGCAATGTCGATGGAAAGGATTTCAAAGGCCGTGCCGGCGTCCACGCCTTTGTGCAGCACGAGCTTGGAGATGGCGTCAGGATTTTCGAGAACGTCCTTATAAGAGGACGAGGAGCCAATGCAGGTGACGATGCCCTCACCGACTCGGGCGATGACGGTCTCCTCCGTGGCACCACCGACGAAGCGATCGAGGTTCGTGCGCACGGTTACTCGCGCACGGACGCGCAGGGAGATACCGTCCTTGGCAACGGCGTCGATCTTGCCGCCGCGGCCCATGTCGGGATGCGGGCAGTCGATGACCTTCGGATTGATGCTGGTGCGCACGGCTTCGAGCACCGTTTTACTGGTGCCTTTACAAGCGAGGTCGATGGCACAGGCGCGGTTGAAATCGAGCGGGATGCCGGCCTTGTCCGAGGCGATCAAGGAGAGCACCACATGCGTCACTTCACCACCGGCCAGAAAGTGCGCTTCCAGCTGGTCCGTGCCGATGGGGATGCCGGCCTTGGCAGCCGTGATGCGGGTATCGACGATCAAGGCATTCGGCACGCCCCGCAGCCACATGGCCAGCAGTGTGGGAAAGCTGACCGGCGCATTGGCGATGCGGGCACGCAGCCAGAGATTGAAAAACTTCGCGACCATCAGGAACAGGACAAGCGCGACGATGATGACGGCGCCGATGAGGAATATTTCGAGAGTGGACATGAGCGGGTGGTATGAGGGTTAAAGACAAAAGAATGTTTCAGACGATGCGGACCAGGAGATTGCCGGGTTCGGCAGCGATCACCTCCACACGAGTGCCGGCGGCGGCGAGGCCGTTCTGGCAACGCACCTCGTAGCGCTGGCCGTCAATTTCAGCACGGCCCAGCGGGCGAAGCTCCGTGAGCGCCACTCCCTGGCTGCCTGGAGCAGCTCCGGCGGGAGACGGGGTGTCAATGCTCGTGGTGAGGGTCAGGGCACGGCGGAAAAACTTCACGGCAAACCAGCGCAGCCAGACGATCAAGACCGCCATGGCAAACACCACGATGCCCAGCGCAAGCGCCACACGCTGGTTGGAAGTCCAGCCGATCAGCTCTTCTGACATCAAGGCAAGCCAGATGGCGGCGAATATGGCAATGGTGCCTAGGATGCCAGCCACCCAGCCGGGCAGGAAGGTTTCCAGCATGATGAGCAGGATGCCGAACAGCGTAAGGATGGCAATACTGGCGAGCATGAGAACATGATGCTGGATGCGTCATGACAGGGCGTCAACTTATGATGACAGCCAGCGCTCCAGATTGGCTCAGGGCGTGCGCTTCGGCACCATGGACTGCCGCCAGTCTTTGGCCCCCACAGGAATATCCCCCATATTGAGAAACGTGGGGGATGCGGGGCTGGCGAAGGTCGTGCGCGCGAGGCGGGTGGCATCGGCTGAAGTGGCAGGGTCGAGAATATTCTGCCCCTGTTTACCCCTGCCAAGCGGGGCCCGCGCCAGGATCGGATCGCCGCCCAGTTCGGCACGGGGTTCCACCCGCGTCCAGGTGTTCGCAGACCAGTAGTCGCCCTTCCAAGAACGGCTGGCACTGGTGGGCACATAGATGGCAAAGCGGTCAATCAGCACCTCAGGCACGTAACGGCTGCCCACGCGGCTGGCGAGCGGTGGATCGCTCGGATCCGGACGGCTTTCCGTCGATTCCAGCAGGTACTCTTTGTCCTCGATCTTCACCACGCACCAGGCATGCCCGCCGAGATCGCCATAGCGGCCCAAAGCCACCCGCACTTGGAAACCGCGGGACATCAGCCAATCGGCCAGGAAGATGGAAGAATCCTCGCAGTCGCCACGCTGCAGGCGCTGAGTTTCATCCGCAAACTGCCAGCAGTCCGTCTGCTCCGGCTTGGCAAAGCTGCTGCCCGCCTTGGCTCCGGGGTCGTTGGTGTAACGGCAATTCGAGTGGACGGCGGACCAGATGGTGAAGAGTTGCTGCACGCGCGACTGGTTTTTCGCAAACGCCGCCGGGGGTGCGTAACCCGTCAGGAACTCGTTCACATAGTGAAAGCGGCCCGCGCTGTCCGCCGCGATCACGGCGTACTTGCGGTGGCACTTCGGGCACTCGAGGGCCATGCTGCGCTGCGCCCGTGAGAGCTTCATGAAGTGCGGCTGCTTGCAATGGACGCAGGTGCTGAAAAACGGCTCATCGCCGGACTGGGTCAGTTCCTCAGGCGTGAAATCACGCAGACGCTGACCCAGCACGAGCAGCGCCTCATGCATCAGTCCGCTGGCGCGTGGCCGCAGGGCGATGGCCATGTGTGTCATCTCCGGCTGCGAACGATGCGAATGCTCATGAAAGCGCTGCAGCAGGTCGCGCAGGCTCGGACTGCTGGCAGAACAGACCCAGACGCGGTAGTAGCGTGGCATCCCCTCCTGCACCAGCTCAGTGACTTTATCGAGGTTGGTCGTGTCGATTTTTGGAAACTCCCGGGCCAGCCAGGCCTCCATTTCAGGATCCACCCGCAGGGTCGGCGTTTTCTCCGCCATGCGCGAATAGTTGAACTGATCCACCAGATCGAGGCGGAACTTGGCAGCGCTGTACTGCGAGCCGGGGCTCGTCATCAGTTCCCCCAACCGCATTTCCCAGCCATTCAGCCAGCCCTCCTTCACTGCGACGATCCCCCCCGCGAGCAAGACGGCGGAGGCGACTGACCATGTGATGAGGCGACTGTTCATAAACGCCCCGAATTATAGTTTTTATAAAGTTGCGCGCAACGAAAACCCGGCGCTAAGACAAAGTACTTACGTTTGAATCCTCCAATTGCGGGGGAGGGGGGGACAGGCAGGTCAGAACACGCGGAAATCACTTTTTCACCTGAAAAGGAATCTTGGGCGAGTAGGGCCACAGCTTTGGTGCGCTGACTCCCACGGCTGCAAACAGCGTGCTTGGCTTTTCCTCCAGGATTTCACCCACGTCGCCAAACCAGGCGGCCTGCGGATTCCCTGCGAGATTGGAAACGAAAATGCCCCCGCGCTCACCACGGCCCAGCAAGACCCCCTTGGTTCGCAGGAGTGCTGGAGCCAGGTAGTAGGTGCCCTTCTCGGAGACGACCTCCGCCGTGTACACTCCGGCTGGGAACTCCACCCTGCCCTGCCCGCATTCGCGCACTTCATTCGGCCCGACCACAATCCCTGAATTACTTTTAGGTGCCGGGGCGACGGAGCCGCAGGCAGCCAGGAGCAACGGAGCAAGAGCGAGGAAAAAAGCGCGGAACAATTTCATGAAGAGGTTGGGTTGAGAGAATTATCCTTGGTTGGAGCCATACGTCCACATCAGGATTCATGCCATGAATCACTTTGTCTTCAGGGTCAGCGTCACGCGCCGCACTTCCATGACGGTCTGCCCGGGAATCTCCAACGCGTGCAAATTGAGCAGCCCGCGCTTGGCCGGCAGCTTGATCGCACCCAGTGACAGGCTGTGGAAATCGCGCATGTAGCTCTCGCCTTTGCGTGGGGCACGGTCTTGATCGTCCAGCAGGCGCGAAAACCAGCCGGGGGTCACTTTGCCGGTGGTTTTGGCGGTGTCGAAGCTGAGTTCCACGGTTGATCCGGCATCAGCCTCCGGGCAGGCGTAGTCGATGGTCACTTCATACTCGCCCGCCGTGTGCACGTCGATGTCCCAGTTCATGGCATCTTCCTTCGTCTTCCAGTTCACGAAGTAGGAGCAGTTCGGCGCATTCGAGCTGCGCTTCACCCCACCCTGTGGAATGCCATCGCGCGCTTCCAGCATGGTGATGGGAAACTCGATGTAGCCCACGGGGTAAGGCCGGTCATCCGCGAAGGGTTCCGCGCCCGGATTTTTCCCCTTGGCCTTCCCCTGCCCCTTGCCTTTACCACCGGCAGGAGCGGGAACGTAGGGTTTCCCAAAGACCTCCTGATGCCAGGCCGTCGCCTTGGCCGCCAGCTCAGCGGCGATCTGCGGCTGCTCGGCGGTGATGTCCTTGGTCTGATTCGGATCGGCCACCATGTCAAACAGCACGCCACTCGCATCCAGGCGATGGGTCTCCGAACGCACGCTGAGCTTGCCGCTGTTGTAATTCATGAGCTCGCGCGGCCCGCGCTTCCACTCGCCCCCCAGCAGCAGGTTTGATAAATCCCAGCCGTCCAGCGGCTTGGTGCTCACAGGTGTCACGCCTGCGAGTGCCGTCAGCGTGGGCAGCAGGTCGATCGCCCCTGCGATGCGTGTGATCGTGCTGCCTTCCTTGATCTTTCCCGGCCAGCGCATGAAGAGCACCGAGCGCACCCCGCCTTCATCCGTGACGCCCTTTTTCCCCTTCATGCCGCCATTCCAGCGGGCGCTGTTGGGGCCGTTGTCGCTGAAATAGACCACGATGGTGTTCTCGCTCAGCTTCAGTTCATCGAGCTTCTTCAGCACCCGCCCCACGTTCTCATCGATGTTGTCCATCATCGCCAGCACCGTGCGGCTCACGGCGAGGTCTTCCTTCTCGCCTTCGACACCCCGCATCGTCACCGGCGAGTCTTTGAACTTGTTCCAGTGCTCGTCCGGCACACTGAAAGGCGAGTGCGGCGTCGTCAGCGGGATGTAGCAAAAGAAGGGCTTCTCCCGGTTGGTTTCGATGAACTCCATCGCCTTCCCCACCAGCACATCCACGATGAAGCCTTTGGCGCGAAACATCTTCCCATTGTGCTCCAGCGGCGGGTCAAAGTACTCGCCCCAGTGCCCCGCAGTGTAGCCCACGTATTCCTGGAACCCACGCGCATTCGGGTGGTAGGGCCACTGGCTGCCATTGTGCCATTTCCCGAACGCCCCCGTCGCATACCCTGAAGCCAGAAAGGCGTCCGCGATGGTCTTCTCATCCGCGTTCAGCCGCTCCAGCCCCGTGGACACCCCCTTCACACCGCCGCGAGAATGGTAGCGCCCCGTGAGAAACTCGCCCCGCGTAGGCGCGCAAAGCGCACAGACAAAGTAGCGATCAAACCGCGCCCCCGACTGCGCTAGCGAATCAATGTTCGGCGTTTTGAGGTTCGTATTTCCATTGATCGAATAATCCCCCCACCCCGAATCATCCGCCAGCAACACCACCACATTCGGCCCCGCCGCATGGAGCTGGGTGCAAACGACGAGGGTGAGGAGGAGACAAAGTCGGTGGATCATGGTGTGCGCGGTAACGCAGCGCGCGAGGCGGAGTTATCAGCGGGTTGAATGAGTCATGAGCCGCCCTCCGGCCTCACAGCTTTCGCCAGCACCATTCTGTACTGGGAGCGCCGTTTTTTAAACGGCTCCGGGAAGCTCCGCCACACGAACACGCTCCGCCCTTCCGAACAGACACCGTTCCATACCGATGCCAAAGGGACGCCCCCCCCGGATCAGGGCTTACGCATGAACAGAGAGAGAGGATGAGGAGAATAGAAAGAGTTGGGGGAGGAACAATCCGCTGCACAAATTTCCACAGCGGATGATGACAGTATGAATGCAACCCGAACCCATACCCGAGAGCGCCGAAGCGAGGCGGCAGCAGCAGATGTTGAAGTCCCTTCAGGCGCGGTTCGCCGAGGTTCCTGACCTGCGTCAGCAGGGCAAGGTTTTGCACCGGCTTGACGAG
>NZ_JBAQCR010000068.1:0-3215 GCF_049294395.1 Prosthecobacter sp.
CGAACGTCCCCAAGCCCCGTCACCGGAAATGAGTTCCGCGAACCACTGCAAAGCACACAGCAGCAGCCTTCTTCTCTTCGGGTCCGTCTTCCGCTCCTTCCATAGGCACACAGTTCTGGATAAGATGCGTGGAAGGATGGATCAGCGCTTCCCTGGCCTCACCACACCCCGCTCACCTCACCAGAATAATCGGCTGCTGCAGCTGCACCTGCACGCTTCCTGGCACCCCCACCACTTCCAGGATGCCGGTCGTTCCCCCGTTATTGTTATTATAGATGGTGATGATGCCCGTCGGATTGTGGATCACCGGATTGTGCCGGGTCACCACGTTGTCCACCTGCCGCCACACCTGGCCATTTTCCATGGTGAATGTGTGAGTCCCTGAGAAGCCTGCAAAATCGCCTTTGATGAGAAAGCGGAAAGACAGGGCGTTGCCGCCCCCGCCCCGACCGACATTCTGGCCGGCATTCTGGCGCTGCTGCCGCGCCAGCTGCTCAGCCATGCGCTGGGGGTCATTGGCGCTGCGTCCCACCGGGACGGCAGGCCGGGTTGAAAGACCACCACTGCCGATGGGCGGCAGCGTCGGCGCCGCAGGCTGCGGTGCCTGTTGGGAGGTCAAAATTCTCTTCGCTTCGGCCAGCTGCGCCGCCGTGGCCTGCGCATCGTAGACCTGCCCGTTCACCGTGCCACCCTGCGGATTGGCCTTGCACCAGGCCGCAATTTGCAGCGCCTTCAGGCACAGCTCATAGGGCTGCCCCGTGGACGCCGCATACTGGCGCGCCAGTATCTCGTATTGGTTGAACATCTCCTGGGCTTGTCCCAGAGCTGAGCAGGCAAAAAACGCGACCAAGGTAAGCAGTATTCTCATGCTGCCATTCGACCACACTCGGGCACTGACGTCAAGCCCTGCCACCAAACACGACCTGCTCTAGAGATTCTCCAGACCTTCGCCTCAGCAAGAAGCAAGATGCCAAGCAAGAAGCCAGGCATTTAATGCGCTAGGCAAGCGCAAACCACACGTCATCAATCACTTAAACTGGCTCTTATCGACCACCCTTGGCGCGTAATCGCCATAGATACGGTCCAAGCCACAACTCAGCCGACACTCCCCTCCAAGCTCACCCACCTCCCGATCCCACCCTCTCCCCACCACAGCTCCGCCTCCTGGCAGGATCATTCACCTTCGCCACAACAGCCCATCTCACAGGCCCTGCCTTGGTCGCGTCCGATCTTCCGTCTGTTCCGTAGGCCACCCTCTCCGTTAACAGCTTCACGAAAGTGCATGCCGTTCCAGCAGCATCAAGGTCATCGGGAAGTTTGATGAGTCCCCTTCAGCCTCACGTATCCGTGTCAATCCGTGGAATCCGTGGTTAAAGATTCAGGAAGAATGGAGCCACCGCCGCAGCAGTGACTCCTTCAGGACGGTTGCCAAGGCGATTTTATTTGAGGGCGTCCAGACGCTTCTGCGCCTGAGCCACCCCGCCCAGCACCGCACGCGAAAAGAATTCACGAGCCTTGGCCAGATCTTTGTCCACGGCTATGCCGGTTTCATAAAACACGCCAAGATTGAAGTACGCCTCTTGCATACCGTTGGCCGCTGCGAGGCGGTAGAAGTTCAGGGCTCTCTTGGCATCCGGCTGGATGAGGATGTTGGCCTTGTCGCCAGGGGCTTTGAGGATGCCCGTTTCACAGGCGTTGCCGAGACGGAACAGAGACTCGGCGTCATTGCCGCAGGCAGCCTTGCTGTAGCAATCAAAGGCCTTGGGCACATCGCGCTTCACATCAGCGCCCATACCCTGTTCATAGATCTGACCGAGCATGAGATTCGCAGGAGCAAGACCTTTTTCGGCGGCTTGATTGAGCATCTCCAGCACGGCAGGCACATCTTTTGCCAGGAGTTTGGGACTTTCCGGGGTGTCGGGATCGCCATGCAGCAGACGACGACTAAACGTATTGAGGGCTTCTCCGTTGCCCTGATTGCAAGCTTTGACGAGATACGTCAGGGCCTTTGAATGGTCCTGGGGGATGCCTTCGATTCCGACGGAGTAGATCTGTGCGAGACCAAGAGTGGCTCTGCCGTCCCCTGCCTTTTCACCTTTTTCAAGCAGCGCCATCGCTTTGGCGCTGCTCTTTTCCACCACGACCTTGCCCTTGTTCCCTTCAGTCACACCTTGCAGGTACAACTGGGCCAGCATGCGACGTGCGATCTTTTCATCGGCGGCTTCAGCTTCTTGGATCAGCTTGATGCTTTCTTTCACTTTCTTAGGGTTCTTCGCACCAGTCTGCGTCAGCAGTAAAGAGAGTTCAGTCTTGGCAAGGATCTGGCCCGCGCCTGCGGCCCTGCGGTACAGCGCGGCGACTTCGTTGATGTCCGATCCACCGAGCACTCCCCAACGGGCCAGCGCATACACGGCGTCCTTGTCATTCTTCTGGACCAGCGCGCGGACTTTCTCGACGGCGGCGCTGAAAGACTTGCCTACATCCAGGCCGGCACCCGGGCTTTTAACAAACTGGTCCTGATCAGCCTTCAGCGCGGTGAGAATGTCCGTGAACTCTTGGGAGGCTCCGGGCAGTTCGGCAGTGTCGATACCGGCGACCGCGACGAAGGCGGCGAGCTTCATTTTGAGAGCGGTTAAAAACATAAAGGGGCGGGCTTTGAGCTTGGCTTGTCCGGCGGTCTTTCATGTCTTCCTGGCGCAATGAACCTTGAAGGTAGAGTAACGGGCGGATTTTGACGTTATAGACCGCGCCTACGACAATGTCCGCTCCTTTATCAGGAAAAGATGCCGGAAAAGATGCCAGGCATGAATGGCACTCAGTTAAGGCGCGTTGTCGTCGGTCCGGGATGCTGGACACTCTGCGCGTTCTTGCAGGGAAGACGTTCTCTTTCATCCTTTCGCCACCTTGCCCACACCAGCCCCAAAGGGGCTGCGGATTACAGCCCAGGGTCAGCCGAGCCGGAGCGAGGCGACCCTGGGTATGGCAACACACGACAGGAAAGCAAATCCAGCGTCTTCGCCACTCAATACGGCCACCAGCAGCGTCTGCCATAAGCTCCGCCACGCGGACTGCGCGTCACCAGCTCAAAACAACGGTGTCCAACGAACGGGGAGCAAAAAGCCCGCATGAAGGTCGATGCGCAGCCATCGTTGGGTTGCTGCCGAGTCGGTTATTGAGGGGTGTATGGATGATTGAGCGCATGCTTTAAACTCGTC
>NZ_JBAQCR010000069.1:0-10097 GCF_049294395.1 Prosthecobacter sp.
CACGGGCAGGGAACGCCCGGCGTCACCACAAGGGCGAGCAGTGCCGGATATGCAGCGGCACTGCCATGTGCCGCTGCAGTCCAGCATCAAGGCTGGACAACCGTAGCCGCTCAGAAGTGAGCGGTGAGGGAATCAAAGCACGGCTTTCATGTGAGTCAGGCGCTCCAGCCCAACCATGTGCCAAATCTGAACGTGCCGGAAATGCGGGCGGGTGGTTGGCAGGGGCGGAATCGTCCGGTTGCGGGCAAGCGCAGCTTCCTGGCTGGCAGCAGGGGCAATGTGCTGTTTCTGCCGCTGCTTTCTCCTCAGTCACCCATGCACACACAGGTTCGGTCATCATGCATGCCCACACTGTCCCTGGCAGAGCCAGGCGGAGCATAATGACAATGACCAAGGTTGTTTTCATGTGAGAATAGCGGGGGTAGTGAGCGTGAGCGGATCAAGGCCGGTCCCGCCGTTTCAGCGCACGGGACCGGTGATGAATACAGAGCCTGAGTTACTTGCCCGCCAGCTTTTTCAGATACTTGGCGGGATCTTTGTCGAAGTCTTTGCGGCAGGCCTTGCAGCAGAGTTTGATTTCCTGGCCCTGGTAAGTGAACACAACCGGCTTGCCCATCTCGCCGAGCTTGTCGCCGGAGACGACGCAGGTGCCGGGTTTGTAGGGTTTGTCGTGATCGTGGCCGTCATCGGCGCGCAGCGAAGATGCCACGGTCAAGGTGAATGCGGCGGCAAAGGCTGCGAAAATGATGTTGTAGGTCTGTTTCATGGGCGTTCTGGATTAGATTTGAAAATGGTTCCGTGGTGTTCAGTTCTGACGATCAATGGTAATGCGTGGAACCGTCTGCGTGGATGTGGGGAGTGTGGCCTTCGTGATTGGAAGCTTTTTTCGACTGGCAGGCGCTGATAGCGAGCGTGACGGCAAGAGCCAGGCTGAATGTGATGAGCTTTTTCATATTGTTGCGGTGTTCGATTGGGTGGTTAGCGCGGAGATGTTCCCCGCAGTTCAGTGGGTTCAATGCCGCGCAGTTCAATACCCCTCACGATTTTTATTTTTATTTCCCCCGACCTTCTGCCTCAATGTTCATGCGGTGTCGTGCCGGAATGAGCTTCAGGAGATGCTTTTGCGTCTCCGCGAATTTCCGAGTGACGGATTTTGCCGCCCGCGTCGGCGATCCAGCCTGAAACTGCCAGCGAGGCTGCGGCCAAGGCACCGGCAGTGAGCGTCAAGGGCAGCTCAAAGCGAACTTTCCGCCAAGCCGTCACCAGCGCACCTGCTGCGGTAATGACAGCGAGCCAAAAGAGCCAGATCATCTGTTCTGCGCGCTCCATGTGCAGGTCCAGCCAGTCCTGCCCCACCTCATCGGCCAAGCCACGCACTGGCTTGTACGCCTGCTGTCCCAGCCAGTACGTCATTAAACCACCGACCGTGCCAACAAGCAGCAGCACCAGAGCGATACGCCTGGCCGGTGCGTTTTTCCACAGCAGGGCCAGGCCCAGCGCCAGCAAGCCGGACAGCGTTATGAAGATGGGCATGTGGTTGGTCAGCAGGTGCAGGTGCGCGGGATCAAGGCCCATGGGCAATGCGGTGGCACCGTGGGTTTCAGAGCCGTGCGCCTGTGCCACGAAGGCAGAGGCGACAAGAGTGATGCTTGGCAGGGATGGATGCTTCATGGCATGAGGCATAAACTCCGCCGGTTGCCCAACCCCTCAGCATTTCTCACGAATTGCAGCCGCCACACACTTTTTGATGAAATTATGAGGGCTTGAACTCGTGACGGGGTTCTACCGCATGAAGACACTTTGAATACGGCACCCAAGGCAGCGTCTGAAATACACACCTCGCCTTGAGGCTATGAAACCAAACCACACCAAATCACTATGAAAACGATTATCACCACCCTCGCCTTGGCCGCCATTTTTGGCCTTGCCGCTCCTGCCACCACACAGGCCGAAGACGCCCATCATGGCGGCGGACACTATTCCTCACACGGCCAGTCTGGCTACGGCCATGGTGGTTATCAGCCCAGCTACGGTCATGGCGGCTATCAGTCGGGCCATTCCGGCTACTACCAACACGGCGGGCAGTCAGGCTACGGCCACGCGCCGTCGCATTCGAGTTACGGCCATGGTGGTTACCAGCCCAATTATGGTCATGGCGGCTACCAGTCCGGCTACGGCCATGGTGGCTATCAGCCCAGCTACGGTCATGTGCCAAGTCACAGCGGCGGTCACATTAGCCTGCCCGGGATTCATTTAAGTTTTGGCGGGCACAGTGCCCGCCACTAGCAGGAGTTGAGTGTGTTGATACAACCCACCGGAGAGGAGTCTCCGGTGGGCTTTTCATTGGCGAAATCAAACCGTTCGTCCTGACAAGGTCACTTTGAGCCATCCACCAGCTTTTTGATGCTCTCGATGCTGTAGGCTTCGCCCGCGAGCTGGTCGCCAATGAAGGCTCGCACCGCCCAGCCGTGCAAACGAATGCCGGTGGCTTCCACCGTTTTGAATCTGGCACGCCTGCCGCTGCCCGTTTTAACACTGTGGCGGGGCGTGTAGGTGAAGGTGGCTGGCTTGGTCTTGATCGTAGCGGCCTGGCTCTGCGTGAGTTCCACTGTGTCAACGCCTGACGCGTGCTTGACGATTTTTTTAGCCGTCAAGTCGTCCCCGAACAAGGTCCATTCAATCCGAATCTTCTCAGGTCTTTCCAGATGAAACGCGGTGGCGGAGACCTCCATCCAGCGCTGATGCACCTCCTGCACACTGCCTTTGGGGTCGCTGTGCTCGCCTTTGACGGCGACTCGGAGCTTGACGCTGTTGTCCGCCAGCGTTGCGGTCGCCGTGGTGAGCAGGATGAAGACAAAATGCGCTGGGGAGCAACGGCACCGAGTCTGGGGATGTGCAGTTTTTGCGGAGTGCGATTTCATGGTTGTGGTGGTTGAAGCAAGCAGATGACAAAGACTCTCCCCGACACCTACGGTATCCTTGTCAAACTCCGCCATGGTGCCAAACCCTCGGCATATTTTTCAACATTGGATTGACGGACAACGGCCAATGGTTGCTTATTGACTCAATATGAATACTCACCCCCTCTCCTCCAAGATCAGTCTGCGTTTTTTTCTCTCCGTTATCGCGGTGTCAATGCTGGGCCTTTTCATACCAGCCCTGCATGCTGAGCACGATCACGATCACCTTTTCGTTACCATCGACCGGGATCTAGGCTACGACCCGGATTCCGAAATCCACAAGGTGCAAGTCTCCACTGCCACCCGTTCCTATATTGTCACGCTGCATGGCTTGTTCGCGGCAGTCGCCGACCATGTCGGGAAGCAGGGGCGCATCAGCATCGATAATCGCGACACCTGGACACACTTTGCCATTGTCGGACACAAAGCTCCAGCCGCTCGTATTCATACGGTGAAGCGAATTGTGGAATAACCGGCGGTGGGATCAAACCAAGGTGCGTGACACGGCATGGATGGCCTTCAGTCCTTCGCCAAAACGGGCGATGGATTGACGATGCTGCTCCAATTCGCCATAGGGCAGGTAGCGCAGTTTTAAATCAGACACGCGCTGGAAGGCCGGGCGTAGAAGCTGCGCCCGCACTTCGTCTTCACGATTGTCTGGAGCAACGAGGAACAGGCCATGCACGGATTCTCCACCTGCTCCCAGAGCGAGGTCGAGCATCCGCATGATGCCGGAGTAGATTGAGGTGGAATGCTCCACCTCAAACGCAGCAGCCACCGCAGGGCTGTTCTTGTTGAGCCAAAGAACATCAATCAAACGAACCATCTCAATGCCCGCCACAGAGGCGAGCGGTTCAGGCAGGGCTGCCAGACAGCCATCACCGAGCTTCCCACCGCAAAGAGGACGGCTGCGGTCATTGGCGGCGATCCAGACATCAAAGCCAAGCGCGTGGCCCAGCTCACGCAGCCAGCCTTGAATCTCGGTGTGGGTGCGATCTCCCTCCTGTGCAGCGAGTTGTTGTTTGGAAAGGGCGGCGGCTGCCTCCTCGCGAACTTTTTCCATATCGGCCTCCCAAGCTGCCTTGGCAGAGGCTTCGTTGTCCGTCGGCGGCAGTGGGTAGCGCCCACTTCCGACATCAAAGAGAAATCCAGCGATCGCTCCAAGATCATTGGAGAACAGTGGACGGTGCTCATCATTCAGGCGCAGCACACCGCTACGCATGGCAAGGTATTCCTTCCAACTACCCAGTTTCACCCTTGCGCCAGTCAACGCATTGTAGCCTTTAACCATCGCGGTATTGAAGGGCGACACCATCGTTGGATGGATGAAATAGAGCAGATTGGCCACTGCCGGTCCCAGCCCTTTGATCTTCCGGGCATCCAGCGCATGAATGGCCGCCACAATCTCCGCCTCGCAGGTGCAGCAGTCACAGGTGTTGAGGAATCTCCCAAAGGCCCGCTGGTTCTCGTTGTTCTCGTAGATGTCCGGGATGCGAAGTTTCGGTTTCCACAAAAAGGCGTGATCTGCTCCTTTGAAGATTTGCCGTTGTTCCGCGATGGAATGCACCACCGTCTCCAGCGATGAGCCTCGATAGGCGGTGCCAAACGTGCCATGCTCAATATCTGTTACCACGGCAGCCAACCCGCGCCGGATGGAACGAAAATTCTTCAGCCGCTCCTCCCAGAGAAACCAGGTACGATAGGAACTGCCAGCGTCCTCGCGCCAAAGAGTAATCAGGTCTTTTAATGCATCGTTTGAAATCATCAACCAACATCTTTAACAGATGTTCTTATGCTTTTACAAGAAAAGGAATCAAAACCGGAACCCGACCCCGGCACCCCAGCCATACTGATTGTGATACTGGCCCACGAGCGAGAGGTTCTTGTGCACGAGATACGCAGCTCCAACTGTGGTTTCCCAGATGGCTTTGGTGTCATACTGGGCACGGCCAAACAGAGAGAAGCGAGCGGTGATGGGGAAGACTTTGCTAACGGTGAAGCGGAAGTCACCATCGGTGTCCACGGAGGCTTGGGACTGGATCAGGAACGGCAGGAGGTAGCGGGTGCCGAACATGCCTCGATTCCGGTTGATGCCGGTGCTCCATTCGTAGCTGGCAAAGGTGCTGAGGTTGGAGTTGATGAAGCGGTCATAGTCGATGCCAATTTCGTATTGAGTCTTGCTGCCGTTGCCAATGCGTGACTGCCAGTGGGCCATGAGGCCGTTGCGGTTGTTCTCCCAGGAGGCGGTGCCTTCGGTCATCTGGGACAGCAGGATGCCTTCGCCGAAGAAGAGTTTTGGATCATGCTCGGTCATCATGGCACCCGTCATGAGATGCGGATTGGGCGGGGCATCCTCGTAGTGAACGATGCGGCCCATGCCGATGGCCAGGTGATAGAGGACGTGGCAGTGCATCATCCAGTCGCCCGGCTCATCGGCGGCGAATTCGATGGTGTGGCTGGTCATGGGCGGCACGTCCACCGTGTGCTTCATGGGAGAGAGAGCTCCAGCGCTGGTGACAAGGCGGAAAAAGTGCCCGTGCAGGTGCATGGGATGGTGCATCATCGAATCATTGATGAAGGTGAAGCGCACTTTCTCACCACGTCGCACATTGATCATGTCTGCCTCGGAAATCGTCTTGCCATCCAACGTCCAGACAAAGCGAATCATGTCGCCCTGGAGACGGAAGGTGTATTCGCGCAGCGGGCGGGAGTCGGAGATCACGGTGGAACGCAGGGCGCGCAGTTTTTCATACGGGCTGCCGGGCCGCTCCGGGTCATCCATGCCCTGCATTCCGGCCATGGGCGGCATGACGTTCGTGGCGGCGCTGCTTTGCTTCTCGGCGGGCATCGGCATGGTGCTGTGGTCCATGCCTTTCATGTTTGCCATGGCGTCAGGTTTCTTCGTGGACTTGGGTGGTGACATGCCTTTCATGCCTGCCATCGCGCTGTGATCCATCGCGGGTTCGGGGGCAGCCATGTCACCCTCGCCCATGCCTGCCATGCTGCTGTGGTCCATGCCCTTCATGTCGGCTTTGCCTTTCGTGTCAGCTTTGCCTTTCGTGTCAGCTTTGCCTTCCATGTCAGACATGGCGCTCATACCACCCATGTCGCCCATTCCAGCCATCGGCTTATAGACATTGGGCTTCGGCACATCAGGGGCGGTGTGCCGTTCTCCCTGGCCGATAAACAGGCTGCTGTGGCCGGTGCCATCCTGCGAGGTGGCGCGTAGTTCCCAGGCTCCGCCGCGTTGCGGCACCTTCACCAACAGGTCGTAGGTTTCCGCGATGGCGAACAGGAAGCGCCCCGTGGCCACCGGCTGAACATCGGTGCCATCAGCGGCAATGATCTTCATCGGCCCGCCTGCATATTCGAGATGGTAGTAGCTGGCGGCGCTGGCATTGATCAGACGCAGGCGCACTGTTTCACCGGGCTGCGCAGCAAACTCAGCGGCGGGCTTGCCATTGGCGAGAAAGGCGTCATAGCCCACATCGGAAAAATCCATCGGTGGCATTCGATTCATCCAGCGCTTGTTCATCTCCGGCAGCGCGTCGTGCTGGATGGCACCGACGATGCTTTGCGCCGTGCCTTTCTTGATCTGCTGCGTTTCGCGGCCCGCGCGGAGCTGCGCCAGCACGTCATAGGGGCTTTCGTTGGTCCAGTCGGAGAGCACCACCACGAGGTCATGGTCCGTTTTGATCCGCTCGCCGCCTTTGGGGGTGATGGCGATGCTGCCATAAACGCCGAGCTGCTCCTGCAAGCCGCTGTGGGAGTGATACCAAAACGTGCCGCCATGCCGCAGACGGAAACGGAACTCGCGCGTCTCGCCGGGTGTGATCGGTGCCATGTTCACATGCGGCACACCGTCCTGATCGTTCGGCAGCAGGATGCCGTGCCAGTGAATGGAGGTGTCTTCATTGAGCTTGTTATTCACCCGGATGACGGCATCATCTCCCTCGGTGAAGCGTAGCGTCGGGCCGGGGATGCCGCCATTGATCGCCATGGCCGGACGCTCTTTGCCGCCATAGTTCACGGTTATTGCCGAGATGGTGAGATCATAGTTCACCGTGCGGCCCTGAGCCGTGGGGGAAATCCCCAACAAGCAAAGCAGTAGGGATGGAAGTAGCAGTTTAGTTTTCATCTGTGGAGTTCTTGAGTTGTTGTTTGAGAAATTACTCTGGCAAGTCCAGCCGTGCCACGCCGATGCGGTTGTCAGCCATGCCATAGTAAATATCGAAGCAGCCCGGCAAACCGAGGTCATTCCGCCGGTCAATCGCGGTCGGAAACACGACATTGGGCACGATGCCCTCGCGTTCTTTGCGCAGCTCAGGCGTCAAGACCGGTTCTGGTGAGCGATAGCGGATCAGATGCGGATGTTTCTCATCCAGCAAGAGAAGCCCTGCGGAGTAACTCAGCCTGCGGCCCGCATCCGATTCGTTCGATGTCTCACACACGCCGTGATAGAGGAACAGCCAGCCTTGCGGAGTCAGGATCGGCGGAGTGCCACCGCCGATTTTTAATTGCTCCCAAGCGGCAACCGGACACGCCAGCCGCCGGTGCGAATCGAAGTGGCAGAGGTGGTGGTGTTTGGTGCAGACCTCATTGACCAAAGAGTGATAGGAAATCCAGATGCTCTCGCGAAGGATGTCCATCACGCGAGGATAGCCGCAGCGAAGTGTTTCGTCCGGCCCCGTGCCTGGGAAGAGCGGACGATGGATCAGCGCCATGGCGGGCCGTCCGTCTGGATCGGAGATGGCGACGGGAAAGAGCAAGGCGTCTTTGTTGGGGACATCATTGAAGTCCACGCCTTCATACGGCATGAAGATGGCCATCCCCATTCGCTCCCAGTGAAACAAATCATCCGACATGGCGAGAGCGATGCGTGGTCCCCGAGATGAGAGCGCCGTATAAGTCATCACATACCGATCCAGCGGCTCGATGAATGTGATGCGCGGGTCTTCGCAACCGCCTCCATCGGGCCGCAGTTCGTAATCGGCCTCTGGCTCCAGCGCGATGCCCAGTCGATCAACGCCCACCGGGTCACCGGCCTCATTGAAGCGCACGCGCGAGATGCCAATGCGCGAGTAATTACCCTGCGCCACCAGCCGTGGAAAAAGATAGAGCTGCCCGTCGCGACCGCGCGCCGATGCTGGATTCAACACGCCGCCTGCCTCCAGCGGATTGCCTGGCTCTGGCTCCATCACGACACCGAGTCGCCGCAACTGGAAGGGGGCGCTCGCGATGTCTGGTTCAGTGTGTGGTTTCATCGCAACGGTCATAGCTTCACTCTCCTTAACCGCAGCGCATTGGTGATGACAGACACGGAACTCAGGCTCATCGCGGCTCCGGCAAGCATGGGGCTGAGCAGCAGGCCGAAGAAGGGATACAACACACCCGCCGCCACGGGAATGCCGAGGGCATTGTAGAGAAAAGCGAAAAAGAGATTCTGCCTGATGTTGCGCATGGTGGCGCGGCTGAGGCGGATGGCTTTGGCAATGCCGCGCAGGTCGCCTTTGACCAGCGTCACGCCTGCGCTTTGCATGGCGACATCGGTGCCGGTGCCCATGGCGATGCCGACTTCCGCTTCGCTCAACGCGGGTGCGTCGTTGATGCCGTCGCCAGCCATCGCGACGTGTTTGCCTTCCTCGCGCAGCTTCTTCACATGGGCGACTTTTCCGGCGGGTTCGATCTCGGCTTCCACCGCATCAAGACCGAGTTGCTTCGCCACCACAGCGGCGGTGCGGCGGTTGTCGCCGGTGAGCATGACGATTTTTAGCCCCAACGCTTGAAGATCACGGATGGCTTCGGGGGTGGTGGATTTGATGGGGTCGGCGACGGCGAGGACTCCCGCCGGTTTGCCATCAATGGCGACATACATCGCGGTCTTGCCTTCCTCCTGAAGTTTCGTGGACGCGGTTTCAAGCGGCTCCAAGCCGGTGATCTTTTCGTTCCGCAGGAAAGCCGGTTTGCCGATCATCACCGCATGACCCGCGATGGTGCCGATAACGCCGCCCGCTGTGACTGAGCGAAAGTCTGTCACCGCCTCGAACACGACACCTCGATCCTTCGCGCCCTGCACAATCGCAGCGGCGAGCGGGTGCTCGCTGTTCTGCTCCAGTGAGGCGGCGAGACGCAGGAATTCCTCTGGGTCAAAACCCCCGGCTGGATGGACATCCATGAGCTTGGGTTTGCCTTGGGTAAGCGTGCCCGTCTTGTCCACAACCAGCGTGGTGATCTTCTCCAAGCGCTCAAGTGCCTCGGCGTTCTTCACCAGCACACCTTCTTGCGCGCCGCGTCCCACACCGACCATAATGGACATGGGCGTCGCCAACCCAAGCGCACAGGGGCAGGCGATGATGAGAACTGCAACCGCGTTGACTATGGCGTGTGCGAGTCTTGGTTCTGGCCCAAGCCACATCCACAGAACGAAGGTGAGCACGGAAACCGCCAGCACCACGGGCACGAATATGCCCGCGACTTTGTCGGCGAGACCTTGAATGGGCGCGCGGCTGCGCTGGGCCTCAGCCACCATGTTGACGATCTGACCGAGCAATGTGTCGCTGCCCACGCGCTCGGCGCGCATGACGAAACTGCCGGGTCCATTGACCGTGCCGCCCGTCACCTTGTCGCCGACCTTCTTCTCTACCGGCAACGGTTCGCCAGTGATCATGGACTCCTCCACGTTGGAATGACCCTCGGTCACTGTGCCATCCACCGGCACTTTGTCTCCTGGCACCACCCGCAACAAGTCGCCGACTTTGACTTGATCGAGCGGGACTTCTTTATCGCCGCCGTCAGCAACTTGCCGAGCCGTCGGCGGCGCGAGATTCAGTAATGCTTTGATGGCGCTGCCGGTGCGACTGCGGGCGCGGAGTTCGAGCACTTGACCAAGCAACACGAGCACGATGATGACAGCCGCCGCCTCGAAATAAATGCCCACCTTGCCGTGCATTTGCATGGACTCAGGAAACACCGCTGGCGCGAGCATCGCCACCACGCTGAACAAATAAGCGGCACCCACGCCGAGCATGATGAGCGTCCACATGTTGAAGTGGCGCGTGAGCAATGAGCGCCAGCCCCGGCGGAAAAAAGGTGCGCCAGCCCACAACACGACTGGCGTGCTGAGGATGAACTGCGTCC
>NZ_JBAQCR010000070.1:0-26773 GCF_049294395.1 Prosthecobacter sp.
GTGCGAGCAATTCCTCCATGGCGAAGGGTTTGGTCACGTAATCATCTCCGCCGGCTTTGAGGCCGCGCACGCGATCGGTGACGTTGTCACGGGCGGTGAGAAAGAGTACTGGGAGGCCGAACCCGCGCGCGCGCATTTGTTCGACGACAGCGAAGCCATCCATGTCGGGGAGGCCGACATCGAGGATGACTGCATCAAAGGCCTGCTGGGTGAGGCGTGAGAGTGCCGTGGTGCCGTCCGCGCAATGAGTGCAGGTGTGACCTGCCTCCTGCAACCACAGGAGGGTCTGGCGCGCGAGTTCGGCATCGTCTTCAACAAGCAGGATATGCATGGTCAGAGCCAACATAGGCATGGGGCTGGAAAAAAGGCACGAAAATTGAGCCGGGGCTTCACTTCATTACCAAACGATAACGTGCCGAGCGGCTGGGGTTGTGGAGCAATACGCAGGCATGAACAGGTCATTTCACTGTTGGAGAAGCCGAGGTGCTGCTAGCGGCTTGCTAGTGCTCCTGTTTCCTTCCTTGCTGCTGGCAGGAGGTGGACAGTGGACGGTCGTAGCCTGGAACAATCTCGGCATGCATTGCATGGATGACGATTATTCGGTGTTCTCCATCCTGCCGCCGTTCAACACGATCAATGCGCAGGTGATGGACGCGGCGGGAAAATTGATCACCGATCCGACGACCGCAGGCATCACCGTCACGTATCATGCCGTCGCAAATCCGGATGGGTCGATCAACACGACATCGGCTGGCAAGACGAACTTCTATGACTACGCAGCGGTGCTCTTTGGGGCGAACGTGGGCATGGACCAGGGACTGGCCGGCAAGGGGATGCCGGGCGGGAGCAACACGCCGCAGACGATGAACTGGGTGGCGGGAATGAACTGGTTTGAGGCGGCGGGCATTCCGCTGTGCCCGAAGGACGATGCGGGGAACAAGAATCCGTATCCGCTGATGCGTGTGTCGGTGAAAAATTCCTCGAACGTCGTGCTGGCCAGCGCTGACATCGTGGTGCCGGTGTCGGATGAGATGGACTGCCGTGCGTGCCACAAGTCCGGATCCGGTGCCGCTGCCATGCCTGCCGCAGGCTGGGTCAATGACCCGAACGACAAGCGCGACTTCCGGCTGAACATCCTGCGGCTGCATGATGAAAAGAATGCGGCTGATCCCAACTACGCGACGGCACTCGCAACGATGGGATATCCGCCGCAGGGGCTGTATCACAGCGTCACGAACGCAAACAAGCAGGTGCTGTGCGCCGCGTGTCATGCCTCCGAGGCGCTGGGCACGGGCGGTGCGGCGGGAGTGAAGGCGCTGACGGCGGCAATGCATTCGAAGCACGCGACCGTCACCAACCCGACGAACGGACTGCAGCTGGACAACGTTCTCAGCCGCAACTCGTGCTACCTCTGCCATCCCGGCTCGACCACACGCTGCCTGCGCGGAGCGATGGGCGGCGCGGTGAATGCGAGCGACGGATCGCTCGTGATGCAATGCCAGAGCTGTCACGGGCAGATGAGTGATGTGGGGAGCAGCGCGCGCACGGGCTGGCTCATGGAGCCGAACTGCCAGGCCTGCCACAGCGGCGATGCTGAGGCGAATGAAGGCGCGATCCGCTTCACATCCGTCTTCACTGCGCCAGGCGTGATGCGCGTGCCGGCGAATCAGCGATTTGGCACGAATGCAAACACGCCGGCGGCGGGGCTGTCGCTGTTTCGTTTTTCAAAAGGGCATGGTGGACTGGTGTGCAGCGCCTGCCATGGCAGCACGCATGCGGAGTACCCATCGTTGCATCGTGACGACAATCTCTACTCATGGAACAAGCAAGGGCATCGCGGCAAGCTCGCGGACTGCACCGTGTGTCATGCATCGATGCCCACGAACAGTGTCGGCGGCCCGCACGGCATCCATCCCATCGGCAGCCAGACATGGGTGAAGGATCATGCCGACATTGCGCGGGCCATCAGCCCCAACTACACCGCCTGCCGTGAATGCCACGGCGCCGACTTGCGCGGCACAGCGTTGTCGCGTGCGCAGGCGGACCGGGCGTTGAGCACCAAGTTTGGTCCGTTCACCTTGAAGCGCGGCATGGAGGTGAGCTGCTACTACTGCCACAACGGTCCGGGCAGCAGCAACGCCAGCACGCATGTGGGCCCGACGGTCGCGAATGCACAGCTGACGGTGCCGAAGGACACGCCCACGAGCATAGCGCTCACCGCCAGCGGCACGAATCCAATGCTTCGCGTCATTCAGCAACCCACGCATGGCACCGTGGGCATCGCGGCAAAGGTGGCGACGTATTTCCCGGATGCGGCCTATCAAGGACCGGATGTGTTTACCTACATCGCGAGTGATTCGGGCAGCTTTGTCGATTCACAACCCGCAACGGTTTCCGTCACGGTAGGAGGAACGGATTACAGCCGAGATTCGGATGGCGACGGTCTCAGTGACTGGATCGAATACGCACTGGGGCTCGATCCGCTGTTGCGCACGAGTCTTTTGCCGCAGCAATTGTTTGAGAGTGCCAACGGCACGTCATATCTCACGCTGCGTGTGTTTCGCGGGCCGCTGCTGCCGGCTGACATGAGCACCAGCATCCAGGTCTCCGGGGACCTGATCCACTGGACGCCTGCCGCCGTCACCACCAATTCTGCAGGCGAGCTGAAGGCACGCGACACGACACCAGCCAATGCCACGCCTGCGCGATTCATTCGCGTCGAGGCTGTCCGCACGACACCTGGTCCGTGAGCAAGATATGCACAGCAAATGCCAGCCCAGGAGTGGGCAGGCATAGAGGCACGCAAAGTGAGGAGGTTGTTCATTACCAAACGATAACGTGCTGAGCGGCAGTGTGTGTGTCGACAATGGGGGCACAACCACCAAGCCATGAACAACACGGTCCCCCATGCTGTCAGCGACGAATGCAGCCGCTTGTTTGCGCAAGCTCTGCGCGGGGATGCTGATGCCGCGACACAGCTCTATGCCCAATGCGTGCCGCCGCTGTCGGGATGGCTTGCGCAGCGCATCAGCGCCCATGCCGCCGAGGAGATGGCGCATGAGGCGATGGTGCTGGCATTTCGCAACGGTGACCGCTTCAAGCCGGGGCATTCTTTTCGAGTCTGGCTACGGACGCTGGCCTGGCACCGTGCGCTGAACATTCTGCGCAATGACTCGCGGAGAAGGGCACGCGAGCAGGCCTATCTGCAACTGGAGCAGGCGGGTGAGTATGAGGAGTACAAGCCATCGCCGTATCTTGAGAGGCTGGAGTCTTCTCTCGCGGCGCTGCCTGCTCCTGAGCGCGAACTGCTGGAGCTGCATTACCTCGAAGGAAAAACCAGCCGGGCGATTGCGGAGATGCACGGCCGTTCGCGGAGCGCTGTGGCGGTCCATTTGCACCGTCTCTGCCGGAAGCTGCGCACCGACATCGAGTCTCCACAAAGGCGGGGCCGTGCCTGCCATGAGTCCGCAAGGATGGCAGCCTGATTTGGTGATGATCCAACGCTTTATGAAACACACTACTCACAGCCAGCCAACCACCAGGAAGATGCCTCAGGGACACCTCTTTGCATGCTTGATCACGGCACTCATGCTGACCTTCGGCTCAGATGCGGCACAGGCCAGCATCGCCTACGGGAGCATCAACAACTTTGACACGGTGAATGATACCGGCAGCCAGGCCCACGGGTTTGAGATCGAACTTGATGACATCCACAGCACGGACATCACGTACACCTATAACTACAACCATTACGGAGTGCCGGAGATCACGGAGGACAACTCGGTGGCGGGGCATCCGAAGGTGTTCATTCGCTGGCAGAGCAAGAAGAATGCCGATGGCACCTGGGCGGCCTACACGGCCATTCCTGCGGCGCCGATTCCGCCGACGCAGGGGCATCAATTCACCAACCCTGGGGTGAACTTTGGCGGGGAGCACTTTGGAGTTGGCTATCGGGTGCAACCCAGTGCGGTGCTTTACAACTGGCTGATCGACAACGGGGCTGGTACCTTGGTGCATGGTGGCGCGGTGCAGGTTTCGACGCCGACGTTTACTTACTATCCCCCAGCGGCCGCAGCGCCGGCGCAGGTGCAGGCGGTGATCGTCCCGCCACCACCGCCAGTTCCCCCGCCGCTGCAGTTTGGCAAAGCGGTGTGGGTGAAAGAGATCAAAACCAAGACGCATAACGCCAACAAGGTCAAGCTGCGCGAACTGGTCTCCGACGACCCCGACAACCCGGACGACAAGAATTGGAAGAATGGCGAACCCGATGAGGTTGAGATGGAATGGCGCATCCTGCAGAAGAACAATGGTGCGGCTGATGGTGGCCCGAACAACAACGTTGCTGCTGCCGCTGAAGATTTGCCGAACGGCAATGAAGTCGTCACGAGGCGCTACGAGTTTTACAAATACACCGGGCCGCTGGATGCGGAGACAGGCGAGGCGAAGGCGACGGCGGTGGGAGCAGACGGCCAGCATGGCTCCGGCTCCGCGACGTATGCGGGTCATTTTGACGGCGCACTGGGAGAGTGGGTCACTGTCACCACAGACATGACCACGAAAGTGGTGGTGGGAGATTTCACCGGATCGCAAATGGCTGCGGTGGATGTGAATGCCGCGGTGGGTCTCATTGATCACGCAGGCGAAGGCAAGGTGGGCAAGGCCTTTGCGCCACGCACGGTGGTGGTGGAAGGCGCACTGCCATTCACTGCTTCGAAATCGGGAACCGTGCCGCCGGGGCTGATCTTCAACGAGGTAACAGGCGTACTCTCCGGCACGCCGAGCAGCGCGGGCACCTTTAGTTTTGCCGTGACTGCCAGCGATGGTGTGAATCCCGACGTGCAGAAGAACTATACGATGAACATCGCGGCGGCCGGTGCGGCGCTGCCTGCACAGAGCCTGCTGGACACGGCTGCAGCCCCTGTGGGTGCGGGCACGACCACCGGCGATGGTTCCTTCGGCGTCGGTGCAGATGCCACCGTCACCGCCACGCCCGCCGCCGGCTACTTGTTCCAGAACTGGACGGACAACGGTCAGATCGTCAGCACGAACAGCAGCTACACGCTGGCCATGGATGTGAACCACTCGCTGGTGGCGAACTTCGTGCCGGACGTTGTGCAGTGGTCCGTCACGACGAGCGCCGCCCCTGCGGCGGGCGGCACCACAACGGGAGATGGTCTCATCAATGATGGTGCGAGCACCACGGTCGTAGCCACCGCGAACGCGGGCTACGGTTTCACGAACTGGACTGAGGGCGCGGCGATCGTGAGCAGCAGCGCGAGCTACACTTTCAACGCGACCGCGGACCGCGTGCTGGTGGCGAATTTCGCCGCATTGCCGTCCTATACAGTGAGCACCAGCGCTGCGCCAGTGGCGGGTGGCACAACGAGCGGTGACGGCGGGTTCATCAGCGGTAGCAGCGCCACGGTGACGGCCACGGCCAATGCGGGCTACTTTTTTGTGAACTGGACGGAGAACGGTATGCAGGTAAGCACGAATGCGAGCTACACTTTCAATGTGACGGCCAACCGCACGCTGGTGGCCAACTTCTCCGTCACAGGCACCGTTCTCCGCGCGATCTCGACTTCTGTTACGCCGGCGAACTCAGGCACGACCACCGGTGGTGGCTCGTATGGTGATGGCACAAGCGTCACAGTGGTGGCGACGGCGGCACCGGGCTACAAATTCAGCAAATGGAAACAGGACGGAAGCAATGTGAGCAGCGCTGAGAGCTACACCTTTACCGCCAGCGCAGACCGTGCGCTGGTGGCGACCTTCACACCGGTTTATTACGTCACCGGGACGTCGAACCCGCCCGCAGGTGGCACCACGGAGGCGGACAGTCTCAGCTACAATCCGGGTGATGGCGGCAACATCATCGCCTTTCCCACCGCCGGCTGGCAGTTTGTGAACTGGACGGAGAATGGCAACATCGTCGGTACTGCCACGACGTTTAACTTCAGCAACGTACAGGCGAATCATGCGTATGTGGCGAACTTCGCACTCACCGGAGGTGTGAACATCTCCGCAAGCGCGGCTCCGGCGGCTGGAGGCACGACAAGCGGTGGAGGCAGCTACATGATTGGGGACAGTGTGACCGTCAACGCGGTGCCTAATGCAGGATATGCCTTCGTGAACTGGACTTCAGGTGCGGACGTTGTCAGCGCGAACGCGAGTTATACTTTCACCGCGAGTGCGAACCGGGTGCTCGTGGCGAATTTCGCGACGGCGAATACGATCACCACCGGTTCTGCACCGGCGATCGGCGGCACCACGAGCGGCGGTGGAGATTATGCCAGCGGCGCGAGCGTCACCGTCACCGCGACGCCAGGGGCTGGTTACAGTTTCCTCAACTGGACGGATGGCACGACCATCGCGAGCACCAGTGCGACCTACACATTCACTGCGAGCGCCAACCGCACCTTGGTGGCTCATTTTGTTTCGGGCTACACGATCTCAGCCGCTCCGAGTCCCACTTATGCGGGCAGCATCAATGGAGCGGGCATCGTCAATGCGGGCACGAGCGTCACACTTTCTGCGGCGGCGAATCCCGGCTACACTTTTGTGAACTGGACGGACCTGACTGGCACGGAGGTGAGCAGCAGCACCAGCTATACATTCACCGCGAATGACAACGCCACGCTGACGGCGAACTTTGTCGCGGCACCGCTGAGCATTGATTTTGATTTCGACACGGCAGCGCCTGTGCCAGCGGAGAATGCACCGCTGCCGCTCGTCCAGACGAAGGCGGGCTACACGGTCACGTTCAGCTCACCGGCGGCAGATGCCTTCAAGATCACCACGGAGGGCGCAAGCGGGCGTGTGCTGTCATTGTTTAGCGGGAACTATCTGGAACCGCTCGCGGACAATGCCACGCTCGTGCTTCAGTTTGACGTTCCCGTCACAGGTGTGAGCATTGATTTTGCCACGGTGGAAGCGCTGAACGTGGCGGTGCCTTCCAATGTGCAGATCACGGCTTACGACACCAGCAGTGGTGCACCGGTGAGCGTGGGCACGGGCATCGCGCACGGCACTGTGACGGCAGGTGACACGCTGCCGGCCGGCACGATTAATTTTAATTCAACAGGCGGAGCCTTTGACCAAGTCGTGCTGCAACTGCCGGACGCGCCGGTTGGAGCGGTTCGGTTCCTGGTGGACAACATCCAGGTGAGTCCCACCTCGAGTACTGGAGGCACCCTGACACTGACCAATCCCAACTGGAACATCACGCTTACAGATTTCGGCTACTCGGATTTCCTGCTCGACAACACGCCCGGTTTTGTCGGACGTGAGTATCTCTCTGGCGAGTGGGGCAGCGCCGTGGCTTACCAACGCAACGGACAGACTCAGACACCCACGTGGCTGGAGCCCAATTTTCTCTATCCCGACTGGCAGACGAACTCGAACTTCCATGTCGTCACGGGCATTCATCTGGCGGGCAGCAATCTGGATGGCCTGCCCATTGCGGAATCAGTCATCGCCAACAACGATCTCGAAATCACACTGCGTTTTGAGATGGTGGACACGGTCGTGGGCACGCCCATGGGAGTCACGCCAGCAAGCGCGGCCAATGCGGGTTCAGCGATCAAGAGCAACCGATATGTGATGAATCAGACATTCATCGTGAAGAACATCAGTGGCGTCAGCATCACCAATCTGCAGCTGTTCCAACTCCTGCATGGTTTCATCTCGCAGCATGGTCAGTATGACAACCGCAGCTATGCCGGGAAGCTATCCGAGTATCAATACGATGCCACCATGGCGGGGGTGGACACCAGCGCGGCTGGAACTGACAGCTCCAGCATCGGGCTTGAGGATCTCATCGGGTTCCATGCGAAGGTGGCACCGACTGCGTTTGAGATCGGCAGCTATGGAACCGAGGGCAATGGCGTTGACGATCACGTCACGGGCAAGCCTTCGGACGGGGTTCATCTGTCGATTGAGAACAACTGGCAGAGCGCCCCGTATGCCGCGCGAATGGGACGTGACTCTTTCGCTCCAGCCAACCGCTGGATTGCTGGCGGCCAGCGCTGGGACCTGGGCACGTTGGCTTCGGGGCAAAGTGCGAGCCTGGACATCGTTTTGAGTTTGCTCACGGGCACGAAGGTGGTCGTTACCGGCGGCGGTTCCAGCGGCACGGGCGGAGGAGGCAGCTGCAATGGCGGCTCCGGGCACGTAGGAGGTGTCGATTTCGAATTCGACGACATCAATCAGGAAGGGACCTTCTTCGGTGAGTACTCCGATGCCGACGACGCTGAAATGGCGGAACGAGAAGCGGAGGGCGAGTTTGTGCTGCCAACGGTTCAGACTCCGAACGCCACACGCAGACAGTTATGGAAGCTGAATTACAACGGTGTGCACACGGGCAACATCAAGCTTAAATTTGCCTACGACCCGAGCCTGCTGCCGGCAGGGTATGATGAAAACCAACTCGTCATCTACCACTTCCGCAACGGCACCTGGGAGAAGCTGAGCTGCAAAGTGGACGCTGCGAAGAATGTCATCGAGGCCATCACTCCCAGTCTCTCTCCTTTTGTGCTCGGAGTGAATGACGTGGTCGTGAAGCCACAGGTGGAGATTTCCCTTTCCACTCCTGGTTCACTTAACGTGACGTGGCCCGATTCGTTCACCGGCTGGACGCTGCAGGAGGCGGTGGATCTAAATCCATCGAGTTGGGTTAATTCAACTCGTCCGATGACATCGTCGGGCGGCTACAACAGCGTGCTGGTTCCCATCAACTCTGGCTCAAAGTTCTTCAGACTGGTGCGGCCTTAGAGCCTGTTGCCTGCTGATTAGCGCCTGACGGGCAAGGCTGTCAGGCGCCGCTCTGGCGATAATGGCTTGCGGCGGCACCCGGATATTGGGAGAATGCACTTGGAATGAATTCACGAAATACCGCCGGGGCCTTGATCCTATGGCTGAGTTGCATGCTGACCACGGCAGGACGGGCGGATTTTCCACCGCTTGCGCTCAAAGCAGTGAGCCTGCAGCAGATCGTGTCACCCACGGACATCACGAATGCGGGGGATGGCTCGGGCAGATTGTTCGTCGCTGATCAGGCAGGAATCGTTTACATCATTCGCGATGGCATGGTGCTGCCGCAGCCCTTTCTGGATGTGCGGGCAAAACTGGTGCCCAAGGCCCCTACCACCTACCCTTTCCCGCTGAGTTCGAGCTACGAGGAGCGCGGGCTGCTGGGCATCGCATTTCATCCCAACTTCAGCCAGCGTGATGGGCTGGGTCAGCCGCTCCCGGGATTTGGCAAGTTCTACCTCTTTTACAGCGCCCCATCCCCGAACGCGGCGGGCGGCAGCAGCCCGGTGAACTGTCGGAGCACGATCTCCGAATTTTCTGTTTCCGCGACGGATCCAAACGCAGCTGACGTCAGTTCAGAGCGCGTGGTGCTGGCCTATGACAAGCCGCAGTCGAACCACAATGGCGGCCAGCTGCGCTTTGGGCCGGAGGGACTGCTCTACATCAGCGTGGGTGACGGCGGTGGCCAGCATGACAATCAATACGGCCACACAGGTGGCAGCGGCACGAGTTCACCGGGGCCATCCGGGGTGCTGGGCAATGCGCAGGACAAGACGGTGCTGCTGGGAAAAATTCTGCGCATCGATCCGCTGGGAACCAACGGGCCCGGCGGCCAGTATGGCATTCCTCCGGCAAACCCCTTCGTGGGTGCCGGCGGCGGCGTGCGCGAGGAGATCTATGCTTTTGGTGTGCGCAATCCCTGGCGTTTTTCCTTTGATGACGGGCCGGGAGGAAGTGGCAGAATTTTTGAGGCTGACGTGGGGCAGGACAAAGTGGAGGAGGTGAACATCATCACCGCTGGCGGAAACTACGGCTGGCGCGTGATGGAAGGCACGCTCACCCACGATGGCACTGCGCCAAACAGCGGGCTGCCGCTGATCTCGCCCATCGCCCAGTATGCACATGTCGGTGTGACTGTTGGCGCACCGGCGCTGCCACAGATCGGCGCCTCGATCATTGGCGGTTTCGTGTATCGTGGCGCGGCGATTCCTGCATTGCAGGGCAAGTATGTGTTTGGCGACTACAGCCAGTCGATCGCCTCTGCCAACGGCACGCTGCTCGGTGTGGAGGAGACCTCCCCAGGCTCTGGCATCTGGAACTTCAGCAGTCTCGTGATCGCCGGCGGCAACCCGCTCACAACCCGCGTTTATGCCTTTGGACGTGATGAGGCTGGAGAGCTTTACGTGGCGACCAAAATCACGCGCGGTCCCTTTGAGCTCGACTCGAACGGCAAACCGAGCGGTGGCATTTACAAGATCGTCCAGGCGCAGGTTTCCACCGCCACACTGACTCCCTCACAGGACAACTCGATCTACTCGGACTTTCCGAACAACAGCAACGCGCGGGGTGATCTCTTCTCCGGGAACAATGCCAATGGGGCGCCACGCCGTGCGTTGCTGTCCTTTGATGTCACCAGCGGACTGCCAGGCGGAGCCCAGGTAACCTCGGCGTCCATGATGCTGAATTTAAAAACTGCTGCAAACAATCCGGGCCACCCGAACGCGACCATGTCGCTCTACCGATTGAGCACAAGCTGGGGAGAGGGCACATCCCTCGCCGGGAGCGGGGGCGGCTCTGGCACAGCGGCGACGACGGGTGATGCCACCTGGAACGCACGTTTTTATGATGCATCGAATCCCACGAACTGGAGCACCGCGGGTGGTGTTTTCAATGCAACGGCATCTGCCACCACGACGGTGGGCACCACCTTGGGTTCTTATTCCTGGAGTTCGCAGCAGATGGCGGCGGACGTGCAGAGCTGGTTTGGTACACCCGCGAACAACTTCGGCTGGATTCTCGTGGGGGATGAAAGCACCACTTCAACGGCACGGGGCTTCAACAGTCGCGAAGGCAGTGCGTCCGTGCAGCCGAAGCTGGTCATCAGCTACAATCCGGTGGCTCCTGCCCTTAACAGGCGTGATGCATGGCTGCGGCAGTATTATCCGACCCCAGGCACCTTTTTGGACGACAACGCTGACGCGGATGGAGACGGCATCACGAATCTGTTCGAGTACGCCTTTGCGTTTTCACCGCTGAGTGCCAATGGCTCCGGTGCTGGCATGCAGGCTGGCGCGGCCACGGCTGGTGTCACCACGACCTTCACGATCACCTTCCGTCGTGATCCCCGTGCCACCGATCTCACCTACCAGATGCAGACCAGCGATGATCTGGTGGTCTGGAACACGATCACGCAGAGTGCAGCGGGTGCCACACCTTCGGGGGCCGGTTTTGTGTCTGAATCTGACGCACCGGGAGAGGCCCCGGTGAAGAACGTCACTGTCTCGGAAACCTTGAGCGGAAACACACGGCGCTTCGCCCGGCTCCGGCTCATCCGCGTCTCGCAATGACGGGATTCCACATTGATCGGGACTTCGACAGCATTACTTTGCCCGCGTGCCAAACGTCGCGCTGTTCATGAATCCCATCCTGCCACCGCTCGTGCGGCTGTGCTTGGTCATGGGACTGCTTGGCATGCCGGCCATGGGGGCAACCTTCGTCGCCACTGCAGCGGCGGACACCTCCATCTACCAAAACCACCCTGACTACAATCTGGGCGGTACAACACTCGTCTCCGGCACCAACCAGCAGTTTTCGAACTCGCGCGCCTTGTTTAGTTTCGATCTCAGCGCTGTTCCGGCGGGCGCCATCGTGACGTCCGTGCAGGTGTCACTTTACGTCACCCGCCGTCCTGATCCCGACCAGCACGGCGGGCCGGTGAACTCCGACTTCAGCCTTTATCGTGCGCTGCAAAGCTGGACCGAAGGCACGGGCAGTGCGGTGACCGGCTCTCCGGCCTCCACCGGGGACACCACCTGGAACAATCTCCACTACAATACCACGGGAGACAACTGGGCCACGCCCGGAGGTCAAATCGGCACGGACTTTGCCAGCGTTCCCAGCGCCACGACCTCCGTGGGCGACGTGGGCCTCTATCTTTGGGGATCTTCGCCCGATCTGGTCGCCGATGTGCAGTCATGGCTGGATTCCCCATCCACCAACAATGGTTTCGCCCTCATCAGCGAGAGCGAAAACGTGGCTGGCACGGCGCGGCGCTTTGCCTCGGCTGAGCAGCCGGGTGGAGGCATCCCGGCACCGACGCTGAGCGTGACCTATGAAATGGCCCCCGAACCTGACAGGCTGCTGCTGCTGTTCATCGGTGCTGCTGCCGCAACCTTCCGCCGCCGCACTTCCAGACGCCTCAACGAGTGAAGACGTCGTCACTGGTCCACATGCGGCGGTCGGCACCGGCAGAGCGGATCTCCATGCTGTTGCGGGAGAGTTGATGAAAAAAATAAGGCGTGCCCCAGCGGTCCACCAGCTCACCGCTGCTGTTGCGGGGCAGATCATCCGGCAGAATTTTTGCCTGCCTGGGATTGTCGCCTGAAAGGGCCTGCACAATCTCGGCATTGGAGCCGATGGGGTTGTCGCCCGCGATGGTGCGGTAATCCCGCAGCATGATGGTGATGCGCTCAAGATCACTGGCTGCCTCGTTTTCGACTCCTGCGTCTGGCTGCAGCGGCAGCGGGGCATGAGCTTGAGGTGCTGGAACAACTGACACTGCGGGTCTGGGGAGCGACGCTGCGGGAACCTTGCTTGAAGGTTCCTGCGCTGAGCGCGTCATAAGCCAGACGCTGGCCGCTGACATCACGAGCAAGCCAATGGTCAAAAAAACCTGCGTCCGCTTCATCGGGTGAAAATGGAACTTGGCATGCGGTCTCAGAGGAATCCGAGATTGGAGGATGAGAAGCGGCCAAGGTTGGGGAAAATGGTGCTGAGATTGGTGTCGTCCACGCCGAACCAGGAGGCCAAAGTGGCCGAATATTGATCCACGGCGGTGGTGGGAATCCAGCGGCCGATGCCGGTGTCATCCGGCCCGTTCACTGCGAGCGTGGGGAATTTGCCATAAGTGGCGCCACCTTTCACCGCGCCGCCAACGACGAGATGATGCCCACCCCAGCCGTGGTCACTGCCAGAGCCGTTGGTGGGGAAGGTGCGGGCGAAATCGCTCGCGGTGAAGGCGGTGACAGCGCTCTTGAGGTTGGAGCCGCCGCCGCGCAGGGTGTCGATATCCTGCAAGGACAGGATGAGGGCGTTGAGTGTCTTGCTCAGTTCGGCCAGGAGATTGGCCTGGGCGCCAATGATGACCTTGGTGTCGTCGGGAGTGCTGGAGCCCGCATTGCTGGTCTGGCCCGTGTGCGTGTCATAGCCGCCCACCTGAATGAAGAAAACCTGCCGCTTCATGCCCAGTCCGCCGTTGGCGACGGCCTTGCTGCCCAGTTCAATAAGCCTCACCACCATTTTCATCTGAGACATGAGCGAGGAGGTGAAGGTGGAGCCGCCGTTCGGAGTGGTGAGGGAGGTGGGGAAGCGGCTGAACCACGCCGGGCTGCCTTGCGCTGTTAGCGCGGTGGTGAGGATGTTCGCTTCGGCGATGGCGTGGTCAAGCACGCCGGCATAGGCTTTGGTCTGCAGGTCGGCGGAGAGCTTGTCGGCATTCAGGATGGACTGCAGAGCAGTCTGCCTGGCACCGTTGACGCTGCTGAGCTGCACGGCACCGCTGGTGGTGATGGCATACTGGGGTGCGTAATTTTGCGAGCCCACCTCAAAAATGTTCGAGCCGGCCAGCGTCACCGCCATCGACACCTGGCCGCCCGAGTTCACATCTGGCGGAGACGAAAAAAGGTCTGCTATACGCCCGGCCCAGCCGCTGACGTATGGCTGGTCCGGCAGGGAGGTCTGCCACTGCGTCTGCTGGTCGCTGTGCGAGAAAAGCTGTGGTGGTTTTGGCACGGACTTGCCGCTGTACTGAGCCTTGGTCAGCGGAAAGCTGAGCGTGCCCATGTTGAACACGGGCGCGACGATGCCGTTATTGAAATGGGTGGCAAGTTCCGCCATCGCCGGATGGAAGCCGTAGGTGCGTCCGTCGCTGGCGGGATAGCCGGTCGTTCCATTGCGTGAGTTCAGCGCCAGCGCCGTCGCCGGTCCACCGTCAGTGTTGGGAATGGCGAGCGGCGTGCCGCGCCCTGCGCTGTAATTGGCCCAGTCCGCCGCCGTGGTGGGGATGATCATGTTGTTCGAATCGTTCCCGCCGTTGAGGAAGACACAGATGAGCGCCTTGTAGTCGGAGAAAGAACCGGCGGCCATCGCCGAGCTCATCAGCTTGAGGTCGCGGAGCGAATTTCCAAGCGCGCCGAGGCCGATGGCGGCCGGAATGTAGCGCTGCAAAAACCGGCGACGTGGAATGAAGGGGGCGTGAAGTGGCTTGTTCATGCGGAGTTACTTCTGAATCGCGTATTCGGCGGAGGTGACGATGAGATGGATGATGGCGCGCACCCGGTCACGCATCTGGGTCGTGGTCGGGTTGCCGGCGGTGTACGACCAGTTGCTAATCACGTAGTTGATGATGGTCGTGCGCGCGGTTGAATTGAGACTGCCGCCGATGAGACGTGTGGCGAGCGTGTCCACGAGCGTGGGAATGGCGGAGTCGCTGGTCTGCCCTGCGGTCATGAAAGGACTGATGTCCATGGGAATGGAGCCACCACCATTGCGGAAGCTTTGGAAGCCATTGGTGTTGCCACCGTTGAGGAATCCAACGGTCACCGTGTTGGTGAGGTTCATGGTGTTGGAATCATTGGTGAGCTGAAACTCCGGCGTCGTCATCCCCGCCTTCGCCATCTCGCCTGGATAACGATAGTCAGGATAGAAAAAGTTGAAGACCGTGGTGGAGTTGAGCGGTGTCTGAGTCAGGTCACTCTGACTGTAGCCCATGTTCCAGGTCCCCTTCTGCACCGCGCAGCCGCCGGAGCGTGTCCACTGGCTGATGGACAGCGGATAGACCGCCTGGCCGGAGGTGCTCTGAGATCCGTTCGACACCGTTGTGGGAGTGGTGACGGTGAACAGATTGGGCAGCGGTGCGCTGACCACGGTGTACACCTGGCTCGGTGCAGGGGTGCCTGCGTTGGCCACCAAAATGTCGATCCATACCTGATCGCCGGCCTTGAGATTGTGATTACCGTTGGTTTGCAGACTGATGGTCGAAACACCGCCGGTGGTGGTGATGTTGTAGCCGCCGGTGAATCGTGGGATGTAAGCCGTGCCACTGCTGGTGGCCGGCGGGCTGCCTGTGAGTGTGATGGTGAAGGTGCTGGCTGCAGCCGAGGTGATCGTATAGACACCGTCGTAGGTGCCACCTGCCAGAGTACCGTTGTAAAACTTCACATAAAGCCGGTGTCCGGCGCTATAGCCAGAAGCGGTGATGGTGACGGTATTGGTCACGCTGTTGTAGCTCGGGGTGGTGATGCCCGTGGTGTTGACGGTGAAGTTGTTCGGCAGGAAGGCGTTGCCGGAAGGATTGCCGCTCACGCTGTTGGCACCGATGTTGACCGTAAAACTGGTCGCGGTTGCGCCGGTCACGGAGTACGTTTGCACGGTGTTGTAGGGCGCGGTGGAGCCGAGCGTTCCCGAGGTAAATTGCAACGCCACGCTGTCACCCGTTTGGAAACCCAATGAGGTCGCCGAGGTCACCGTCACGACTCCGGTAGCACTGTTGGTGCTGTAGCTCGGCGTGATATTTCCGACGATGTATCCTCCAACGCTGGGCAGGTTGGTCGTTGACGCGCCGTCATCGACAAAGCTGTCGAGAAGGATGACGTCATTATTGATCAGCTTGTGCGCGGTGGGAGTGGTGATGAGAATCTGCTGGTAACCGATCTGGCGATAGCGGGAGCCGGCGATGCCCGAGGCCGCGAAGGTTCGCGCAGGACCCGTGAGGCGCAGCAGCGGCTCGCGCTGCTTGCCAAATCCGACATCTGCTGCGGCAGTGGTGCTGCGCGCCTCGTAGTCGAGCAGGATGGCACGAACGACCTCCTTCATGTCGCCACGCACCCCGGTGGCCACCCCATCGACGTTGCGCTCACCATTGAACGCACGGACGACCCGCTGGACGTAGGCGGGCTTGGGATTGCTGGTGACGAGACGCTGGATGAGCTGGCGGCAGATGTAGGGCCCCACGGCGGAGTTGTTGATGATGTTGTCGTGAGCCATTTCCAAGTCCCTCAGTCCACTGAGATCATAGGAATTGGTGATCGATGTGCTGACGAGATTGCCGGCTCCGAGCACAGGGTCCGTGGATTGAATCGTGATCGGGTTGGGATTGGGATCCTGCGAGGAGTCGTTCACAAAGGTGACGGCAGCGGGAGGGATGACCACATTGTCGAGCAGCACCTTGGGGCCCGGCTCATGATGCGAGGGCACCAGAACCATCGGGTCCAGATAGTTGGCGCTGGGATAGAAGTTGGTCGGCAGCCTGCCGTTGCTCATCGCCTGCCCCCAGGTCCAGCCGGTGAAGACGCGCGCCATGCCGGTGATGGTGGATTGATCATATGTCGGCACCGCGTTGCCATTCGAGTCGAGCACGAGCGAGCCGTCCGGCCACAGGCGGTACAATCCGATGGAGAAGAGCTGCATGATTTCACGCGCGTAGTTTTCATTGGGGTGAATGCCCGTTGCATCACTGCCCCTGTCATTGGCGCGCATGTCCAGATACAGGCCCATGGCAGGAGTGAGCGTGACCTGCTTGAGGATGTCGCGGTAGTTGCCAAAGCAGGAGTCCACGAGGTTGTCATAGTAGTCGGCAAGAATGCGGCCGTTGTTGTTGAGCGGGCCGGTGTCTGACACGACGAGGATTTCACTCAGCGCGAAGGCGACACGTTGACGCAGCTGATCCGACGCGGTCACGGAGTTCTTCCACCAGGAGTTGAAGAAGAGCGAACTGTTGTACGGGTTCTGCGGATCGCTGCTGAGGTTGGAGAGGATGTAGGGAACGTTGTGCGTGGCGGACAAGCCGAACTGATTTTCAATCCAGTTCCGGTAGCCGTTCGCCTTGACATACGTGATGTCATCCGGTCCCGGGCCAAACGTGGCCTGCGTGAGAAAGCGCACAGCTCCGGCATCCGTCCCATGGTCGTCCGTCCAGGCGGGGTAGCTGGGAAGTGCAGGCGGAGTTTGCGAACCTGGAACAGGCCCGAATGTGCCGGTGAGCTCACCGTTGGGATTGTTGACGGTGCCTATGCTGACAAAAACGGTGCCGTCTCCCAGCGCGGTGAGGTCAGATGCCTGCATGTTCCAGGTGTAGCCGCCATCTGAGGTTCGCTGCGTGGGGTAGTTCCGGTCCTGTGCGTCGAAATCAAACAGCAGCACCGGACTGCCGCCGTTTTGCGCGGCGTAGATGCCGCGGGAAATGCTGCCGGAGGTGAGCCCCGAGTAATTGAGATGCACCACCGCCGTGGAACCGCTCACGCGCATAAACGCGCCGCCGTTGCCGGTGATGTTTGAAAGCCCGGCCGCTCCCTGAAGATTGGTGACATACAAGGCTCCCGGGATGGCGGTGGTGGGCGGATTGTCCCACGGCGAGAGCACAAAACCGGGAATCACTCCTCCCGACGAAGCATCCGCAGGTCCGCCGCCGTTGGCGATCGCTGCAGAGTTTCCGGTGGGATCCAGAAACCACCCGACCGAGAGATTGTTGGCACCACCGCTGGCTCCGGTGTTGTGCAGCACCTCAATGTAATACGGCTGCCCTGCTGTCAGCGCGAGCCAGCCGGATTTTTGACTGGCATTCGTGTTCCACGTGCGCGTGGAGGTTCCAGCAGGGCCGGTCACATAGGCACGGCGGACTTTGTTAACGGGCTCTCCGTTGTTGGAAATCCACAGCTCAGCAACATTGGCGGCTGACAGCCAGAAATAGTAGTTCCCCGTCATGGGCGGGGTGAAATAGCCGCGCAGCCTTTCCCCCGTGTTGGCACCATAGGTTGTCGTGTTGTCCTCGACGCTGGTGATGGCATTGGTGGTCGTCGGTGCTGAACCCCAGGGCACATCGTTGAGCGTCGCCCCGGTGACTCCCGCAGTCCAGAGTTCACGCGTGAACTGGCCCCCACTGTCCTTCACTTGTATTGTGACCACGGCGCTGGTGCTGCCGGCACTGTTTGAGGCGTAAACCGTGAACTGGTAGATGCCTGCCTGCGGCGGAGTGCCGCTGAGCACGCCGTTGGTGAGCGTGAGCCATGCAGGAAGGCCGCTGGTGGTGAATCCACCCGCACCATTGCTCGCTGTCAGCGTCAAACTGAACGGCGAGCCGGAATTCAGCATCGTGATCACATTCGTCGGGCTGGTGATTGCGGGCGGCCCGGCTGGTGGATTGCCCGCAAGTGGCGTCTGGCCGGTCATTGTTGGGAACAGGCGTGCGGTGGGAATGGCTTGCTTCGACTGACTCGGACTGTACCACGAGAGCGTTGCGCCTGCAGCGCTGCTCAATTCGCAAGTTTCCAGCTTGATGTCATATAGCACCCCTGCCTGCAGGGCGAGGGTGGCGTAGCGGTCGGCGCCGGAATAAACCGGCCAGTCAATCGGCAGGTTGGTGGTATCGAGGGTGCCGCTTCCGGTGCCCGAGGCAGGCAGGCTCATGCCTGAGAGTGCGGTGGTGAAGTTCACCCCTGCTGTCACCGCACTGACGGTGTAGGGCAGCGAGATGTTGTAGTTCGCGCTGAGATTGCCGGTGGTGAACTTCAACGGAATCACATCCCCCACATTGACGGCGGCGCTGGTGTAAGGCAGCACAATGGTGCCGTTGGTCGATGTGTTCTTCGTATAGGTATAGGTGACGCTGGGATTGTCATTCGTCAGGCGCCGCAGCACCATCGGCTGGCCGTTGATCCACAGTTTGGCCGTGTCATCGGCGTTCACGGTGATCGTGTAGGTTTCGCTGTATTGCGGCAGCATCTGCCCGGTCCAGCGGCAGCAGAAGTAATTGTGGTAGATCAGCGGATCGGGCGATCCCGCACCCCAGTCGCCGTTGTTTCCATTGGTGATGGCACTGTCCGTCTGCGTCCCTGCCGCTGGCGCTGTTAGTGTCGTATTGGCGTAGTAGCTGGCAGGCCAGCCCGTCGTACTGCCGGTGTTGTTGGTGTAAACATTCGCATTCGGAATGTTCGCAAAACTGCCGCCATTGATCTGCCACTGCAATTTGCACTTCGCGTTCCCCGTGGTTTCCACAAACTCGACCCGCATGTGGTAGCGGTTTGCCGGAGCGGCAGGCACGGACAGGGTGAACTGTCCGCTCTGTTTGAAGGCTCCCGTCGCTGTGGTGTCCCAGCCATTCTCCAGGATTTGGATCAGCCCGCCACCGGTGTCGAGAAACACGCGCGCCTTGTCATCCGCATCGAGCTGGAACACATAAGTTCCCGCAGTCGAGGGCGAGAGATAGCCATCCCAGGCCACGGAATAATTGTCCGCCGCGACGAGATTGGTGCCGTTGGGTGAACCATACAGCCAGGTGAACGCGACCGCAGGGTCCAGCCGCGTCACGACCGGCGGATTGAGCAGGCAGGCAGCGCTGCCAGTCTGCGAACTGGGCACTGCGGCACCCGTGATGGACACCGTGATCGTCTGCCCGGAGACTGAAGTGATCGTCTTGATGCCATCATAGGTGCCGCCAGCGAGACTGCCGGCAGAAAAGGTCATGTTCACCCGGTTGTTCGGGGAGGTCGTCGAAAAACCGGTCGTGCCGGCGTAGGTGATCACGGCGGTGCCGGTGGTGCCCGTCAACTTGGTGTAGGTGTAGGTCGCGCCGTTGCCGCCGAAGTTCGCACTGCTGGCATAGTTCGTACTGGCTCCGACCCAGTAATTGCCCATGAGCCCTGTGCCCGTGGGGTTGCCGGATGGGTTGATCGTCACCCCGGCGCTGATCGACAACGGGCTGAGTGAGTAATTCCCCGAGGCCCCCGCCGTGCCCGGAGCCCCCGCCGTCAAAGACACCACACAGCTCGTCATCCGGCTGGCGTTGTAGAGCGGCGTGATTTTGATGTCCACCGAGTTCACTCCTGCAGGAAAAGTCACCGCTGAGGGAATGGCCGCGTAATCCGTCCCCTCGACCGCTGAGCCAGCCTTGCTGAGAGGCACCGTGATGGGATTCAGCAGATTGTAGCCGGTGCGCTGCACGGTGATCACGCCTACGTCGCCCGCAGGCGTCGCGGCGTCTGCCGGCTGCGTGGTCGAGGCATCCACCGCCGTCAGGCTGACCACGTTTTGTGATTGCAGGTTCGTCGCGAGCTGCGTGTGGTCGTAGCTGGACTGCGAGCCAATGGGCGTGCCGGGCATGTAGCCGAGCAGCTTTTTGGCCCAGTCACCCACCTGGTCACCGGCAGAGTCCACATCCTGCACCAGCACACGGTAAAAGGAACTGGTGCCGGACGCCGCCCCGGAGAGCGTCTGCGTGTTGCCATCGCCGATGATCTGAACATTGGGCGTCAGAGCGGCCCAGCTCGCGCCCGTCAGGCTGGAAGAGGCCTGCAGGATGTAGAGCTTGCCGATCTGCGTGGGGACAACCACGTTCACCATGCCGCCGGTCAAATTCATTGAAGAGACCTTCAGAACGGAGCCGGAGCGGAAGGGATGGGTGCCCGCAATGATCTCCGACCCGTTGCTCATACCGTCGCCGTCATCATCGCGCCCCAGCCACGCCTGGTCATTGATTTGTGCGTCCGTCACGCCATACAGCGACTTCCACACCGCCTTGGTGACGTTCATGTCGGGATCTCCCATCACTCTCAGGCTCCATGCACAGAACAGGCAGACCGACAGGAGCAGCGCCCACACCGGGCTGCGACGAATCAAAGGATGCGTGAATGACGACATGGGTGTACAAAAATCGTTTCTGCGTGGGTTCTCTGAATTTCTCGACGCAGAATATTTAGGTTGGATGTGCAGCGGCTGAGAACCTTGAAGATAAAAACAAAACGGCCCTTCAAAGTCGAGGTTATAATTTAAAGAACGGCGGCATGCTGCCTGCCAATGAGCTTGGGCAGACACCAGGCGGACCCCTGACAGGCATCTGCGGCATTACGTCCTTCCTGCCCTGACAAACTCCTTCATTGGGTGGGTCCTCCACCATCCCCTAAGTGATCCCAAAAGTCCTGCATGTGTATCAAGCAAACCATGCGGGCAGAATGGCGCTGGTCTTTTAGTCGATTATCTGACATTGCTGCATCAGATTGAGAATGCTGATAAAAAAGATGCCATGCATGAATGGCACTCGGTTAACCAGCAACGCGATAGCGATCACCGAGGGAAGACAATGTCACACGCCCTGCATCATGTGCGGTGCGGCCCACATCGCGCTTGAACTCAGCCAGCTTGCGCTTGGCGTGGACTGTGTCGGAGGTTTTCCAGGCCGCGACGAATCAGCTTGCCGGAATGCCGGATCATCGCATAATTAATTCCGTTCGATGAATAGTGAATCAGGCATTCACCTGCTTTCTCAAACGATTCTTGCCCTGCGTCGGCGGCCACCGCCAGCCCGCACTCGGCAACTTCCCAGAGAAATCTGACGAGTGCCCCAAATCACCAGGCATCGTCCAAACATCCCATTTTGGGGCTATAGCTCAGTTGGTAGAGCGTCTCGTTCGCAATGAGAAGGTCAGGGGTTCGAATCCCCTTAGCTCCACCACTTTCCAGCAGATTGAATCTGCGCTACGAGACAACAAGGAACCTGGGATCGCGACTCTCACCGCCTCCCCTTCCCCTTCCCACCGCGTCAGCGGTAAAGCTTACTTTTTCTTCGCAGGCTTGGCCTTCGGGCTTGGGCTTTCGGCGATCTGGTCCTGCTCGACCTGTCGAGCGACGGCACGTTCGACGTAGTTGGCAAAGCTGCGACCGTCGAGCGCCGCATATTTCTTCGCCAGCTTGGCGATGCGTGGATCAATGGTAATGCTGGTATTGATTTTCATCGGGTGGCAGAATGTGGTATTTTAACCCCTTGTGCAACAGGCAATTGCAGCTCTGTGCAGGCCGTTGCAAGGCGCTTTGAGGGACTGTCCCGCGTCATTTGCTGTTCGTTTGACCCTATTTAAGGGTGGCAGCCATGCGCTTTCAGCCGGGGGTGTCTGATAAAAAATGGCGGTGAGGGAGGGATTCGAACCCTCGGTAGCTGTTAAGGCTACGCATCTTTAGCAAAGATGTGCTTTCGACCACTCAGCCACCTCACCAATAATTAAAACTGTCCCGCAGGTGGTCAGCCAGCGGAGTGCTTATTTAGCGTGCAGCCCGGTGGATCGTCAAACGAAATGTCATTCTCGGACGCATCTCAGTCGATTAAATCCGGGCGGTTCGTCCGTGTGCGCTCCAGCGCCTGCTGCTCCCGCCATGCGGCGATCTTCGCGTGATTCCCGCTCAGCAGCATGTCAGGCACCTTCAGGCCGCGGTATTCAGCCGGCTTGGTGTACTGCGGTGCCTCCAGCAGGCCGCTGGCACCAAAGCTCTCCTCCACCGCACTCATTTCATCTCCCAGCACCCCCGGCAGCAGGCGCACGATCGCATCCATCACCACCACGGCGGCGATGGCCCCGTTCGTCAGCACATAGTCCCCCAGGCTGATCTCCTCGTCCACCCAGTGCTCAATGATGCGGTGGTCGATCCCTTCGTAATGCCCCGAAAGGAAGATCAAATGTGGCTCAGCGGACAGCCGCCGCGCCGTGGCCTGATCAAACCGCTTCCCCGCAGGTGACATGTAAATGATGCGCGCTTCCGGCGTGTCGATGCGATCCAGCGATTCAAACACCGGCTCCGGGCGGATCACCATCCCCTGCCCCCCGCCATACGGCGTGTCATCCACATGACGGTGCTTGCCCATCCCCTGCTCACGCAGATCATGCACCCGCAGGTCCAGAATGCCTTTCTCCTGCGCACGACCCATCATGCTCAGGCCCATGGGCACTGAGACCAGCTCCGGAAACAACGTCACCACATCAATTCGCATTCTGGGGCTATGCCGCAGCCTTGCAGGCACGGCAAGCCCGGCATTCTCACCTTCACCGGGAATGCGCCTTGACGCTTGGGGTCGCACTTCTACTATCGGGCTCCCCCATTTTTTCTCCATGAACATCCACGAGTATCAAGCCAAGCAACTGTTCGACAAATTCGGCGTCGCCAGTCCCAAAGGAATCGTCGCCAGCACAGCGGCAGAAGCAGGAGCCGCGGCTCGCACAATCGGTGAAGCAGGACTCGTGGTGAAAGCCCAGGTGCATGCCGGTGGTCGTGGCAAAGGCACTTTCAAGAACGGTTTCAAAGGCGGTGTGCATCTCGTGAACACCCCGGAAGAAGCGGAAGACATCGCAGGCAAGATGCTGGGCCAGACCCTCGTCACCCACCAGACCGGCCCGGAAGGCAAGCTCGTGAGCAAGGTGCTCATCGCCAAATCCGTGGACATCAAGAAGGAGTACTACTTCGCCATCCTGTTTGATCGCGTCTCCAGCAGCCACGCCATCATCGCCTCCACCGAAGGCGGTATGAACATCGAAGAAGTCGCCGAAAAGACTCCTGAGAAGATCAGCAAGGAGTACATCAATCCCGCCATCGGCCTCCAGGCCTACCAGTGCCGCAAGGTCGCTGCTTCGCTCAATCTGCGCGGCCCCCTCATGAACCAGGCCGTGAAGCTTTTCACCGCGCTGTGGAATCTCTACCTGAAGAGCGACTGCTCCCTGGTGGAGATCAACCCGCTGGCCATCACCTCCGATGATCAGGTCGTGGCTCTCGATGCCAAGTTTAATTTCGACGACAACGCCCTCTACCGTCAGAAGGACGTCACCGCCATGCGTGACACCACGGAAGAAGACCCGCGTGAAGTCGCCGCCAGCGAATTCGGCCTCAACTACATCGGTCTCGACGGCAACATCGCCTGCCTCGTCAACGGCGCCGGCCTTGCCATGTCCACCATGGACATCATCAAGTTCCACGGCGGTGAGCCAGCCAACTTCCTCGACGTCGGCGGCGGCGCCACCAAGGAACAGGTCACCGCAGCCTTCAAAATCATTCTGGGCGACCCGAATGTGAAGGGCATCCTGGTGAACATCTTTGGCGGCATCATGGACTGCAACATCATCGCCACCGGCATCATCGCCGCGGCGCAGGAAGTCTCCCTGAACATCCCGCTCGTCGTCCGCCTCGAAGGCAACAACGTCGAAGCCGGCAAGGCCACCCTCGCCGCCAGCGGCCTGAAGATCACCAGCGCCGCCGATCTGACCGACGCAGCTCAGAAGATCGTCGCAGAGGTGAAAGGCTGATTTAACCCCCGCCTAATGGCTTTAGGGAACCCTCTAAATCCCCTAAACAAGTTTGAAAACCCGATTTACGGCTTCGTAAATCGGGTTTTCATTTGTGGACCATGGCCAGCATCACCACCGAAGAACTCCTCGCGCACACTCAATGGCTTGAAAGCAGCGGCAAAAGCGGCCGCAAGATCGACGAAACCGGCATGAACCTCGCAGGTGCGACGCTCAATGACCTCAACTTGGCCAAAGCCCATTTTGTCGGCACCACCCTCACCAAAGCCAATCTGGCAGGCACCAATCTCTCTGGTGGCGACTTCAGTGGCGCGAATCTGGACAGCGCCAATCTCAGCGGCGCAGATCTCAGCGGGGCCGACCTCGGCGGCGTCTCCCTCCGACATGCCAACCTGAGCAACGCCAATGTCCGTGGCGCGGATCTTTCCGGTGCCAACCTGGAAGGTGCCAATCTGACCAATGCCGACTTCACCGAGGCGGATCTCATCGCCGCAAACCTCAACGGCACCGTGCAAACCGGCATGATTTACACCGGCGCCATCCTGGCAGACACACAGGGCCTGAAAAAATTGAGCTGATTCGCGCAGCCGCGTCGCTGACGAGCAACATCGCCTTCCCTGCGGCGTAGTGGTTTCATGCCATCACGCCGCATCTTTTTGTCCACGGGTCTCGCCGCACTCACCTCCCGCGCCCTGGCGCAGACGCCCCCGGCCGCTGAGCCTGTCATCGACATCCATCAGCACATGAACTACCACAAGCGCGCAGATGAGCATCTCCTCGCGCATCAGGTGGCCATGGGGATCACCACTTCGATCATTCTGCCCGCTGGCACCTATGTGGACCGCCCTTCCACCCACAACGGCAAATCCAACGGCCTCGCCGCTCAATGTGCCACCACGGAAGCCGCGCGCGACTTCGCCAAAGCCCATTCCGACGCCTACCTCTGGGCCGCCAATGAAGTCACCGACCTCGACACCGCGCCCGCCGAGATCGAAAAATGGCTCAAGCAGGGCGCCTGCATGATCGGCGAGCAGAAATTCATGGTGCAGTGTGATTCCCCCGAGAGCCAGAAACTTTACGCCCTCGCCGCCGCCTACAACGTGCCCATCCTCCTGCACTTCCAGCACCTGACCTACAACCTCGGCTACGACCGCTTCCACACCATGCTGGAGAAGTTCCCCAAGACGAACTTCATCGGCCACGCACAGGCCTTCTGGGGCAACATCGACAAGCAGCACGATCAAACGGTGAACTACCCCAAGGGCAAGATCACCCCCGGCGGCATCACGGATCGTTACCTCGCCGACTACCCCAATATGTTTGCCGACATGTCCGCCGGCAGCGGCCTGCTCGCCCTCACCCGCGATGAAGAGCACACCACTAAGTTCTTCGACCGCCATCAGGACAAGATCCTTTACGGCAGCGACTGCGCAGACCACCTCGGCCGGGGCCCCGGCTGCCAGGGTGCGCAAACCCTCGCCGCCATCCGCAAGCTCGCCCCCAGCAAAGCAGTCGAGCGCAAAATCCTTTTCGAAAACTCCCGCAAGCTCTTCCGGCTGGCTTGAGCACGAGCCAGTGCTGCACTGGCCGCTTGCATCTTTCAGGCCGCTGGCCCCGTTATGCGCCAGCCATGCCTGACACCGCCCCCCGCAAGACCAATGTCAAAGTCGAAGCTTGGACCTTCGATGTCGGCGATGCAGGAAAAACCGTGGATGCCTTTGCCGAGGAAGTCATGCACCGGGTCGAAACCGCTTGGGCGGGTGGCGTTGACATCGTCCTCCTACCCGAGTACCTCTGGGCCGCTCTGGAGCCCCTGCTGCCTCCGGATGCAGACATGGAAGACATCGCCAAAGTCGTCTGGGTGGATCTCTTGCCCAAACTCAGGCAGCGCCTCTGCATCAAGGGCAAGCACGCTATCGTCGGCACCGCCCCCTATCTCGATCCCGCGACCAAGCACCTCTACAATCGCGCCCTCATCTTCAGTGACGGCCGCGTTCTGCATCAGGACAAACTTTTCCTCACCCCATGGGAGCATGAGTTCAGGGCAGGCCGCGAACTGTTCGTCTTCGAAATGTCCGGCCTCCGCGTGGCCATCATCATCTGCCTCGACATCGAAGTCCCTGAACTCAGTTCCCGGCTGCGCGGACTCAATATCGACCTCCTCCTCGTTCCCAGCGCCACGGAGACCCTCTACGGCAGCGAGCGCGTCACCCGCTGCGCCTCCGCCCGCGCCATCGAACTCGGCTGCGCCGTCGTCGTTTGCCCGCTCGTGGGCAAATGCGACTCCAGCATGGTCAATGTGAACCTCGGCAGGATCGCCATGTACCTGCCAGCCCTGAAGGCGTTCGAAGCCTATGACCGCTCTGAAGACACCCGCCTCGTCCATCAAGGCTGGCACACCTTGCGTGTGGAAGTGCCCGAGGCCGTCATTCACGAGGCCCATCGCCGGCGCAAAGAAACCAATCCCTCGCAGCTCAACGTCAACCTCACCCCGGAGGAAGTACAGATCGACGAAAGCGCACGCACAGCACCGGCGAAAAAAGTCACCAGACGCGAACGCATGTGAACGCACAGCGTGCGCTATGCGTTTTGGAGTGCTCCAGTCCTCTGGAGCTTTTCGCATACCCAAG
>NZ_JBAQCR010000071.1:0-50574 GCF_049294395.1 Prosthecobacter sp.
CGCACTTCATCTCCAGTCGCGTTGTCCAGGTTGAGTTCGATGCACGGGCGGGCCACCACCGCTTATTCATTACCATAATTCTAAAATGTACAGCCGGAATATGACATTCTTTTTGAGAACCGGTCTAGAATGGAGCAACTCGGACACATTCACTCCGGCCAATTTCCGGTCTTCGTTCACCGCATCGGCAGCTATGACGAGTTGAGGTCTGTCACTCCACCGAGCAGGCACTCTGTTATTCTTCTCGCGGGAGATGCTAAGGGCATATCGACGGACATCATCAGCGAAGCGGCTGACCATCTGCTGGCCGCTGGACTCTCCTACGTCTGCACTTGGGGGCCAGATTGTGAGCGAGTTCACGACATCTTTGACCAGAGCTACGTTGGGGACGGCACCACAGAACCAATGTCAGAATTCATGAGCACTTGGCACAGTGCAGAGAGTTTCGAAGAGGCCGTTGAGTTCTTTGCGGTGACAGCATGGCCGATGGATGACACCATCGAGCACCTATCTTATCTTGCCATTTTGGTCGGTTTTGTTCGGACTGAGGTCATGTTCACCGAGGCGGTTCGCCCCTACCTCATCCAGACCGCATGACCATTCACTATCCATCAACCAAGGGTGAACAAATCGGGGCAGGGTGGAAAAACAGACATAATTAGCACCTGCCTCCGCCCATTCCATGGCTCTCCATTCCTTTGCTAAAATCAAGGCCTCCGCAACACCACGCCCGTCATCCACCGCCTGTATCCCTCGATCTCCCGGAATAATTAATCAGCGGCTTCCCTGAATCTGCGGGAAAAATTCTCCCCCTCCACCAAGAAGTAAAACGGAACCAGCCCTCCCATGCGCTGATTCAAAAGCTCTTCTCTGCGGCGTTCCAGCCTCTGCGGTGTTAAATCCGTGATTCCCTCACGTAGTGCTCCACCACACGCCCATGCACCTCCGCCTCTTCTTCGCTTTCCTCCTGCTCCCCCTCACGGGCATCTCCGCAGCCCCCCTCATCCCCGCCGGTGCCGCCTCCGTGGACATCACCCCGGACTACCCTGTCCGCCTCAGCGGCTACGGCGGCCGCCGCGCCCCCAACACCGGCGTCTCCCAGCACATCTTCGCCAAAGCCCTCGCCCTCGGCAGCGACGCCGAAGGCCCCGCCATCCTCGTCACCGTCGACAACGTCGGCGTCCCCGCCTCCATCCGCACCGAAGTCCTGCGCCGTCTCCAAGCAGACACCAAAGCCACCGACGCCCGCTTCGCCCTCTGCTCCAGCCACACCCACTGCGCTCCCATGCTCATCGGCGTGCTCCCCAATCTCTTCGGCATGGACATCCCCGCCGAGCACCTACCCGCCATCGAGCGCTACACCCGCGAACTCACCGACCACATCGAAAAAGCCGCCCGCGCCGCTCTCGCAAATAGAAAGCCCTCCTCCCTCGCCTGGGGCATCGGCAAAGTCGGCTTCGCCGCCAACCGTCGCCTCTTCCCCCTGAAGCCCATCGATCACGACCTCCCCGTCCTTCGTGTCACCGGCACCGATGGCAAAGTGCGCGCCATCTTCACCAGCTACGCCTGCCACTGCACCACCATCGGCATCGATGAAATCCACGGCGACTGGGCCGGCGTCGCTCAAGAAGCCCTCCAGCGCGAATTCCCCGGAGCCATCGCCCTCACCGCCCTCGGCTGTGGTGCCGATCAAAATCCGAATCCCCGCCGCACCATGGAACTCGTCAAACAATACGGCGAAGACCTCGGCGCAGAAGCCAAGCGCATCGCCACCAGCGAACTCAAACCCCTCAACGGCCCGCTCGCCTGCCAATCAAAACAAATCGACCTCGCCTTCGACACTCTCCCAACCCGCGAAGAATGGCAAACCCTCGCCGCCTCCAAAACACCCGCCATCGCCTACCACGCGCAGAAGAATCTCGCCCGCCTCGATCGCGGCGAAAAACTCCCCACCCATCTGCCCTACCTCGTCCAGCGCTGGAGCTTCGGCAACGACATGGCCATGGTCTTCCTCCCCGGCGAAATCACCGTCGACTACTCCCTCCGCATCAAACGCGAGTTCGACCGCTCACGCATGTGGGTCAACGGCTACTCCAACGACGTCCCCTGCTACGTCCCCTCCCGCCGCGTCCTCGAAGAAGGCGGCTACGAAGGCGCCGGTGCCATGGTCTATTACGACCGCCCCACCAAGTTCGCCCCCGATGTCGAAGACCGCATCATGACCGCCGTGCATGCCGTCACCCCCAAAGAATTCCTCACCCGCCCGGACCAAATCAAAACCGCTGAAGCCCCGTCAGCCATCGCCTATCCCGACCACTCCAACCTCCTCGTCGTCCGCGACTCCAAAGGCGCCGAACGTCCCGTCCAAACCGCCGCCGACTGGGCCGAACGCGTCACCCACATCAAAGCCAGCATGCAGCAAGTCATGGGCTCCCTCCACGACACCTCCCGCTGGTCTCCTCTCAACGTCAAAACCATCTCCGAAGAAAAAAGAGAGAAATACCTCCGCCGCAAAATCCACTACACCCCCGAACTCGGCGACCACGTCCCCGCCTGGCTCCTCATCCCAAACGAACTCCCTGCCAGCGGCAAAGCACCCGCCATGCTCTGCCTCCATCAAACCACCCAGATCGGCAAAGACGAACCCGTCGGCCTCGGCGGCAAACCCTCCCTCCACTACGCCCACGAACTCGCCGAACGCGGCTACATCTGCCTCGTCCCCGACTATCCCTCCTTCGGCGAATACCCCTACGACTTCAAAACCCAGGGCGCACACCGCGCCAGCGGCTCCATGAAAGCCATCTGGAACAACCTGCGCGCCGTCGATCTCCTGCAAACCCTTCCTCAGGTAAACAAAGACCGCATTGGCGTCATCGGCCACTCCCTCGGCGGCCACAACTCCCTCTTCACCGCCGTCTTCGACGACCGCATCAAAGCCGTCGTCACCAGCTGCGGCTTCACCCCCTTCCACGACTACTACGGCGGCAAAGTCGCCGGCTGGACCAGCGACCGCTACATGCCCCGCATCCGCGATGCCTACGAAAACAACGCCGACAAAATCCCCTTCGACTTCTACGAAATCCTCGCCGCCATCGCCCCCCGCGCCGTCTTCTCCAACTCCCCCATCCACGACACCAACTTCGACATCACCGGCGTCCGCAAAGCCTTCACCAAAGCCACCGAAATCTACACCCTCCTCAAAGCCGAAAACAAACTCACCCTAGTCACCCCCGACGCCCCCCACGACTTCCCCGACCCCGAACGGAAAGCCGCATATCAGTGGCTCGATCAAATGCTAAAATAATCTCAGGCGCGAATGGCACTCAGTTAAGAACCATCATCGCGAATAGAGCGCCGCAGACCAAAGCGCCCCGGAGCGCGGACTTCCAGTCCGCAGCACTCCGCAAGCACCCATGCCTCCGCACGTCTCCTCATCCTCTTAACCTCCAGCGAGCCCTCCTGCTCCTCATTTCTTCACCAACGTCGGCTCCGCCCAGATCGCATAGTTGCTCTTGGAATCAACACCGCGTGAAGTGAGCGCAAGCTGAAGCTCCCTAACCCCCGTCACATCACACTCCAGCAACTTTGCCGGATCAGTCCCATTCAGAATAACCGTCGTCAGCACCTTGCCATTCCCGCTGATCGTAAACTCAACGCGCCCCTTGGCTCCCAATTCCGGATGCAATCCGGCCAGCACCGTGAACCGCGAATAAACATCTTTCGGCAGCAAAAAAGTCAGCGCCTTCCCCATGCCCGCGCTGATCCCGTTTTTGAACTCCTGATTGCCGGATCCGACACAAAGTTTGAGCGGCATGTCCGTGTTTCCACCCGCCAATATGACCCCGCTCCGCGCATGCCCCCAGTTCGGCGAACTGAAAAACTGCGACTGCGGATAGTAGCAACTGGTCGCCTCCAGCGGAAAGAAGCTGCCAATTTGCACCTGCTTGAGCGCCGCCTGCTCTTCCGCTGCAAACTTCTGCATCCCGAGGCACAGGATGGTATAAACCGCATCCGCCACCACCTGCGCATCCATCGTCGCCGCCCGCAGCTGATGCCTCACGACACTTTCCTTGTCCTCCTTGTACAGCGCCTGGATGATCGGCACCGTGGTGCTGCGCGCATTGAGAATCTCATCATGCACCCGGTGCATGAGCCTCCATGCAGCTTCATCCACCGTGGTGCCAAGCAGCCGCGGCTGGTACCCAGCAATGCTCACCTTGAAGTCCCCGTTCTCAATCGGTCCATGCATGAGCTGGCCCTTCATGGCATCCGTCGGCGGCAGGAACTGCTGCAGCAGCGTAAACATGTTGTCTCCGGGCACCGTGTGCGAAGGGCTGCCATAATCTTCGATCTGATGGCAGACCGTGCCCATGTAACGCGCTGCATCGCCAGGCTTCCCGTTGCGCAGAGATGCAACCGCCTGCTCCATGAAGTAACGCATCGCTTCAAGATATTCCGGCTGCTGCGTCGGCAGGTGCAGGATTTTCAAATACACCTCATTGGGAACTGACTCCATCTTGGCATACTTTGCGTTTTCCTTGTCCGAGAACACATGGTCCGGAATCATGCAGTAGTTGTCGCCAAGTTGCGTCAATTCACCACCCAGCACCTCCTTTTGCCACGCCGGCAAAACCTCCAGCGCCGCTCTTGTGATGGCATGATGCGGCTCATCCCAGCCCAAGACCAAGGAGGGAGTTGCAAGGGGCAAAAGAGCGGCAAATGCGAGCTGTCTCATTGTGATTGAAGTTAATACTAAAGTTACTCAATGCGAAAAAGGGGTGCGCCAAACCGTAGGTTTGAAGTGATAACAATGAAAGCACCTCTTAAAGCATGGATGATCGTGATGCTCGCCGGAACGAGTTTCGCGGCGGAATCGTCGCGCCCCTTAAGCTTCGTCAATGATATTCAACCCATCCTCACCAAGGCGGGATGCAATGCAGGCGTGTGCCATGCCAAGGCGATTACAGGGCAGCGCGGCTTCCGTCTGAGCGTGCTCGGTTTTGAGCCTGAAGAAGATTACGAGGCCATCGTGAAGCAGGGGAAGGGACGGCGTGTGTTTCCACCGGCACCTGAGGAAAGTCTGCTGATCACCAAGGGCGCAGCCATCGTGCCGCACACGGGCGGGAAGAAGCTGGAACCGGGCTCCGAAGACTACAAGATGCTCGTGCGCTGGATTGCCGAAGGCATGAACTATGCGCAAAAGGATGAGGCCAAGCTGAGCAGCATTTTGGTGGAGCCTGCGCGCGTGACGATGAAAGTTAAAACCACGCAGCAGCTCAAAGTAACCGCACGCTACTCGGATGGCCGCAGCCGGGATGTGACCAAACTGGCGCTCTTTGAAGCCAATGACCGCGCCATGGCCGAGGCAGGAGAGCAGGGATTGGTGAAGACCTTGGATATTCCCGGCAACGTGGCCGTGATGGTGCGCTTCGGCGGCCGTGTTTCCGTCTGCAGCGTCTCGATTCCACTGGGTGCGCCCGTTGACTCGCTTCCACCGGTAAAGAATTTCATCGACCAGCATGTGTTTGCCAATCTGAAGCAGATCGGCGTGCCCCCTTCACCCATTTGCGATGACTCGACCTTTCTGCGCCGCATCTCCCTCGATATCGGTGGTCGCCTGCCTACGGCGGAAGAGACCAAGGCTTTCCTGGAGAGCCAGGCGCCTGACAAGCGGGACCGCGCCATCGAGACCCTTCTGAACAGCCCCGACTACGCGGACTACTTCGCCAACAAATGGACTTCGCTTCTCAAGAACACCCGTTCGGAAGCGGCGGACATCACCTCGAACTTCGCTTTCCACGCCTGGATGCGCGACAGCTTGCTGGCGAACACCAAGTACGACCAGATCGTGCGTCAGATCCTCGCCTCCACCGGCACCATCGTTTCAAATCCTCCAGTAGCTTGGTACAAGCGCGTGAAGGAGCCCACGACGCAGCTCGAAGACGTTGCACAGCTTTTCCTCGGCGTGCGCATGCAGTGCGCGCAATGCCATCATCATCCCTTTGAGCGCTGGACGCAGGCTGAGTATTATCACCTCGCCGCCTTCTTCAGCCAGATTGGTCGCAAACCGACCGCCATTGCCGGTGAAGACCTCATTTTCCACAAACGCGGCACCGCGCAGACCGAGCATCGTAAAACTCGCGTGATGCTGAAGCCCGCAGGTCTCGGCGAGCCGGAGCTCGACATTGCCCCCGATGATGATCCGCGTCTCGCGCTGGTCGACTGGATGAGCAAGAAGGACAATCCCTTCTTCGCCAAGTCTCTCGTGAACCGCTACTGGAAGCATTTCTTCAAGCGCGGCCTCGTCGAACCCGAGGATGATCTGCGCGACACGAATCCGCCGACCAATCCCGATCTCTTCGAGGCGCTGGCCAAAAGCTTCACGGACAGCGGCTACGATTTGAAAGCGCTCGTGCGCACCATCACGCAGAGCCATGCATATCAGCTCAGTTCCACGCCGAACCAGTACAATGCCGTTGATCGGCAGGCCTACTCCCACTACTACCCAAGACGGATGACCGCCGAGGTGATGCTCGACAGCATCGACATGGTCACCGGCTCCAAGACCGACTTCGCCGATCTTCCGGCCGGTACACGCGCCATATCGCTGCCGGACAACAGCTACAACCGCGCCGCGCCTTTCCTCAAGGTCTTCGGCCGTCCTGAGGGGGCCAGCGTCTGCGAGTGCGAGCGCGTTTCGTCCGCCAGCCTGGCGCAAAGCCTGCATCTCATGAATGCCGCCGACGTGAAGGCCAAGCTCACCGCCAGCGGCGGACGTGCTGAATCCTTGAGCAAGGCCGAGATGCCCGAGCCCAAGCGCATCCGTGAACTCTACCTTGCCGCCTTCTCCCGCGAACCCACCGCCGATGAAGTACGAATCAGTGAAAATTATGTCGTCAAGCCCCGCACTGATGCTGCCGGGAAACCGCTCGATTCCCAGCGTGCCAAACGCAACGGCTACGAAGACCTGCTCTGGGCACTGCTGAACACAAAGGAATTTTTGTACAATCACTAATCTATGCTCGCGAAATCCACACTCACACTCGCCGTCTTCACATGGATGGCTGCTTCGGCCCTCGCCCAGCAGGTCACACTGCCGTTGCCACGTCTGCTCACGGTCATGCCCATGGGCGGCCAGGCGGGCACGACAGTCGAGGTCACGATCACCGGCGAGAACACGGAGAACATCAGCGAGCTGATGTTCTCGACGCCAAAGATCACCGCGAAGCCGGTCGCAGGCACGGAGAATAAGTTCACCGTGAGCATTGCGGCGGATGCACCGGTGGGCGTTTATGATGCGCGGGTGATGTCACGACTTGGCGTCTCGGCGGCGCGGGCGTTTTCGGTGAACAAACTGCCGGAGGTGATTCGCACCAAGGCGAACAATTCCGTGGAGACGGCGATGGTGCTGCCCCTGGGCACCATCTGCAATGCGACGATGACGAAGCGGTCAGTGGATTTTTATGCATTCCAAGGCGTGAAGGGGAAACGCGTGGCAGTGGATTGCGCCGCCACGGGCATCGACTCCCGACTGACGCCGGTGCTGATCCTGGCGGACGCCAAAGGCGGCGATTTGAAAGTGAACCGCACCGGAGGCGTGATCGACTTCACACCACCTGCTGACGGCACCTACCTGATCAAGGTGAGCGACCTCACCTATCAAGGTGGCGAGCGCCTGTTCTACCGCCTCGCTTTGCAGGAAGTGCCGGGCACCGGACCTGCGCCACGGCAGCCACAAACGCAGACGGTCAGCGCGATGTCCTGGCCGCCAGCCGGTCTTGCCGCGACTGCGAAGGCGAATGAAACGGAGCCGAACAACAAACCTTCTGAAGCGCAGAAGATCACTCTGCCCTGCGACATTGCGGGTTCCTTTTTCCCAGCCGCGGATGTCGATACCTTCGAGTTCACCGCCAAGAAAGGCGAGACATGGTGGGTCGAAGTGGCCTCAGAGCGCCTGGGTTTGAACACGGACCCCTTTGTGCTCGTGCAGCAGGTGAAAGCAACGGGTGGAAAAGAAACGCTGACCGATGTGGCCGAGCTCTATGACATTGCCCCGCCCATGAAGGTCACCAGCAACGGCTACTCGTACGACGGCCCTCCATACGACGCCGGATCACCCGACGTGAACGGTAAGTTTGTGGTCAAGGAAGACGGGACTTATCGCCTGCAGGTGCGCGATCTGTTCGGAGGTACGCGCAGCGATGCGAACAACATTTATCGCCTCATCGTGCGTCAGGCCACACCGGATTTCTCCCTCGCCGCCTGGGCCGTTCACATGACACTGCGCAACGGCGACCGCGCTGCGCTTTCCAAGCCGATGGCTATGCGTGCGGGTGAGACGCGCGCCTTTGAGGTCGCGGTGCAGCGTCGCGATGGGTTCGATGGCGAGATTGAGATCGGCATGGAAAACCTGCCGCCTGGGGTGAGTGCCGCCGGATTGAAGATCGCGAAAGGCAAGCCCTGCGGTCATCTGATTCTGACTGCCTCAAGCGATGCGAAGCGCGGCTTCTCCCTCGCGAAAATCACCGGCAAGGCCACGGTCAATGGGGCCGTCGTGACGCGCCCGGTGCGGGTGGCGAGCATGGAATGGCCGGTGAAAGATGCGAAGGGCGAGATTCCTGCGCCGCGTCTCATGGCCGACGTTCCGGTTTCCGTGAGTGATTCCGAGCAGGCACCACTGACCATCGCCACTGCTGAAAACAAGGTCTTCGAGGCGAAGGTGGGTGAGACACTGAAAATCCCGCTCAAGCTCACCTGGCGCAATGAATTCAACGGCACCTCGATCAAGGTGAAGGCCTACGGCGAAGGCTTCAGCGCCATCAAGGAGTTCGACATTCCCCTCAAAGCAGCCACCTACGAGGCTGTGATTGATCTTGCCGCGTTGAAGATTGCGCCAGGAGATTACACCTTCGCTTTCCAGAGCCTGGGCATCTGCAAGTACCGTTACAACCCTGCTGCGGTGCCGCTGGCCGAGGCTGAGCAGAAAAAGGCCGAGCAGCTTGCCGCCACGGTGGCCGCCGAAGCCAAAAAACTCGCCGCCACGGATGCAGAAGCCGCGAAGAAGGCCGCAGAGAAGCAAAAGCAGGCGGAAGCCGCCATGACTGCGGCCACCAACCGCATGAAGGCCATCACCACGGCGGCATCGCCCACCGACACGGTGGAAATTCTCATTTCTGAACCGATTCGCGTTTCGGTGAAGCCCGCCGCAACCACCACCGCCAGCAAGTGATGAAGCCGCATTCCCTCCTCGTTCTCCTGTTCACCTCGACCGCAGCTCTGGCGGCCGATCTCGACTACTATCGGGACGTTTATCCGTTCCTGAAAGCGAACTGCATTTCGTGTCATAACAAGACGACGACGAAAGCAGATCTGAACATGGAGACACCGGAACTGATGATCAAAGGCGGCGAAAGCGGTCCTGCGATCATTCCAGGGAAAGGCGCGGAGAGCCTGATCGTCACTGCCTCGCTGCACACGAAGGACATGGAAATGCCGCCGCCGAACAACAAGTCTGGCGCGGTGAATCTCATCCCTGAGCAGATCGCCACCCTACAGGCGTGGATTGACCAGGGTGCAAAGGGTTCGGTGATGGTGGAGCGCGCGGTGGTGCTGCAGGCATTCTCCGCCAGCATTGATCCGATTTACAGCGTGGCGATGACGAAGGACGGGCGTTACGTTGCCTGCGGGCGTTCGAACCACATCTATGTTTATGACATGGCCACGCGGCAGTTCGTCGCGCAGATCAGCGACCCTGCGGAGAAAAATGGCGCAGCGCACCGCGCGCTGGTGCAGTCGCTTTCATTCAGCCCGGACGGCACGCGCCTCGCGAGCGGCAGCTTTCGTGAGGTGAAGATTTGGAAACTGGCAGAAGGCAAGCCAACGGCGAGTGCCGCGAAAGCGTCCTCGGCTCCTGCGAGCGCCGAGTTGATCAAGAAGATCGCCACTGCAGGCAAAGTCACTGTCCTGAGCAGTGCGATGTCTGCCGATGGCAAGCAGGTGGTCACAGGATGTGAGGATGGCTCCGTGCGTGTGTGGGATGCGGCGACCGCGAAGCCTGTCATCGAACTGCGCGGCAGTGTGGCGGCGGCAAAGAAGATGGCGGAACTGGACTGGGTCATCGCGGCGCAGACCTTGGAGCAGGCATTTCAAAAAAGTGAGATCACCCGAATCGAGGCCCAGGACAAGGCTCTGGATATTCTGCTGGGCAAAGCCAAGGAGGCCATTGTGGCCATGAACAAGGTGCTGCCCGAGAAGCAGAAAGCCGTGCCGCCGACCACCGAGGCGAAAACGACGGCACAGAAAGCTGTCGATGAAGCCGCCGCCAAAATCAAAGCATTGCCTGGCGGCAAACCTGATGCTGCGCTTGAGAAGGAGCTCAAGGCCGCGCAAGAAAAGCTCATCACCGCAAAAATGACGGAGGTTTCCGCGCTCGCGGCCGTCTCCGCCACGCAGAGCAATGTGAAAGACGCCGAGGATGACTTGAAGCGCATCACGGATTCCAAAGCCGTCAATGCGAAGGTCGTTGCTGCTGCGAATGCCGCCATCGCTGCCGCGAAAACTGTGCAGGACAAGGCCACGGCCGATCTCGCTGCTGCGAAGCTGGCACTGACGAAGACCACCGCAAAACCCATTGCCGTATCATTCTCCGCCGATGCGCTGCGTGTGGCCTCGATGTTCGATGATGGCAGCCTGCGCGTCTGGGGAACTGCCACTGGTACGCCGATCGAAGAAAGCACCGGCAGTGCTGCCGCGACCACGACCATCACCTCCTCTCCCGATGGTTCATTTGTGGCCACCAAGGCTGTCACACAGTCGGCAGGCAGTTCACCGCGCTGGGCATTGGAGCGCAAGATCGATCAGAAGGGACTCTTTGCCGATCGTGTGAATGCGGTGCGGTTCAGTCCCGATGGCAAAACCCTCGCCACAGGGGGCGGTGAGCTGTCACGCAGCGGCGACATCATTTTCTTTGACGTCGCAACTGGCAAGGCCACGCAGACCTGGAAGGAAAAGCATGCTGATACGGTGCTCTGCCTTGATTACTCGCCGGATGGAAAGCGTCTGGCCTCCGGTGGGGCTGACAAGATCGCGCGTGTCACCGACATCGCCACGGGCAAGCAGTTGAACCTTTTCGAAGGCCACACTCATCACGTCATGGGTGTTGCGTTCCGCAGCGATGGCCGTGTGCTTGCCACGGCGGGTGCGGAGGGCACGGTGGTGACTTGGAATATGATCATCGGCGAGCGGAAGAGAAAGATCGAAGGCTGGACCAAGGAGGTCACTTCGCTGCAGTTCATCGGCGCCACGAATCAAATCGTCACTTCGGCCGGTGACAACCGCATTCGCATTGTCACCGATGACGGCACCGAAGTCCGTGCCATGGCCAACCTGCCGGACTTTATGCAGGCCGCCGTGAGCGCGCCCAATGGCAGCGCCATCATCGGCGGTGGTGAAGACAGCATCCTGCGTGTGTGGGATGGCGCAGGAAAAGAGCTGGTGGTGTTTGGGGCGAAGTAGCTCCTTCGATGGGAGAAAAAAGCCGCTGTTTATTTCGTGAATTTTTCCCATGTCCTCCCTCATCCAACCTCCTTCTGCCGTTCGCTGTGCGGGTCCCATGCAGCGCCGCGCTTTCATGCAGTTTGGTCTGACCGGCATGGCAGCGCTGAGCTGGCCGAGCCTGCTCAAGCTGCGTGCGGATAACGCGGCGCTGCCGAAGAGTGAGCGTAAATCCATCATCATGGTCTGGCTGCCGGGCGGGCAGTCGCACATCGACACCTACGATCCGAAGCCGGAATCCAGCAGCGAGTACCGTGGGCCGTTCAAGACGATTGCCACCAAGATTCCGGGCGTGCATTTCACGGAGTTGATGCCGTTGCAGGCGAAGATTGCGGACAAGTTCACGGTGCTGCGCTCGATGAGTCAAACGGCGGGCGGGCATCCGGCGGGAACGCTGCAAATGCTCTCGGGTGACCCCGATACGCGCGACAAACCGGTGCCGCGTTTGCCGGACTGGATGTCCGTGGCGCATTACCTGCGGTCCAAAGATCCGCAGCGCCCGCAGGCGCTGCCAAACTATGTCAGCGTCAATCCGATCAACGCGACCTACAGTGGGCCAGCGTATCTGGGTGCATCCTATGCGCCGTTCTCAGTGAGCGAGGATCCGAACCGCCCGAGTTTTGAGGTGCCGAACATTGGCCTGCCGGATGAGGCGGAGACGCGCCGGCTCAGCGACCGCGTCGCGCTGCGTCGCAGTCTCGACAAGATGGAACGTGCGTTTGATCGCGAGGGCGAACTCGGTGCGCTCGATCAATTTGAGTCCCAGGCGATGTCCCTGCTTACGAATGCACAGACTCGCGATGCTTTTGATGTGAGCCAAGAGGACGCCCGCACACGGGACCGCTATGGACGGAATCGCTGGGGGCAGCAGCTGCTGCTCGCGCGGCGTCTGGTGGAGGCGGGTGTGGAGATCATCACCAGCAGCCTGCATGGTCCGCTGTGCGGTCGCACACAGGTGTGGGACGACCATGCGGTGGACCACCACATCTTTGAGGCGCTGCGATTCCGCATGGGAAACTATGATCAGGCGGTGTCCGCGCTGATCGAGGACATTTATGCAAGGGGTCTCGACAAACGCGTGCTCGTGGTCGTCACGGGTGAGTTTGGACGCACGCCGAAAATCACGTTTGACCGCAGCACGGGAGCGGGAGATGCCAGCGGACCTGCGGGCACGCTGCAGCCGGGCCGCGACCACTGGCCGCGGGCTTTTTCCAACATCTGGGCCGGTGGCGGCATCCAGACGGGGGCGGTCATCGGTGCCACGGACAAACGCGGCGAGGACGTGATCGAGCGGCCGTGCAGTGCGGGGGATTTTCTTGCGACGATCTATCACCATCTGGGCATTGATGCCTCCAAGGTCACGATCAATGACTTTAATGGCCGCCCGACGCCCATTGTTGATCACGGCCGACCGATTCCAGAGCTGATGGCGTGAGTTTTACCGACGTATTGCCCGATAAACACCGGCATCGGCAAGCGTAGGTTTCAGTGCATGTCTTCCATCATTCAGCCCCCTTCTCTCGTTCGCTGCGCCGGTCCCTTGTCGCGTCGCGGTTTCATGCAGTTTGGATTGTCAGGAATGGCGACGCTGAGCTGGCCGGGCCTGCTGAAGCTGCGTGCAGAAAATGCGGCGAAGCCGAAGGGTGAACGCAAGTCCATCATCATGGTGTGGCTGCCGGGCGGGCAGTCGCACATTGACACCTACGATCCGAAGCCGGAGGCCAGCAGCGAGTATCGCGGGCCGTTCAAGACGATCAGCACCAAGGTGCCGGGCATGCAGTTCACTGAGATGCTGCCGATGAATGCGAAGATCGCGGACAAGTTCACGATTGTGCGCTCCATGAATCAATCGGCGGGTGGACATCCCGCAGGGACGATGCAGATGTTTTCCGGTGACAGTGACACGCGCGACAAGCCGAAGCCGCGCCTGCCTGACTGGATGTCTGTGGCGCACTACCTCCGGGCCAAGGATGGCGGCCGCGCAAACCCGCTGCCAAATTACATCGGGGTGCCTGCGGCATCGCCTGAGTATTCGAGTCCGGCGTATCTGGGCGATGCGTATGCGCCATTCGCGGTGAACGATGATCCGAACCGCCCGAGCTTTCAGGTGCCGAACATCGGACTGGCCGATGAGTCGGAAAATCGCCGTCTCAGTGACCGCATTGTTTTGCGCAAGAGCCTGGACAAGATGGAGCGTGCGTTTGATCGCGAGGGCGAACTCGGTGCACTGGATGAATTTGAAGCCCAGGCGGCCACGCTGCTGACGAATCCGCACACCCGCGATGCCTTTGACCTGAGCAAGGAGGATGCCGCGATCCGTGATCGTTATGGACGCAATCGCTGGGGGCAGCAGCTTCTGCTGGCACGTCGCCTTGTCGAAGCAGGTGTGGAAATTGTGACCAGCAGTCTCAGCGGTCCTCTGTGCGGCCGGGTGAACAACTGGGATGACCACGCGGTGAACCAGCATCAGTTTGAAGCGTTGCGTTTCCGCATGCCAACCTACGACCGCGCGGTGTCCGCGTTGATCGAGGACATTTATGCGCGGGGTCTCGACAAACGCGTGCTCGTTGTCGTCACCGGGGAGTTTGGCCGCACGCCGAAGATCAGCTTTGACCGCAGCACGGGTGCGGGTGATGCCAGCGGACCCACCGGCACACTGCAGCCCGGACGTGATCACTGGCCACGTGCCTTCACCAATGTGTGGGCCGGCGGTGGCATCCAGACGGGTGGCATCATCGGTGCCAGTGACAAGCGCGGTGAAGATGTGGTAGAGCGCCCCTGCAACGCGAGCGACTTCCTTGCCACGATTTATCATCATCTCGGGATCGACTACTCGAAGGTCACCCTCAACGATCTCAACGGACGTCCTGTTCACATTGTGGAAAATGGCAGACCGATTGCGGAGTTGATCGCGTGATTATTTGCAGCCTTTGAGAGCGTAGAAGAGAGCCATGCATCTCCGCCCGGCACTTCTTCTTGGTCTTTGCTTCATCCTTTCTCATGCGCACGCGCAGGAGATCAAGGATGGCAGTTTTCCCATCGTCTCGAATCTCAAAGCCGGGGTGGCCAAGGTGGACATCACCCCGCCAGATGCGGCGGAATCCAAAATCGTCGGGCATGTGCGTCAGGTGAGCGGTGTGCGTGATCCGCTGCGTGCAGGAGTTTTGATCCTGGACGATGGCGAAACGAAAGCGGCCATTGTCACGATGGACACCATCGGTGCGTGGGATGACATGGTGAAGGATGCGCGGGCACGGATCGAGGCGGAAACAGGTGTGCCATCCGCGAACATTCTTATCTCCGCCTCACACAATCACTCGGGGCCTGGGTACATGGAAAACATGCGGTGGGCGGCGGATTTGATCCGAAAGCTGGGGCTGGCTGCGAAGGAGGCTGCCGCCAGCATGAAGCCTGTAAACATCGGTTATGGTGAGGATCGTATCAGCTTTGGCATCAACCGTCGCAAAACGTACGATGGCCGGGCGGTGGTGAGTTTGAATCCCGATGGACCCAACGACAAACGTGTGAAAGTGCTGCGCTTCGATGATGGCCGAACGCTCACACCGCTGGCGGTCATCATGCACGCGGTCTGCCATCCGTGCTTTTTCACCTGGGGCGACAAAGGATCGCAGCCATATCCGAAGGGGTATCCGAAAATGAGCGCCGATTTTCCAGGGGAGGCACAGACGTTTGTGGAGATGTGCTACGCGCAAAAGACCAGCGCTTTGTTCATGCAGGGCTGTGCTGGAGACATCCGGCCCAATCTGCCCGGGTATCCGTATCGCTGTGCTGATGAGGCGGACATCCAGTGGGCGGGCCGCGATCTCGGAGGCGCGGTGGCGCGTGCGGCATCATTCAGCGTGACGCGTGAGCAACTGCGCAAACGCGAGACCTTTTACCCCATCCGTGTTGCCAGCGAGGTGGTGGAACTTCCAGGCAAAGAGCAGCCGGTGCGCGCTGAACTGATGGCGATGAAGATCGGCCCGTTTCTTCTGCTGACCATGCCGGGTGAGCCGATGGTGGAATATGGATTTAAACTTGAACAGGCCATCGCCAACCGGGCCACACCCATCATCCTCGGCTATGCGAATGGAAACATCGGCTACATCGCCACGGCGGATGCCCATACGGTGGGTGGTTACGAGCCCAACTTGTCCAAGCTCAAGCCCGAAGCTGAGGCGATCATTTTGAAGAAGCTTGGCGCGCTGGCGGATCGAGTGGTCGGTGATGTGTTTGAGAGTTTCTCAAAACATCCGAAGGATCTGCAGAAGCGCGAAGCCGAGGAAAAGGCGCGCCTGCAGTCTGCGCCAGCTGGCAAACCCTGATCTTCTTATCATCATGACACATCCGCTCGTCTCTTATCCCCAACTGCCCGATACGCCTACTTCACATCTGCCCTTCAGTCCCTGCGTGGTGGTGGGCGATTTGATTTTTGTTTCGGGTCAGGCTTCCGTGGATCAGGAGGGCAACATTGTCAGCGATACCTTCGAAGGGGAGTTTCGCCGCAGCATTGAAAATGTGCGCAAGGTGCTGGAAGCCGCCGGCAGCGATCTCGCCCACGTGGTGCAGACGCGGAACTACGTCCGCGATGCCGAGGATGTCCCGCTGTACAACCAGCTCTATCGTGAATACTTCCCGCAGCCTTCGCCTGCGCGCACCACGATCACGAACTGCCTGCCGCCCACACTGCGCTACGAGGTGGAGGCCGTGGCGGTACGCAAAGCCAACTGAACCGACCATGAACAACGACGAAGCAGCGCGCCGGGCCTACTGGGCGGATCAAATGGAGCAAGGCTATGCGATTGTGCAGAAGCTCATCGAGTTTCCAGTCAATGAGTGTGGCGAGCGCTTTGCCTCGATCCCGGATGCCGCGGCCGCGGCGAATGTGGAGATGCTGTTTTCCACCAGCAAGATCGCCGGGGATCTGGACCGCGTTTACTTCCTGCGCGAGAGCCTCGTGCGCGATGTCATCACTATCGGGCGCGAGATGAATGAGCGTGGTTGGATCTTGAAAATTGAGGACGGCTTTCGTTCGCTGGACATGCAGCGGCAGCTTGTGCGCAAGCCGTCGGTTTTTGATACGGTTTTGAAGAAGTGCATCTGGGAGCTCGGAGGAGAGATCCCGAGCACGGAGATGATGTTTCGGCGTGCCATCGTGCTGACGGCCAACATGCCGAAGATCGGGGCGCACATGTCGGGATCAGCCATCGACATTTCGGTGTTTCGTCGTGATGACAGCACCGAGGTCTGGCGCGGCTATCCGTATCTTGAAATGAGCGAATGCACGCCGATGAGGTCGCCTTTTGTCGCGCCCGAGCACGTCGCCACACGGCTGGAGATCGCGGCGATGATGGAAAAGCATGGCTTCATACATTTCCCGTTCGAGTTCTGGCACTTCGATAAGGACGATGCGGGTATGCACATACTGACTGGGAATCCCGCGCCCTGCCGTTTTGGCCCGGTGAACTGGGATCCACGCACCAACGAAGTCACGCCTGTGTCAGATCCACTCAACTTGCTCAATCCGCTGCCGGTCATCGAAAAAGAAATCGCCGCTGCCTTGGAACGTGTCCGCAATGCATAACCCTATGAAATCACTCCACTTGCTTCTTCTGCTGCCAGCTTTCGCCGCGCTCGGTGCTCCTCCAGCAGCACCAACCAAATCACCGGAAGTGCCAGCGCAACTGCCGCCGCAGATCGAAACGTTGCAGCCGGGCGTCAAACTCACGCTGCTCGCGGAGCATCCGGATCTGGTCACGCCAACGGGCATCGCCGTGGACAAAAGCGGGAACATTTATTCGATCTCATGTCACACTCATTTCCGGCCGGAAGACTATGACGGGCCGGTGCATGATGAGGTGCTGGTCTTTGATGCGAACGGCAAGAACCGCCGGGTGTTTTACAACAAGACTGATGCCACCATGCATGTGGAGATCGGGCCGGACGGCTGGATCTACCTTGCGGAGCGGGACCGCGTGCTGCGTGTAAAGGACACCAATGGCGATGGCGTGGGCGATGTTGAGGAGAATCTGGCCACGCTCGATTCCGTGGCGGACTATCCGCACAATGGTCTTAGCGGCATGTCGTGGCATCCCGACGGCGGCCTTGTCTTCTCACTCGGTGAGAATTTTGGCAAGGACTGGACGCTCACGGCCAAGGATGGCTCCAAGGTCAGCGGACGTGGTGAAGGCGGCGTGTTTCGCTGCACTGCGGATGGTGCGCAGATGCGCCGCATCGCCCGTGGTTTCTGGAATCCGTTTGGACTGATGGTGCGCAAAGATGGTGAAATCTTCGCTGCTGAAAATGATCCAGGCAGCCGCCCACCGTGCCGATTGTTGTATGTCGTGGAAGGAGCGGACTACGGTTTCCAGTGGGTGTATGGCAGCGCGCCGGTGCATCCTTTCGTGGCATGGAACGGTGAACTGCGCGGTACGCTTGGCATGGTGCATCCTTCTGGCGAAGGCCCCTGTGCCATCGTGGAACTCGGCGGCGGTGTATTGATCCCGAGCTGGAGCGATCACAGCATTGATTACTTTCCGCTTACACGAAAAGGTGCGGGATACACTTCAGAGCGGATTCCGTTGGTCAAAGGCAGTGATTTCTTCCGGCCAACGTGCATGGCGGTTGGTCCCGATGGTTCCTACTACCTCAATGACTGGGTGTTCAGCTCTTATCCGATTCACAAGCGCGGGCGTCTTTGGAAGCTGGAGATCGACAAAGCGAAAGCGGCCTGGGTGAACGACAAACCGGATGCGCTGAATGATGATGCGCGTCTTGCTGATGATCTGCGCACTGGCAAAGCCATGCTGGATACCAACAAGCTTCTCCAGCTTGCGCGTGGCAAGGATGCGTATCTCAGCGATGCCGCTTTGACTGCACTGGCGCGTGCGAAGTGGACAGTTGAAAAAGTGAAGCAGCTGCCGGCTCAAGATCGTCTCTGGGCCTTTGTGGCTCTGCGGCGGTTTGATTTGAGTGACGACCAATGGGTGAGCGCCTTCTTGGGCGACGGCGATCCTGAAATGCGTTTCGAGTGCCTGCGCTGGATTGCGGATGCGGTTTTGACCAAGTTCACGCCGCAGGTGGAGGCGATGCTGTCAGACTCGACACTGGACTATCATCTGTTTGAAGCTGTTCTGGCCACTTGGAACACGCTGCGCGGTGAACCCGCCGCAGGCGTGACGAATCCCGAAGTGCTTGTCGAGCGCATCATCAATCCCAAGACGCCCGCACGGCTCAAAGGTTATGCGCTTCGTCTTGCGCCAGCAACGCACAAGCAACTCACGGTGCCGTTGCTGCGTGAGCTTTTTGCTAATGGCGATTCCGTGCTGTCACAGGAAGTGGTGCGCACTCTGGTGGCACGCAATGCTGATGATGCGCGCGTGGTGCTGGCGGAGATTGCTGCCGATGAATCGCAGAAGACGGAGTTGCGTGCGGATGCCATCGTGGGGCTCGCCAGCTCCACCAAAGCGGAAGAGCAGGTACTGCTGGTGAAACTGGCTGCTGGCAAGGAGGGAAGTCTGCGCGATGAAGCGCGGCGCGCACTGCGCTACACCGACAAGGACAAGTCGTTTGTGATGAGCACGACCCGCCCTGTGTTTGATGACACCGCTGCGTGGCTGAAACTGCTGGATGCGCTGCCTGGCAAGGCGGATGTGGATGCTGGTCGTCGGATTTTCTTTCATTCCAAAGTCGGGCTTTGCGCCACCTGCCATCGCCACAGCGGGCGCGGCAATGTGGTGGGTCCTGATTTGAGCCTAGTATCGAAGCAGGGGGATCGAGCGGCGATTCTGCGCTCCATCTTAGAGCCCAGCCGCGAGGTGGCCCCGCAGTACTACCCCTCACAGGTGAAGCTCAAGGACGGCACCGAGTTCATCGGCATCATGCTGCGTTCTTCCAATACGGAGGTCTTTCGTGATCTCACCGGCAAGGAGCGTTCCTTTCCGCAGACGGACATTGTGAAGCGCACGGAGCTGAAAACATCGATCATGCCGCAGGGGCTCGCGGTGTCTCTGACAGATGAAGAATTGAGAGATTTGCTGGCCTTCCTCACCGTTCAGTAGGGGCATGCGCCCCAACCTGCTTCTAGCTGCCCTGTGTTTTACCGCTTCGGTGATGGCTGACGATTCGGTGATCCTGGCACCCGGGACACCTTGGAGTCGGCATACCATCGACAACACTTCACGTGGGGCCGACGGGGTGAAACTGGGGGATTTGAACAAGGATGGCCTGCCGGACATTGTGACCGGCTGGGAAGAGGGTGGTGTGGTGCGGGTGTATCTGAATCCGGGGCCGGCTAAAGCGCGCGAACCATGGTCGCAGATCACCGTGGGAGAGGTGAAGAATGTCGAGGAGGCGATCTTCACCGATCTGGATGGTGATGGAGAGCTGGAGGTTGTCAGTGGAACGGAAGGCAAGACGTGCACGCTGTACTGGCACCGAAGGGTGGACGGCGCCTGGACGACGCAACCCTTTCCAGCAGCGACGAACACGCAGATGTGGATGCAGGTGGCTACGCTCGATCTCGACGGGCAGCATGGGGCTGATCTCCTGGTGGCATCGAAAAACAAAGGCGCTGCGGTGAGCTGGCTGCAGGCTCCGAAGAAAGCGGATGATCTCAAGGAGTGGTCACTGCACAAGCTGCGGGATGCCGGCTGGGTGATGTCACTCACGCCGCAGGACATGGACAAAGATGGAGACGCGGATGCTGTGATCAGTGATCGCAAAGGTGAACGCACCGGGGTCTTCTGGCTGGAAAATCCAGGCGCTGAGGGGAATCGCAAGCATGCAGCGTGGAAAGAGCATGCCATTGGTGGTTTGGGCAAACAGGTCATGTTTGCCGACCTTGGCGATGTGAATGGTGACGGCCTGCTGGATGTCGCGGTGGCGGCCAAGCCGGTGGAGATCGTGCTTTGTTTGCGCAAGGCCGATGGTGGCTGGGAAGAGCACACAGTGAAACTGGATGGAGCAAATTTGGGCGATGCCAAGGCGGTGAAAATTGCGGACGTGAATGGTGACAAGCTCGCGGATCTCTTGTTCACCTGTGAAAATGCCAAAGGGAAACTTGACGGTATTGTGTGGCTGGAGCAGCAGCGCCATGGGCCCTGGAAGCAGCACACTCTGGGTGGGCCAGAAGGCTTGAAGTATGACCTCATGCAGACGCTGGATCTCGATGGGGATGGCGATCTCGATGTCATCACCTGCGAGGAGCGGGATCAGCTTGGGGTGATTTGGTATGAGAATCCGCACAAGTGAGACGTATTGGAGAGCCATGAAATCTGCCGTCTTTGCCCTGCTGCTCATTGCCCCATCCCTGTTTGCGCAAACCAAAACGCTGCGTGCCGGGGCGGCGGCGGTGGACATCACGCCCACGGAGTTTCCCATGAACATGCCGGGAGGATTCAGTGCCAATGCGGCGAACAAGGCGCATGATCCGTTTCATGCGCGGGCCCTGGTGCTTGATGATGGAAAAACGACGGTAGCGATGGTGGTGGTGGATGTTCTGGGCGCGGGTCCGGATGTGCTCAATGAGGCGAAGGCCATCGCAGCGGCAAAGACAGGCATGGCGGCGGACAAGATGCTCATCAGCTCCACGCACACGCACAGCGGGCCTTCGGTGAACACGCGCAGCGAGATGGCGGCGCGTTATTACAAACGGTTTGTGGAGGGCATCGCCGAATCAATCATCAAGGCGCATGCGGCTTTGAGGCCTGCCACTGTGGGAGCAGCGGCGCACCCGCTTCCGGATGAGGTTTTCAATCGTCGCTGGTATTTGAAGCCAGGGAAAATGCCGCTGAATCCCTTTGGTCGGATGGACAAGGTGAAGATGAATCCCGGCACCGACCCGAACACGCTGGATCATCCTGCCGGGCCGACGGACCCTGACATCACGATCATTTCGGTGCAGGATGCCAAGCGGAAGCCCATCGCGCTTTATGCGAACTACTCGCTGCACTACGTCGGGGGCGCGCCTGCAGGCGAGATGTCTGCGGATTACTTTGGTGAGTTTGCCCGGGTCATGCCTTCGCGTGTGCGGGGCGATGAGAACTTCGTGGCGATGATGTCGAACGGGACCTCCGGCGACATCAATAACATTCCCTTTGGCGCGACGCGCCCGCCACGTGAGCCGTTTGAGCAGATTCGCATCGTGGCGCAAAAGGCGGCGGACACGGCCTGGTTTGCGCAGCGAAAGATCGAAAAGCATCGCGGTGATGTGACGCTTGGCATGCTCCAGCGCGAGATCAGGCTCAAGTTTCGCCGCCCTTCGGAACAGGATGTTGCTGAGGCGAAAGCGGTGCTGGCGGTGAAGGACAAGGAGGCGGTGGAGAAGCTGCCGCGTCTGGCGAAGAACTATGCGGGCAGTGTCGTCGCTGCGGCAGAGCGCAAGGAAGAAACGATCATGGTGCAGCTGCAAGCCATCCGCATCGGCGACCTTGTGGTGTGCGGCATTCCGTTTGAGACCTTTGTCGAAATCGGTCTCGATTTGAAGAAACGCAGCCCGTTTCCGCAAACGATGGTCGTGGGTCTGGCCAACGGTCGGCACGGTTATCTGCCCACTTTGGAGCAGCACAAGCTCGGAGGTTATGAGACCTGGCTGGGCACAAATCAGGTGCAGGAGGACACGAGTGTCATCCTCACGGACAACCTGCTGGAGATGCTGGCGGAATTGAAAAAGGCGGACTGAACGCGGCTACGCCGCGGGAATGGAGATCAGGATTTCCAGGCCGGTTGGTTCGCGCAGTTTTGCGGTCACCGTGCCGCCGCAGGCCTCAATGCAGCGCTTCGTGATGGCGAGGCCGAGGCCGCTGCCGCCGGTGGAGCGGCGGCGTGCGGCTTCCGGACGATAGAAGGGTTCGAATAAACGGGGCAATGTTTCGGACGGCACACCCGGGCCTTGATCGGAAATGCGGATGATGGTTTTGCCATCCTGCTGCCCGGCATGGATTTGAATGGGGCCGGAATCGGCGGCGTAGCGTGCGGCATTGCGCAGGACGTTGCCGATGGCGCGATCGAGAGCGTCGCGCAGTGAATGCAGCTGAAGATCCGTGGACACAGCAAGCTGGATATCAGCCTCAGGGGCTTCACGAGCGATGACGGCCACAATCAAATCATGCAGGTTGATGTCTTCGGCGGTTTCGCGTTCGGGCAGAGTCTCGGCTTTGGAGAAGGCGAGCACTTCTTCAACAAGCTTCGCCATGTGCTGGAGTTCGGCGTCGAGTTTTTTCAGATACCCGGCCTGCTCCGGCGTGCTGCGTTGTTCCACCACGCCAAGCGCCATCTGCATGCGCGCGATCGGCGAGCAGAGCTCATGCGCCACGTCCGCAGTGATGCGACGCTGCTCCGCGACGTATTCACCGAGCTGCGCGGCCATGGCGTTCACGGAGGAGGACAGCTCGCCCAGTTCGTCGTTGCGGCTGCGTGAGACACGTTCGCCGAAGTTTCCCTGTGCTATGCGGCCTGCGGCATGGTTGAGACGTCCAATAAAGCCGGTGATGCCACGCACAAAGGGCATCCAGACGAGCGCGGAGAGCAGCAGGGCTGCGGCGGCGAGACCAAGCCAGGGCCATAGATCAAAAAACAGGCCGCCTCCAGTGATGGTGTTTGAGACCATGAGCAGGGTCAGCGGGCGGTGATCGCTCTGCTGAGTGAGATCAAGGTGCACGCCTGCCCAATAGTGTGCGGGATCACCAGCGCGCAGCATGAAACGTGGTTTGGGAGGTGCATCGGAGGGTCTTTTTCTGGCAACGCCGGGTGGCGGGCGTCGTGGGGGCGGGCGGTCGTTCGGGCCGCGTTTGTCGATGAGTTTTGGCAGAACTTCCGGAGGAACTTGAACCTGGGTTCCCATGATCTGGGTTCCGTTGCTGCTGAAAAGAGCGAAGGTCACATTGTATTGCGCGCCGTGCCGCTGCAGGACTTCTGGCCATTGCTGTTCGGGGAGCTGGGAGAGCTCGTCCGTGAGGCTGTCGCCGATGGCGGAGACACGCTCGCCTGCTTCCCCAGAAAGCATCCAGTCGAGGCTCATGCGAAACTGCATGCTGAGGAACCCAAAGACGAGGAATGCCAGCACCAGCAGATTCACCCCGAACCAGAGTAGAATCTTTAGATACAATGGCAGGCGCAGGCGGCTCATGAGGGGTCAGCGAGTGGGCGTGACGAGCTGGTAGCCGTAGCCGCGCACGGTCTTGATGAACTGGGGATTCTTTGGGTCGTCCCCCAGCTTGCGGCGCAGCGTGGAAATGTGCATGTCGATGGCGCGGTCAAACACATCCCATTCACGGTCGGCGACATCTTCGATGAGCTGCTCGCGGGTGCGCACGCGGCCATGGGCCTTTGCCAATGAGAGCAGCAGGCCAAATTCTGCCGGAGTGAGTTCCAAGGGCGTGTCGCCGAGAACGACCCCATGCGAATCCACATTGATGCGCAGCGGGCCGATGACGATCTCCTGCATGGGCGCCTGCGTGGAAGTTTCCGCCACCCAGCCAGAGCGCCGCAGAACGGCGCGCAGCCGGGCGAGAAGCTCGCGCGATGAAAACGTTTTCGGCAGGTAGTCGTCTGCTCCGAGTTCGAGACCGACGATGCGATCCACCTCTTCACCACGGCCTGTGAGCATCATGACCGGCACCTTGGATTTTGCCCGGATGCGCCGCAGCACCTCAAAACCATCGCAGCCGGGCATCATCACATCGAGGATGATCGCATTCCACGGCTCGCTGAGGGCGCGCTCGGCTCCGCTGTTGCCCTCGTGTTCGCACTCGACCTCAAAGCCCATCGGCTTCAAATAATCCGCCACGAGCTGGGAAAGCTCGGTGTCGTCGTCGATGACGAGGATGCGCGTGACGGGTGGCATGTGGAACTATCGGCTTCAGCGACTGGTTTCGCGAGTTTCTTTACGGTTTGCTGACAAATCAGCCGCAATTCGCTGATAAGCGACTGACACCACTGCTCCAGCATGAGGACTATGAAAGCCATCTTCGTTGCCGCCTTGTCCGTGGGATTGTTCAACAGTCCTGCGGCTTTAGCCCATACCTGGAAAGCTGGTGCATCCACCGACAAAGAGAGCCTGCGTGAGCATATTCTGGAGGAGTGGATGCAGCAGCATGCGGTGCCGACACAAGGAGAGAGCAAGCCGGTGCAGGTGGCTTCGACGGCGTCCACTTTGAACCTTGCTGCGGCAACGGTGGCCAATGCGGCGAACGCACCGGCGGCGGCGAAGCCGTTCCTGGCGTTCCAGAGGCTCGAATTGAAGTGGGACAAGGATTTCCTGTTCGTTGGGTCCAATGGGATGTCTGATCACAACATGATGGTGGGCATCACCGCGTGGCAACAGCAGGTGCCGCTGCCGCAGAACTACACGGGGGACAACATGTGGCGCATTCCTTTGCACCCAGTACCGGCGAAAACTCCCGCGATTGTGGAAGGGCATTTTCTTCGGGGTGCCATCGCGCTCGGGGTGAACGGCATTCCCATTTTCAATCCGCAGAACAATCGCGGCGAGGTTTCCTATGAGATCGGGGAACTGGACAAATGGGGCGGTCACTGTGGACGTGCGGACGATTACCACTACCACATCGCGCCACTGCATTTGCAGACGGTGGTGGGGAAGGGGATGCCGATCGCTTATGCGCTGGATGGCTACCCGATCTATGGCCTCACGGAGCCGGACGGATCGCCCGTGGGCAAGCTGGACGAGTGTCATGGCCATGAAGATGCGAAGGTGGGCTACCACTACCATGCCTCGATGAAGCGTCCCTATTTGCAGAGTGCGTTTCATGGAGTGGTGGTAGAGGCAGAGGGCCAGGTGGACCCGCAGCCGCGTGCGCAGGGCGTGCGCCCGGATACGCCCCCTCTGCGCGGTGCGGAGATCACCGGTTTTGAGAGCACGGGAGCTAACAGCTACAAGCTGAGCTATCAGGTGGGCAGTGATAAGCGTTCGATCAGCTACAGCATCAACAGCGACGGCACTTATCCTTTTGAGTTTAACAACGGCAGTGAGGGTGTCGTGAAGGAAGTCTATACGAGCCGGGGCAGCGGTGGTGGCGGAAAAGCCAAGGGCATGGGGAAGGGCAAGGGTGCCCCCGGGAAAGGCATGAAGCCCAATGAGAATCCACCTGGACCTCCTCCGGAAGATGCTCCGCGCCCACCTCAGCCGCAGGTTTCAGGGAGCCTGATGGATGTGAATGGCGACGGCACCGTCACGGCACAAGAATTTGCTGATAATGTGAAGCGCGAGTTTGCCGCGAAGCGCAGTGGCGGGACGCTGGCGGCCGCCATGGCGAAGGCTCGCGCCGAATTCATCGCACTGGACCGCAATGCGGATGGTAAACTGGATGCGGGCGAACTTTCAGCTCCGATGGCCGCGCCTGCCCAGGAACCCAGTGGCCGGCGAGGTGGAGCATCTGCCGCAACGACCAGCGGCTTCGTTTTGACCAGCCCCGAAGTGTCAGACGGCGGCAGTCTGCCCGCAGATTATACCGGCGATGGCAGTGGTGCGACGTTGCCCCTTGAATGGAAGGGGGCACCCACTGGCACAAAGAGTTATGCCTTGATCATGGATCATCTGGCTCCGGGCAATGAGATGAAGAGCTACTGGGTGATTTGGGACATCCCGGCGAAGGTGACGAATCTGCCGAAGAACGTGAAGGGTGTGGGCAAGCTGGGAGTTGGGTTCAAAGGAGAGGAAGGCTACGAGCCGCCGCATTCACAGGGACCCGGCGAAAAGACGTATGTGCTGCATGTGTATGCGCTTTCCACCGAGCCGCAGCCCAAGGCCACGGGGCGTGGCGGCGTGACACGCGAAGACTTGCTCGCTGCGATTGATGGCAAGATTCTCGCCAAGGCAGATTTGAGCGTGGTTTACTCACGTGGTGGTGGTGAAAGTGGCGGACGCATTGGCATGGCTCCCGGAGGCAGCCCCCAGCCGGTACGGCCGGAAACGTCCATGCAGCCTACGCAGCCCATGGCTCCGCAGGGCAGTGGTGGCGGGCAGCAGGGGGGGCAGCGCAAGCCGTGGATGCAGATGCATGGAACTGAGCTCGATGGCGATCAGGATGGCATCGTGACCGTGGCCGAGACTCTTGCGGATATGAAGGGCGCTGCTTCCAAATATGATGCGGACATGGATGGCATCATCACACCTGCGGAGATCGATGCGGCAGGTGAGATCCGTGAAGGTGCTGCGTTTGCCGGTTTTATCTACCGTCATGCTTACGAACTGGATGTGAACCAAGACAGCCGTCTGAGCAGCGCGGAACTGGCGGATGCAGCCAAGTACATGTTCGGTGCAGCGGATCTGGACCACGATGGCAAGCTCACGGCGGAAGAGGTGCAAAACGCGCCCAACACGCCGTTGCGCGCGGCTGCTCCTAGTAGCGGAGATCAACCGCCTGCTTCACCTCTTGCCACGAATCTTCCTCTCGGACCGAACCCAATGCCAACCACAAACGGGGCTGGGGGCAGCGGTGGTATGCGCCCGCTCGACGGCATTTTCAATCCGACTGTGCAGACTGGCGCAGGCGGTGGGGGTGCGCAGGCCGGTGCAGGCCAGGGTGGGCAGCGGCCTGGGGGTGCTCCGGGTGGGACTGGAAAGGGTGGTGGCGGAAAAAAGAAGAAAGGTGGTGGTCCACTCGGACTCATCAAGCCGAGCATCACTGACACGATGAAGCTCAACGTGTATGCGGACAATTGGTTCATGCTTTATGTGAATGGACGCCTAGTTGCCGTGGATCCGATTCAGTTCACACCGCATAATGTCGTCAGTGTGGATTTCCTCCCTGAATATCCGATGACGATCGCGGTGCTGGCGAAGGACAACGCCGATCCCAAGACCGGCCTCGAATATGGCAGCAGCGTCGGCGATGGCGGCTTCATTTTGAAGTTTGCCGACGGCACCGTGACCAATGCCAGTTGGAAAGCCAGAAGCTTTTTCCATGGTCCGATCAATGGCGACACTGCAAACCCGCAGGTCAAACATGAGCCGCTGCCGGCCAACTGGTGGGCCGTGGATTTCGACGACAGCTCATGGAAAAACGCCAAAGAGTACACGGTGGAGGAGGTCGATCCCAAGCAGCCCTATTTCGAGAATGATTTTGAAGGCGCCAAGTTCATCTGGACCGACGACCTCGCTCTGGACAACACCATCATCTTCCGCACCAAGATCGAGAAGCCCGACTGGAAGCAGCGCTGGAACACGAAGCCAGATCTCGACGTCACCGGAGCACCCCTGAAATGAAAACACTCATCACATCTAGTTTGCTGCTGCTCCTTGCTGGCAGCGCCTGGGCCAAGGCCCCGAACATTCTCTTTATCCTCGCGGATGATCAATCATGGAGCGGCACCTCGGTGCGGATGATGCCCAATGAGGCGGGCAGTGCGAGCCGTGAATTTCGCACGCCGAATCTCGAAAAACTTGCGGCGCAGGGCATCACATTTTCGCAGGCCTATGCGGCCCACTGCAAATGCGAGTGCTCACGCGCGGCAATTCAAATGGGGCGCAGCACGAGCACGCTGAACGCGACCGATAAAAATGCTCGCAACTGGAGCGCTCCGGTCACCGACTCACTCGTGAACACGCTCAAGAAGGCGGATGGCACCTATCGTGCGGCGCATTTCGGCAAGTGGCAGTGGTTTCACACGCCGGAGTCGATGGGGTACGATGCCAGCGATGGCATCACGATGAATGAGGACGGCGACACGACAGATCCAGAAGATCCCAAGCAGTCCTTCAGCATCACCCAGCGGGCGGGTGCGTTCATGGAGTCGCAGGTGAGAGAGGGGCACCCGTTCTTTCTTCAGCTTTCCTACTATGCCGTGCATCAGACACCGCAGGCGCTGGCAGCCACGCTCAAGAAATACGAGGGAATGGCTGATGCGAGCAAAGGTGGGCGCGGTGATCGTGCTGTGATGGCGGCCATGACCGAGGATCTCGACACCTGCGTGGGTGCGGTCTTGAAGAAACTCGACGACCTGCGCATCGCCGAGAACACCATCGTCATTTATACTTCCGACAACGGTGGCCGCACCAGCCTGCTGAATGGTGGCAAGGGTGATCTCGGCGAAGGTGGCATCCGTGAGCCGATGATCATTCGCGTTCCAGGCCTCAAAGGCGGTGTGAACTGCACCACCCCTGTCATCGGCTACGATCTGATGGCCACGGTGCTTGATTTTGCAGCTCCAGGGTTTGTGCTGCCGAAGGGTGTTGAAGGGGGCAGTTGGAAGCCTTTGCTGATGAGTGCCGGCAAGGCGCCGGTGAAGCGTCCCATTGACCGGTTTGTATGGCACCAGGCTGTCGAGATTGAGCACCCGCAGTCCGCCATTCGCAAGGGCGACTACAAGCTGTTCTATTTCTGGGACACGAAGGAAGGACTGCTTTTTGACGTGGTTAAGGATCTCGGGGAGACACGTGATCTCGCGAAGCAAAATCCTGAACTTGCTGCCAGACTTCAGGCCGAGCTCAAGGCCCACATCCGTGCAGGACTCGGGGAGCAGGCCTACGCAGCGCTGGAGCGTGGAGAGTTTCCGCAGGGACGCGGACCGGGCAAAGGCAAGGGGCCCGGCGGCAAAAAGAAAGATGCCAAGAAGATGGTGAAGTGATCCGTCGCTGGTCCCGGAATCGCCGCATGTGCGTTTCGGTATTTGCAGTGTGGGTGTTGGAAGATTGTAAATCCGGCGTTTACTGCCGATGAAGAAGACTGGCCGCCAGTGTTGATCAACGGGCGGTTTTCGTCTTCACTGCAAATCACTCACGCCCCATGTCTGAAGCTTTCAATTCCAACTACCCCTCCATCGAACATCTTCGCGAGAGAGCGCGTCAGCGTGTACCGCGTTTCGCCTTTGAGTATCTGGAGGGCGGCTGCTTCTCAAACATCAATCTTCAGCGCAACACGGATGAGATCCGGCAGGTGCAGCTGCGGCCTTGGTATTTGCGGGACTATCCCGGCTCTGACCTGAAGACGGAGCTCTTTGGCACCACCTATGATGCTCCCTTTGGTGTCTCGCCCATCGGCTTGCAGGGACTGATCTGGCCCAAGGCGACTGAGATCATCGCAAAAGCGGCGCATCAGCACAACATTCCATTCACGCTCAGCACGGTCGCGACGGCCAGCATCGAAACGGTGGCCGAACTCACGCAAGGCAAGGCCTGGTTTCAGCTTTACCATCCCGCCGAGGATTCGCTGCGCGACAAGCTGCTGGATCGTGCGCGGGATGCGGGTTTTCCAGTGCTCGTCATTCTCGCGGACACGCCCACCTTTGCCTATCGGCCCAAGGAAATCCGCAATGGACTGTCCATCCCGCCGCGGATGTCGGTGCGCAATGTGATTCAGATGATGCTGCATCCCACGTGGTCGTTTAGCCAGCTCGCGGCAGGTGCGCCGGAGTTCAAGACGATGAAGCCTTATCTGCCGAAGGGGCTGAGCATGAAACACCTCGGCCTCTTCATGAACAAAACCTTCTCGGGTCGCTTGAATCCGACGAAGATCAAAGCCATTCGCGAGCGCTGGAAGGGCAAGCTCGTGGTGAAGGGCGTCGTTACTGAGGAGGATGCCGAGACGGCGCTGGGCCTGGGAGTGGATGGTTTCATTGTGTCCAATCACGGTGGCCGTCAGCTTGATGCCGGGCAGTCCACCATCAAACCGCTCACCGAGCTCGCCAAGAAATTTGGACAGCGCACCACGGTCATGATCGACAGCGGCCTGCGCGCTGGTCCGGATGTCGCCTGTGCCCTCGCGAGCGGTGCCAAGTTTGCCTTCATGGGGCGGTCCTTCATGTATGGTGTCGCTGCACTGGGCAAGGCCGGCGGTGATCATACGATGACGATGCTGAAGCGCCAGATCAAGCAGGTGATGGAACAGGTGGGATGTGAGCGCGTGGCGGACCTGCCGAAACATCTGGTGAGCGGGCCCGAGGCTTGAAAATGATCTCAGACTCGAACGATCTTCCCTATCTGCACGGCGGCCCTTTAGGTCGTGCGCGTTTCAAAGTTCAGCCGGAAGATTTTGTGGTGGAGGAGCTGCTCGGTTTCGAACCTTCGGGCGAGGGAGAGCACTGCCTTGTCTGGGCGGAGAAGCGGAATCTGGACAGTAATGCTGCTGCGGCGCGGCTTGCGGATTCCGTGGGCATTCGGCGGCGGCTTGTCAGCCACTGCGGGCTGAAGGACCGGCATGCGGTCACGCGCCAGTGGTTCAGCCTGCACATGCCGGGACAGGCTTCGCCGGAGCCGCAGGCGTTGGAGTCTGAGGGGCTGCGCGTGCTGCGCATCACTCGCAACTTGCGCAAGCTGCGGCGTGGCATTCATCTGGGCAATCGCTTTACCATCCGGCTGCGCGAGCCGAATTTCGACGCAGGGCTTGCCGCGCAGCGCTGGCAGGCGATCACGGAGAAGGGGGCACCCAATTACTTCGGCACCCAGCGCTTTGGTAACGAGGGGCAAAATGTGGCGAAGGCGCAGGCGATGTTTCGCGGAGAGTTCACACCGGGGGATCGTCTGCTGAGAGGCATCCTGCTTTCTGCTGCGCGCAGTCATTTGTTCAATGCTGTGGTGGCTGGCCGGATGGCGGGCGGGAGCTGGGACAAACCGCTGGAGGGTGAGGTCTTTGGTTTTGCCGACAACGGCACCATCTTGCTGCCGGAAAACCAACGAGGCGATGAAGTGGTACGGTTTGAAAAGGGCATCGTTGAACTTACCGCCCCCCTATGGGGCAGTGGCGAGCTGCAAAGTGTGGGCGAGGTGCGCAGGCTCGAACAAGAGCTGCTTGCTGGGTTTCCTGACATCACCGCCGGACTCGAAGCCTTCGGACTGCGGCAAGAGCGCCGCGTGATGAGGCTGCGTCCGCTCGACTCCAAGTTTGAGGTGATGGAAAATGGTGACCTGCAGATTCGCTTTGATCTTCCCAAAGGGACCTATGCCACTACCCTGCTGAGCGAGCTGGCGGAGCTGGATGAATCCAGCCAGGATGCGGACGCATAATTGATTCATCGCAATGTAGGAGGGGGAGGACGCGTAGCTGATGAATCACCATGCTCATGCGCCGCTACTCATTCATCCTTCGTCTCCTTGCCGTCTGCCTGACTGCATCACTGTTTTGCGCCAACGGTGCTGACGCCGTTCCTGGCCAGCGAGTCTTTTACACGGGGCACAGCTTTCACATGTTTGTGCCGGGGATGATCGAAGCGATGGTCAAGACCACGGACATTAGGGGGCACAAGCTTGCCGGGCAGCAGGGCATCGGTGGTTCGAAGGTGATCCAGCACTGGGACTTGGCGGACGATAAGAACGTGGCGAAAAAAGCGCTCGGCGGCGGCGAGGTCGATGTCTTCACGATGGCGTCACACCTGCTCAGCCCGGATGAAGGCATCACGAATTTCGTGAATCTTGGTCTGGAGCATAATCCCAACGTGCGCTTCCTGGTGCAGGCCTCGTGGTATCCCTTTGATTTACCTGCACCTGCTTCCGGTGAGCCGGACCGGCGAATCAAGGACAATGCCCAGCGTGACAACGTGAAGATCGAAGATCTGCAAGCCGCAATCAATGGCTGGCGCACGCAGATCGAAGCGCAAGTGGCCGGACTCAACCAGAAGCATGGCAAGGCGTGTGTGTTCATTGTCCCTGTGGGCGATGCAGTGGTGAAACTGCGCGCCATGGTGGTGGCGGGTGAGTTTCCTGGGATCACGAAACAGTCCGCGCTCTTCCGCGATCCCATCGGCCATGGTCAGGGCGCCGTCATGGCACTGGCTGCCTATTGCAACTTTGCCGCGATCTATCGCATCAGTCCCGTTGGCCACACGGCCCCTGAGCGCAGCATCAATGCGGAGCAGCATGCGATACTTCAAAAAATCGCATGGGATACAGTGTCGAAGTATCCATTGGCAGGTGTGAAGTGATCACCGCACGAGTTCGAGCACCCCGAACGAAGCGGGCACATGAAAGTCTGGGCGTTCAGTTTGCGGATCCACCCAGGGCATCCAGCCGGAGTGAACGGTGCCATCGGGGCGGTGATGGAATTCGGCGCGATAGAGGCCTGCGAAGAATTCAGATGAGCCGGGCTTGAGCACCTTCAAGGCACGCAGTGTGTCGAGCGGCAGGCTGCCGGTGACGGTGTAGCGATTGCCTTCGATATTGGCGGTGAGTTGCAGGCCCTCGCATTGCCAGTCCCAGTTCATTTCACGGTAGAAATTTGCTTCGTAGGCCAGCACGTCACCACGGGGGGACATTTCGAGGCAGTAGTAGGGTTTCAGGCTCAGATCGGGGGCGAGGAAGATTTCGACGCGGTCGGAGCCGAGCACGCGGTCTTTGGCGGTGGGGCCTTCGGGCAGTACTAGATCGTCATCGATGCAGTCGAAGCGGAAATGAAGATGGGTTTCATTCCACAGGGCGCGGAACTCGGTGAACGGAGTGTGGCGCTCTTCCCAAGGAAAGGTGAAGTCGGTCAATGGTTCCACGGAAGACCAATCCAAGGGAGATGAGGAGGCGTGGCGGACGGGGTAGCGTTTCATGCGGCAGCTTTGGCAAGGTCACGCGTCAATTCAACGGCGGGTGGATAGTTGTCATCGAGTAGGTGCGTTGGTGCTGGATGAAATGGATTCTGGTTTGCCTGCCTGCACTTAGTTTATTGGCGGAGGATTTGACGGTGGAAGCCAAGCGGCTGCATCTCGGAAAGACGGGGCAGTTTGAGTGGGAGGCGTTCAAGGATCGCGCTGTCGATGCAGAGCGGCTTGAGCGGCGATTTGAGGCGAAGGCCAATGCCACTGAGCAGACGCTGCGGCTATGGCAGCGGGATGTGAAATTGACATGGCCGGTGCTGTTGAACGGGCGCAAGCTGGGAACGCTGGTGACGGCGGAAACGGCGATGGAGAGCCTGCTGGCGATCCCGGCGGGGGCTCTGCGTGATGGTGAAAATGTTTTGACGATCGAAGCACCGCCTAGTCTGGATGACATCGAGGTGGGGCCGGTGTTCCTTGCTGCGAAGCCGATGCCGGAGGTGATGAGAGGCGCGAAAGTGGAGGTGACGGTGACGGATGGTGAAACGGGCGGGGGACTGCCATGCCGGCTGACATTGACGCGTGCGGATGGGACGCTGCAGCCGCTGCTTGCGGAACCGGCGGGCGAGGTGGCGTTGCGGATTGGCGTGGTTTATACGCGGAATGGCAGGGCCATGCTGTCGCTGCCGCCGGGTGACTACGTTCTGCATGCTGGACGTGGTTTTGAATGGAGTGTGGAGCGTACGGCGATTTTGCTGCGTGAGGGGGAGACAAAGCAGGTGGCAGTGAAACTAAAACGAGAGGTGCCGACGGCGGGCTGGATCGCGGCAGACAGCCACATTCACACGCTGACTCACAGCGGGCATGGCGATGCAAAGATCGAGGAGCGGATGCTGACGATTGCGGGTGAGGGGATCGAACTGGCGGTGGCGACGGATCACAATCATCACACGGACTTTGCGCTCAGCGCTGCGAGCATGGGCGTGGCGGAGAGATTCGCGCCGGTGATCGGCAATGAGGTGACGACGAAGCACGGGCACTTCAATGCGTTTCCGATTGAACCGGGTGTGCGTGTGGTGAATCACCAGCAGGAGGACTGGGCGAAGCTGCTGCCAGAGATCCGTGCGACACCGGGCGTGAAGGTGATCACGCTGAATCATCCACGTGACCTGCACAGCGGCTTTATTCCGCTAGGCGGCATGCAGTTCAATCCGAAGACGGGCAGGCATCGGCAGGCCGAGGCGCTCGATATTGATGCGATGGAGGTGATCACCTCAGCGGCGATGCAGTCGGACATTCATCTGCTGTACCGGGATTGGTTTGCTTTGCTGAACCGTGGTCATCGCATCGCGGCGATTGCTTCGAGCGACAGCCACGATGTGAATCGCTTCATACTGGGGCAGGGGCGCACGTATGTGGCGGCGAAGGATGCCGATCCGGCGAATCTGGATCGCGATGAAGTCTGGCGAAGCTACAAGGAGGGGCGGCTGCTGGTGAGCCTGGGGCTGCTGACGACGCTGAAAGTGAATGACAAGTTCACGGTCGGCGATCTGGCCACGGGACTGGGGAAGAGCATCCAAGTGGAGGCCACCGTCTTTGGTCCGGCGTGGACGCAGGCAGATCGCATCGAGCTTTTCGCGAACGGCATTCTGATTCGCGAGCAGAAGATCGAGGATGGCCATCGTGCGGGTGAAAAGGCGCGCATCGTCTGGCAGCTGCCGAAACCGGCGCACGATATGCATCTGGTGGTGATTGCGACGGGACCGGGCGTCACCGAGCCGTTTTGGGAGATTCCCCGGCCGTATCAACCGAGCAGCAAGACTTTCGTGCCGCGTGTGGTGGGCTCCACGAATCCCATCTGGCTGGATGCAGATGGGGATGGACGCTTTGAGCCGGCGGTAGCAATCGCCCGGCGATTGATCCAGGAAAGCGGGGGAGATCGCGAGAAACTGCAGGATGCCTTGAAGAGTTGCGATGAGGCCGTGGCGGTGCAGGTGGAGTCGCTGATGGTGAAAAGTGAACAATGATCTTGTCCAAATCCGCCTTTCATCTGACTTCTATACCATCATGAGCACTCCCAGCCCTTCCCCTGATCTCAAACGCCGCTCCTTCCTGGCCGCCGCTTTCTCCGGTGCGCTTGTCACCCCTGGAGCCATGAACGCGGCGGAGGTGGAGAAGGCCATTGCAGGGAAGTTTCATGAGCCTGCGCAGGATCTGCCGCTGGCGGAAGATGCCGATGTCATTGTCTGCGGTGCGGGACCGGCGGGAATTGCGGCGGCGATCACTGCGGCGCGAGCGGGGGCCAAGGTGCGGGTGTTTGAATGGCGTGGCTGCCTCGGTGGCGTATGGACGGCCGGACTGCTGGGTTACCTGCTGGATTTCGACAAGCCCGGCTTCAACCAAGAACTGCTGAAGCGGTTGGAGGAACGCGACATTCGCCGTGGCACGAACAAAAAGAGCGTCGTCTATGAGCCGGAAGGCATGAAGCTGCTGCTGGAGGAAATGTTTGTGGAAGCAGGCATCAAGTTCCAGCTCCACACCAAGGTCTGCGCTGCCTATCGTGAAGGGAAACGGCTCACGACCATCGTGACCGAGTCGAAGTCGGGGCGGCAGGCGTGGAAAGCGCCGGTGTTCATTGACACGACGGGCGATGGTGATCTCGGTGCGCTGGCGGGCTGTGCCTTTGAGTACGGAGAGGCAGATTCGTGCCCCTGCCAGCCGATGTCGCTCAATGCGTTGCTGGTGTGCAAAGACGCGGCGGCATTGAAGGATTTCATTCACGGTTCAGATCCAAGCAAGACGGATGGCACGTCAAAAGACGCGTTCCTTGCGGAGATCAAACGCACCGATCATTTCCCCTCGTATGCGAAGCCCACGCTGTGGCAGGTGCGGGACAATCTGCTGCTGGTGATGATGAACCACCAATATGGCGTGCCGTGTTTTGATGCGGCGAAGATCACCGAGGCCACCGTACACGCGCGGGCGGAAATGAACAAGATCGTGAACGGCCTGCGCAAGCTCGGCGGCCCATGGGAGGGGCTGCAAATCGCCGCGACGGCGGAGCAGATCGGTGTGCGCGACGGGCGGCGCATTGCGGGTCGCTACACGGTGAGCAAGGAGGATGTGATCGCCGGTGCGCGGTATGATGACGCCGTGGTGCGGCCGACCTTCAGTGTGGATATTCATGCGCTGAGTGCGGACATGAACAAGAAGTCGGCCTACAGCAATGCGGGCATCAAAGTGAAGCCGTATGACATTCCATTGCGGGCCTTGATCGCGAAAGACGTGGACGGCCTGATGATGGCCGGGCGCAACATCAGCGGAGATTTCATTGCGCATGCGAGCTATCGCGTGACGGGGAACTCGGTGGCGATGGGCGAGGCCGCGGGCGTGACTGCTGCGCTGGCGGCGACGAGCAAGCGCCTGCCGCATGATGTTCAGTGGAGCGAAGCCGAGGCCAAACTGAAGGCACTCGGACAGCGGGTGTAGTTATTTTCCAGTGCGCTTGCGTTTGGCTTCCTGCTTGAGGAAGAGCGGCTCAAGAGTTTCGCGAATCCATGCGAAGGCGGGTTCCAGACCTTCGCGCTGATAGATGACGCCGATGTCGGCTTCGACGGCGGTGGGATTGCCGGTGCAGGAGAGGAATTGGTTGCAGGTGAAGCGCGTTTTCATCTCAGCATCCACTTTGCCCTGCTGCTTCAGGATGAGGCTGCGGACGTAGAGTTCCAGAACGGCATCGCCTATCCAGGCGTTTTCGCGCAGGCGCTGAGTGAGATCGAGGTCTTGTGTGGATGCCATGAGCATGGCATCCAGAGCGAGCATTGATCCAAGTTCAACCGGGGATCAGTTGGTTTTGGTGGACTGCGCTGAACTGCTCAGCCCTTGAAAATAGGCGCTGATCCAGGTGTGCTGCAGGCGGGTGGCCTTCACGGAAACGGAGTTCTGTTCCTTTTTGAAGGTCACGCTTGGGTGAGGTGCGTCTGCAACAGGCTTGGTTTCGTCACCCTCAATGACCGTGCTGATGTCCTTGAGGATGGTTTCGATGCTGGCCTGCGTTTTTGGCAGGGCATATTCCTTCGTGACCAGAGCGGAATCATCGGCGACACGGATGAACCACCTGTTCTGGTCAAGTGTGAGCACCAAACCGTTTGCGCGACAAAGAGTCTCAAGGACCCCAAACGGGCTGCCGTTGATACTGAAGGTCACCAGCTTTTGATTGATGGGATTGTCATCCGGCAGTGAAATGAAATTGATGCTGGCATCAGTGGCGAGAAAACGCAGCACGTCGCCGAGGTTCGCCTTGGCGAAGTCATACTGTTGCGGACGTGCTTTGCGCAACTCGGCGGCCTTTGGCTCGGCGGCATTTGGTGATGGCTGTGCAATGGGGCTGGACGCCTGAGCCTTGGTGGCTGGCGGCGGTAGAATTTCTGTCACGTGTGCTCCGGAGGTGGTCAGCTTGCCGGAGGCCAGATCCAGCACAGCAGAGGATTCTGATGATGTACTGTTGTGTTTTTGACTGCCACCACTGATGATGGTGAACGGACCGCGGATTTTAAGCTGATGGGCTTTACGATCACAGATCAGTTCTGCCGCTTGAATGGAGGTATCCCCCACCTGGCATCTGGCGTCACCTTTTGCGGTTTGAATTTCCGTGCTGGGATCGATGGATGTTTCCTTTGCTGTGATGACAATTTCACTGATTTTGTCGGGTGGATTGAGCGCCGAGGATGCTGCTTTCGTCTGAGCGGATGAGGTCATGTAACTCAGATCAAGCGCCCGGGACCTGGCGGCTTCTGCTTCAGTGCCGAAGTAGATGCCGCCGAATGGCTTGTGTGTGAGGGTGTCGTAGAAAGTAATATGTGGCAGTCCTTGGGAAGGATTGGGGAGATGCAGGATGAAGCTGCCCCGGCCTCGTTTCAAAAGAGCCTGCTGCCGTGCATCAAAGGCGGCTGCTTTATGATCAGTGGTGGAAGTGATGTTTAGGGTTGCGGTGGCTTCATCTGCGCTGCCGAGTTCATAGTCCACCCCGACCGTGAGCATCTCGGCTGAGCGCGTCATGGAGGTAATGACCATGGAATCGCGAGGACGAAAGACGGATTTTCCAACGGCGAAGTCGCTGGGGGCGGCTGCTGCAAGTCCGCCCCTTTTTGGATCGATCACGTGGGGGGTGATGATGTAAAGCACGGGACGTTTGCTTTGAGGTTTGCCGTCATGCCAACCGGCGATCACACAGGATTGTCCGGTCTGCATTTGTTGATTGGACTTGTAAACCCGGCTGCGGGCGTTCGCATATTCACCTTTGATCTCGGAGACCACCGCACCTGTTGCCGGGTCAAAAAGCTCCGAGTTGGTGATATCAATGCCGAGGTTGACCGCATCACCGCTCACGGTGGGCGTGAACTTGCAGACGAGGCCAATTGGCACATAGGCAATTTTACCATCCTTGTCTTTGCTGGGCTGGTTCACGATGCTTTTAATCACGACTTCCTTTTCGTTGGCCGTGACTATGCGTGGGTAGGAAGTGACATTGGTTCTGTCATTCCTCAGCAGTTCCCGCAGTTGAACGGTGAACTCGTCGGCGGACAGCAGCACCGGGAGAAAAGGCTGTGTTTCTTCGGCTGGCAGCCTGCCGTCAAAATTCCAATCGGTGGCTTTCTCGAATTCAACGATTTTCACTTCAATTGCGATGAGCGGCGCATCCTCAGCGGGTTTCGGCTGCTGAGCACGAGTGACTCCGAAAAAGGTCATGAGCACGATACACATAGTGATCATTGCCTTCATGGTGGGATGAGGCGTACGATGTTTGGCAATGGACTGGATGCGGGAGCGCAAAGCGGCGCCGCGCTGGAAGATGCCGACAAAGCCGAGACTCAAGCCGCGAGGGGAGAAGGCTGTTTCGACTTTGAGGAGGGCATGGCCGTAGGCGATGCGATGGTCACGGGTGGCATTCTGGAGCACCTGGGCATCGCAGGCGGCTTCGCGGTCGGCACGGATTTTGAAGAACGCGATCCAGAGCAGGGGATTGAACCAATGCAGCGCCATCAGCACGCACATGAGGGCATTGAGCGAGAGGTCTCCACGCTTGAGATGCATGAGTTCATGCTTGAGGACGAGCCGGGTTTCGGCAGGCGTGAACTCTCGGTCGAACTCTGTGGGCAGCAGCAAGGTGGGGCGCAGGAGACCGGTGACGGCAGGGCTGCTGACACTTGAGGCGATCAAAACTCGCGGGACGTAGCGCAAGTGCATTTCGCTGGCGATTTGGGCGAGCGTTGCGAGGAGTTCGTCGCTGGCGGGTTGGCGGGCTTGTTTGAAACGGCGCAGAGTGAGCATGAAGGAGACGCTGCCGAAGACGAGCATGCCTGCGGAGACGCCGAGCCAGGCAAGAAGGAACACTTGCTGCCAGTGGATGGGTTCGGGCATAGGAGTGACCGAGTCGAAAACAACCGGGGCCGCTTCTGCCATCAGAGGAGAGACGGCTGCGGGTGTCGATGGTGCTGGCTGGGTTTGTGCTTGAAAGACGTACTCGATGCTCCAGCGGCTTTGTGGCAACACGGGCATGAGGAGAACGACAAGCACAGGCAGCCAGAGGGCATAGTGCATGCGGGCGGTGAGGTGCCGACGAAAAGCCACCTGAACGAGCAGCGTCGCGAGTGTGAGTAGGGACGCACGAAGACTGGCGGCGAGGAGCCAGTCGAAGATTTGTGTGAGCGTGTTCATGGAGGGTTAGGAGTTGAGATTTTGGTCGAGCAGCTTTTTGAGCTCCTTCACCTCCTCCGCGGTGAGCTTGCTGTTTTGGGCGAAGTGGACGAGCAGGGGCTTGGCGGCGCCGCCGAAGATGCGCTGCATGAAGGACTCGCTCTCGGCACGCACGCAGGCCTCCCGTTTCACGGCGGGGAGGAAGGTGCGGGTGCCGCTGGCGTTCTCGGCGGTCTTGAGCGCGCCTTTTTCCACCAGGCGTGTGAGCAGGGTGCGGACAGTGTTTTCCGCCCAGTTCATGGTGGGGCGCAGCGCCTTGGTAACTTCAGAAGCTGTCTGAGGAGAAGACTCCCAAAGTGCCTCCATGACGGACCATTCGGATTCAGCGATGTCAGGTGCGTTTGGCATGATTTTTTGGAATTAAAATCATTTCACTACATTTGTCGTGAAAAGGCAACTACAAATGTAGTGACGACGAATTTCTGGGAGCGAGAAGGGGGCTGCACCCCGGCGTCAAAGAGGGCTCAGCACATAGTTGCCGCCTTCTACCGAGAGCTTGTGGCCAGAAAGCTCAGCGATGTACCGAAGCGTCTCATGAAGGGAGATGTTTTTCAGCGAGAGGGTGATGGGCGGACCAGATGCCCCCGGTTTCACCTGGATGGAGATTTCGCGGTGGTCTGGACCAAACTCCCGAGACTTGATGCGGACGAAATCAAGTGATTCAGCGAGGGTCGCGTCTTGAAATTCCACCGTTGGAAAAACTGGCGAGTTTGCAGGGCTCTCCGGCGCAGAAGCATCCGTTTCGACGTCAGTGATCATCACTGCAGCCGTGTCGTAGCGGAGTCTAGAATTGGATATTTCAGCGCAATAACGTAGAGCTTCACTCATGGGGATGTCTTTCAGTTCTAGAGAGACAGCAGGTCGTTTGATGGCTTCGCGGAGATGCACCACAAAATTAAACGGAACATCGACGATCTGCGTGTCACTGGCATCAAGGCAGCCTCGGCTGATCCGGAGATACTCCACAGCCTCTCCGAGGCTGGCGTTTTGCCAATTGACCGTGGGAAGCACCCTCTTTTCAAACTGCCGCTGGAGGGCGGATGCGTTTCGGTAATCGGGTGTGCGCATGTCTTGTGTCTCGCGGACAGCTACAGCATGCGGCTCGATCGTGTATTTCAAGTTCACAAGGCCGGTGACATGCCGCAATGCCTCAGCCAAAGGAACATCTCGCAGTGGGAGTCCGGATGCGGCGGGCAGTTGTCTTTCGCCTCCGGCGATGATGACGATGTTCACGCCCTTGATCCCAGATTCGGTGTTGAGGGTATCGTATTTGCGACTCTTTACGCTCAGGTGTTCAATAGCTTCTGCAAGGGTGATGCCAGCGTTGGGATAGTCAGGGATGATAATCGTGTTCAGCTTATCTGCTAGAGACCTGGAGTGTGGCGTTGCTCTCGCCTCGGTGTGTGGTGCGGCTTGTTTGTGCCAAAACCAGCAGACGGGCAGCGCGATGCCTGCAACCAAGGATACCGCAGCGACGAACCTATTCATGAGAACATATTATGGCAACTGTCCACCCTGGGGAAAGCCCATTCCGGCCTGAATCCTGCTGCCTCGGCGGTTGACACCCTCCCCCCCCGGCGGTAATCCTGAATCCCTCAAAAATCCAAACTACCTCAAATAACATGGTCAAAATCGGCATCAATGGTTTCGGGCGCATCGGCCGCCTCGTGTTTCGCGCAATCTGTGACCAGGGCCTCCTGGGCAAGGAAATCGACGTCGTTGCTGTGAACGACCTCGTGCCTGCAGACAATCTGGCCTACCTCGTCAAGTACGACTCCACCCAGGGCAAGGCCCGTGAGAACGTTTCCTCCAAGAAATCCAGCCCTGATCTGGCTGCAGACGACATTCTGGTGGTCGATGGCCATGAGATCAAATGCCTCGCCGTGCGCGCAGGTCCTTCCGCACTTCCATGGAAAGAGCTTGGCGTGGACATCGTCATCGAGTCCACCGGTCTCTTCACCGAGCGCAGCAAGGCTCAGGGTCACATCGACGCCGGCGCGAAAAAGGTCATCATCTCTGCCCCTGGCAAGGATGAAGACATCACCATCGTCATGGGCGTGAACCATGAGAAGTATGATCCCGCCAATCATCACGTCGTTTCCAACGCAAGCTGCACGACGAACTGCCTTGCTCCCGTCGTTCACGTCCTTCTGAAAGAAGGATTCGGCGTCGCCGAAGGCCTCATGACCACCATCCACAGCTACACCGCCACGCAGAAGACTGTGGACGGCCCGAGCGCCAAGGATTGGAAAGGTGGCCGCAGCGCCGCCATCAACATCATTCCTTCCGGCACCGGCGCCGCCAAGGCCGTGGGCCTCGCCATTCCAGAAGTGAAGGGCAAGCTCACCGGCATGTCCTTCCGCGTGCCAACGCCGACGGTTTCCGTGGTCGATCTCACCGTGAAGACGGAGAAGGAAACCAGCTACAAGGAAATCTCCGCCGCCATGAAGAAGGCCAGCGAAACCTACCTCAAGGGCATCCTGAACTGGACCGCCGACGAAGTGGTGAGCACCGACTTCATGCACGACCAGCACAGCTCCATCTTTGACGCCGGTTCCGGCCTTGAGCTGAACAGCAAGTTCTTCAAGCTGGTGAGCTGGTACGACAACGAGTGGGGTTACTCCAACCGAGTCGTCGATCTCGTGAAATACATTGTGAGCAAAGGCCTGTAATCTAAACGAACACAGCAACCTTCAAAGCCTTCGACGGGCCGGCTCTTCTGAGCCGGCCCGTTTTGCGTACCTGCTCATCTCCCAACTTCCCATGAACCACTTTTTCTCTTTCCAACCATGTCTCTGTTTTCACAACTGCAGCTCCTGCCCAGACCCTTCTGGGTTCTCGTAGGCGCGACCTTCGTCAATCGGTTCGGCGTTTTCGTCGTGCCGTTCCTGGCGCTCTTCATCACGCGGAACGGCAACACGGCCACGCAGGCCGGTTACGCCGTGGCTGCGTATTCGTTAGGGGGCTTCATTGCCGCCGGGATCGGCGGCTGGATGGCGGACCGTCTAGGGCGGAATGTCACCATGGCTGTCTCAGCGCTCGCGGGCGCAGTCTGCATGATCGCCATGTCGCAGGCAGTGGACTGGCGGGCGCTGGCAGCGCTGGCGTTCATCACGGGGGCCATCAATGAGGCGGGGAGTCCGGCCAGCGCAGCGCTGGTGCAGGACATCGTGCCGCCAGAGCACCGCGTCATCGCCTATGCGGTGCAAAGGTTTGCCGTGAACCTGGCGTGGTCCCTTGGCCCCGCGACAGCCGGGTTCCTAGCGGAGTATTCATTCTTCTGGCTCTTCGTGGTGGATGCTGCTTCCTCGGCCTTCTTTGGCATCGTCGCGTGGCTGTTTTTGCCGCGCGGCAGACGCACCGCGCGCGAGCATGCGGGCTGGGGCCATGCGTGGCAGTCGATTCGTGCCAATCACGCCTTCCTGGCTTTGTTCGGCGCCTGCGTCTGCACGGCGTGGATCTTCCGGCAGACGAACACCACTTTTCCGCTGCACTTTGAGCGCAATGGCCTGCCGCTGCATTGGTGCGGTCTCGTGCTGGCTTTGAATGGCGTGATGATCTGTCTCTTTGAGGTGCCGCTGGCGGCAGGACTGCGGTTGTGGCCGGTCAAGCAGGTGCTAGCGCTCGGCTACATTCTGATGGGAGCCAGTTTCCTCACCTTCCTGATCAGCGGATCGCTCACTGCTTTTGTACTGATGATGGTGGTTTTCACGATGGGGGAGATGTCCGCGTTTTCGCGGCAGCAGGCCTATTCGGCGAGCCTCTCTCCTGACGACATGCGCGGGCGTTACGTCGGCTTTCTCAGTCTGGCCTGGTGCGCGGGAAATACCGCCAGCTCCGCGCTCGGCATGCCGCTTTATGATCATCATCCCACCGTGCTGTGGGTGATGAATGCCGTGCTCGGCATTGTGGCGGCGCTCCTCATTCTCTACACTCGTAAAACCCAGCTGCATGAATCCTGAAAAATCATCCGCCAATGCAGTGCTGAGTGCTGTGATCGCCTTTGGCCTGTGGGGCGTGCTGCCGGTGTATTGGAAACAGATTGGTCATCTCGGCAGCGGCGTGGCCCTGGCGCAGCGTGTGGTCTGGACCTTGGCCACGGTGCTGCCTCTGCTGATGCTGCGCGGCGAGTGGACCGGTTTTCTGCGCTCCATGCGGGATCTGCGCCTGCTCAAAGCGCATGCCTGGTCCGCCTTTTTGCTGGCCATCAACTGGGGTGTCTTCGTCTGGGCGGCGCAGCATTGGCGCATCATCGACTGCAGCCTCGGCTACTTCATCAATCCCTTGTTGAATGTGCTCATTGGCAGCCGTTTGCTGGGTGAGCGGCTGTCGCGATTGCAAAAATTCAGCATCGCCTCCGCAGCTTTTGGGGTGTTGACGCAACTGGTCTTGCTGGGGAGATTTCCGTGGATCGGCCTGCTGCTGGCTGGGAGCTTTGCGCTCTACGGTCTGGCGCGGCGGCGCTCGCCGCTGGGTTCACTGCCGGGGCTGGCGGTGGAAACCGTGGTCGGCATCCCGGTGGCGGTGCTCTACCTGATCTGGACGCAGCAGAGCGGCATGCCCATCTGGGGCACGGCTTCAGCGCATGATCTGCTGCTCATTGTTGGCCTCGGCATCATCACCACGATTCCACTGCTGGGTTTCGCGCATGGTGCACGACAGCTGCCGTTCGCGCTGCTCGGAGTGCTGCAGTTCCTTGCGCCCACGGGGCAGTTCATGGTGGGGGCCTTTGTGTATCATGAGCCGGTCAGCACCGCTTCCTTGGTGTCGTTTGGCCTGATCTGGCTCGGCGTGCTGCTGTTTTGCAGTGATCTTTGGCTGCGCAAGCCCTCCCGGGCCTGAGCGACTCAGGGTCTGGCCGCAATCGACAGCTCAATGATCTTCGCGCACAGATCCGGGAACTCGATGCCCACGGCCTTCGCGGCTTTGGGCAGCAGGCTGCTGCTGGTCATGCCGGGGATGGTGTTCACTTCGAGCACGAAGGGTGCTTGATCGCTGTCACGCAGCATGACATCCACTCGGCCATAGACTTCGGTGCCGCAGGAGCGGAAGGCTTTCAGCGCAGCCTCCTGCACGGCCTTGGTCACCTCGGGGCTGAGGTCGGCAGGGCAGTTGTAGTTCGTTTTGCCGGTGCCGCCCATCCAAGGGTACTTGTTGTTGATGTCGTAGAAGCCTTCGACGGGTTCGATGTGAATGATCGGCAGCACCTGGTCGCCAAGAATGCCGACCGTCAGTTCTTTGCCGGCCACGTAGTCCTCAATCAGGGTGTCGTTGCCAAATTTCTTCGCGTCTTCAATGGCGGCATCGAGTTCCGCCTGCGTGTGGCAGATATGCACGCCCACGCTGGAACCTTCACGCGGTGGTTTGACGACGAGGGGCAGGGAGATCGCCAGCGGCTGGCTGCCATCGAGTGGATAGGTTTGCGAGAGCGGAGTCGGCACACCGGCGGCGATGAAGCGTTCCTTGCTCAGAAGCTTGTCGAAGGCGATGCGGCTGCTGGTCACGCCCGCACCTGTATAGCGGATGCCGCGCTGTTCCAGAATGGCCTGAATCTGGCCGTCCTCGCCAAAGGTGCCGTGGATCAGGTTCATGGCGATGAACACATCCCCGGGGACTTCGAAGTCCGGGCCGGTGACATCCACTTCGACGACGATGGCGCCTTTGCTGCGCAGCGCCTCGGCCACGCTTTCGGCGGTTTTGAGCGAAACTTTGCGTTCGGAGCCGGGGCCGCCCATCAGGAGGGCGATTTTCTTGTTCGTCAGGTCGATCATGGTGCGAAGATATGGAATGCGGAGGCCGGATTGGCAAAAGGAATCCTGGCAATGTCCGTGCCATCAGCCACGTCTTTCCCTGTCACCATGAATTCCGGCTTCTTTTTTGCCTTGCTGCTCACGGGTTCCACCCTGGCGGCGGATTTTGATCTCCTCATCACCAACGCCCAGATTGCGGATGGCAGCGGCGGACCGCTGGCACATGGCAGCATCGCGGTGAAGAGCGGGCGCATTGTGGCGGTCGGCCAGGTCGAAGGCTCAGCCGATACGGTCATCGATGCGGGCGGCAAAGTGGCCGCCCCGGGCTTCATTGATGTCCATACCCACTCCGAGGACATCTGCCTCATCCCGGATGCGGAGAATTTTCTGCGCATGGGAGTCACGACCATCATCACCGGCAATTGTGGTCATTCGCGCACGGATGTGGCGAAGTTTTTTCAGGAGATCGAGGAATCGAAAGTTTCCCTCAATGTGGCCACGCTGATCGGTCATGGTTCCGTGCGTGAGCAGGGAATGGGCGGCAGTTTCATCCGGGCGCCGAATGAGGAACAACTCGCCACGATGAAAGGACTGGTCGATCAGGCGATGAAGGATGGAGCGGTCGGGTTGAGCACGGGACTCATTTATGTGCCCGGCTCGTTTGCCAAGACGGATGAACTCATCGAGCTGGCAAAGGTCGCGGCAGCTCATGACGGCATCTATGTCAGCCACATGCGTTATGAAACCGTGCGCATTTTTGAGGCGCTGGATGAGATCATCCGAATTGCCAGCGAGGCGAAAATCCGTGCCGAAGTCTCACACATCAAGCTCTCAGGTCCTACGGCCTGGGGCAAGGCCCGTGAAGTGCTCGCAGTGCTCGATAAAGCGCGTGCGGACGGATTGAAGATCACACAAGACCAGTATGCTTACACGGCCTCCAGCACCGGGCTGCGGCAGACCTTGCCAGACAGCGCTCTCGAAGGCGAGCAGGCAGACTTCGTCGCGCGGCTAGCTGATCCTGAGAAGAAAGCCTCGATCATCGCCAGCATGGCCAAGATGCGTGACCGCCAGGGGCGCAAAGATTACGGATATGCGGTGATCGCCCGCTGCAAGGCTGATCCCTCACTCAATGGCAAAACCATTCCTGAGGTGGCGAAGATGCGGCGCGGTGCAGACACGCTCGAAGAGCAAATCGAAGTCATCCTTGAGATCGAAGCTCAGGGAGGCGCCAGCGCCATTTTCCACGGCATGAACGAGGAGGATCTGCAGACCTTCCTGAAGCACCCGCTCACGATGATCGCCAGCGATGGCGGTCCGCGTCGTCTGGGCGAGGATGTGCCGCATCCGCGCAGCTACGGCAACAACGTGCGTGTGCTGGGCCGCTACGTGCGCGAGTTGAAGCTGCTCACTTTGCCAGAAGCGGTGCGCCGCATGACCTCATTGCCTGCGCAGATTTTTCATCTCAAAGATCGTGGCATGCTCCAAGTGGGTGCGCATGCCGACATCTTGATCTTTGATCCTGCCAGAGTCACAGATCCTTCCACCTTCAGCGACCCGCATCAGTACGCGGAGGGGTTTGATCATGTGATTGTGAACGGTGGCGTCACGATCCGCGATGGCAAACTCACGGAGGTGCGCAGCGGCGGTCCATTAAGGATGGGCCAGTGACTCACGGCTTGTCCGTCTCTGCACCCAGATGCCCGTTGCGGAAGAGCCATGAGGCGGACTGGTAGAGCGAGATGGTGTCATCCAGTCGTGACTGCAATGCTCCTGATTTGTCAGGTGTGATCGTCCCTGCTTTCAGATCGACCTTGCCGACAGTGGACTCCTGCTTGGGCTTGAGCATGGCAAAGTCACCCTGGGTGATGTAGGCGATCTTTTGGTAGTTCGAGACAAAGATGCGCTCCTTGTCTGGTGTGTAGCCGGGAGAAAAAACGTCCTGGCCAAAGTTCCGCGTGGTGTAGCTCCAGTTCATCAGGCCAAAGAGTGTCGGAACCATGTCGATCTGGCTGCAAAGGCGGTCGTAGGAGCGGGGTTGGATCAGCTGAGGATTCCAGATGATGCAGGGGATGTGATACTTGGTGACATCCAGCTCCACCTTGCCTGCACTGCCGTGGCAATGATCTGCCACGACGACAAAGATCGTGTTGGCGAACCACGGCTTTGATTTTGCCTTTTCGAGGAAGTCGCCGATGCACCAGTCGGTGTATTTGACGGCGGCATCACGGGATCCCTGCGGCATGTCGATGCGGTTGTCCGGGAAGGTGAAGGGACGGTGGTTGGACACCGTCATGACGTGCATGAAGAACGGTTTGCTTGCGGCATGGTTCGTGTCCGCCTCCTGCAGGGCCCAGCGGAACAGATCCTCGTCCGCCACGCCCCAGGCGTTTTGGAAAGTGATCTCACTTTTGGGTTTGGTGCTGCGATCGATCACCCGGTAGTTGTTGCGGGAAAAGTAGGTGCGCATGTTGTCAAACATCGCGTCTCCACCGTAGAGGTAGCTGACGTCGTAACCACGGCTGCGGCAGACGGAGCCGGAGGTGAAGAGATTCGTGTTCATCGGCCGCCAGACAATGGACTGGCCCGGCGTGGGCGGCACGCTGAGGGTGAGCGCCTCCAGCCCGCGCACGGTGCGGGTGCCCGTGGCGTAAAGATTGGTGAAGAGGATGCCTTCATCCGCGAGCCGGTCGAGGTTCGGAGTGAGATAGGAGCGCATCTTGAAGTTCACCTTGAAGTGGCTCATGAAGGCGGCGCTCAGGCTTTCCACGGAGACAAAGACAATGTTGTACCGCTTTTCCGCGCCTTCGTGTTTGATGACGCGACGCAAGTCGTGTGGATCAACGCTGGCACTTGGTGTGTCGGAAAGAGTGAGCAGTTCCTTCGCTCGGGCGAGCGCCTTGTCCGTGTCTTGCTTGAGGTAGAAGCGCTCGTAATCAATCTCGCTCTCCCAGAACGCGGCACAGAAAGCATAGGGGCCGTCCTTGGCCAGTTCGCGATTGAACTCGTTGCTGAAGCGCGGGAGCTGTGATTGCGAGAAAAGATAGGAGATGCCCACTACCAGGAGGGCGCTGCCGAGTGCGGGCAGGACGCGCAGTTTCCACACGCTGTCTCCTGCGCATACCCAGCGCACCGCGCCTATTCTCCACGCCACCCAAACCACAGCAGAGCCGGCGAGCGCCAGTCCTGCATAGATCAGCGGCATCGGGTAGGACTGCTGAATGTTGTCGATCACCTCCTGGGTGAAGACGAGGTAATCCACCGCGATGAAATTGAACCTCACCTGAAACTCATCCCAGAAAAACCACTCCGCCACGCCGATGAAAATGAACACCACGGCGTACAGCAGGAGGAGAAAAGACACCACCCATGGGGCCGCCCTGCTGCGCCACATCACGGCTGGCAGCAGCAGGGTGAGCAAAAACCATGGCACCACTGCATGCCCGGCGGCCAGCAGATCATACCACAGGCCAAAGCCGAACGAGCCGAGCAGGGAAAGATTCCACGCGATGTCATGCCGCCCTTGAATCAAAAGCGCGACACGGATGAGCAGCGCAATCAGCAGAAACATGGCGGTGATCAACAGGGCACCCCGGGCGATGGTCGATCGTGGTGTCAGTCGTCTGGGCATGACAGTTGGTTGTGGGTCGGGAGTCATGGTTGGATAAGTAAAAAGAGCGTGGATGCAGGCTGACGAGGTGGTAATGAAATGCCGGGTTATGATTTTGCCTGCAAGATGAAAAACCTCTCATGAAGGCGGGGACGCTGTCATGACAACATGCTGGTAAAGCACTGGCAAATCGCATCTGGGCCACGGGGCTTCGATGGTTTCCCGAATCACGAAGACGTGCTGAGCTTCGTAAAGAATGATTAGTTCTCGAATTGATGGAGTTTCACGGCCACGAGTTCTTGAGGTCTACGGCAGCGGTGGCATCGTCGCGCATGCCAATGAAACCGCCACCCCGGTACAGATTGCCCGCCACTGTCTGGGCGCTGGGATGGGTGAGCTTTTTCACCGATGTCTCCACCGAGATGGTGTACCCGCTGCTGCCGGTGTTTCTCACTACGGTGCTGGGGGCCAACATGGCGTTTGTGGGATTGGTCGAAGGCATCGCAGAGTCCACGGCAAGCCTGCTGAAAATCGCCAGCGGCTGGTGGTCTGACCGGGTGCGGAAACGCAAGCCACTCATGATCGCAGGATACGGCCTCAGTGCGCTCACACGGCCACTGATTGCCATTGCAGCAACAGGTGGACAAGTGCTGGGCGCACGTTTCATCGATCGCATCGGCAAAGGCATCCGTGCTTCACCGCGCGATGCCTTGCTGGCGGCCTCAGTGCCGGCGGAGCAGCGTGGTGCGGCCTTTGGTGTGCAGCGTGCCATGGACAATGCTGGTGCTGTATTCGGACCACTCATTGCGTGGATCATGCTCCATTGGTTCACGAGTGATTACCGGGTGCTGTTTTGGATCGCCGTGATCCCCATGGTGGGTGCGATGGGGTGTCTGATCTTTGGCGCACGGGACCAGGTGCTTCCTGCAGCACCTCCTGCGGACAAATCCGTGGTTCCGTTCAATGTCACGCCCGCCTTCAAGAGCTATCTCGGCGCCGTGCTGCTGTTCACGCTTGGAAATTCGAGCGATGCCTTCCTGCTGCTGCGAGCGCAGGCGGTCGGCATTCCTGTCAGCAGTCTGCCGCTGCTGTGGCTGGCGCTCAGTTTGGTAAAATCTTTGAGCAGCTATCCTGCAGGCGTGCTGAGTGATCGCATCGGCCGTCGTGGGCTCATCATCGGTGGCTGGTGCATGTATGCGCTGGTGTATGTGGGCTTTGGCCTCGCGAAACAGCCCTGGCACATCTGGGCCTTGTTTGTCGCCTATGGTCTCTTCTACGGCATGACGGAATCAACGGAGCGTGCGCTGGTGGCTGATTTTTATCCAGACGCCCAGCGTGGCCGTGCCTTTGGCAGCTTCAATTTCATCACCGGCATTGGAGCCTTGCCTGCCAGCCTGCTCATGGGCTGGCTGTGGACGGCATATGGACCTCTCGTTG
>NZ_JBAQCR010000072.1:0-22745 GCF_049294395.1 Prosthecobacter sp.
ATCAAATTTGGCATCAATCGAGACCATTTCTTTACTGATTTGCTGAATCTCCACTTCGAGCTTGGACCGCTCATTATTCAAAGTGCCAACTTTATCGCAGGAACTTGCAAAAAGAGTGGCTGCGAGGCCAGTTAAGATTAGGGGGCGGTACATTAGGTAATGTTGTGGAGATGCTAGGAATGAATGAATCTTCTGATTATAAATACATTTAGAAACAATGTTTGCATGCGGAAAGTGGTGCAAAGAGAGCCTCTTGGAGAGCCAAAAGAAACTCTACAAGCCCTGGGGCTTGCCAGATGGGGCTGATTTGGAGGTCGTCGGCGCACTGAGCTCATCAAGCAGGCGCAGCAGGCCGACATGGATGGACTTCGGGCCTAGGTCATACTTCTGCACCAACTCCACCGGCAGCTCTTCGGTTTTTGCCTGCAGATTGGCCACCCCATCTTCGTGCAGAAAAGAGACCGAATTGTCGTTGATCTTGAAGATTTTGGCATTGTACAGGGCTGAACGGCCTGGCAGCCTGAGTTCCGGTATCACGGTGCCGATGGCGAATGTGCGGGTGTTCTCCACAGCTGCCACCATGGAATCTGCCATGTATTTGATTTCGCCGGTCAGTTTGCGCTCTTTGGCGTCCAGAAGGTCGCGCTGCCGAATGACCTCCGTCATTCGTGCTTCCAGCTGATCCACCTTGTCTTTGGCGGCTTTGATCTCAGTCCATTCCTGCCGGCGCAGCTCCGCGGTTTCTCGAGCAGCGCCGGCCTGGGATTTCAATTCGGCAAGCTCCGCCTTGAGTTTGTCGAGCTTGGAAAGGTAGTCGCAGCCGCCGATGATGCAGGCGAGCAAAAGCAGGGCCTTGAGAAAGGAGCTGAAACGGAATTCAAACACGGTGTTTTGTGGTGTGGCTTACTTAGGTTGCGCGGCTTTGAATGCTTCAGCGGCCGGCTTGAGCTTGGCGAACTCGGTTTCAATGGCGGAGAGCTTGCGCTCCCTGGGGCCATTGACAAATTCCAACGGACGCAGCTGGTTCTCTTTGATCTGGCCCTGTTCGAGAAGATGCATCAATCCCTCCCTGCCACCGAGTGCGGCGATGTCTTTATCGTACTGCCGGGTGGCTGATTCGTCCGTTTTCAATGTGGCGTCCAGTGCGGCGATTTCACGCTTGAGCTCCGTGTGCCGGTCACAAGACAGGCTCGTCAAACAGAGCACCAGACAACAAAAGAATGGAGGCAGTTTCATGAAAGGGGGCAGGGCAGATCCCCACCGGCGGAGAACCGCAGGATTTAATCTTGAATGGTCTGCCGCGCAACTTCCTTGCCATTCGCCAAACCCATCCTAGCATCGACGTGTGATAGCGATTGCAACAGCGAGTCAGAAAGGCGGCGTGGGTAAAACCACGTTGTGCATCAACCTCGCCTACTCACTGGCGCGGCGTGGCTGGCGCGTGCTGTTGATCGACACGGATCCGCAGGGCGGAGTGGGCTTGTCGCTGGCGAAGAGCACCAAGGCGCGTGAGGGCTTTCATGAGTTTCTCGTTCGAGGCGGGGATTTGAACAAAATGGTGGTGCCAACGCGGCTCCCAGAGCTGGAGATCGTACCCGCCGGGCAGTATGACACCTGCGCACGGCAGGGATGGTCGGCTCATGAGGTGCCGGCTCGGCTGGCCGATTTGCTGAGGGGGGCCGAACTGCGAGGTGTCGATGTCGTCCTGATGGATACAGCGGCCGGGATGAGCAGCACGACGGAAGCAGTGGTGAAGGCCTGTGATTTTGTGGTGCTGCCCCAGCAGGCCGAGCCACTGGCGATACGCAGCGTGCCGCATTTGCTGGAGACTCTGGCGCGTTTTCGTGCAGAGGGGGCTGGTGTGCGTGTTGCGGGCATTTTGCTGACGATGGTGATGCGGGAAAATGAGATGAGCCTGAAGGTTGCGCGGGAGCTGCGCGAAATGCTGCCTGCAAACCTGATGTTTCAGCAGAGCATTCCGCGCCTGTCCTCGTTTCTCGAAGCGAGTGCTTTGGGGGTGCCTGTGGCGCTGACAAAGCGCAACCCGCCGCCCGAAGCGTTGATTTTTGACCAGATTGCCGCAGAGCTGGAGCAGCGGATTGGATTGACCCACGAACGTGAAAGGGAGCATGGCCATGCAAGTCTCATGGATTGATGCCGAGCGGATCAAGGCGCTGGTGGCGCAGATCGCACCTCAGGAGGCAGGCGAGGAAGAAACATCAGGCTTGATTGAGATAGATACGACTCCAGAATCCTTGCTTGGTAATGCAGCCGAGGCCTGGGGGTTTGCCATGGACTGGCAGGAACCATCCTTGAGGCCAGAGCCTGTGGTCGCAGAGGCTGAAACATTGGCTGACGAATCAGAGCCACCGGCAGCGATGGAAGATGAAACGGATGATGACGAGCATGGTCTGTCCATTCCCAACCCGGCTGCCGCGCTGCCCCTGAGTCGAATCCGTGACAAGCTGCGTGCGATTCGCCAGCGTGCGACTGACGCGGGCATCCTCACCCGCATGAGCGAGAGTGTGGCAGTGGAGCCACCAGCCAAGGAACGAATCACAGTGTTTGCTCCTCCTCATGATGGAAGTGGCCACCCCGAGGAGACCGAATTCTGCAATGAAGAAGACGCAGATGATACTGTGCCCGAATTCACGGCCGTTTCTCCTCAGACAGCCGCTTTTAAAATTCCGCAAGGCTCGCGTGAAGTGCGACTGGCTGCATTTGCCGGCTGGGCGCGACAGGTTCTGCATGATGGGGGCGGACAGCTTCTTGTGATGAGTGATGACGGTGAAGTCCTGTGGGGTGGGGAGGCGAAAGCCGGGCTGGTGCTTTCCACCATGATGGCCTGTGGAGCGGCGATCCGTGCGAGCGCGATGTCCGCTTGTGAAACGCCTCCGGTGATTCACCAGCCGCTGGCATCTGGGAAAGTGCTCACTGTGATCCCGTGTGAAACGTCCGCCGGGATGGTACATGCTGCGGTGGCTGCTCCTGCGGGGCTGAGTCATGAACAGGCACACCTCCTGCGTGGCGCCCTGTGTGATGTGATGAACTGAGAGGAGCTGCCCTGAAAGGGCGTCTGGCTACTTCTTAAACAGAACCAGTTCGTTGATTCCCCAGTAGCTGCTTGCTGTACCCAGCTGAGTGATGCGCACAAAGCGTGCTTTCTGCGGTGTCTTGAAAACGATCTCGGTCACAACGTTCCCATCTCCCTGGGCATCCGTGGGATTCCATTGTGTGCCGTTGGATGACACTTCGATTTTGTACTTGCGCGGGTAGTCCTGATTGCTGGCCTGGCTGTCGAGCGCCAGTCCGGCGATATTTTCCTCGGTGGGCAGTTCGACGGTGAACCACTCGCCGCCCTTCATGGGAACTCCCGTGGCCCAACGGGACCCTGTATTGTTGTCCACAGCCTTTGCGCAGTCTTCTTTTTTGAGGCTGGCGTTCAGTTTCCAGGCACTGCGCGGCTCGATCCAGGCAAGCCTCGTTCTCAGCCGAGTGTTGAGGGGCGGGGGAGCTGCGGGCTGGAAGTACCAATCACGCACTCGTCCGTCGATGAGCTGGGTCTGGTCGGGCTTCAAGGTAATGGAGTACACGAAGAGTTCTGCCAGATAGCCGCTGAATTGATCCTGTGGGCTGACGCTTCCACCACTGCTGTCCTGACCACGTCCGATCAGCAGCCAGTTGAGCGGCTTGGAAGGAGCGGTGGACTTGCCGCCGGAGGAGGTGAAGGTCTTGCCATCGGCATCTCGTGCACGGAGCTCCACGAGGCCCGTGCTGGCGTTCCAGCTCACAAAGGCGAGGCAGGCCAGCGTGCCGTTCACATCCTTGGAGGTCAACGTTGGGCTTCCGCCTGCGTTTTTAACTTCTGCCACGAGGTTTTTCTTCTCATCCACCAGCAGAGATACCGTGGTGCCATCATCATTGCCAAGGGTGAAAACACGCATGGGAAGCTTTGCCGCATCGGCTTGAAAGGCGATGACGACGGTGAGTCCTTTATCGTTGGGGACTCCGACATCCTTGCTTCCGAAGGGCATGTTCTGCGTTTCAGTGCCCGTGTCATCAAGCTCCAGGATGCAGGGTTTGCCATTGTGAGAATGGAAATCGAGCACGACTCGCCCCGGCTTGGGGGTGCCACCGGTGGCGGCTTCGGGCCAGTTGGCGCGCTTGGGTGCGTAGTCTGGACTCTTCTGATAGCTGCGCAGAATGTTGTCGCCGCCGCGTTCAGAAAGGTCATGCCATTCGATGACCGGCTCGTTTGGGTTGGCTTGGGCGGGTTTGCCGTCGGCGCCTTTGCGGTTGGTCAGGTTGGCGGTGTTGCCCACATAGAAGAGTGAGATGCCACGATCCACAGGAGGAAACGGTCGGTCCTGCGGGAGCTGGTAGCTGACCTTGGGCGGATTGGACGAGATGCCAATGGCTGAGAGCGCCGAATTGCTGGAAGATGAAGCGCCGGGCTTTTTGCCGAAGAAAAAGCAGCCGCCGATGCCCAGCACGATGATGACTCCGCCAATAATGGCGATTTGTTTGATCAGCTTCGCGTTTGTCTGAATGAATGAAGCCGAAGACGATGAAGAAGGGCGGACCGCCGATGGCGGGCGCTGCATCGCTGTCGTGCGCCCGGTTCCGGGCCTGCGAGGCGCAGGTGCCAGCGGCGTTGTGAGTGCGGCGATCTCAACAACAGGCTGCGCCTCGGGAATGACTTCCACGGCCACCGGCTCGGCATAGACGGGCTGAGCTTCGGGGGGAGGATAGTAACCCGTCAGCGGCACCGTGCCTGTACCCGGAGGCATGCCAGGCGGCATATAGACGGGCGGCGGCGCGTACATGCCCATCCAAGGACCGTAGGGCACCATGGTGGGCATTTTTTCCCAGGCGCGGAATTCTTCGATGGCCTGCTGCGCGTTGGCCGGGCGGTCATCAGGCTTTTGTGCCATGAGGCGTGCACACCAAGCTCCCAGCCACTGCGGCACATGCGGGGCGATTTCATGCAGCGGCACCAAGATGTGGTCGATGTGCTTGTCGATGACCTCGGCCATCGAAGCTCCATCGAACGCTTTTCTACCCGAGAGTGCCTCGTAAAAGACACAACCTAGAGAGTAAAGATCCGTGCGTTCATCCACGGGCTCGCGCGTCAGCTGCTCGGGAGCCATGTAGTAAATGGATCCCATCACCGTGCCTTCCTGGTCTTCCGTCTGCTTGCGGGCGCGCAGCCCTGCACGTGCGAGACCGAAGTCGATGATCTTCGCCTGCATTCGGCCCCCGGGAAGACGCTCCACCTTGATGTTCTCCGGTTTGATGTCCCGATGAAGGATGTGGTGCTGGTGCGCTGCGAGCAGGCCTTCAAGCGTCTGCGAGGCCAGCTCTTTAAAATCGTCGTAGGGCAGCGGACCACGGGCGACGACATCGGCGAGGTCTTCACCCTGCAGAAGTTCCATCACAATGAACAATCCCTCGTCATCGCTCGCCACATCGAAGATGGTCACGATGTTCGGATTGCGCAGTGAGGCGAGTGCATCGGCCTCACGTCGCAGCTCGGAAGCGACGCCTTTGTCGACGTCAGCTTCGTTGGCGGTCAGCAGTCGTTTGACAGCGACCCAGCGCTTCAACTGGCTGTCATAAGCGCGGAAGACGGCTCCAACGCCGCCCATGCCGAGCTTTTCATATATTTTATATCGTTCCGCCATCCGATGTTTAAGCGCTTGAAAATAAGAGGAACAGAAGCAAAGCCCATGAGCCTCCCCTTTGGCAAGCGGGATATTCCACGAAAATGCTTATGAGCAGAAACTGCTCCGCCTTTGACAAAATGATGGTGTCGCGACACACTGACCTCCCCCGTCTGCTCTGGCGGGATCGAACCAAACCCGCTCAGCATCTTGAAAAACGTTCTTTTTGTCTGCACTGGCAACACCTGCCGCAGCCCGATGGCGGAAGCGCTTTTCCGTGATCTGGTCAGGGAACGCACTGACTATCAGGTCTCCAGCGCAGGTGTGGCAGCGGCACCCGGCATGCCTGCCAGCAAACACACGGCGGCTTTGCTGAAGGAGCGAGGTCTCGATCTTGCCAGTTTCCAGAGCCGCATGCTTGACCAGAAAACCTTGGAACAGGCCACGCATGTATTTGCAATGTCCTCGCATCACATGGCGGCCATCGCGGATGAATTTCCCGAGCAGGCTGACAAAGTTTACCTTGTCTCTGAATTTGCAGCCGAAGACGCCCTGCGCGGCAGGGATGTTTCCGACCCTTTTGGGCAGGGCCGTTCAGCGTATGAAGAGACGCTGCGCAGCCTGGAAAAAATACTGCCCAGCCTGATTGCTTACATCGACCAGACCTGGAAGCAAAATGATGGATGACAGCAGCCATCGCCCACCCATCTTCGACCCTCACCCCAACGCGAAAAAAAATGACCAGCAATCCCAACGGCAGCCCTCCCCATAAACTCGCCATCGCCGCCGACCATGGCGGAGTGGAATTGAAAAATGCCGTCGTCGCACACCTGCAATCCGCCGGCTATGGCGTTGAGGATCTGGGAGTGAATTCACACGATTCCGTCGATTACCCTGATTACGCCGAAGTGGTCGCTGACAAGGTGTTGTCTGGCGAGGCTGACGCCGGCATTTTGGTGTGCACCACGGGCATCGGCATGTGCATCGCTGCGAACCGTCATGTGGGCATTCAGGCGTCGCTGGTTAGCGATGCTCAGACCGCCGCCATCACGCGCGAGCACAACAACTCCAATGTGCTGTGCCTTTCCGGCAAAAACACCCCTGCGGCCACCGCGAATGAGATCGTGGACACATGGCTGAAAACCCCCTTTGCTGGTGGCCGTCATGGCCGCCGGGTGGACAAGATGAACGCGCAGCCGCACCCGCTCGATATTTTGGAAGCGAATGATCCCGCCGTCGCCGACATCATTCGTGGCGAGCAGCACCGTCAGCAGGACCACATCGAGCTCATTGCGAGTGAAAACTTCACCAGCAAGTCGGTCATGGCCGCCCAAGGCAGCTGCCTCACGAACAAGTATGCCGAAGGCTATCCCGGCAAGCGCTGGTACGGCGGTTGCGAGGAAGTCGATAAAGTCGAGCAGCTTGCCATCGATCGCGCGTGCGAGTTATTTGGAGCCAAATTCGCCAATGTGCAGCCGCACTCCGGTTCACAGGCCAATGCTGCGGTCTATTTCAGCGTTCTCCAGCCCGGCGACAAGGTGCTGGGCATGAACCTCGCCCACGGTGGTCACCTCACGCACGGTAATCCAGCCAACTTCTCCGGTCGTTTCTACAATTTCTGCCAGTACGGTGTGAACCAGGAAAACGAACTCATCGACTACGACGAGCTCGCCGAAGTCGCCCTGCGGGAGCAGCCCAAAATGATCACCGCTGGTGCCAGCGCCTACCCGCGCATCATCGATTTCAAAAGGATGAGCGAGATCGCCAAGAGCGTGGGTGCTTATCTGTTTGTGGATATGGCCCACATCGCTGGTCTGGTGGCCGGTGGCGCCCATCCCTCCCCGATGGAGTATGCAGATTTCGTCACCACCACCACGCACAAGAGCCTTCGCGGCCCGCGTGGCGGCATGATCCTCACCAATCGCGAGGACCTCTTCAAAAAGATCCAGAGCCAGGTCTTCCCCGGCGTCCAAGGGGGCCCCCTAATGCACGTCATTGCCGCCAAGGCAGTCTGCTTCGGCGAATGCCTCAAGCCCGGCTTCAAGGACTACACCGCCCAAATTGTCAAAAACGCTCAGGCCCTTGCGGCTGCTCTCGCCGCACTCGGTTACCGCATCGTCAGCGGTGGCACGGACAACCACCTTATGCTCGTCGATCTCCGCCCGAAAGGCCTCAATGGCAAGGTTGCCAGCGAGACCCTCGACAAGGCCGCGATCACCGTGAACAAAAATGGAATTCCCTTCGATACCGAGAAGATCACCCTCGGCGGCGGTATTCGTGTCGGCACTCCAGCCGTCACCACTCGCGGCATGAAGGAAGCTGAGATGAAGCAGATCGCCGCCTGGATCGACCGTGCGCTGACAAACCGTGAGGACGAAGCCGCCCTGGCTCAAATCCGCAAGGAAGTCAGCGAGATGAACCAGCGCTTCCCGCTGCCTTGATCATTTGGCTCCCGGGCCAGAAGGCTTCCAGTCACCGTCTTTCGCTTCACGAACGTCCAGGATTTCAATGCCTGGATTCGTGAAGCGGATTCGGCGCTGTTTGTAAAGCGAGCCCAGTGCCTGCTTGAACGCTTTTTTGCTGGCTTCGAAGTGGCTGCGAATGGCTTCAGGATGGCTGTCGTCGTCAAAGGCGAGCTTACCGCCATTGTTCTTGAGCGCTTCAAGAATGCGGTCCGTCAGTGACGCGACACGCTGATAACCTGAGGCATCGAGGCTGAGGTCGATCTTGCCGCTGGGATGCACCGCGCTGACAAAGCCGTTGATTCTTTGTCCGACCTGCAGTGGTGCACCGATGTTGGTGTGATACAGCAGTCCGACATGTGTTCCCGCCACAATGGCATTGTAGCCTAGTGGTGTGCGGGCGGTGATCAGCAAAGGTACAGGCTGCGCCGGTTTGAACGGCGGGCGCTCGCGGCTCAGGTGCCGGTTCAGGCGTGTGGTGGCGATGATGCGGTCCGTTTTCTCATCCAGCATGATGTAGGCTACGACCTTGTCGCCCACGTACACCTGATCCGCCTGCTCACGAAATGGCAGCAGCAGATCTTTGAGAAGGCCCCAGTTCAAAAACGCACCGATGTTGCGGTTCACGCTGACCACTTCCAGCGTGGCAAATTCGCCCACCATGGCGAAGGGCGTCTCCGTGGTGGCCACGAGGCGGTCCTCGGAATCACGATAGATGAAGACGTCCAGGGCCTCTCCGAGACTGGTGCCCTTGGGGATGTAACGGTTCGGCAGCAGGATCTCGCCATGATCACCCCCGTCCAGATAAATGCCGTGCGGCGTACTGTGAAGAACGATGAGGGAGTTGCGTTTGCCGATTTGTGCCATGCAACGCAAACTAGACGCGCCTGCGGATCAATCCAGCGCCTACTTCACCTTCAGCACGACCAGTTTCTCCGCATCCCGGGCGTAAAGCTGGCCATTTGAGAAGGCGTCATGGCTGCGATGTCCCGCGCGGGTGATCTGGCTGCGTTGCAGGAGATTGAATTTCTTCGGGTCAGCGGTGAAGATCCACAATTCACCGGCTTCGCTGTGCAGCAGGATTTTGTCTCCCACCAGAATCAGTGTGCCGCCCTGGAGGCGGTCCGGCGCTTCCCAGGCGATCTTGCCATCGGCCACGGAGATGCAGCGCAACGTCATGCCGCTCTCTTGCCTGCCGTGCAGGCCAAACACATGTCCGGCGTGATAAACTGGCGTGGTGTAGTGGCAGTCGAGAGTGTCGGCTTTTTTCCACACGTTGGTCAGTTTGCGTTCAGCCTTGTTCCACTGCCACAGGCCGGCTCCTACATCATACGCGGCGGTGAAAAGCAGCCTGCCATCTCCGCAGGGCACTGGAGCAGCCGCATTGACGGAGGCATCAATCTGGGCGCGGAAGTAGTCATCCGCCAGCACCTTGCCATCGCTGGTTTGCGTCAGGAGGACACCACGTCGGGTGAAAAAGGCGCTTATTCCCGGATCTCCGGTGAGCAGCAGGGGGGAGGAATAACTCGCTTCATCTTCCGTGGCCTGCCAGACGAGTTTTCCCGTGGCAAGATCCAGCGCGATGATGCCCGCCCCGCCCTTCGCATTCTTGCCACCCACATTGAGCAGCACCTTGCCATCCGTGACGAGCGGTGAGCAGGCGCGGCCAAAGTACCCCTGCGGCGATTCGAGTTCGGCGACGGTGTCATAACTCCAGATGAGTTCGCCTGTCTTGAAATCGAGCGCCTGGACCATGCCCTCCGGTCCATGGGTGATGACTTTGCCCGCAGCGATGCAAGGCACGGCGCGGGGGCCGTTGTCGAACCCAAAGCTGTCGCGGTAGGCAGTAGGGCAGGCATGTTTCCAGAGGGATTTGCCATCGGCGGCTGCCAGCGCTTCGGTGATGATCTCGCCGCCCTGGCGGTGGGTCATGATCACGCAGTTGTCGCAGACCACTGCTCCGGCATGACCGCTGCCCAGCATGCGCTTCCACACGATCTCGGGTTCAGCACTGCCGACGATGGCGGTTTCATCAGTGGCGGTGCAGTTGCGCAGTGGGCCGAGAAACTGCGGCCAGTCGCCTGCCTGGAGGCTGGTGAATGCGCAGAGGCAAAGAAAGATCGGGCGCATAAAAATGAGGGGGATTAGCTGACGAGGGAGAGATTGGGATCCACATCCGCCTCCAAAGGAGAAGTGTGGCCGATGCTGAAACGTTGCGCAGCGGCGAATGCAATCATGCCCGCATTGTCGGTGCAAAGATCCGGCCTTGCGAGCAGCAGTTGCAGGCCTGCTTTGGCGCAGCGCGCAGTGAGCGCCGCCCGCAGGCCACGGTTGCAGCTGACCCCGCCGCTCACGGTGACAAGCGTCTCCCCGCATTGCTTGGCCGCGAGCACCAGTTTTTCGACCAGCACCTCGATGATCGCCGCCTGCACACTGGCGCTGAGGTCGGCCAGCACCTGTTCGCTCTTCAGGTCGACTCGTGGCAGTTCATACAGCACGGCGGTCTTCAAGCCGCTGAAACTGAACTCCAGGCTGCGGCCATCCAGGAAGCTCCGCGGAAAGGCGAAGGCGGTTGGATCGCCACGTGTGGCCAGCTTGTCGATTTCCGGCCCGCCGGGGTAGGGAAGGCCGATCATCTTCGCCACCTTGTCAAAGGCCTCGCCTGCGGCGTCGTCACGCGTGCGACCCAGCAGTTCATAGCTGCCCACGCCGCGCACCCGAACCAGCATTGTGTGTCCGCCGCTGACGATGAGCGCCACACAGGCGCGTACCGGGCCGTTGCCATCCATAAAGGGGGAGAGCAGGTGGCCCTCCATGTGATTCACGGCCAGGAAAGGCTTGTTTTCAGAGATGGCCAGCGCCTTGGCCATGGACGTTCCAATGAGCAGCGAACTCACCAATCCCGGACCGCTGGTGGCTGCAAAAGCTGACATGTCGCCGAGCGTTTTTCCGGCGTCAGCCAGGACCTGCTGAACCAGCGGCCGCACGTGGAGGATGTGATTGCGTGAGGCCACCTCCGGCACGACTCCGCCATACTGGCGGTGAATTTCAATCTGTGACGCGATCCTCCCAGCGATCAGCTCGCCGTCCAGGGTACAGATGGCCGCAGCAGTCTCATCGCAGGAGGATTCAAGGGCGAGCAGGCAGTCTGGCATGGCAGTCCATCAATGAAGTATAAACAGGTGTCCAGCATCCGGAATTCGGCGCTGAAAGGGTGAAAAAAGAAGCCGCCGTCCCCCGGTTGGGTGGGGAACGGCGGCGCAATGTGACAGTTGCCTGTCAGACTAGAGCTTGTGACCGTCTTTGCAGTCGGCCTTCGCTTTGGCGTCGCACTTCGCACATGCCGTCTTTAGCTGGAACAGGATGCATGAAGCATCACGGACGCAGCGACAGAACAGTGGCAAGACGGATCATTAAATGATCACACGTAAGTTTCACAACCAGCCGCACTAGGCGGCCGAGTGCTTACTTGCCGCTGTGCACTGGTGGTGGCGGCGGCGGAGGAGCAGGCTGCTGGCAAGCGGAGAGGACGGCGGAAGCCGCGATGAGGGCAAGGATAGCGATTTTCATGTGTGTGGGTGTTAACCTGTTTGTTAAGCTTCCCATCCACCAGACTCCTGGCAGCGGGATTTTTCGAGATTAACGACAACTTCTGTTTTTGCAAACAGCCAAATGCATTCTCTGCGAAAACGCGCAAGGGAGGCATAGGAAAGGGGATACTTGGGACTACCATAATGTTAGACTGTGTTTTGATGAGAATCACCCATAGGGCCCGTTCTCTCCCAAGCCGTAGGCCATGCCCAAGACTTCACCGTCATCTTCCGAGAAAAAGATGCGCAGAGGTCTGCAGCAAACCTCACAGTCATAGTCCACATCGCATGGCACCTCGTTATAGGATGGGGTAGAAACCTCAAATTCCTGAAAACAGCTCGGGCAGGTGACTGGGGTGGTATGCATCAATGATATTTGAACGCATCATCCTCGTCCGGTGTATGCAGTTTCTTGTGGGTTAGAGCGGGGGGAATGGGCGTGTCGCAAAGGGGGTATGTGCCTATCTCAAGCCCGCCAAGAGCGCCATGAGGTCTGCGGCTTCCTGCTCAGTCATGCTTTGCAGCAGCCCTTCGGGCATCAGGGACACCGGCTGCGGCTGCTGACTTTTGATTTGGTCACGTTGGATCGTTTGCGGCTGTCCGGTGGGGAGCTTGAGAGTGATCGTCCCTTCATCGGAATGGGTGACGAAACCACTTTGCACGCTGCCGTCCTTCAATGTGACGAGCCAGGTCTCGTAACCCTTGGCGATGTTTTTTGAGGGCTTATGCAGGCTTTCGAGGATTTGCTCACGCGTCAGTCGCGCCCCCACCTTGCTCAGATCCGGGCCGAAATCGCGGCCGATGCCGTTGACGATATGGCAGGCCAGGCAGGTGGCCAGCTTGCCGCTCATGCTGACGAGTTCACTGCCGCGCTTTGCATCACCTTGGACGGCGAGGAGCTTTTTCGCGTCGAAATTCACGCCGAGGGTCTTCACCCGCTGCTCAGGCGGCAGGAAGCGCTCGAACAAGGAAGTGATGTTCGGATCACCACTCGCCATCGCGGCTTTGATGGCGGCCTCACGCCGTGGCTGAGGGATCTGCCCGGTGGACACGGCCATCATTAGGTGAGTCGGTGAACTGCGGAACCAATGCAGGGGATCGGCGTGGATCCGGTATTGGTTTTCCGGATGTTTGCCGGAGAGCAGCTCGGCCTCATATCCGGAGTCTGCCTGCTGCAGCATGTCTTCTTCGCTGACATAGCTTTCTGCGGGGCCTTTCTTGGGGTAGATGCTCGAAATCCAATCCCATAGTAGCTTCAGGCCATCAGGGTCTGGGTCATGCGCGCCGATCATCGGCATATGTCCGCTGCCTGTCCGTGCAATGCGCTGAAACAGGATGCTGCGGTGAGGAGCCCACGGATAGATTACGGCTGGATCACTGATGCCAAGATCTCCCCGCTTCGGCTTTTCATAGATTGTCATCGTCTCCGCTGTGGGCAGATCGAAGTTCACCATCAGCGGCACGCTGCCGCCGCCGTGGCGACGGTGGCAATGGGCGCAGTTGGCATGCAGCCAGGAGCGTGCGCGGGATTCGAGATCAGCCTTGGTGTCTCGACTGGAGACTAGGTGGTTTTGCAACCGTCCAAGAAAAGGGCCATCGAACAAAGCTGATGCTTCGGCTGGTTTCTTGCCGCCAATGCTGACAAGCTGATCCGGCTGAAATCCAAGAGCGAAGCCGCTCCAGTTGTTGTGACATCGGGCGCATTCGGCGCGGCCATGGATGCGCCAGGGCTGCTTTTGCGCGGTGAACTCGGCACCATCGACGTCGACGAGCTCAGCATCCGTGCCTTGGTCATTCCAGCGGTAGGAATAGCCGTTCCAAGTCTCGCCATCGAAATGGAGCAATTGGGTTTCGATACGCTGCTGGGTGGCTGTCCTGGTGATGGTCCGGGCGAGCACGGACTCGGCGGGCCATTCGACTTTGTAGTTCGGCTTCGCGGGATTGCCGCTGGTGGTGGTGCGGATGCTTTTGCCTTCCGGCAGGGCGATGAAGCGTGTGGCAGTGGCGCCGTCTTGCCACATCGGTTCGGCAATCTCAAAGTTCAGCACGCCTGTGGCGGGTGTCTGCGCAGCGGTGTCTTTGAACAAGCCCGTGTCGCTGAGTTTCTGCGGAAACTGGCTCGGTTTGCCGACGGCAAGGTTGGGTGCCAAGCGGTAGATTCGTGTGCTGTTTTCCCAGTTCATCCAGTACACCTCACCATCCTCGCTTTGTCCGAAGGTGACGATCTTGTGGGGAGTGTCGGCAATTTCCTCACGGCGCGTGACTTGTTTGCCGTCATGCCAGAGCGCCCAGATTTTGCCGGTTTCGTAGTCGCCGTAGATGTAGGCTCCGTTCAATTCAGGAAAGCGGGTGCCGTGATAGACATAGCCGCCGGTGATGCTCGCGGCCTCGGTGTGCGGATGTGCAGCCACGGGCGGGATGATGGGCTCGGGGCGTTGGGTTTCTGGCTTGATCGGCTGGCTTGCTTCATACGCGCTCCAGCCATGGTTGCCTCCGCGTTGCACGAGGTGGATCATCTCCCACAGCTCCCAGCCGACGTCCCCGCACCATAGGCGGCCTTGGGAGTCAAAGCTGATCTTCCAAGGATTGCGAAAGCCGAAGGCCCAGATTTCCGGCATGGCCTTGGGTGTTTTTAAGAAGGGATTGTCGGCTGGAATGGCATACGCTTTGCCATTTTCCTGATGATCCACGTCGATGCGCAGGATGGAGGACAGCAGATCGCTGATGTCCTGCCCTGTATTCAGCGGGTCAGGTGGGGAGGGGACTTCAGCGTCGCCGGTGGAGATGTAGAGCTTGCCGTCTGGGCCGAACTGAAGAGAGGCCCCATTGTGGCCGCCGCTGCGCCATGTCAGCAGCACGGTCTCCGACTTGGGATCAAGCACCGGCGGCTCCTGCTGCGTGAGTTTGAAGCGCGAGAGCTTGGTGCCATCGGTCACTTTGTCGCCGTAGGCATAGCAGAGGAAGACCTGGCCGTTCTCCTTCCACCGTGGATGAAACGCGATGCCATAGGCGTATTGCAGCAGCGGATGCTCTGGCTTGAGATCGATGAGCAGGTCCTTTGCGCTGGCGTCCGGTGCATCCTTAAAGCTCCAGATTTTGCCACCCTTTTCGACGGCGACAAAGCGCTGCGCACCGGGTACGGCGATCATCTCCAAGGCATCCTGAAGCTGGATGGAGGCAAAAGCCTGCTCAGCGATGAAGGGTTTCGGTGCTTCAGGTGAACCATGAACGTGTGAGGTGGTCCATTGCGCATGAGTCGCGGCGGTGAAGGCGAGGCAGAGGAGAAACACACGGTGCATTTTTGCATCATGGAATGAACCGGCGGCATTCGCCAAGCATGAAATGAGCGCGCTCTGCGGGGCTGGTACTTGCGGCTTGTGCGGGCGCGCATGCCTTTGGTAGTCTCCCAGCATGCATGCCCCGCTGCGTTTTCTGCTGTTTTTGCTCATCTCCGTTCATCTGAACGCCGCTGACACTTTGGCAGGACCTGTGGACCTTGGCGCCCCCTCTTCTCTCCGCCCAGGCACTCTGCTGCGGGAAAAGCGCGAGGTGCGCGTGCAGGAGGGCAAAGGGCGCATGCAGAAGTCCAGTTCAGCCAATGACTTTTTCTGCCGCTTCGTTCAGCAGGCTAACCTCGTCCGGCGTCTGATGGGAACTGACACCGAGGAGGTGCAGGTGCGCGAGATGCTCTGCGAACTGATCAATTACAACGGCCCCGCCCCGCAGCCTGCCGAACAGGCCGGGCCCTTGGTGGGCAAGATCCTCCGGCTGCGCAAATCAGATGGAAAATGGAAATGCGCCCTGGTTGGCGGCAAGCCCACCGCAGAGCAGCAGAAGTTCCTCAATGATCTGGCATTCACCAGACTTCTGCTGGAAATCCCAGAGGCGTGCCTTCTCAATCAGACGCGAAAAGCCGGTGAGACGTGGAAAGTCAGCATCAATGAATCCAGCGGCAAGGACTACGGCGCGGTGGTCGCGGAGGACATCGAATGCACCCTGGTCGCCGTGGATGAGCGCTCCGACGGTTCGCAGGCAACCGTCCATATGGTCGGCAAGTTCACGATGGAGCGGCCCATGAATTACCTCAGCCGCATCGAGGTCGCTTTCGACATCACCCTCGTCCGCCGCCTCTCAGACATGCTGGATGTGAACACCAAGATCACCGGCAACCTCAAGAATATCGCCCAAGTCAACGACGCGGAAGGCAAGGCCGCGCAGCTTATCCTTGAGCTCCCCTACACCCTCGTCCGCACTCAGGCGATCGAGCGCAAATAGCCGCCCCTCGCAAAAAATCGTCATTCACATTCGACTTTCACGAATCTTTCTCCTTCTTCCCCGCCTCAACTCAACCACACACCTGACATGCCACGCCCAGTCACTCTCTTCACCGGCCAGTGGGCCGATCTTTCCTGCGATACCATGATCCAGAAGGCCAAGGCTTTCGGTTATGACGGTGTCGAACTCGCCTGCTGGGGCGACCACTTCGAAGTGGACAAGGCCGATCAGGCCTACTGCGATGCCAAGCGTGCCAAACTGAAGGCCGCAGGAATGCAGTGCCACGCCATCTCCACCCACCTCGTGGGCCAGGCCGTGTGCGACAACATCGACCCCCGCCATGCCCAGATTCTTCCCGGCCATATCTACGGCGACGGCAATCCTGAAGGCGTCCGCCAGCGTGCCGCTGAAGAGCTCATCAAGACCGCACACGCTGCCAAGCGTTTCGGCGTCAGCGTCGTCAACGGCTTCACTGGCAGCAGCATCTGGCATCTTGTTTACTCCTTCCCGCCGAATCTCCCCGGCCAGATCGACGCCGGCTACAAGGACTTCGCCAAGCGCTTCACCCCGATCTTCGATGAGTATCAGAAGCTCGGCATCCGCTATGCCCTCGAAGTACATCCCACGGAGATCGCCTTCGACATCGCCAGCGCCGAGCGCGCTCTGCAGGCCGTCGATTACCATCCCGCCTTCGGCTTCAACTACGACCCCAGCCACTTTGGCTATCAGGGCGTCGATTATGTGAAGTTCCTCTACAAGTTCAGCGACCGCATTTTCCACGTGCACATGAAGGATGTTGCCTGGGGCATCGGTGACGGCACCGCCGGCGTCTTCGGCGGCCACGTCGATTTCCACAAGCCGAGCCGCTACTGGGACTTCAAGTCCGTCGGCCGTGGCAACATCAACTTCGAGCGCATCATCCGCGCCCTCAACGACATCGACTACGGTGGCCCGCTGAGCGTCGAGTGGGAAGACGGCGCGATGGACCGCGAGTTCGGCGCCGCCGAATCCGCCGCCTTTGTGAAGAAGATCGACTTCCCGCCTTCGAAGATCATCTTCGACGCGCAGTTTGCTGAGAACAGCAAGTGATGCGCAGAGCGAGATCCCATTCGGAATCATCCGTCACGGCCCGGGAGGAAGCTTCCGGGCCGTTTCGTTGATTGAATCAAGGGCCCAAATTGGTAGCCTCTGTCACCATGGGCATCGCAAAAGCCAAAATCAAGCACACCGTCGAGCAATACTACGATCTTGAAGAAAACGAGGTGTACAAAAGCGAGTTTCACGACGGTGATATATTCGCCATGGCTGGGGGCAGTCCGGAGCACAGTTTGATTGTGACCAATTTGCTTGGGGAACTCCGCCAGCGTCTCAAAGGTAAAACCTGTACGCCTTACGACAGCAATTTGCGCATCAAGATTCCTGCCACAGGTTTCGTCACGTACCCGGACGCTGCGGTGTTCTGCAAGAAGCTCGAATTTGATCCCAAGGACAAGCGCCAGCAGACTGCGATCAATCCGACCATCGTCTTTGAAGTGCTTTCCAAGTCCACCGAGAGCTATGATCGCGGCAAGAAGGCGGAGAATTATCGCCAGCTTGAATCACTCAAGGCCTACGTACTTGTTTCTCAAACAAGCCCCCACATTGAGATCTACGAGCGTCATGGCGACGGCTTCTGGTTCCTGACTGAGGCCAAGGGGCTTGATCAAGAGCTTGCCATCAAAAGCCTCGGCATCCAGCTGCCTCTGGCTGAGGTGTATGACCGCATGAAGTTCGGCAGAAAAAACTCCTGAGAGCTGGCACGTTTCGTTTTCACTCCACGGTCTTCCGCAACTCCATCACCGTGTTGACAATATTCTCCTCGGTCTTGTCGCTCCATCGTGTGGGATGCGAGCCGTAGATCATGGCTCCGCCGCCTTCGTAGCCGCCTTCCTGCCAGATGCGGAGGCTGGGGATGTAGGCCATGACGTCGTTGGTGTAGCCGCTGACCCAGACGATGGGATCTTTGAGGTCCTGCTTGAGGCGGAGTGAGTAGTCCACGACGACTTCGCCGCCGAGCGTGACCCACGTGAGGTCGTTGCCAAGGCGAAGCACCTGTACGGGATAGGGATAGGTCGTGGACAGCGGACCTTCGTCGGCGATGCGCTGGAGCACGCGGGTCGCATGCGTGACCTGCCATTTGTTCGTGGATTTCTGTTCTTCGAGAAGCTGTTCCTTGGTTGGCAGCTTGTCATAAGCCAGCGGGATTTCACGATAGGCGGCACGGATGGTCCCCTTGATGCGCTGCATGTGGGTTTCCAGCGCGGCCTGCACGGAGGTGGCGAGCGATTTGCCATGCGTTTGCGCGAGTTCCATGGTCTTACGCGGGTAGGGGTTCTGATCGCCGCTGCAACCGTTCGCAAACATCGCCACCGCATCGGGATGCGCTTTTTCGATTTCCTGCTGAGCATAGCCCGCGTAGTCGCCGCTGAATTTTTGATGACCCAGCGTGGTGCAGTGGCAGGAGTAGCCAAAGATGATCGCGATGTCCTTGCCATCCGCGCTGCTGGCTTTGAGCACGGGCACCGTTTGATCCACCGGACCTTGCGGATTAGGGAAATTGTTCCAGCCGCCTTTGCCGTCCGGAGTGCGGCGGTTCATCGAGACACCGCAGCGTGCCGTGCTGTAATCCAGATGCGCCGGAACTGATTTTTGCAGTGCTTCACCGACGAGTTTGACCAAGGTGTTTTCCAACTGGGCCGTGTATTCCGCCGCTTCTTTCTCACGCAGCGCCAGATCATCCGCGCCATGAATCTTGCTCGTGCGCAGTTCCGGTCCGCTGTGCGTGTGAGAGGCGTTGATGGCGAGGTTCGCCGGTTCGATGCCGTGTTCTTTTTTCACCCGCTCTGCCACAGCAAGGCGCAGATTCCTCGGCACGCCGATCAAATCCATCGTGATAAGAACGAAGCGCCCGCCTGCCTGATCCGTGAGCACCAATGCTTTCGCGAACAGATCCAGTTCCACGCCTTCAGAGGGCTTGGTGCGCGCTGCATAACCCGCCATCCACATCGGTTTGTCCGGAGTGATCTTGGCTGATGCTGCACCCGCCTTCCATGCGGGCGATTCGGCTACGGGAGCGGCGGCAATGACAAAGACGGCAAGGAGGATGGGCAGCCAGAGTTTCATACTCATTACCAAAGCCGCCAGGCTGACAATTCTTTATCGCTGCGCGCAAATACCCTGTTTCCCGCGAATGCCGGATGTGCCCAGGTTTTGCCGATGATCTGCCAGCGGGCCAGTTCCTCGCGTTTATCGGGTTTCAGCGTGACATAGACCAGTTCACCGCTGGCATTGAGCAAGGCGGCGAGGTTGGTCGATTCCTGCATCCACACGAGACTCATCTGCGGATTGCTGTCTTTCGGTGTCAGCGAATTGTCATCGCTCCAGAGGATTCTGCCGGTCTTGAGCTCGAAGGCCTGAAGGCCGCGAGTCTTGTCGAGCATGTAAACGACACCGTCTTTATACAATGGCGCCGACATGAGACCGCAGATCTCAGTTTGATTTTCCCACAGCAGGGTGGCGCTCTTTTCGAGTTGGAGCGCCTTTGCACCGTGCCAGTAGCCAGAGACGAGAAGAATGCCGTTACGATAGAGAGGTTGCGCGATGCTGACGCCATACGTGATCTTGTATGGAACGAGCCAGTTCACCCGACCGCTGTCTGGATCAAGGCTCTGCACATGCTCCGGTCCCCACGCGATGAGCTGACGAGTGCCCATATGCGAAATGATCTCCGGCGTGCAATAACCCGCTGCATCTGGGCCGCCGCGCCAGACTTCCTTGCCGGATGTTTTGTCCAAGGCGATGACGGAGCCTGCATTTGCCCCGACATGAAGGAGCACTCGATTCCCATCGATCACCGGCGACGCTGCAAAACCCCACTTTGGAATCTTCGCCCCGAAGGTTTCGACCGTGTCCACCTGCCATACCACCTGGCCCGTCACAGCATCGAGACACGATGCCACACCCGTCGCACCCAGGGCGTAGGCCCTGCCATCGGAAATGTTCACCGATGAACGCGGCCCGGTCCCGTACTCCATGCTGCCGTAGCTGACCTCCCAGCTGTGCTGCCAGATATTTGTGCCGCTCTCAGCATCGAAACACAGAATGCGTTCGATCTCTTTGGGAGTCTTGAGCCGGTCCATCACATACACCCGTCCGTTGCTTGCAGTGACACCGCCGAACCCGGCGCTGATCTCTTTTTTCCAAAGTCTCTCGGGCTCTTTCCTGGCAATGTCCGCCGGGATATCCTTCGGATTCCAGCCTCCATCCGCATTCGGCCCACGCCAGCGCGGCCAGTCCTCAGCGGCAGATGCAAGGGTTGAAACCAGAAAAGCCACAAAAAAATTCTTCATGCTGCTTCAATACGAAGCCGCCTTGGAAATTTCGCAACACGATGTCAAGCCATGGCTCCGACAAAAGTTTTTCACATGTGATCTTGAATGGTTGCTGCCCGTGATCGTCTCGCTAACTCCACTGATCCCAACCGGATTTTTATCCTTCACTTTTCCCTTTTCCAACCATGTCTGCTGCTAACGAACTCAACATCAATGTCACCCACGTCGAACGTGTCGCCAAAGAGCTGGGCCTGCGGGCCATCCAGGTCGGCGCGACGGCCAAACTCTTTGCTGATGGCGCCACCGTGCCCTTCATCGCCCGTTACCGAAAGGAGGCCACCGGGTCTCTGGATGAAGTGCAAATTCAGAACATTCAGGAGCGCATGACGCAGCTCGTGGCGCTGGATGACCGCCGCACCGCGATTGTGAAATCACTCGAAGAACGCAAGCTGATGACCGACGTCCTGCGCGCGAAGATCGACAAGGCCGAGACGATGAATGCCTTGGAGGACATCTTTGCGCCGTTCCGTCCGAAGCGCCGCACACGCGCCACGATCGCGAAGGAAAAAGGTCTGGAGCCGCTGGCGGACTTCATTGAGGCCAACCTCATGACCCACGGCGTGGATCTGAATGGCGAAGTGGTGAAGTATGTGAACCCGGACCACGAAAACGAAGAGCTGCGCGTCAAGGACGCCAACGACGCGCTGAGTGGTGCGCGCGACATCATCGCGGAGCGCATCAGCGATCATGCGGATGCTCGTGCCACCTTGCGCAAATTTTTCGCGGAGCAGTCCACGGTCGTTTCCAAGGTCATGTTTGGAAAAGAAAAGGACGAAGAGGCGCAGAAGTTCCGCGACTACTTCGACTGGAGCGAGCCGCTGAAGGCCATCCCATCTCACCGCATGCTCGCCATTCGTCGTGGAGAAAAAGAAGGCTTCTTGCTCATGCGCATCCAGCCTGCGGAAGACACCGCGATCAAGTTGATCGAAAACCTTTTTGTCAAAGGCGGCAATGCCTGCTCTGACCAGATGAAGCTGGCATGCGCCGACAGCTACAAGCGCCTGCTGAGCTCCAGCATGGAGACGGAAGCGCGTCTTGAATCGAAGAAGAAGGCTGACACCGAGGCTGTGCGCGTGTTTGCCGACAACCTGCGCGAGCTGCTGCTGGCGGCGCCGCTGGGACAGAAGCGTGTTCTCGGCATCGACCCCGGCTTCCGCACGGGCTGCAAAGTCGTCGTCCTTGATGCTCAGGGCCAGCTTCTCTACAACGATGTGATCTACCTGCTCGGCGAGGGCAGTGGCTTGCTGCACGCGAAAAATTTGGTGCTCAATCTGGTGGATCGTTACAAGATCCAGGCCATTGCCATCGGCAATGGCACCGCCAGCCGTGAGACGGAAATGTTCGTGAAGAAGATCGGCGTGCCGGCCTCAATTCCGGTGATCATGGTGAACGAAAGCGGCGCCTCCATTTACAGCGCCAGCGAAGTCGCACGTGAGGAGTTCCCCAATCATGACGTCACTGTGCGTGGTTCCGTTTCCATCGCCCGCCGTCTCATGGACCCGCTGGCGGAACTGGTGAAACTCGATCCGAAATCCATCGGCGTCGGCCAGTATCAGCACGACGTGGATCAGAACCAGCTCAAGACCAGTCTCGATCATGTGGTCATCAGTGCGGTGAACGGCGTCGGTGTGGAGCTGAACACGGCCAGCAAGCAACTGCTCAGCTATGTGTCCGGTTTGAACAGCGCGCATGCGGCCAACATCGTGGCCTTCCGCAATGAGAACGGCCCGTTCAAGAGCCGCAAGGATCTCATGAAGGTGCCAAGACTGGGCGACAAAGCGTTCGAGCAGGCGGCAGGCTTCCTGCGCATTCGTGATGCCGTGCATCCGCTGGATGCCAGCGCGGTGCACCCAGAGCGCTACCCTCTCGTCGAGAAAATGGCGGCTGACATCGGCTGCACGGTGCCGGAGCTCATGCAGCGTGCGGACCTGCGCCAGAAGATCGACCTCAAGAAGTATGTGAGCCAGGACGTGGGTCTGCCAACGCTGCAGGACATCATGAATGAGCTCGCCAAGCCAGGCCGCGATCCGCGCAAGCAGTTCGAAGTCTTCAGCTTCGCCGACGGCGTGAACGACATGAAGGATCTCACCGTGGGCATGAAGCTGCCGGGCATCGTGACGAACGTAACGGCCTTTGGCGCTTTTGTGGACATCGGCGTGCATCAGGACGGCCTCGTGCATGTGAGCCAGCTCAGTGACACCTTTGTGCGTGATGCCGCAGAAGTCGTGAAGGTCGCGCAGCGCGTGCAGGTCACGGTCACGGAAGTGGACATTCCGCGCAAACGCATCGCTCTGAGCATGAAATCGAAGCCTGACTTTGAGAAGA
>NZ_JBAQCR010000073.1:0-36605 GCF_049294395.1 Prosthecobacter sp.
ACTATGCACAGGCTTCAAGCAGGCCAGATGGTCAGGACAAACTACACGCTCTTTTTCCTCAAGCTGCTTTGCGCCAGCTGGCAAACACTCCACTCGGCACCGCAGGCACTCCCTCGGCACCTTTGAGCAAAATTTCACCGCTCTCCACGGCACCACCGAAAACGTTGAATTCCTGCCGCATGAGATTCTGCAATGTCGTGGACGATACCGCCCCCTGACGGCAGCAAAGCAGGACGCCAATGGGCTTGTCGGACAGCAAACCGCTGACCGTGCTGAGCAAGGCGCCGAGATCACGCTCAAGCTCAAAGCCGCCACGCTTGGCATCCTTGGGTGTGTGCGGATCAATCACGATCAAATCGTAGCGGGTCGTTTGTGTGCGCTCACGCTGCGCGAATTTCACCGGATCATCCACGACCCAGCGGATGTCCCGATTGGCCAGCGTGTTGAGCGCAGCGTGCTCACGCGCGCGTTTGATCGCATCTGCCGAAACATCCACATGGGCCACTGCCGCACCGGCCTGCGCAGCTGCGAGCGTGAAACCGCCGGCCCCGCCAAAGAGATGCAGTACACGCGCCGGACGGCGCTGCTGCACGGCAAAGGCGGAACACTGCGCGCCAACCTTGCCCCACAGTTCCTGCAATTCAGGAGCCAGGCCGCGCACGCCACCCAGGGGAGAAAGCAAAAAGCGCAGCGTTCCGATGCGCAGTTTCAGCGGCTCCTTCAACTCACGCTTCAGTTCCACGGCCTTGCGCCATTCCGCTCCAGGAAGTTTGCGCCGCCACCAAGCTGGCTGGCAGGCGCGGGCGGACACCAGCGCCCCGAGCTTTTCAAGCACACGCCCGCCGCCGCTGTCGAGGAGTTCAAATGATGAGTTGTCTGTTTCGCCTTCCATGATGATGCGGTCTCTATCTCTTAATAGCTTGCTGCCAACGTCCTGTGTCAAATCAGGACACGCCCTGCAAAGGAAGCACTTCAAGCCCCTTCCCTTCCAACGCCGCACGGACCTCTTTGCCCGACTGAGATTTCATCCTGCGCTTGTAGCAGCTTCTGAAAAACTTGGACAGGAAATCATTTCCCTGCGGCGGAAACGGCCGGCGCTTCAAGTTCGCCTTGATGCCCTGCTCCCGCAGATAGGCAACGCCCTGGGGTTTCCAAAACTGCCCTCGGACACCCTCCACATAGGACACCACTTTGGGGGTCTCGGTTTTCAAGTAATACAAACCCGCCTCGCCTTCGCGGTTGAGCTTGCGCAGGCGGCTTTCAGCAGCCCAGATCGAGCAGGCAGGCTCCAACACCTGGTTCAGGAAGGTCTTCTTCCACAGTGACAGATTGAGGCCCGCGCGGAGATTGCCCCCTTCGATCAAGCGCAGCCAGCTGTTCTCGACTGGTGCGCCCAGATCACCGAACTGGTCCACCGCCAGATACTTGCCGCCCACTTGGTCGAGCTGCTCAATGCACGCGGTCATTGCTGCGCTGTCGATGTCGCGATCCACCAGAAAGTCATCCAGCCAGACGAAGAGGTTTTCCTCCGGGATGCTTTTCAGCGCATTGATGAGATTGTCAGACCAGCTCTTGTCCTCGCCCACCGGGATGCTGATCACCCGCGGATCTTTGTAGTGCCGGTGATTGGTGATGAGATAAACCGGAAAGGATGGCTTCCCCCAATGCTTAAAGAAAAAGTGGAAAAAGATGGGCCACAAATCTGAGTAGGCATCACAAGACGAGATGACAGTGGCAGCATTCTGCGTGTTGGGGATCGATGACATGAAGACGGTCAATCAATTGAATACGTCGAGGCACAATCCGCAAACTGTTAATTGGTTGCACGGGGGGGATTGTCTGCTTTGTAGTAATGCTGGAACCGCCCATCTCACGCATCGACTTCAGCCGCATCCATTCATCTTTCAACCCTGTGAAAAAAGGGGGAATGGGAGCCCCCTCCCTTGATGCACCTCCATCCATGCCATGAAATCCTTCCGTCGCCGCATACATGATCTCTATGCGAATCTACGGTCTGCAGTTCATCTTTATCCCAAGATCGAATCTGCTCCGGCGAATTCCAAGGACGTCACGGTGATTCCGCTGATCGAAGCAGGCTCGGAGGAGGTCTCTTGCGAGCTGGAGGCGCGGTTGAACAACCAAACGGCGATGTCCACGCTGATTCGCTGGCCCAACGTCAATCTGTACCGCGTCCAAAACGCCACCATCGTTGGCGACCAGGCCAATGTTTTCACGTCGGACGGCAGGTGGCTGCGCGTTTGCCCCAGCCTCGATTATCTTCCCCTTAAAAAGGTGCGGCAGCCCATTTACCTCGGTGCCAACCGGCTGAGCATGCCGCTGTTCCATCTCTCCGGCCGGGACCACGAAAACCATGGGCACTTCCTGTTTCAGCACATGCCCCGCTGGCTGGCCGCCCAGAAAAAGATGCAGGAGCTGAGTCCGGATTTTAAGATCCTCGTCGCCAAGGGGCATCTGAAGTGGCAGTCCCGCTACCTGACAAGAACCGGCGGCGCCCCGGATCAGATGATCGAATGCGGAGACGGCACCACGCGGTGCAACGATCTCTACTACATCCCGCAGCCACGAGGGACGCACGACTGCCTCTCCCGCCCGCAGGACTACCGGGCCATGAACGAGTACTTCCACCGTCCCCAAGCCAAAACCGGCCCCACGCTGTTCCTGTCCCGCAAAGATGCGCCCAACCGCCACCTGCTCAATGAAGACGAAGCGGTCGCCGAGGTCGAAAGGGTGTTTGGCTCATGCCGCTCCATCCAGCTTTCCAAAACCCCGTTGGACGAGCAGATCGCCCTGATTTCAGCAGCACCGGTGGTCGTCGGTCCGCTGGGACAGGCGCTGGCCACGGCGCTGTTTGCGAGAAACTCGGTCTATATCAATCTGGATGGCGGCCACGGCCCCGACTCATGGGGAGATGCCTTCCGTGACGTCGCCAACATTTGCGGCAATCAGGGCCTCTCGCTGTACTCCAAAACCCCACGCACTGCGGACGGCTCCTTTCTCTTTCCACGGGAGGATCTCCACGCGAGGCTTGAGAATGTGAAGAGGCTCATTCAGTAGTGGTTTCCAGCCGCTTCTCCTTGCTTCGAGCCTTATCCATCCGCCCCTTTCCCCATGCGCCTTCTCCTCGTCAAACTCCGCCACATCGGAGACTCTCTGCTGCTGACCCCCACAGTCAAGGCGGTGAAAGAAGCCTTCCCTGAGGCACAGATTGACGTCGTGGTACGCGCAGGCACGGAAAGCATTCTCAAAGGCTGCCCGGACATCCACAAGATTTACACCACCGCCTCGCCTGAGAAGAGCAAACGCTCCGCCCTGAGCTTTCTGCACGCGCTGCGTCTGCAGGCCGCCATACGGCGTGAACGCTATGACGTGGCCATTGAGCTGGGCAACAACGACCGTGGACGCACCGTCGTCGCATTGAGCGGCGCCAAAAAGCGCTGCGCCAACGCCTTCGTGTACAAGATCGGCTGGCCTTGGAAAAAGCTTTTGACTCATCTGGGTCAGAGCGACTGGTCATTCATCCACCGGGTGGAGGCTGATTTCTTGAACGCCAAAGACTTCATCGACCTCCCGCAGCAGGAGCCGGGTCCGCTGATCTTTGAAAAAAGCCGCACCAGTCCGCCACCCATTGAGCTTTCTCCGGAAAAACCTCTGGTCATTTTTCATCCAGGCACACGCTGGCAGCGCAAGCGCTGGACGGACGCTCATTGGGCCAGTCTGGGGAAATCCTTGATCGCGCAAAATCACCAGATCGTCATCAGTGTAGGGCCAGACCCGGAGGAGATTGCCCTCGGCGAGCGCCTGACGCAGGCCATCGGCGCGGGATGCACGAGCACCGCAGGAAAAATCCAATGGCATCATCTGGCCTGGCTGATGTACCAGGCCCGGCTGTTTGTCGGAGTCGATACCGCAGCGATGCATCTCTCCGCCGCCACGGGCTGCCCCACGGTGGCCCTGTTTGGTCCGGACTCCGCCGCCTGCAATTGGCACCCTTGGAAAACCCGGCATCAAATCGTTCACTTCAAATCGGACGAAATTTCCGCGCTTCAGGAGGTGAAAACCGCCGCGGCGAATTTCCTCTCCCTGCCCCCCTCAGCCCTCTAAAATGTCGTCCTTCCGACATTTAAGAGACAAGCCTGCTCAGGCTTGAAGTTTGCCACCTCTAATACCCGCTCTGAAAGGTTGACAAACCCTTCATCCAGCAACTATTGCCCCTTCTATGGGACGCACGGATTTACTATTATCGGCGATGAATTTTAAGAGATTAAGCGGGTTTTTGATCAACCCGCCGAAGCTCGCCAAATTCGTCAAGACCATGATTTATGACGTCCGGTACAAGGATTTCACCGACGAAGAAATTCAGGCCATTCATCAAGACACGCTGACAAATTTTGCGGGTGTTATCGACCTCATCTCCCAGAAAGCTCCCACTCCCGCGTGCCATCTTGACTATTCCGCCCGGGAAGCCACGGAGCCTGTCGATGTGGCTGAGCTGGGAGCCCTCCTGGGCAAGCATGGCAGCGACAAAACGACCAAACACAATTACCATCAGATTTATGGACGCATTTTGTCCAAGATCCGTTCAAGCCCTGACACACGGCTGCTGGAGATCGGGCTGGGAACCAACAACATCGATGTTCTCTCCAACATGGGCGAAAAGGGCAAGCCCGGAGCCTCCCTGAGAGCTTTCAGGGATTTCATGCCCAATGCGCGTATTTATGGCGCCGACATCGACAAGCGTATCCTCTTTACCGAAGATCGAATCAAAACGTTTTATGTCGATCAAACCAAGTGGTCGACTTTCCAAGATCTGGAAAAAAGCCTGTCACCTGAGAAATTCGACGTCGTGATTGATGACGGGTTCCACATGGCCCACGCCAACCTTCTCACCCTCAAATTCGGCTTGGGAATGATCAAGCCGGACGGCGTGGTCATCATTGAGGACATTGCTTTCCGGGACGTCTACATGTGGGAGCTACTCAGCTCCTATTTGGAGCAAAACGGCTACAAATCCTACATCGCGAAGACCCTGAACTCCGCCTACGTCGTCGTCATCTGCCGCAATACCTGCCAGCTGGATTTGTAGTCCTGAAGAGCGGCCTTCTCCGCCACAAAGCAACGGACCTGAATCTCCTTTCATAAACTACCCAGCCATGGCTTGTGTATTGGTCAACAGAAAGGGATGGCCGGAGACTTGGCGTTAAGGATTTCACGGAGCGATATTGCTGTGAGCCTGCGGCGGACTGTGGTTAGGTGCTCGCCCTCGCCCTTTATCAACGCACATGAAAATTCTCGTCCTCCCCTTTGGCGATACGTCCTGCGCCAGCACCCACTACCGGGTGATCCAGTATCTGGAAATGCTGAAGGCGGATGGCATCAGGTATGATGTGGCCCCTCCGGGCACGCTGCCTCCGTCTGCTGAGATCGCAGGCTACGACGCCGTGCTGGTGCAGAAAAAACTGTTCTCCACCTCCCAAGTGCGGACCCTCAGGGCCCACGCGAAAAGGCTGCTGTTCGACATTGATGACGCGACCTGGCACCCCCATGGGCGCAAGCATAGCTGGTGGACACGCTGGCGCACCAACCGGCGGCTGCGGAGCATCGTTCGTGCAGCCGATGTGGCCCTCGTGGCCAATCACTACATCGCCCATCATCTCTCCGCACTCGGGGCCAATGTGCAGGTGCTGCCCATGGCCCTGAACCCGGCAGACTGGCCGCCTCCTGCCGCCACCGAATCCACCGGCAGGATCCGCATCGGCTGGTCAGGTGCGCCGGTGAATCTGTGCTACCTGGAGACGCTGGAGCCAGTGCTCGCTCAGATCATGTGCGAGCACCCCGAGGTGGAGCTGGCCGTGTTTTGCGGCAAGAAGCCTGACTTCTCTGCCGCCACGCCCTACATCCATCTGCCATGGCGCCAGGGCGGCGAGTCTGCGGCGGTCGAAACGTTCCACATCGGTCTGCTGCCGCTCCCCGTGGACGCCTTCTCTCAGGGCAAGTCCCCTATCAAGGCGCTGCAGTACATGGCGGCCGGCATTCCCACGGTGGCAACCCCGCAGGCTGGCGCATTGGAACTGGACCGCGAATCAGGTGCGATTGCCTTCGCCAAAACACCCGCCGAGTGGCACGCCTGCCTGACCTCCCTGGTCACTGACGCCCCCAAGCGCGAGGCATTGGGCCGCCATGCCAGAGCGGCATTCGAAGCGCACTACTCCACCACGAGCACCTACCCCTTGTGGAAGTCTTATCTCATGGGGATATGAAAAAGCCGAAAATCGTTCTGCTCTCCGACCACATCAATGGCGGAGCCGCCACACTGGCCAACATGCTGGCCAATGACCTCGCGCAGCGCGCCGAGTATCAGATCGAACGCTGGCATTTTTCACCTCCTGCAAAAGAGGGGCTGTTCACAGGGCTGGTCTCCGAGCGCTCACTGGCACCTTCCGCGAAGCGACCGCCCCTGGAGAGATTGGTCAAGAATATCTCCCGCTCCCTCGCAGCACGCTGGCGCACCAAGCGGCATGAACAGGCTTTATACCAGGCCATCAAGACAGCACGCCCGGATTTGATCCATGTGCACAACATCCACTCGGCGGATCTCTACCACGGCTCCCTTTTGAAGATTGAGCCGCACATCCCGCTGATCTGGACCATCCACGATCTCTGGCCCATCAAAGGCCATGCCTGCTCATGGATCGAGCACACCACGGGCCTCCGAGACCGCTATGAAATCGGCAGCAGAAAAAGAGCCACACTGCTGCGGGCACGCGATGAACTGCTGCTGCAGCGCCGCAACCTCACGCTGGTGGCGCCTTCGGACTATGTGAACCGCGTCATGCACCCTCTGATTTCCCGCTTTAAAACACGAGAAGAGATGATTCCCCATGTGGTGCGGCCGGAGTTTCTCAGCGCCCCCTCCCGTGAAGCAAGCCGTGCCGGGCCGGGCCTCAGCAAGGATCTGTTCTGGCTCGGCGTCGGCGCCACCTGGAACAACAACCGCAAAGGCATGGACGTGCTTTGGAGAGCCCTGGCCAGCATCGACTGCAGGGGCCTCGGTCTCGCCATCTGGGGGCAGGAGCCCGAGTCCCCTTCCCTGCCGGGCCTGACGCTGCGCACCTTCGGCTCTGTGAGCAACCCGGCCCGGATGGCAGCGCTCTATGCCGCCATGGATCTCTTCATCTGCCCAACGAAGGGAGACACGGGTCCGCTGACCGTTTTGGAATCGATGGCCTCAGGGACACCTCCCCTGGCGAGTCGGATTGGCGGCATCCCTGAACGAGTCCAGCATGGCCTCACCGGCCTGCTGTTTCCCAGCCAGGAACCGACCGAACTGGCCCGGCTGATCAATGAGTCGCGCGCTGGCCGATGGCCCCTGCAGGAGATGGGCGCAGCGGCTCAGGCCTATGCGCATGCAAATCATGCGCCGGAAATTCAAGCCGTGCAGTACAGCCGTTTATATCAAAGCATCCTGGCCCCATGAGCTCTGCCACGCCAAGCCCCACGGACAGCGCGCCGACGGACATCTACTACGTCCATCGCGGCCCCATACCACGCTATCTCCTCTGCTCCCTGGAGAACACCCGGGTCTTCAATCCTGACGTGCGCTTGTTCCTGATCGGCGATCATTCACATGCGCAGTTTGACCGGCTGGAGGTCACGCTCGTCCCTATCAAGGACCTGCCGCAAACTGAGCTGGAGGCTTTTCAAAAGTCCTACGTCCACACCTCCGGCAATCCGGAAGGCTTTGAGCGGTTCTGCTTCAGCCGGTGGTTCCTGCTCAAAGAAGCCATGCAGGCCTGCGGCTCTGACACCGCGCTGCATCTCGACAGTGACTGCCTGATCTTTGACACGGCGCAGGCCCTCACCCAAAGGCTGCTGCCTCCGCCAGCGGTGTGCTACTACGGAACGAGTGGCAACCCGCATGTGGCGGTGTTTCGCAAAGAAGGAATCGCCGGTCTCACAGCCACCCTCTCCGGCCTGTTTGATTCCGAACTCCATCGCGACTGGGTGAAAACCGACTGGCTTGCGGCGCGGCAGTACTTCTGCGACATGACGGGGCTGGGTGAACACCGGCGCCTGCACCCGGAGCAGGTCAGCAGCCAGATGGTCTGGGATGATGCCATTCTAGAGCAGACCATGTCTGAGGCCGACGGCTACGAACGCTGGCCCGGCCCCAAGAAACTGAAGCGCGTGCAGTGGCGCGAAGAAGGCGGCAAACTCGTCCCCTACCTCCGATTTCTCACGAGCAACCAGTGGGTGCGCGCGCTGGCCCTGCACTACAAAGGAGCGGCCAAGCGGCGCATGCGAAAGTTCAACACCCTCTCCAGCTCCCGTTTGAAACGCCGCGTGAGCAAATGGATGTTCAATAACATCGCACCAATCAATCTTCTCTCTGGTTTTAAGGCTTAAAAGCGCATTGCGAAATCAGCTGTAATTTGCGTCCTAGTGAGACTTCAAAAAAGCATCTGATGATCCAAGCGAACGGCTGAAACGGATTTTAATCTCACGAATCAGCAGATAGTAAAAACGGATGGCGCTTTTTTGCTTTTTTGAATAGCTGTTCAGAATATACTGCTCGTCACAGAGCCTTCTGCTAGCCACCGCTTCTGCGGTGAATTGTTTGGGCACAAAATTGGGATCTACGGGAACATCGAAGCGGACATCATGAACGCCGCTATGCAGGCCCGACTCATCAAGACCGATGTTTTTCACCAACGATTTCGCAGGCACTACCGTGAACATCCGATTCTTAATCATCGTTATCGTCATGAGCAGATCCCCGGCAAGGTGGTATTGATCCGCCTTCATCCCTTTGTCCCGCCACCTTTTAAATCTCTTGGATAGATGCTTGCCGAGATAGGACAATTCCGCGATCAGCCTTTGGTTGTCAGCTTCCCTCTCAAACACTTCACCCCAGTTAATGTCGCCAAATAACTGGAAACTCTCCGCCCAAATACCCACCCCCCAGGGGCAAAACATTCTTGAGAAAAACACATCTGCGGAGGCTTTCTTGTCGAAGACCCCATGAGGAGCGTACCCGCCTATGGAAAAAACCCGGCGATTATCTTTATAGAATGCCAGGGCCTTGTTCATGTATTCAAGAAAATGCGGGGACGTGATATTATCATCCTCCATGAAGATGCTTCTCCCATACATTTCCGTTAAATTACGATGGGCCATGTGGGTGTTTTGGAACTGATTGTTCTCGGCCGGAAGATTGAGAACGACCTTTTTGAAACCATCCACAGTCTCAAGATACCCCCTTAATTTTCCAACCTTCTCCTCGTCACCTTTCCTGGGTCCATCTGAAAAAATGTGCAACTCTGAATCTGTTGCCAGAGTGTTACGCTTCAGGGCATCAATCGTCAGCTTCAACTTATCCAGTCTTGAGTAAGTACATATGCCAATTGGCGCCAACTGATTCATGTTCTTGTGGTGTTTTTGTTTTCCTGCTGCAACGAAAGAAGCAGCAATGCCGCTTACTTGTCCAATGACTTCCGGCTTCACGCTGGCTGTTTCAGGAAGCATCCACCCCTTCCATGAGACATCGGCCATAAATTCATTCTGCGGCAGTTTTCAAACACCTTGGAGGCATGTTCGTGACTTGCCCGATGCGAACACACCGGCGGCCAATATCAGCCCCCTCAACCGGAACTCAGTTTTCATATCACCGATGCCCCCTCAACATGCGATCGGGGAACTCCCCTTGGAAATGCGCGGCCAGATGTGAATGATGACACTAGTCGCTGTCTGTTAGGAAGCCATGAACCGCCAGTGACGTGCTTTGGATTTTGCCCCGAGACTTCAGCATTAACCCATCGCCACCAGCGGCCAGACGCAATCTCACCAAGCTAAAAGCTCATAAATCTCACGGCTCACGAGTCCCAGCTCCATTGCGAGCCTCAGACATGATATTGCCGATGATGTGACATACAGATTCCACATCATTTTCAGTGAGGGCACTTCCTGTAGGAAGACAGAAAAGACGTTGCGTAAGCCGCTCTGTTTCCGGCAAATGATTCCCTGCGAGCGGATACAAAGTGCGATAAGGTTCCATGCGATGGCAGCCCGGATAAAAATACCGTCGGGCAATAACCCCCTGTTCGTGCAGGCGTGACACCAGCAGATCGCGGCTGATACCGGCGATATCAGACTCGATTTCTATGACCACATATTGGTAATTGCCGCGTTCAGCTTCACCGTAGGGCATTACCGAGAGACCCGGCAGGCCGTCCAGCAACTCCTGATACCGGCGATGATGGGCACGATTAATGGCAATGAACTCATCAATGCTCTCCAAGTTAGTCAACCCCATGGCCGCAGAGATCTCGTTCATTTTGCCATTGGTGCCTATGCAGTCCACCTGATCATAGCCCGAGAATCCGAAGTTGGTCACTCGCCGCAGGCGCAGCGCAAGCTCATCATCATTGGTGGTCACCATGCCGCCCTCGAATGAGTTGATGAACTTGGTGGCATGGAAGCTGAAAACCTCAACATTGCCAAAACCACCTGTCATCTGCCCGTTGTGCGAACAACCAAAAGCGTGAGCAGCATCAAACAGAAGCTTCAGGCCGTGCTTGTCAGCTATCCTTTGCAGTGCCTCCACGTCACAACCACGACCCCAGAGATGCACCCCCATGATGGCCGTTGTTCTCGGTGTGATAAGCGCCTCAACCTTTGCGGGGTCAATATTGTGCGTCACGGGGTCAATGTCGCAGAACACCGGGGTGATCTCCTGCCATTGCAATGCATGCGCCGTGGCAATGAATGTGAATGACGGCACAATCACTTCGCCAGAAAGCCCCAAAGAGCGAATGGCTATCTCCAGCCCGACTGTGGCATTGCACATGGCAATGCAGTGCTTCACCCCCAGAAATTTGGATACAGCCGCCTCAAACTCTTGCGCATATTTTCCATTATTGGAGAGCCAGCGGCGCTTTAAAGCATCCACCGTGCGCGAAAGAAAGACATCCTGGTTTCCAATGTTCGGCGTTCCGACAAACAGTGAATTGCCTTGATTGAAACTCATGAACTCTATTGATAAACTATTTAATAACAGGCTGTTTATAACAGCTTCTAAGCTGCCCGATTCACGGGCGTGAAGCTTTTGATCCATTCTTCTTCGAGCGCCGGAGAGTACCACCCCTGATCGAATGAAGCATTGGCAACAACAGCCTCGTTTTCGGAGATCAAAATCCGCCCGTCACTTAACCACAGTGCGAATTGCATCAGGCATCGACATTCCTGAATGAACAACTCGTGCCTGAGCTCATTTTTCTTATATTCATAAGGAACTGGGAGACAGGACTGCATCACAGGCCGCCCGCCATCAATTGACTGGTCCACAATGTGAATCGTGTTTCCGATGAACCGTGCTCCATACAGGATTGCACGTTCAAAAATGGCCTTGGGAGGCAGCACATTTGTCGTCCAATCCGCCCCCCTCTTTCCTGGAAACGACGGAAGAAGCGAAAAGTGAGAGTTGAATACAGTCCCTTTGAAGGAGGCAAGAAAGGCGGCTGAAAACAGCCGGGTGAATCCGAAAGAGATCAGCGCATCGAACTTGTGCTCATTCATCAGAGTCGACAATGCCTCGTTGAATTCAGAACTGGTCTCGCCTCTCGCGACGAGGCTTTGAATGCCATGCGATTTTGCAATTTCCAAATTTTTGTCGTCTTTATCGGAGATGACCGCCTGGATCCGAGACCTAAATTTCTCTTCCAAGAGGCATGTCTGCAACTGCCCTCCACCCGCATTTGTAATTAATGCTATCTTCATTTTATGATGCCAGTTGGGCTGTACAAATGCCAAAGCCATCCGCGCCAAAGTCGTTGCCATTGTAAAGCATATGGAGCTTCTGGTTAAACTCAAAGAGAGCCGGGTAGGCTTGTGTTGCAGAGTCCCATGTATTTTCCCCTGCTCCCACCGGGCCGTCACGACCGATACGCGTCCATGAATTCAAGTCCGGCGAGCTTGCAGATGAGATGCGGTAGGCGCCAGCCCCATCCCGGAAGTCCTTGGAACGACGGTGGCAGTACCACAGGCGCCACGAGTCACCGAAAGGCATGATCCATGGCCGGGTCAGCGCCTCTTCACCCTCCGTCGCTGGAATGGAAGAGCGGCAAAGAGGGGTCCAGGCTATACCGTCAGAAGAGACAGCCTCTTTGATATCATAAACATGCTCGTACTTTCCATCCACCTGCACCCAGCCTGTGCCAGCGCAGTACCACATTCGCCACTGATCGCCGGTTTTCATGACAAACGGAGAGGTGGCTGACCAAGGATCATGCAACGATTTCGCGAGAACAGGACCTTCTCCAGCACGACGGAAAGTTTTGCCGCCATCTTCACTGACCGCCAACCCGGTGGAATTGGTATAAGGAACGGAAGTAGCGCGGCTCCAGCCACTATAATACAGGTAAACAAGGTCACCGGTGCGAACAGCGCATGACGGCATGATCCCGTGTTCATCAAAGGTGCCAGGTCGGCCAAGTTCTAGCAATGGCTGCTGATTCACGTTCACGATCTTCGTGAAATCTGCCAGGTCGAGATCCACGTAACTGGTCAAACTCATTCCGCGATCTGGGCGGGACGAAAAATAAACACGCAAGACTCCCTCTTTCTCAATGACGAGAGGTGTGGGGACCTGGGCATGACTTTTCATCCACGGAGCCCCCTCCGCAGGACCGAATACGCGCCCGATTTTATGCCATTCCAAGGGTGTCGAATTGATGCTCATGAATTCAAGACGTCATTCTTGGAGATCTCGCACTGCAGCCTCATGGACAACGGACTCAAGCCAGTCATGCATGCTGAGCCCTTTTTTCAGACGGGCCTTGTGCGCAAGATCTTTGGTCTCCACGCTGACTCCCTCCAGCTGGCCCAAATATCGTGAACGCAGGGTGCCACCACGGGGACCTGGAATGGGGTAATCGAAATTTCCCGACGGCTCCCCTTCTGCAACACGGAAGTCGATCGTATAAAACACGCCGCCGATGATCCAGCGCACGCAGACCTCCCGTGCTTCAACTGGCAGATGCTCAAGAGGCAGCGGCGCCATGAATTGCGGATTGGTCGTGGTCAGGATTTTCGCAAACTCTGTTTTTCTCAGCCACACGGGGATGCTTTCGTCGCCGACAACCACCTTGCCGCCGGGACGACACACGCGAACCATTTCAGCGAGAGCTTTGGCGATGTCTGGGAACTCACCGAGGCCGCCGAAGCTAAAGACAGCATCAAAACTGTTATCTGCGTATGGCAGGCTGGTGGCGTCCGAAAGGGAGTAAGAAACGGGAACCTCGACGTCGGTGAGCTTGGCACGCGCTTTGGCCAGCATGCCTGCGGAGATGTCCTGAAGGCAGAGCAGGCCGCTGGCATTGAGGCGGGAAGCGATGATCACCGAATCCCGGCCGCTGCCGGCAGCAATCTCGAGCACCTTGGAATCCGGCTTCAATTCAAGATTGTCCACAAGCCGGTTACGCACGACGCCTTCATCTTCGCCGTGGGTGTAAAAGGTCAGATGAAGATACTGGTCGTAGTTTTCAGACCGGTCATCGTAGAATGACTGCGCCTGACGTGCTTTGGCTGCCAGCCCTTCGGCCGGCACGAAATCGGGGATGCCGTCCAGGAAACCAAACTGCTCACCCGCCGTTGTGGATAGCGAATTCTTGGAGGCATCCAAGGTGAGAGGCAGCTTGGTGACCGGGCTGATGAAAAATTTGAGTTCGGAAGGATTCATAGGCAAAACGGATCGTGTTTTAGAGATCGGAAAAGCGCGACATGCGCATGAACTGCTGGCTGCTCAGGCGGAATGGCTTGGTGCTTGCGCTCACGAAGACCTGATCATCTTCCGTGCCCTGAGTCACGAGGGCATTGGCGCCGATGAAGCAGCGCTGGCCGATTTTCACGCCGTGGCCGATGGTGCTGTTCACAGCGAGGAAGGTACCGGCACCCACAGTGACCACGCCTGAGACATTTGCGCAGGAAGTGAGCCAGACATTGTCTCCGATGGTGCTGTGGTGGCCGATCATCGCTCCGCTCCAGACGAAGACATTGCTGCCGAGCTTCACGCAGGGATGGATCATGACCTGGTTCATGATGAAGCAGTTGTCTCCATGCACCAAATCTTTCGGCACGCCGGACTGGGGGTGCACGTAGGAGGCCAGCGTGTAGCCGAGAGCGCGCGCCGCGGCACATTTGCCGGCACGCAGTTCGTTCATGTCCTGATAGCCCAAGGCAACAAGGACTTCGTATTGGTCGGGAGGATAAGTCGCGGCCAGTTCTTCAAACGGCACCACGGGCAGCCCCTGCCACTCCGAGCCCGGCATGTAGGCCCTGTCCACCGTGCAGGCGACCACGGTGCGGTCGCTATCATTGCGCAGGAAGTACAGGATGATCTCGGCGATTTTGCCGGTGCCAAAGAGAATGATCGGTTTCATGAAGGGGATGAAGCGAGGGCCAAGAGGGCGACGCGGTCAATCTTACCGTTGGCGTTCTTTGGCAAGGTGTCCAGCACAGTGATGCGGCGTGGAACCATGTAAGGGGGCACGATAGCCGCGACCTGCCGCACCAGCTCATCCGTAGGCAGCTGCTCAGGCATGGCGGCGTAGCCGAGGATCTGCCCCATGCCGTCTCCCAGGCGCTGATAGATGACCGCACATTCGCGGACTCCGGGCAGCGTGGACAAGGCAGCCTCGATCTCCTCCAGCTCGATGCGGTAGCCCATATGCTTGATCTGGAAATCGGCACGACCTTTGAAGTGGAACCATCCGCGCTCGTCCCGACGCACGAGATCCCCCGTGCGGTAGCCGATGTCCGCGTAATCTTGGTGACGCGGATTCTGCACAAAGGCGCGGACGGTGCGCTCGGGATCGCGGTAGTAGCCCAGGCCGACTTGGGGGCCGCGCAGGAAGAGCTCGCCGAAGTGTGGGTCCGACTCATCCAGCGGGAGGATTTCGTGGTCAAAGTTCTGCGCCAGCGGACCTAGAGTCGCGAGGTTTTGCATGTCCTCGAAATCTGCCGCCGGGATGGTGTGGGCGGAGCAAATGCAGGTGCACTCGGTCGGACCATACACGTTTTCAAGATCGCAGCGGTGCCCCAAAAGATCGTAAAGCTGCTTGAGCTTCGGCTTGGGGAAGCCTTCCCCGCCAAAGATGATCTTTCGGATGCTGGGAAAATCCGCCGCGCCCAGCGCACGTGTGGTCAGCAGGTACACCAGCAGGGAGGGCACTGAAAACCACACCGTGCAGTTCGCCGTGTTGATCAGTTTGACCAGCAGGCGGGCATCTCGAGCCTGCGCATTGGTGATGGGAGCCAGGGTGGCGCCGGAAAAGATGGCCGTGTAGAAGTCGAAGACCGAATTGTCGAAATAGATGGGATTGGCGTTCGTGAGCACGTCCTCATTCGTGATGCCAAAACGGTCCCTGCCCCACGCGATAAACAGCAGCAGATTGGCATGAGACATGACGGCCCCTTTCGGCATGCCGGTCGAGCCCGAGGTAAACATGATGTAGGCCGGAAACGCACCGCTGATCCCCCGCACATCCGGCAGGGTTTCCGCAGATGCCAGCCCCGAAGGGTGCTGCCGCAGATGCAGCACATCGGCATGGCCGGCGAGGTTCAGAGCCTCCGCATGCGGGAGCTGCTCGAACGCATTGATGATCAGGCGCGGCTCGCAACTGCCCAAGATTTTCCGCAGCCGCTCCCAAGGGCTGTCCGCATCCAGATTCGTATAGATGATGCCGAGCCGCAGGCAGGCCAGCATGGCAGCATAGGCGGCGGGGCTTTTGTCGTGGAAAAACGCCGCCACATCTCCCTGCCGCAATCCACGCGAATGCAGCACTCCGGCGATGGCCTCAGCGTTCGTCGCGAGCTCGGCATACGTCACCTTTTCACCGGTGGCAGGATAGCACAGGGCGATGCGCTCTGGCTGGTTGCGAATGACCTCGGCAAAGGCGATGGGGAGATTCGAAATGAAGGCCATTCGATTCAAGGGTTAAAGAACCAGTCCGCCGTCCACATCCAGGATCAGGCCATTGAGGTAGTCGTTTTCCAAAATGTGCCGAGCACTCAGGTAAATGTGCTCCACGCCGCCGAGCCTGCGCAGTGGGATCTGCTGCTGAAGGCGGGTGATGATGGCTTCGCTCAGGGCTGCGCGCGTCGAAGGAGTGTCCAGGAACCCGGGAGCGATGGCGGCAAAGCGGAAGCCGAGAGGTCCCAGCTCTTTGGCCCAGGTCTGGGTCAGGGCGTTGACGCCCGCCTTGGCTGCGGAATAAGCGGACTGGCCGGGGTTGCCATGGGCGGAGATGGAGCTGATGGAAACGACCGTTCCTTTGTGCCGGCGGGCCAGCCAGAGGTCCACAGTGCGGCTGGTGACGTAGAAAACAGAATCGAGATCCGCAGACATGACGCGACGCCAGGCGTCCCGCGAATGAACGCGATCACTACGAGAGAGCATATTCACGAGCGGCTCGCTGTGAATGATACCGGCGTTGTTGACGAGAAGGTCCGGTACCAGCCCTGCATCGAAGATGGCCCGCAGGGTGACGTCCACGGCATCCGCATCCGTGAGGTCACAGGCCCATGCCTGGATCTGGCCGCCGCTGGCCTCGCGCAGTTCGGCGCAGGATGCTTCATCACGATCAATCACGCCCACCCGGGCTCCGTCAGCCAGAAAACGTTCGGCCAGATGCCGGCCGATGCCGCGAGCACCGCCAGTGATTAAAACTGCACTTTCTTGGACGATCATACAGCGACGGCATGAGCTTGAAGCGCGCGACGAGCATCACCGACGCTCTTCATGTCGGCAATTTCATCACCTGTGAGCTGCACGGCGAAAATCTCCTCAATACGAGTGATGAGGAACATGTGAGACATGGAGTCCCAGCTGCTGATCTGGCGCAGTTCCAGCGTGTCTGCGACACTGCTCTCAGGGATTGCGAACACCTCGGCGAATATTTTTTCAAGAGTCATGATAAAGGAGAAGTCGGGCAGGCTGTTTCCACCTGGAAAGTGCATGCGGCCTGACGCAGCAACTCTTGGGAGTTGTACATCATCAAATCAAGGATAGAAAGTACCGGCCCGTCGTCCCCCACTGAGCCAAGCTGCAGATTTTTCAGCTCCGGTTTGAGGAACTGCAGTTCCACCCCAGCAGTGGTAAAAACGGGGGAGTCATACAGCTCACGGCCACCGGGTGGATTGACATAGGTGTCAACGCCTTCACGGAGGCAGATGTCCAGGATGCGATGCTGGCCCTTCAACTCCCCCTTGGGGTAAATGCTTGATGAGGGCACAAACTGCGTGGCCAGTCCCAACCATGCGGCAACTTCCTGCAAATTTTGGCTCAAAAACTGCGCCAGATTTCCAGAGGCGGCAGCCAAAAAACCCTGAAACAACGGGAAGACTTCAGCATAGCAGGGAGCCTTCGAATAGGTCGTCGAAATAGTGCGCTCCAAAGACCGCTTCCAGCCGTCATCGGGCTTGATGTCCAGCTCACATATCAGCCGGTTCTGGCTGGCTCCGATCAAAGGCAGGGTGAACCATGCGGGGCCTTGCGGTGTGCGCAGACGGTTGCGGTTGATCCAGCCACGATTGATATAATTGACGTCGTCCAAAAATACGAACCGGTCCGCAGCCGCCATCAGTTGGAAATAACCAATGTAAGGCAGAAAATAGGGCTGCATGACGGCGAGACGCATTTTTAGGCCGGTGAGTGGGTTAAGATGAGTCTGAGCAGATACTGCGAATAGGCGTTTCCACCCATCTCAGCGGCAGTAGCCTGCACGGTTTCCTTGTCGATCCAGCCAGCTTGAAAAGCGATCTCCTCCAGGCAGGCCACCAAGTATCCCTGGTGTTCTTGAATCGTCCGAATAAACTGAGCGGCCTCAAGCAGCGAATCAAAAGTGCCGGTGTCCAGCCAGGTGTGACCGCGTCCAAGCCGCTCCACATGCAACTGCCCGCGCGACAGGTATTCCTGGTTTATGGAGGTGATTTCAAGCTCGCCCCGTGCTGAAGGTTTGACCGTTTTAGCAATCGACACCACATCGTTGTCGTAAAAATACAATCCGGTGACAGCGAAGTTGGATTTGGGGCGGGTGGGTTTTTCTTCGATGGATCTGGCATCCCCATTCGAATCAAATTCCACCACGCCGAAACGTTCCGGGTCGTTCACTTGATAACCAAAAATGGTTGCTCCTTTCCGCCGTGCAGCCGCTGCGTGAAGTTTAGGTGAGAACCCCTGGCCATAGAAGAGATTATCTCCAAGCACGAGCGCTACACCGTCACTGCCAATGAAGTCTTCGCCGATGAGAAAGGCCTGCGCCAGACCTTCTGGGCGTGGCTGCTCTGCAAAGCTCAATTGAATGCCAAAACGTGAACCGTTGCCGAGCAGTCGCTTGTAAAGGGGCAGGTCTTCCGGAGTTGAGATCACCAGAATTTCGCGAATTCCGGCGAGCATCAGTACGGAAAGAGGGTAGTAGATCATCGGCTTGTCATAAACCGGCAGCAATTGTTTGCTGACAGCCTGACTCACGGGGCGCAGTCGAGATCCGGAGCCACCGGCGAGGAGAATGCCTTTCATAGGTGATTTAGGAGGGCTTGTTGGCCATGTTTTTTTCGGCAGCACCGATTCGTTGCAATCCCTGGTTCTTTTTCATCAGAATATCCTCCCACCAGGAACGATGTTTCAGATACCAGCGCACCGTTTCACGGAACCCATCCTCTCTCGACTCCAGAGGCTGCCAGCCAAGCTCCGAGCGAATTTTTGACGAATCGATGGCATATCTCAGATCATGGCCGGGCCGGTCAGTGACGAAGGTGATGAGGTTTTCACTGGGGGAAGGAGGCTCGATCAATTCGTCCACGAGCTGGCAAAGCTTTCTGACCAGCTCAAGATTGCTCCATTCGTTGTTTCCTCCCACATTGTAAGTCTCTCCAAGCCTTCCCTTTTCGAGGACCAGCCGCAGTGCTCTGCAGTGGTCTGACACAGCCAGCCAGTCGCGCACATTCTCGCCTTTACCGTAGACGGGGATCGGCTCGCGCCGCAGGCATTTGAGTATGACCACGGGGATGAGCTTTTCGGGAAACTGGTAGGGTCCGTAGTTGTTGGAGCAATTGGTCACCACGACAGGCAGACCATACGTGTCATGCCAGGCCCTGACCAGATGATCCGATGCAGCTTTGCTGGCGCTGTAGGGCGAATGCGGCTTGTACGGGGTTGTTTCCGTGAAGCCGGGATCTTCGGGTTTGAGCGAGCCGAAAACCTCATCGGTCGAAACATGGAGAAACCGGAAGTCCGTGTGCTCATTGCCCTGCTTTGCCTGCCAGTGGCGCAGTGAAGACTGAAGCAGGTTGTACGTGCCCAACACATTCGTGTGAATGAATTCCTGCGGGCCGTCAATCGAACGGTCCACATGGCTTTCAGCCGCCAGATGCATGACCGCATTAATGCCAAAGTTCTTGAAGACCGCCTCCACGGCGTCAGCGTTGTTGATGTCCGCTTTGACAAAATGGTGCCTGGAATGATCGAGCACGCCCTCCAGCGAACTTAGATTTCCCGCGTAGGTCAGCTTGTCAAGATTAACGATCTCGTGATCTGTTTCCAGAATCAGCTGACGCACCAGATTGGCTCCAATAAAACCGGCACCTCCTGTAACTAAGATGGTCATTAATCTGGTTCTACTTTAATTGGATCTTCGGATTGGCTTTCTGTTTCTCCATCAGGTCGCGCTCCTTCACGCTTGGGCTGCCCTGTAGAAATCCAGGGTGCGGGCCAGACCTTCCTCCCACGAGACAGTCACATGGTAGCCCAATGCTTTCTGGGCGGCACTGATATCTGCCAGCGAATGCAGAACGTCTCCTGCACGTGCCGGTTCGAACGTTGGCTGAAGTTCCTGGCCAGTCAGCTGGTTGATGTCTTTCACGAGGCGGAGCAGGTCAATGGAGTGCCCGGCGGCCACATTGAAGACCCTGCCTGCGGCTTTCTCCGCAGGTGCCTCGGCGGCGAGGAGGTTCGCGGAGACGGCGTTGTCCACAAAGGTGAAATCACGTGCCTGGCTGCCATCACCAAAGATCACCGGCGGCTTGCCCTCCAGCATGAAAGTGCAGAACTTTGCAATCACACCGGAGTAAGGCGAATCAAAAGCCTGCCTCGGCCCAAAGATGTTGAAGTAGCGCAGCGCCACTGCTTCAAAGCCATAGAGCTGATAAAAGAGCTGGCAGTAGCGCTCGCCGCCGTACTTTTGCAGCGCGTATGGGGAAAGCGGCTGCACGGGCAGCCCTTCATGTTTTTCTGGGACGTCTGCGTTCCCGTAGATCGAGGACGAAGACGCAAACATCAAACGTTTCACGCCGGCATCCCTGGCAGCGAGCAGCACATTCAACGTGCCATCCAAGTTTTGCGCATTGCTCTCAAGCGGTTCAGCGACTGAACGCGGCACCGAGGGAAGCGCACCCTGATGAAACACCCAGTCAATACCAGGCATCAGTTTTGCCAGCAGGGATTGATCGCGAATATCGCCCTCAACGAGGTCGATCTTGTCCCCCGGTTTTTTCCAATCAAGATTGGCTGTATTGCCGAGAGAAAGATTGTCCAGCACAATGACTTCAGCACCTCTGCGACAGAGTGCCTCGGAAATGTGAGAACCAATAAAACCTGCACCACCTGTAACGAGAGCCTTCATGCTTTAAAATAATTGGGTTTGCCCTTCATCAGGGTACTGAGCGCATTGCGTGAATCCACCACCAGCCGCGCATATTCTGCGATGAGTGCTGCGTCCACCGCCTTGTGATTGGTAGCCACCAGCACGAGATCGTAATCTGCCAGAGTGCCTGCCGCCAGAGCGACGCTCTGCCGTCCGGCAAAATGAGCATGCTCACGTGAGGGGCGGATCACCGGCACATGTGGGTCGTGATAATCCACTTCCGCGCCCTGCTGTTCCAGCAGATCCCACAGCACATAGGCCGGGCTTTCACGATCATCATCGACGTTGGACTTGTAAGCGATGCCAATCATGAGGATGCGGCTGTCGCGGATGGTCAGGTGCAGCGAGGCCAGCGCCTCCCCCACACGCTGAATCACGTAGGCAGGCATGGCGGTGTTGACCTCGCCAGCGAGTTCGATGAAACGCGTCTCCTGGCCGTATTCACGTGCCTTCCATGTCAGGTAGAAAGGATCGATCGGAATGCAATGTCCGCCAAGCCCGGGGCCTGGATAAAACGGCATGAAGCCAAACGGTTTTGTCTTGGCCGCTTCGATCACATCCCAGATGTCGATACCCATCGCGGCATAGACGACCTTGAGTTCGTTCACCATGGCGATGTTCACAGCCCGGAAGATGTTTTCTGTCAGTTTCACCGCTTCCGCCACACGACAGGACTCCACCGGGACGAGTGTCTTGATCGCCCGGCCATAAACACTCAGTGCATGCTTTTGGCATTCAGGAGTGAAGCCGCCGACAATTTTTGGAATCACCGCAACATCGCTCTGAGGATTGCCAGGATCCTCACGTTCTGGCGAGAAGGCGAGATGAAAATCCACCCCGGCTTTGAGGTTGGAACCCGCTTCCAGCACCGCACGCAGTTCGGTGTCCGTTGTCCCGGGGTAAGTGGTGGACTCCAGTACCACCAACTGGCCAGGCTGCAGATGGGGAGCGATGGAGCGACCGGTGTCGAGCACATAGGTGAGGTCTGGTTCACGATGTTTCGCCAGCGGAGTGGGTACGCAAATGATGATGGCCTCACATTCGGAGATACGAGAAAAATCCGTGGTGGCGGAAAAGCGCCCCGCATCCCGCTGAGCACGCACGGCTTCAGAGGAAATGTGGAGGATGTAGGTCTCTCCTGCGTCCAAGGCTTTGATTTTGGCGGGATCAATATCGAATCCCAGCACTGTACTGCCTGTCCGGGCAAACTGTAGGCTCAAAGGCAGGCCCACATAGCCCAAGCCGATGATACCGATGGTTGATAACGTCATGTAGAGATCAGAAATGTGAAAAACTGGATATGAAGGCAAGGCAGGGGGCTTGCGAGAACTTTTTTCCAAAAAGGAGGGCCCAACGAGTTCATGAAGAGCCATCCATGACATATGAAATGGATCGTTTCTCTAATGACAGTTTTCGCGATCTCATGAAATGAATAAAAAGCGTTGTCGATTTTTTGCGATGCTCAGCATTACACTCTATTGGCAATTAAATATTAAGTATAATATTTATTATACCAATGAGGGTGATATATTAATTCGTGGACATCTTTCACTAGGCAGCCGTCACAACAAACTATTCTTCAAGAGTTTAAAACCATGGCTTGCGACTCAGTCCCAACAGCGTCGTATTTTACACTCCGAAGCCTCCCTTGGTGGGGGAGGTCTGGAACACCTGTGTCATGGCAGAATTGATCGGCTTCAAGCAATGCGGCTGCGCCAGTAAAAAGCAGACGATGCGGTGGCCTTCGCCGCACGCATCGCAGAAGCGACTGGCGGAAAAACCAGCACAGCCTCGACATCATGCTGGATCGTCTCAATGACATCCACGCGCCATATTGAAAGAGAAGCAGTGTAAAAGCACCCCGTCCCCCAGCAGGGGCGGTGTTTGCAAGGAATTTCGCGCCAAAAAAGGTGTTGGCTCCATGCTGCTTGAGGAATAGAGCAGCGTGGATTTCATGGCTGATTCAATTTCTCTCAAACGCGTCTGGCGCATTGCCCACTCCGAAGCCTCCCTTGGTTGGGGAGGACAGGAACACCGAATTCTTGCGGAAATAAACGGATTCCGCCGTCGCGGCAGCGAGGTCTGGCTGATCGCACCCATGAACAGCCAGATTTATCAACGCGCCAGCCAGGCTGGGGTGCAGGTCCTGGCCCAGCGTTTCAATCAGCGCTGCCTGCTGCCGTTTCACGTCCTCCGACTTGCGTGGTGGCTGCATCGCCAGCGCATCGAAATCGTGAATCCGCACAGTTCACGGGATGGCTGGATGCTGACCCTCGCGGCACGCATCGCACGAGTGCCGCTGATCATCCGCAGCCGCCATTTTGACGTCCCCATTCCGAACAAATCGCTCAGCCGCCTGATGTATAAAGAGTGGAGTCATCACATCATTACGACCAGCCCTAAAATCACCAGTTCGCTGATTTCCACCTTTGGTCTGGACGCGGGAGAAATCACCACCCTGCCTACGGGGGTCGACCTCGAACGCTTCAAGCCGGAGGGGCCAAAAGCAGATTTTTCCACTTACCTGCCGTCCCCGCAGACACCGCTCATTGGCATGATCACGGTGATTCGCGCCGCCAAGGGTATTCAGGTCCTGGCAGAGGCCACACATCTGCTTAAAACTCAGTACGGAATTCATGTGCACTGCATCATCGCCGGAGAGGGGCCGGCGCTCGATTATGTGAAGTCCGTGGTTTCACAGTTCTCGGTGGGGGATCAATTCACGTTTTTAGGCCATCGGGAAGACGTCCCCGAAATCATGCGGTCACTCGACATCATCGCAATCCCTTCATTCCATGAGGCCATCCCCCAGTCAGGCTTGCAGGCCCTGGCCATCGGAGTCCCAGTCGTAGCCAGTGACGTCGGTGGCATTCCCAGCATTATCAAGCAGGGTGAAACGGGCCGCCTCGTACCACCTCATGACGCCGCCGCGCTTGCATCCGCCATTCGTGAAACACTGGAGGGAAAACCCCGAACCCAGGCCATGTGTCGTGCCGGACAGGAGTTTATCGTGAATCATCACAGTCTTGATACGATGCTGGACCGTCTGGATGCCATCTATCGGCAGCATCTCGGTGAGCGTTGAGCCTTGTGCTGGTGCCATTTCACCGGCTAGTGTAACAAAGACACCGGCATTTCCCACTCCCTGATACATTATCGTTCATGCACCTTACGGAAGACCTACAGTTCGCAGCCTTGGTAAAAAAGACGCTCACATCCATTTGGAAGTATGTCCTTCCTTATCGCGGTCGTTTCGCATTGAGTGTCCTGCTTGGAATGCTCAGCGCTGTCTTCAACGGATTCATGCTGATTGGTTTCCAGCTGATCTTCTCACTGGTTTTGAAAGGCAAGACACGCACCCTGGGAGAGGGGACCGAACTGCCTTTGATTGGTGAAATCAATCTGGCAAAGATGTTCGGACTCGACGCTGACACCCCGATTGGTCTGACGGGCGTCATGATCGCCTGCTCTTTCATACCAGTTCTGATCTTTTTGCGCGGCTTTTTTGGTTATCTTTCCAGCTACATGCAGGCGTGGGTGACAAGCAGGGTGGCCTTTCAGCTTCGCAATGATGCCTTTCATTGCGTGATGAGGCAGTCACCCGTCTTTTTCAATTCCGCGAAAACTGGCGAACTGATGCAGACGGTGACCAACCAAACCGCCACGGTCCAGCGCAATGCCATGCAGCTGATTCAGATTCTTGCGCAGCGTCCCTTGACCATCATCTCCATTCTTGTTGTCCTCTTTGCTCAGGATTGGTTTTTCACCCTGATGTCACTCGTCGTCTTCCCGGCCTGCCTCCTGCCTATCATTCGCATCGGCAAGCGGGTGCGAAAATCAGGTGCGCGTGAGGAATATGACTCCAGAGAGCTGATGGTGGCCATGCAGGAATCGTTTTCGGGCATCCGGCTGGTCAAAGCCTACGCCGGCGAAAAACATGCCGAACAGCGCTTCGAACGCACCAACGCCAGCATGACCCGCAACATGGTGCGCTGGGCCAAAGCTGTCGAGTTTGTCGGTCCCTGCGTGGAAACTATTGCCTCTTTGGGCATCGCCGCAGGCCTGGTCTATGCTTGGGATCGCGGGCTTGAAGCGGAGAATTTCTTCCTGCTCGTCATGGCGCTCACGCAGATCTATCCGCCCGTGAAGGAACTGAGCCGTGTGCAGATGATGCTGCAAAAAACCACCGTGGCTGCAGGCATGGTGTTTGAACTGCTTGAACGAACCCCTGACATTGTAGACGCAGCAGATGCGAAAGACATCGGACGTTCGCGTGGTGAAATCGAGTTCCAAAACACCGCTCTTTACTATCGTGAAACCAATGGTGAGAAAAAGGAGTCCCCGGCCGTAACCAACATCAACCTCAAACTCGATCCCGGCAAATTTTACGCCCTTGTCGGTCGCAGCGGCGCCGGCAAAAGCTCGCTATTCTCTCTTCTGCTGCGCTTTTACGATCCGGACGAGGGTTCTGTCATGCTGGATGGACACGACATCCGCTCATTGACGCAAAATTCTCTGCGCTCCAACATTGGCATCGTCAATCAGGACACCTTTTTGTTTCACGACACCATCCGTGAAAACATCCGTTATGGTCGTCTTGATGCCAGCGAGTCAGAAATCATCGCGGCTGCGAAAAAAGCTCATGCACATGAATTCATCGAGCAGATCAGCAATGGCTACGATGCCATCGTCGGCGAAGGCGGGTGCAATCTCTCCGGCGGCCAGAAGCAGCGCATCTCCATCGCCCGCGCCATTTTGCGCGATGCACCGGTCCTGCTGCTCGATGAAGCCACCTCCGCTCTCGACACCGAGAGCGAAAAAATCATTCAGGACGCCATTCACACTCTGTCTGCTGGTAAAACGGTCGTCGCCATCGCGCATCGGCTTTCGACCATTCTCGAAGCAGATCAGATCATCGTCATGGACCAGGGCCGAATCCTAGATCGCGGCACGCATGCCGAACTGCTGGGCCGCAATCCGGTGTATCAGAATCTGTATAATCTACAGTTCAGTTCTGATGAACGGCGGGAAACCTGAATGTTCATATCATCCACCAAGGCGGCTCCGGCATAACATCGCAAGGAGTATGAAGGAGCCAGCCGAGGAGCGGCATGCCATGAGTGGTCCGATGTTTTTATGCGCCTGGCAAGCAATCTCTTTACCGCAGCGCATTCATACGTTTGAGGCGAATGCCTGCATCAGAACTTGATCTGCCGCGCCTGAACTGCGAAGGAGATTTCTTGCATGATCCAAGGATTTACCATCGCATCTGCCTCCATCCCGCCGCTGTTTGCGCTGCTGGCCCTGATGCTTGCTGGAGTGGTCATGGTTTCACTGCTGCTGCTGCGTTTGCGGCAGTCGATGCTGGCGGGGTATTTCATCTGCGGCGTGCTGATCGCCAATTCCGGCGTGCTGGCGCTGCTCGGCGGTGGTGAGTCACACGAGCAGGTATCCCAGATGGCTGAGTTTGGCGTGGTGCTGCTCATGTTCACGCTGGGGCTGGAGTTCTCGCTAGGCGAACTGCGCTTTCTGCGCCGGCTCGCGTTTGCGGGCGGCGGCTGGCAGATGGGGCTTTGCATGGCGGTGGCTGCTGCTGCTTCGGCAGGGTTGGTTTCCACGTCGTGGCAGGGAGCCGTGCTTGTCTCCGTCGCGCTTGCCATGAGCTCCACAGCGGTCAGCTTGAAGAGCTTTCAAGATCTCGGTCTCGAAGCCAGCCCTGGTGCGCGCATGACGCTGGCCGTGGCGATTTTTCAGGACCTCTTCATCATCGTCTTTTTCTTGTTCCTGCCTCTGCTCCTGCCTCATGAAGGTGTTGCCACGGCGCTGATGCCACGCCTTGGCTCGCTGGCCTTGCGAGGTGGTGCCTTTGTGATTCTGGCGGGCGTGGCCGCAAGATGGGTCATCCCTTGGCTGCTGAACGCTGTAACGCGCACGCGCAGCCGTGAACTCTTCACACTCTCGGTCATCGGCAGTTGTGTCGGCCTGGCATTTGTCGGTGGTTTGCTGGGGCTGGGGCTGGCACTGGGTGCGTTTGTCGCCGGACTGGCTGTCAGCGAATCCATCTTCAAGCACCGCATTCTGGCGGATGTGATGCCGCTGAAGGATCTCTTCCTCACGCTGTTCTTTGTGTCTGTCGGCCTCATGATCGACGTGAAGGCCGCCATGGTTTTGTGGATGCCGATTTGCGTGCTAACTGCGGCGCTCATGCTCGCCAAAGCAGGCCTCATCACCATCATCGCACGTCGCCTCGGACTCGCCCACAAGCAGGCGCTGATGGCGGGCATCGGCCTGTGCAGTGCGGGGGAATTTTCACTCGTGCTGCTGCAGAACGCCAGCAGCGCCCATCTTTGGAGCAATGACACCCAGCAGACGCTCCTGGCCGCCAGCGCGCTTTCCATGGGCCTCCTCCCTGCCCTGCTGAAGTTTGGCATACCGCTTGGCGAATGGCTGGTGAAACGCGGCTGGGGCCGGGGCAAGCCAGTCAAGGCCGATGCTGGCAACATGCGCCAGCGCATCAGCGGCCTGACCGACCACGCCATCATCTGCGGACATGGCCCCGTGGGCGAAAAGCTCAATAGGGCGCTGCTCGACTCCGGCGTGCGCACACTCGTGGTGGAGCTGAATGCCGAAACCGTACAAAAACTCAAACGTCAGGGCCAGGCCGTGCTGTTTGCGGATGCCAGCCACGAGGAAACCTGGGAGCTTACCCAGCTGAAACATGCCCGCATGGTGGCACTGACCTTCCCAGATGCCACGGTCAATGCCCAGGCCCTGGCCATGATCCGCGAGCATCGCCCGGACATCTCGGTGCTGGCCCGTGCACGCTTCAGCTCTGATGTGGAGCGCCTGAAGCGTCTGGGGGCCACGCAGGTCGTCAACGACGAAACCGAGGCCAGCAGGGCCATGGAAGATGCGGCGATCACTTTGCAGGGAGCTTGAGCATCATTTGCGCAGGCCCCCATACCGCCTAGTCTGAGGGCAAATGTCCCAACGCCTCTTCCTCCTCGATGGCATGGCGCTGCTTTACCGCGCGCACTTTGCATTCATCAAAGCCCCCATCCGCACCAGTGATGGATTGAACACATCCGCGCTCTACGGTTTTGCCAACACGCTGCTCGACATCCTCAAGAACCAGCAGCCCACGCATCTGGCGGTAGCGCTGGACACTTCCGCGCCCACGCCGCGCCATGAGATGTTTCCGGCTTACAAGGCGCAGCGTGAGGAGATGCCTGAGGACATCAGCATGGCCATCCCGCAGATCAAACGCCTGATGGAGGCGATGAACGTGCCCATCCTCGTGCGTGATGGCTACGAGGCGGACGACATCATCGGCATCATGGCCAAGCGTGCGGAGAAGGAAGGCATCGAAACTTTCATGGTCACACCTGACAAGGACTTCGGGCAACTCGTCTCCGAGCATGTTAAAATCTACAAGCCGGGTCGCTCCGGGGCTGACGTGGAAATCCTTGGCGTGAAGGAGGTGTGTGAGCGCTGGGGCATTGAACGCCCGGAGCAGGTCATCGATATTCTTGCGCTCATGGGCGACGCCGTGGACAACATCCCAGGCGTGAAGGGATTTGGCGAAAAAACTGCCGCAGCGCTCATCCAGCAGTTCGGCAGCGTCGAAAACCTGCTCGCCAACATTGATCAGCTCAAGGGCAAGCAGAAGGAAAAACTCGAAGCCAGCAAGGAGGATGCGCTGCTCTCCAAAAAGCTGGCCACCATTTTTGTGGACGTGCCTTATGAAGCTCAAGTGGCTGATCTTGTGATCAGACCTCACAACGACGAGGCGCTGAAGGCGTTCTTCACAGAGTTCGAATTCAACGCCCTCGGCCGCCGGCTTTATGGTGATGAATTCAAAGCTGGGCGTGGTCGGAAAATGGAACAGGCTGCCAGCCAGTCGTCTGAAACATCGTCTGCCCCGGCGGACCTCTTTGCCGCCCCCGCCCTGCCTGTCCCCGCCAAGCTTCGCACCATCGAAGACACTCCGCATGTTTATCATCTTGTGGAGACAGCGGAGGAGCGGCAGAAAATCATCTCACGGCTCGCCGAGCTAAAAGCCTTCTGCTTCGACCTCGAAACCACCGGACTCGATCCACGCGATACGCAGATCGTTGGCATCGCCTTTTCATGGCAGATGCATGAAGGCTGGTTCGTGCTTTTCCCGCGCGAGAAGGCGGCCGCGAAGGCTGTGCTGGAGGAATTCCGTGCCCTGCTCATGCAAGAAGGGGTCGAGAAGATCGGCCACAATCTCAAATTCGACCTCAGCGTGCTGCTCGCGCATGGCGTTGAAGTTCGCGGACCGTTCTTCGATTCCATGCTGGCGCATTCGCTGATCGATCCGGATCAGCGCCACGGAATGGATTACCTCGCGGAATCGTATCTGCGTTACACGCCGGTGCCGATTACTGCGCTCATTGGCACGGAGAAGAATGATCTCTTCAGCCAGTCCACCATGGCCGATGTCGCGGCAGAAGATGCCCGCAAGGTGGCCGATTATGCCGCTGAAGATGCGGATGTGACGTGGCAGCTTGCCGCGAAGATGCGCTCGGAATTGAAGGAGCAGCAGTATGTGTTCGACAAGGTGGAGTGCCCGCTGCTGCCCGTGCTCACCAAGATGGAAAACTATGGTGTGAAGATCGACGTGCAGGCGCTGCGTGAATACGGCATCGAACTCGACAGAAAAGCCGCCGAGTTGCAAAAACGCATTCAGGAAAACGCAGGGGGCCCCTTCAATCTCAACAGCCCCAAACAGCTCGGTGAAGTGCTGTTTGACCGCCTCAAGCTCATCGACAAGCCGAAGAAAACCGCCACCGGCCAGTATCAGACGAATGAGCAGGTGCTGCAGTCTCTCATGGGCCTGCACCCCATCATTCAGGACATCCTCGACTACCGCGAGGTGACCAAGCTGAACAACACCTATGTCGAAGCACTGCCGCATGCCGTTTCACGCGTGACAGGCCGCATTCACACGACGTTTCATCAACTGATGGCCGCCACCGGCCGCATGGCATCGAGCAATCCGAACCTGCAAAACATCCCCATCCGAAGCGACCTCGGGCGCGAAATTCGAAAGGCCTTCGTCCCTGGCGAGGAAGGCTGGGTGCTGATGAGCGCCGACTACTCGCAGATCGAACTCCGCGTGATGGCGGCTCTCAGCGGTGACAAGGCCATGATCGAAGCCTTTGCCAACGGTCTCGACATTCATCAGGCCACCGCAGCCCGCGTCTACGGCGTGGAACTCGACGGCGTGCTGCCCGAGATGCGTCGCACCGCCAAGATGGTCAACTTCGGCATCATCTATGGTATTTCGGCCTTCGGTCTGAGCCAGCGTCTGGGCATTCCGCGCGGTGAGGCCGCCACCATCATTGAGAACTACTTCAAACAGTTCCCCGGCGTGAAGCATTTCATGGAAAAGGTCGTCGAGGATGCAAAGCAGTGCGGATATGTCGAGACACTCACCGGTCGCCGCCGTACCATCCGCGACATCACCAGCGGAAACGCCACGGTGCGCGGTGCGGCAGAGCGTGTTGCCATGAACACACCCATCCAAGGTACTGCAGCTGACATGATCAAGCTTGCGATGATCAACGTCGATGCTGCACTGACGAAAGCTGGTTTGCAAACCCGCATGCTGCTGCAGGTTCACGATGAATTGCTTTTCGAAATGCCCGAGAGCGAAGTCGAACAGGCACGCACAATCATCCTTGATGCGATGAAAAACGCGCTGCTCCTCGAAGGTGTGCCTGTGGAAGTTGAAGCGGGAACAGGGCTAAACTGGCTGCAGGCGCATTGAACTAATCCCCGCTCTTCGGATCAAACGCGTCACGCAAGCCATCGCCAAGGAAGTTGAGGGCGAGGAGGCTGGCGGACATGAGGAGGGCGGGGAAAACGAGGAGCCACCATTTGCTTTCGAGAGGGTTGATGACCTGCGCGCCGTCCTTGAGCAGCGAGCCCCAACTGGCGGCAGGATCTTCAATGCCGAGGCCGAGGAAGCTCAGGAAGGATTCGTCGAGGATGACGGCGGGAATGGTGAGGGTGAGATAGGTAAGGATGATGGTGCTGAGGTTCGGCAGCAGATGCCGGCGCAGCACGCCCATGGGGCTCTGGCCCATGGCGCGGGAGGCGGTGACGAAGGTCATCTCCCGCAGCACGAGCACCTGACCGCGCACGATGCGCGCCATCGTGAGCCATTCCACGAGGCCGAGCGAGACGATCATCACCAGCACCTTGGAGTAGGCCTTTACCTCGCTGATGTTTGCAGCCAGATCCGTCCAATTGCGCGCCTGCGCGGCCAGACGCCAGCCGTCGATCCATTCCTTCACATAATCGTCCAGGGCAGCAATGAGGATCATGATGAAGAGGATACGCGGTACGGACTGGAGGACCTCGACCGTGCGCATCATCACGCCATCGATCCGACCACCTGCGTAGCCGCTGATCATGCCATAGAGCGTGCCGATGCAGAGACTGATCAGTGCGCCGACCAATCCAACGCCGAGTGACACGCGGGCACCGGAGAGCAGGCGGTAGAGCATGTCCTGCCCGTTCACATCCGTACCGAGAACATGTGTGGCATGGGTTTCTGCGGCATGCTGCATGGGCGGCACAAACGAGGCGCTGCTGGTGGATTTCAGTTCATCCGGCAGCAGCAGCGGCACAACGATGGCGATGAGCGACAGGCCCGCGAGAAAACCGAGCGCAATAAGTGCCGCGCGGTTGCGCTTCAAGACCTGCCAGCCGTCCGGCCGTGCGATGGATGCTGGAGCGGCGGCTTCAGGCATAGAGTTTGATGCGTTTGTCCAGCAGCGTGTAGATCACATCCACGAACAGGTTGAAGAGCACAAGCAGCACGCAGTAAACGATGACGGCTCCGCCGAGCAGGAAGACATCGCGGTTCTGGATCGAGTTCACGAAGATCATGCCGGCACCGGAGATGTTGAAGACGCTTTCGACGATCATCGAGCCGGTGAGCAAATGCGCCGCGAGCGGGCCGAGGAAGGTGATGACGGGCAGTATGGCTACTTTGATGGCATGCCGGGCCACGGCCTGCGTTTCGGTGAGTCCTTTGGCCCGGGCGGTGCGAAGGAAATCGCTCTTCAGCACATCCAACAGGCTGTTGCGCATCAAGCGTGCGACGTAGGCGATGTAGGGCGCTGCGAGGCAGATCGCAGGCAGTATCATCTGTGACACCGTGCCCCAGCCGCCGACTGGCAGCCAGCCAAGCCAGAGTGCGAAGACCGCAATCAGGAATGGCCCGCTGATGAAGGAAGGAATGGAAATGGAGAGCAGTGCGCCAAACATGGCAGAGCGATCAATCCAGGTGTCTTTTTTCATGGCGGCCAAGCTGCCAAGGAACACGCCTGCACAACTTGAGATCAGGAAAGAGAGAGTTCCCAGCGCGAAGGAATTCGGCATCTTCTGCTGCAGCAATTCTGAGACACGCCAGTCGCGATAGCGGGTGGAGAGGCCGAGGTCAAAACGCACAAGTGACCCCACATAGGCGGTGTATTGGTTCCACACAGTGCCGTTGAGCTTGTAGCGCGTGAGCAGTGCTTCCTTGATGTGTGGCGGAGGTTCCTTCTCCTTGTCAAAGGGCCCGCCTTTCGTGATCCGTGCGAGCACGAACGTGATCGAGATCACGCAGAAGATCACGATCACGCTGCTGAAGGCGCGGCGGAGGAGAAACGGAAGCATTGCGGAAGTGTCGAATGCCGGAGGCGAAATGTCGAATGCTCAATCACGCCAGCCACCATGCAAAGCTGCCGCTGGGAACGGGCAAAACACCGGCCGCGCCGCGAAGCTGCATTTCGCCATGCTCCACTTTACCACTCTTGCGGCCAAACTGCTGCTGGAGGAGGTGATGCAGAGAAATGGGCGTCAATTCGGGCGTGTGGCAGGAAAGCAGCACGCCGAGCGGCTCAGGAGACATGAGTTTTCCGAGCAGTGAAAGCAGAGGGGGAAGGTCGTTTTCGATTTTGAAGACCTCCCCCTTGGCACCGCGGCCATAGCTCGGCGGATCGAGAATGAGCAGATCGTACTGCCGGTCACGCCGAAGTTCGCGCTCCAGAAACTTGGTCACGTCATCCACGATCCAGCGGATTGGTTTTTCTTCGAGACCATTGATGGCGGCATTTTTGCGCGCCCAGTCAACCATGCCTTTGGAAGCGTCCACATGGCAAACCTCCGCCCCAGCGAGTGCCGCTGCCAGCGTGCTGCCGCCGGAGTAGGCGAAGAGATTGAGCACCCGTGCCGGGCGGTTGTGGCGCTTAGCGTATTCCGTGCAGACTTCGCGGATGCGCCGCCATTGGTCACGCTGCTCGGGAAAGATGCCGAGGTGGCCGAAATCGGTGGAGCTGAGCTGGAACTTGGTGCCATCGACCTCAATGGCCCATGTCTCGGGGAGCTTGTCGCGGCCGCGCCATTGATTGCCGCCGTCGCGGAAGAAGGTGGCGGTCACTTTTTGCCAGTCGGCCTTGGCCAATGTCTGCTGCCAGACGGCCTGCGCGCAGGGCCGTGAGAGCACGACGCTGCCAAAGCGCTCCAGCTTCTGAAATGAGCCGCTGTCGAGGAGTTCGTAACCGTTTGAATCAGCCATGGGAAATTTAGTCGGCCTCAGGCCGTGGATCGCGTGAAAGCAGGGCCTTCATGCCCTCCTTGGGGGATTTGCCTTGATGAAGGACGGCGTTGATCTCATCGAGCAACGGCATGCGCACCCCCCGAGCCTGGGCAGCACGGTGCATGCTGGCGGTGTTTGGCACGCCTTCGGCGACCATGCGCGTGCTGGCGATGATTTCATCCAGCGGTCTGCCCTGTCCGAGCATGACGCCGACGCGGTGATTGCGGCTGTGAGTTGAGTAACAGGTGCCCACGAGATCTCCCACGCCGCTGAGGCCATAAAAAGTCTCCACCTTGCCACCTTCGGCCACGCCGAGACGCACCATTTCAGCCAGCGCACGCGTGACGAGCGCGGCGAGGGTGTTGTCTCCGAGTTTCAAGCCATGGGCGATGCCCGAGGCGATGGCATAGGGGTTCTTCATCGCGCCAGCCCATTCGGCGCCGATGATATCGTCGGTGGTGTAGGTGCGGAAGAAGGGCAGTGTGAAGCAGGCCTGCACCGCTTTGGCGATTTCATCATCTGCGCAGGCTACGACGGCCGCGGTGGCCAGCTGACGCGCCACTTCTTCGGCGTGATTCGGGCCGGTCAGCACCGCCAGAGGAACACCGGGGATGGATTCCCCGATCAGCTGGCTCATGCGGTGGCCGGTTTCGAGTTCGATGCCTTTTGAACAGGACACCAGCACCCGCGCCTTGGAGGACGCCTGGCTTTGTGCGACGAGTTCCGCCGTGCCACGCATGGCCTTGGAAGGAATCACGAAGACGAGCATGTCCGCAGGTTGCAGAGCATCCAGATTAGAGGTGACGGTGATCTGGGAAGGGAGTTCCAGATCAGGCAGGTAACGGACATTGCGGCGGGTGTCGCGAATCTGCGCCATGAGTTCGGCATCGCGCCCCCAGAACTGAACGCTCAGCCCGCGCCAGGACAACACTGCAGCAAGTGCGGTGCCCCAGCTGCCGGCACCGATGACTGTGGCGGACTGAATCATGGCTGCGGCTTCTTTTTGGTGAAGGCCTTGCTCTCCGTGCCTGCGATCAAGCGCTGAATGTTGGAGCGATGCCGGATGAACACCAGAATCATCACCACGATGCCAAAGCCCAGTGTCACAAAATCCCAGCGGCCCTCACGCCACATCTGAACGGCCATAGCCGTAGGCACTCCAATGGCCGCTGCCAGCGAGCCGAGCGAAACATAACGGAAAGCGAAGAGAAAGGAGAGGAAACCAATCCAGCCGCCAAGCATTCCCGCCCGTGAAATGCCGAGCAGCACGCCGCCGGTGGTGGCGATGCCCTTGCCGCCTTTGAAGCCGAGCCAGAAGGTGAACATGTGGCCAATTACGGCGGCAAAACCAGTCAGCACCTTGCCGGCCGAGACCATTTCAACAGCAGTGCCCGTCTGCGCGATCCAGCCAGCAGCCAGCCACACAGGCAACCAGCCTTTGACCATATCGAGGATGAAGACCGGAATGCCGATCCCCTTCCCCAGCACGCGAATGGCATTGGTGGCGCCGATATTGCCGCTGCCGTGCTGGCGGATGTCAATGCCTTTCAAGCGCCCTGCAAGATAGCCAAAGGGCACTGAGCCGCAAAGATAGCCGCAGGCGATGCTGAGGAGTGTGGCGGTGGTTGTGGTCATGGCTTGATCAGGCTCCTAGTAGCCGAATTCAGCCTGCTCTGGCAAGCATTTCATCAGGCCGAAACTGCCGGATGTCATTTTGCGCCGTACTTTTCTTTGAGATACTGCACAGTTTCATCCGCCGTATCCGCCTGAATCATCACCAAATCCCCCGCCTGGGCGGATTCGAGGGCGAGATCAACCGACTTGAGATGACCGATAATGGACTCGACGCGACGAGTGCGTTTGGCGTTTTCCAAGCCAGCGGCAAGCAGCTTCATGATCTCGCCCGATTCTCGGCCGCGCACATAGTCGCCTTCATACAGCCAGGCTTCATCAAATTCTGCGCCCAGCATTCTGCCTTGCTCAATGATGTCGCTGTCCCGGCGATCTCCAGCGGAGCTGTAAACGACGATGCGACGTGCATTGTCAAACTGGCGCAAACCGTCGAGCAGGGCGCGAAGAGCATCCACATTGTGGCCGTAATCAACGATGACGGTGATGCCTTTCAGGTCGAGCACATTAAAACGACCGGCATTTTGATCGAGGCTGGGGACAAAGTTACGCGCCCCTTGGCGAATGAGGTCATCATCCACGCCAAGCGCCCATGCCGCCGCCACGGCGGCGAGGGTGTTTTCCACCTGAAAGCCAATGCGCCCGCCATGGGTGAGAGGGATTTCGCTCAACGGCATGAACACATCCTCATTCGGACCCGTGGCGCGCACGATGTTCCCATCCCGCACATAAATGGCGCGCTCTCCCTGAATGCGATGGCGGACGATGATGGCATTTTCCGCATCAAGAGCAAAAAAGATGGTCTTACGAGGATAAGTGTCCGCCATTTTCACGACGAGCGGATCAGCGGCATTCAGCACGGCGGTACCGTCTGCAGGCACGGCGGCGACGATGCACTGCTTCACCTCGGCCAGCTGCTCCGGAGTGTCGATGTCATTGATGCCAAGGTGGTCACCAGCACCGATGTTCGTGACAACAGCGACGTCACAGTGGTCAAAAGCCAGACCTTCGCGCAAAATGCCGCCACGGGCGGTTTCCAGCACAGCGGCATCACACAGCGGGTAAGACAACACGCTGCGGGCGCTCTTGGGGCCGCTGCAGTCGCCGCTGTCGATCATTCGCGAACCGACGAAAACACCGTCCGTGCTTGTCATGCCCACGCGCCATTGGTTTTGAGTCAGCAGATGCGCAATGAAGCGTGTGGTGGTGGTTTTCCCATTCACCCCAGTCACGGCGACGATGGGAATGCGACCACGGCAGCCGGGAGCAAACATGGTGTCGATGACCGCCTTGCCCACAGGACGCGGCTCGCCTTCCGAAGGATACAGGTGCATGCGCAGTCCCGGACGCGCATTGAGTTCAATGATGACGCCATTGCGCGCGCTCAGGGGCTGCGTGATGTCGGGCGCGATCATGTCGAGACCGCAGATATCGAGGCCGACCATCTGTGCGGCTTCGACAGCGGCAGCACAGATCGTGGGATGAACCTCGGCGGTGCAGTCCACGGCGGTACCGCCGGTGCTGAGGTTGGCATTGCGGCGAATGAGAATCATCCGATCTTTTTCGGGGACCGATTCAGGAGTGACGCCCTGCTCGGCAAGCACGGCCATGGCGACGGCATCAATGCGAATGCGGCTCAGGGC
>NZ_JBAQCR010000074.1:0-9018 GCF_049294395.1 Prosthecobacter sp.
CATTGGAACCTGCCCCCCTGCACCGCGCAGATCCCCGCCCCGGGTGAACGCGCCGCACGTGATCGCCTGAAGCACTTCATCGAGTCCGGCATCCTCAACGGCTACGGCGCGCAGCGCAACATCCCCGCCGGGCAGACCACCTCCCTGCTCAGCCAGGATCTGCGCTTTGGCCTCCTCAGCATCCGCGAGATCTACCAGTGGTGCATGGCCTGCACCACCGCCGCGCAGCCCTCCGTCCAGACTTATGTCAAAGAACTCGCGTGGCGGGAGTTTTACGTCGCCATCCTCTGGCATTACCCGCACGTCTTTGAGCAGGAGTTCGCGCCCGACTGGCAGGGCCTCCCCTGGCCCGGCAGCAAGGCTGATTTCCAGCGCTGGGCCACCGGCACCACCGGCTTCCCCATCGTGGATGCCGGCATGCGCCAGCTCCTGCAAACCGGCCTCATGCACAACCGCCTCCGCATGATCACCGCCATGTTCCTCACCAAGGATCTGCACTGTGACTGGCGCCTCGGCGAAGCCTTCTTCATGCAGCAGCTTGTGGATGGCGACAACGCCAGCAACAACGGCGGCTGGCAATGGTCCGCCGGCACCGGCGCCGACGCCGCCCCCTACTTCCGCATCCAGAATCCCTGGCTGCAAAGCGTCCGCTTTGATCCCGAAGGCACCTACATCAAGCAATGGATGCCCGAGCTCAAAAACGTCCCCGCCGAACTCCTCCACAAGCCCCCCGCCCCCGGCCTGCCTTTGGCCAAAGGCTATCCCCTTCCCATGGTCGATCACCACGAAGAACGCGACCGCTGCCTCGCCATCTTTGCGAAGCACAAGGCGGAGCGGGTGTGAGGGAACCGTCATTTCCTGCACAGTAAATTCTTGCCACGGATTTCCCCCACGCTTTCATCGGCAGAATCCCCACATGGCACGAAAAGCAACCCTTCGGAGTCTCCGGAGAGTTCACGACCCGAGATGAAACCATGAGCAAAAACAAACCCACTCCCGGCGGTCGTTCCAAAAAGAACGCCGCCGTCTCGCTGGTGCGCTCCTCGGCGGCGGAATACCTCACCTTTGTAGCTGCCAGCGGCAACTCGGAAGCCAGCATCGAAATGCGTTATGAAGATGAAAACATCTGGTTGACGCAGAAGATGATGGCAGGGCTTTACGATGTCTCTGTCCCTGCCATCAACCAGCACCTGAAGCGCATTTTCAGTGACAACGAACTGGAAGAATCTTCAGTTGTTAAGCAATACTTAACAACTGCCGCCGACGGCAAGGGCTACCAGACAAAGCACTACAGCCTGCATGCAATCATCGCCGTTGGCTTTAAGATTGAAAACGAGCGCGCCGTTCAGTTCCGCAAGTGGGCCAACCAGATCGTCAAGGACTACACGATCCAAGGCTGGACCATGGATGCTGAACGTCTCAAGCATGGCGGCAACCTGACGGATGAGTTCTTCGAGCGCCAGCTCGAAAAGATTCGGGAAATCCGCCTGAGCGAGCGCAAGTTCTACCAGAAGATCACCGACATCTATGCCACCGCGCTGGATAACGACCCTTCCGCAACGGCAACGAAGCGCTTCTTTGCAGCAGTTCAAAACAAAATGCACTACGCCGTGCACGGTCAGACGGCGGCTGAATTGATTGTGGACCGCGCGAACCACACGCAAGAACACATGGGGCTGACCAACTGGGAAGGCGCCCCTAAAGGGAAAATCCATCGATACGATGTTTCCATTGCGAAGAACTACCTCTCGGAGTTCGAACTGGGGCAGATGCAGCGCATTGTCTCGGCCTATCTCGACATGGCCGAAATGCATGCCCTGCGAAAAATGCCAATGACCATGGAGGACTGGGAAAAGCGCTTGAGTGGATTCTTGCAACTTTGGGATCGGGAAATCCTGCAGGATGCAGGAAAAGTGACAGCGGAACTGGCAAAGACCCACGCTGAAAGTGAGTTTGATAAATACCGCATCGTGCAAGACCGGCTGTTCGAGTCGGACTTTGACCAGTTGATCAAGAACCTGCCCGAGAACTACAGCGAACCATGAGCCTCAACGAATCCATGTCGAAGACGCCTCCCTCGAATGGCTCCTTCTTCGCCAAAGTTGCGAGAGCCCGCACCTGCAATAAGAGGCGGAGGCGGTAAGCATTGCATCTCAGCCGCGACCACTTGTTCAATCAGGCTGTGTAATCAATTTCGCATTCCAAAGCGCTACAACTACATCCATCTGCTGGTTGTGGCGTTTGTTTTCATCATCGCCACCGCGCATGACTTCACCCCATAGTGCCGCGACATCATTTGCTAAATGTGGATTAGAACGAAGCAATCTCACGGCTTGAACCGCGTAGTTCTTGTTGAGCTTGGACTTCGTGTAATTGCCCGAAGTCACATCAATCACCCAGCCTTCTTCGCAGAGTCCTAGAAAAGCCCCCTTGGGACATCCTTTTTTTCGCCCCTCTAATGTTGGCACACATATCTCGGCAGCCATTTTCCACGCTGCCGAGGGATTACCCGCCGCTTTGTTGTAATACAGCTTCACAGCTTGTAGCGCTGTTTTTGCATAGGTTGTCATAATCCCCCCTCTAATTATGCCTCAGCGCCTCCACCGGATTCATCATGGCGGCGCGTCTGGCGGGATAAATCCCAAAGGCGATGCCGGTGAGGACGGAGATGGAGAAGGCGAGGATGGGTGACCACATCTTGATGACGGTGGTGACGCCGGCGAATTTGGTCACGGCGAGCGGGATGCTGAGGCCGAGGGCCACGCCGAGGACGCCGCCGACACCAGCGAGCAGAACGGTCTCGATGAGGAACTGCACGACGATGTCGTTCTGTCGTGCGCCGAGGGCGCGGCGGATGCCGATCTCGCGGGTGCGTTCGGTGACGCTGGCGAGCATGATGTTCATGATGCCGATGCCGCCAACGAGGAGTGAAATGGCGGCGATGCTGCCGAGCACGATGCTGAAGATCTGCTTGGTGCGCTCCGCCTGCTTCAGCAACTCCACGGGGACGATGATGCGCCAGTCTTCCTTTTTGTGGTTGCTGGTCATGAGATGGCGGATGGCCTCGGCGCGGCTTTCCACCATGTTCACGTCATCGACGCGCATCACGGCCTCATGAAACTGCACCTTCTCGGCTTCAAAGCTGCCGGTGCGGAAGCGGTAGAAGACCTCGCCGTATTGATCCATCAGGGTGGTGAACGGGATCATGATCTGCGCCTGGGCCTGGGCCGAATGATCACCACCGGCAGCATCCGCGCCAACGGCGGCGCCTTCATCCTGAATGATGCCGATGACCTTGTAGTAAAAGCCTTTCACCCGCACGGATTTGCCCACGGGCGTGGAGAGCTGGAAGAGGCGCGCGGCGACGGATTCATTGATGACACAGACGGCGAGGTTGTCCTTCATTTCCAGGTCGTTGAAAAAGCGCCCCTGCAGGATGCGGCGGTTGCGCATCTCGGGGTACACGGGCAGCACACCCATGACGTGGCCGTCCACGCTGCGGTCCAGATTCCAGATGTTTTCCGAAATGTAGCGGCTGGGGACGACGATGCGGATGCCGGGCACGGTCTGGCGGATCTGCTCAATGTCGCGCAGGGTGATGCCGTATTCGCTGATCATGCTGCGCGACTCCCCGCTGGAGCCCTGCCCATCCGGTGGTTTGACGCTGTGCAGGATGATGTTCTGGCTGCCCAGCTTGCGGATCTGCTCCTGCGCTTCGTGGCTCGCGCCTTCGCCAATGGCAAGCATGGCCACCACGGAGGCCACGCCAAACACCACGCCGAGCGCCGTCAGGAAGGAGCGCAGCTTGTGCAGCCAGATGGTCTTGATGCCCAGCGAGAGTGTGCGCCACAGGTGCTGGGGCGAGGCGAGAAGACGGAGTACAGGATGCGAGGCGAGAAATGACATTCAGGGGGGACAGATTCATACGGTCGCAACCGCATGAAATTGCCACGATCTCACGCTCGCGGAAAATCACTCGCCAGCCTGGGACCCGATCACCATCGGCTGCACCGGCGCGACGGCGGGCACGGGCCGCTTCACCTGGACGACAAAGGGAGGGGCTTCACCGCCGATGGTGCCGCCTTGATCCAGAAAGCGGTTCATGTCTGCCATGGCCATTTCCAGCCTTGGATCATTTGCCTGCATGAAGGCGCTGACGCGCAGGGCCAGCGAACGGCCATGCCAGGGATAGGGCAGGCCCAGGCTTTCAATGGCGGCGAGCTGATGCGGAACCTTCAGGTGCATGGCCATCTCACAGCGCATGCCCAGCAGGGTGTTGCGTGCGACATGCACGGGATAGTCACGCCCCAGCTTGTCAAAGATCACGAGGAAGCGCGGATCCTGCACCACAGCTTTGGAGCGGGCGAGTTCGCCGAGGAGGGTCACCGCCTCACCCACCAGGGGAATGCGGCACCACGGCGAGGTCATGAGGCTGTCGAGCCCCTGTTCAATGTGGACAAGCACCTCTGCAGGCTGCTTCCGCACGTAACTGGCGATGGCCTTCAAAAAGTGGGCATCCGCTGCGGAGAGCGTTTCAATGGCATCAATGGCTGCAAACGCATCTGGCGCTCCTGTGCGCGCCTTGGCAAAGGCCTGAAGGATGCGGTCTGCCAGCACGGGTGCGGCGGGCATGGGGGCGGCCAGGTAGCCTGCGTAATTCTGCTTCCAGAACATCTTCAAAGAATCCACACGTCCACGAACCTCCGCAGGTGTATCAGCGGAAAGCACCTCGGCGGAGGCGGAGTCCCACAAACGGCCCGGAGTGTGAACACGCTCTGCAAGGTAGCGCGGCATGTCGATGGCCGCATCGACCTTGGGCAGATAGCAGCCTGCACGCGTGGCGGCGCGAGCGAGATCGAACGAGCAGTTCGTTTGCTTGGCCACGCTGCGGGCAAAGCTAAACTCGAGGAGGTTCATGTCATCGGTATTCACCGCTTTGGTGGAAGCCGCCAGCGCTGTGCAATACTCGCTGTTGGCGAGGCATCCGGTCAGGAAACCTTCGGCGTTGTCCGTTTTCCAGAAGCGGCGCAGCGCCTCGGCCATCGGCTCCAGTTTGACACGCTTGCGCAGGGATTCGAGCTGCCAGGGCGCCTCGTCATTTGTGCAGATCAGCAGCATGTCCACGCTCTGCGTGGCCCAGACCTCGACTTTCGGGAAAACCTTCCGCAGCGTGCTGATGACGGTGGTGATGGTGCCGGGCTCGACTTCGTAACCCTGCAGCCACTGGCAGAAGATACCATTGCGAGTCAGGCGCTGGCTGGCGTTCTCGTAGAACTCGCGTGTGTAGAGATTGGCCACGCCTGCCCGGCAAGGGTTTGAGGGCTCGGAGACGATGAGGTCGTAGTTCTCTCCCTTGGTCAGGAGAAACTCCCGTGCATCTCCCGTGATGTTGTTGATGCGCGGGTTCTGCATCGCGTTGCGGCTCACGGGATCGAAAAATTTCGCGACTTTTCGGATTTCCTCCTCGAGTTCGAGGACATCCACACGCTGCATGCCCGGAACATCTGCCAGCCAGCCTGCGGTAGTGCCGGTGCCGAGACCCACGACACAGGCGTTCTGCGGATTCGGATGCAAAATGGCCCCCGTGATGCCAAGCATGACCTGCGTGGCGGCATCGCCCACAGCGGAACCATCACTCTTGCCATTGGTCAAAAACGAATACTGCATGCCGCCGACGACGGCGACGCTTGTCTCCCGGCCATCATAGGCCTGCACCAGAGCTCGCCGCGCATTGCGCTGCCAGGTTTCCAGACCGAGCGCCGAGCGGTACCCCTGTGAGACACGGCCGTAGCCGATGGGCGTGTGCATCCACACCGCCGTAGGCCCGGTGGTGCCAAAGGCAAAGAATCCGCAGACAAAGAGCGCCGCGAGCGCCATGCGACCATTCCAGGTGAAGCGGTCGGCGAAGCTGGCTGCATCCCCTTCCCGGCGGCGCAGCTGAAGCCACAGCGATGCGGCAGACATCGCGGCCACCAGCAGTGCGGCGAGCAGCCAGCAACCTTTCAGCCCGAGCAGCGGCACCAGCAGGAACCCGCCGAGCAACGATCCGGTGATGGAGCCAAAGGTGTTCCAAAGATAGGCACGCCCAAGCTGCTGCCCCACCCCTGCATTGCCTCGTCCAAGCAGAGACACGAGCAACGGAAACTGAATGCCACTGAGCAGCGAAGGCAGGAACGCCAGCGTGCCCATGACGACCGCCCAGCCCATGGCCATTTCACCGAGGCCAACGCCTCGCAGGCTGTCATTCAAAATCAGCGCTAGATGCGCGATGCGATCCCCCAGCGCGAAGGGCAGCAAAATGGCCAGCGCCTGCAGGGCTGAGACGATGGTGAAGCCTGCGATGCTTGGCTCCGCCTTTTTCAAAATCAGTGCATACAGCAACCCGCCGATGCCCATGCCAGCGAGCACCACGCACAGTACAAGACCAAACCCATAGACCGACCCGCCGAGCAGCGGCGTGGAAATGCGATACCACACCAACTCCGCCACGAAAAAGGTGAAGCCGCTCATGAAGGCTGCGGCCAACACGAAGGCAGCCGGTGCCTTGGCACCCACTTGCTCCTCCGGCAGTGCTTCGTCCACTGGTGTTGGCTGCCGTGGCTCTTTTTCCTGTACCATCGAGATGGCACCCGCCGCGAGCGCGATGCCGAGATTCGCCAGCACGGCGATGGTGAGCGCTCCTTTGTTTCCCAGCGTGGGCAGCAGCCAAAAAGTGCTCAGGAGTGCCCCGCTCACCGCCCCGGCAATGTTGATGCCATAAAAGAAAGCAGTGGTCGAACGACGCGGATCGTCATCGCGCTGGGCAAACTTCATCGCTGCTGGCAAGGTGCCGCCCATCAGGAAGCAGGGCACCCCCAGCACCAGAGCGGTCATGAGCAGTTGCAGGCAGGTCGCCGGAGCGAGGCCCATTCCTGCGGTGCCTCCCGTCTTCAAATACAGCGAACGTGCCAGACCAAGCAGCGTGGGAGAAGCCACCGCCGCGATGGCGATGCCCACCTCAAGCCTGGCATAAAACCGAAACGGCCGCCCCACGCGCTCCACCCAGGAGCCGAACAGTTTGCCGCCAAATCCGAGGCCCCCCATGAACACCGCCATGACCGCCGCCGCTGCCGGGGCTGCTCCGCCAAACACCAGCCGGAACTCACGCAGCCACACCGTCTGATACACCAGCGAACAAAAGCCGGAGAGCATGAGAATCAGGGCCAGAGCCAGCTGAGTCGTGCGAGCACTGGAATGTGAAGAGGTCGGCAAGGAGTCTGATTTCATGAATCTAAGTAATTAATATGTAATTTATATAAATACCATATTATTACAAACGAAAACATTCACATCAGAACACATTAACCATAAATACTGGACATAAATCCAGTCGATTCCCTAGCCAAAACGGCTTAGTTCAGCGCCTCACGGGCCGACTGGAACAGGTAATGTCCCCAGCCGTACTGGGTGTCGCCGTTCCAATCTGGATCGTAATGCTGGCTCTTGAAAATGAAGCGTTCCGGGTGTGGCATCAGGCCAAACACACGGCCCGTGTCATCCTGCAGTCCGGCGATGGCATTCGTGGAGCCGTTCACATTGGTCGCGTAAAGCAGCGCGGCATGGCCGGACTTCACATAGCCAGCGGCGGCATCGCCTTCGGTGACGAGACGGCCTTCCGCATGAGCCACGGGCAGCTCGAAATTCTCAGGCAGCTTGCTCAGATACGGGCTTGCCTTGCCCTTGGTCTTTTTCAGACCGACCCAGCGGCAGATGAACTTGCCGCTGGTGTTGTGGATCAGGCTGCCCTTCGGCAGAAGATCGAGCTGGGTGAGGATTTGGAAGCCATTGCAGATACCCAGGGCATAGCCGCCCTTGTCCACGAAGGTTTTCAACTGGTCGCCGAGCTTCGATTTCGTGATGAGCTGCGCGATGCGGCCGGACATCACATAGTCACCGTAGCTGAAGCCCCCGGAGAACACGATCATCTGTGCCTTGTCGAGAGAGCTGGCTTCCAGAAGGGCCACCGGCAGCACCTCCGCTGTAAAACCCGCCGCCTCCAAGGCACGAGCGGTTTCGGCATCGCAATTGGTTCCAGGAAATTTGAGAAGAAGGGCGTGGGGCATGGTTGATCTACCCCGCATCTAGGCGAAGCCGCTGCGGGATGCAACCAGACATCCATGAGCGCCAAATTTCGCTCCCTCCCAACAGGGGCCCAGCTTTTCAGGACCTGACCGCTGAGTGCGAATACGGCTCTAATCTGGAATCGACGCCCATGGAATTCACCATACCATCCCCCTCGTGCACCTCGCCCAAACTTCGTCCCACGATTCGGGTTGGCTGATCATTCCGGTGATCGCCATCGTCATTTTCTGCCATTGGCTGGCCATGGGGGCGCACAAGTCCTCCATTCGGACAGAGGTTTACAAGCTGAAGGCGAAGCTCATCAGCATCCAATGGCTGCCCTTCCATGGCGGCGGGGATAGGAACGACACGTTTTACGAAGTGACCTTGGTGCTACCCTCAGGCAAACGTGTGAGCGCCATCTGCAAATGCAACATCTGGCATGGGGTCTATTGGAAAAGCACCCCGTGGTCGGAAGAACTGCTTCGCGAACCTGTGCCTGAGACCAAATTTGATCCTGCACATTCCATGCGAGTCGTCGCGGATTGTTCCCGCTGCGGCTATGGCATTCAGCAAGGCTGGGTGGCCTGTCCGAATTGCGGCACCGAGTTGGGATCCTGAAACTCTGGTTCGCACCAGAACAGACCGCTGCAACAACGGCTGTCCAATGTGGGCTAGAGCTTTCACTTCATGTCAGGCAGTCGCCGTGCCGATGCTGTTTCACGCGCCAATCTTGGCAGACTAGATGCGATTCAATCCATTAACTTTCAGCCAGTTAATCGACGTGCATCACAACGGTGTCCAACGAACGGGGAGCAAAAAGCCCGCATGAAGGTCGATGCGCAGCCATCGTTGGGTTGCTGCCGAGTCGGTTATTGAGGGGTGTATGGATGATTGAGCGCATGCTTTAAACTCGTC